>JAINCQ010000010.1:0-30638 GCA_036574205.1 Elusimicrobiota bacterium | reverse complement strand
TTCGCCTGAATGCCCAAGGCGAACTCCGGCCTTGCGGACTGCACGCGAAACCGTTTAGGTTTCGCTCTAAAGGCAGTCCTGTCACGCATAGCCTTGACGGCTTGCGCGACCCCGCCTCGTTCGCCTGAATGCCCAAGGCGAACTCCGGCCTTGCGGACTGCACGCGAAACCGTTTAGGTTTCGCTCTAAAGGCAGTCCTCACCCGCGAAATGCTTAACGCATTTCTTAGTAAAGCACGGAGGGAGTGGGATTCTCCCACAAATAAATTTTGCTCACCGCAAAATTTTTCGCGGGCCGCCCCTCGCAAAACTGTATGCCCAGGTTTTGCTGCGGGCTTTCGAATCCCCGCGAAATGCTTAACGCATTTCTTAGTAAAGCACGGAGGGAGTGGGATTCGAACCCACGAGACGCGAAGGCGTCTACCGGTTTTCGAGACCGGCGCTTTAGACCGCTCAGCCATCCCTCCATTAAACTTAATGTTTATCCAGTTCTAATCTGTCTTTCAACAAAAATTTAGTCTTCAAAACTTTCTTGCTTCGCGGTACCCGCGTTGGCGACTCCGCGCCAAACTCTCCCAAGCTTTCAACCCACGCTAAGTCGAGCACAGCCATCCCTCCATTAAACTTAATGTTTATCCAGTTCTAATCTGTCTTTCAATAAAAATTTAGTCTTCAAAACTTTCTTGCTTCGCGGTACCCGCGTTGGCGACTCCGCGCCAAACTCTCCCTCCGCATTTAACCCACGACAAGTCGAGCGCAGCCATCCCTCCATTAAACTTAATGTTTATCCAGTTCTAATATGTCTTTCAATAAGCAAAGCAAGAGCTACAATAATAAGAAAATTTTCTTATTAAAAAATTAGTGAACCATTATTAAAGTAAATTTACAAACACTATATATATAGTTTATTAAATTTTTAATGTTTTATAATTTTTCGTTATATCAATTTATTCTATTATTGGTAAATTGGGTTGATAAATCAAGTTAAAATCTTATTTAAGATAAAAAAACACTATGCTAAATCAAATTTTAGGTAATCAGTGGAGTTTTTTCAATCCCATGCTTTTTGAAAACCTCCACTATTTCGTCATATTCAAGTTCGTCTTTTTCAAGTAGAAGAGCCACAAATTCTTCAACTATATTCCAGTTTTCTTTTAATATTTTTTCAGCTGAAGTTTTTTCTCTTTTTATTATTTCAGCAGTCTCATCATTAAGTTTTGACGCCATTAGAGTAGAAAGCTCTTTCTCTGGAATTATACTGAAATCTCCTATATATCCATTTATTCCCATTCCTAATCTCCAGACCATATTATGAGCAATACCTGTTGCTTTAGCAAAATCCGAAGATACCCCATCGCTTGTGCTGTTGTATTTTATAAGCTCTGCTACATATCCAGCAAGCGAAACCCTGATATTAGCCAAAAGCGCGTTTTTATCCTGTGTAAATAGTTCTTCTTTGGGTATTGAATGAACCACCCCTAAAACTCCGCCACGGTTGAGTATTGATACCTTAAAAACATCTCTTGTTGGATGACTGAGATATAATACAACAAGATGCCCCGCTTCATGATAGGCTGTCATCTCCCTTTCTTTTGGAGTCATTACAAGCTTGTGGGCAAATCCCAATTCTATTCTCTCTATAGCCTGAGTTATATCGCTGTATACAACCATCTCTCTGTTGTTTCTCGCAGCTATTAGAGCCGCTTCTTTGACTATATTTTCTATTTCAGCAGGAGTTTTGTAAACAGCTTTTCTTGCAAGTCTTGGGATATCTATAGCAGGATCGTATTTAACCTTACTTAAATAGTAGGCAAATAATTGCTCCCTTTCCATTAAATTTGGTTTTCCAATAAATATTTTCCTGTCAAATCTTCCCGGTCTTAAAAGCGCTTCGTCTAAAATTTCTTCAATTGCATTTGTTGCGCCAAAAACTATAACATTTGCGTCATCGTCATTAAGTCCATCCATTTCAACCAAAAGCTGATTCTGGGTTGAATTTGTCTCAGAACCTCCGCCAAAAGCGTCATAAAGAATTCTTCTTCTACCAATAACTTCAAGTTCATCTATGAATATTATACATGCACCATAAGCATGAGCGGTATATCTTGCCTCTGAAAATAATTTTCTGACTCTTGAAGCACCAACACCGACAAAAACTTCTACAAACTCTGAACCTGCAACTGAAAGAAGCGGAACCTCAGATTCTGTAGCTATTGCTTTGGCAAGCATTGTTTTCCCGCATCCAGGAGGTCCTATTAATAAAACCCCTTTGATTATTTTTCCACCAATTCTTTTAACACGTTTTCTGTCTTTTATAAGTTGAACCACTTCCCATGCTTCCCGCTTTGCCTGTTCAAGTCCTATTATATCCCCAAACCTTACATTAACCTTCTCTGACTTCATTTTAGCTTTTTTAAATCTTGAAAAACCTCCACCATAATGAAGCAGATACAAAAAACCGACAAAAATAATTGTCTGCAGCACTGCCCACGGCATTGATGCAATGTTTATTCCCATTATGTATCTTCTTGTATTAGATTCAAGTTTTGAAAGATATATAACAGGTATTACAAAAGAAATTATCACCAAAAATAATATAGAAATTATAAGCCAGTTTTTTTTAAAAAAAAGCTTTATTTTATACCACAACATATTTTTAAGACTGCAAGCCCGGAAGTACAAACGCTATTGGCCTATCTCTATTTGGAACATATTTTATGACTTCAAGCGCTTTCCCGCTTGTGCATATATAATCATAACCTGATTCGCAATATTGATTTTTAAATTTATCCACACAAACAGCCTGTTTTGGATATTTACAAAGAAGCTTTATACCTGCCGGATTGGTATAAACCCTTATAGTTACCACATTCCACACTTGAGTCCTTAAAATTTCAAATTCAAGCCCATTGTCTTTAAGATTAAGAAATTTTTTTACACTGCTTGAATTAAATCCTATATATTCAGCAACCTTATCTTTTATATCCCGCTTTAAAAATGTTTCATCCCAGCCACTTGCATAACCAGTATATAAATGAGATTCTAATTGCCATCTTCTGGCTGCATAATAGGCTGAAATCTCCATCTTCTGAACAAGAACAAGAAGCGCTAAAATTTTTGCAGTAAAATAAAGAACTATTATAAAAACTGGAAATAATAAAACAACCTCTGTCATTGCTTGCGCCGCTCTTTTTTTTAAATTTATCATTACTTTATTCATACTTATGGATATAACCTTGTCTGATATTTTGGGGTTGGATTTGGCCATACGCAATTATTTGAATGGAGAAGATCTGGACACTGTGATGTAATCATCGCATGAACACAGGGTGAGGCTTGATCTAAACATTCTTTCCAACCTTTTGATTTAAAATCTATGTTAAAATAATTTTTACCTGGATCTACAGGATGATAAAGTTGATATCCCCATCCTACCTGCTTCAATAAATTTGGGTCGGCTGTGGTTAATTGAAAAAGTCCAGGTTCTGGAAATTCAACTGGTGGATCGGTCTTTGCTATTTCATAGGGCGGAAGCCCCCCAACATAATATTTTGCCCACCATCTCATTCTTTTTATGTAATGTATCTTTATATCACTGTTTCTATTCCATTTCCTTAAACCTGAACCATCAAGAGCATCCTGTCCGCAAAATTCTGGATTATCAAGACATTTTTGTGTAGCAGCATTAAGATAAAACGATTTTCTGAAAAAATTCATCTTTTCTGTCAACCTTTGAAACACTGCAAATTGAGATTCTTCAATCGTACCAAGAGTAAGATAAACCTGAGCATAAAATTTATAGTAATTAAGAGAAGGGTCCCAGAAAATATATATTCTCTGAGCCTGCTTTGTGTTTATAAATATCAGTTCATCCCCAAAATTAGGAGTTACGGAGTTTAACTGCGCCTGCCTTGGATTTTCTACAAGTTCTGTCGGCTGATCATTAAATTTTATCTCCCATTTATCAGAATTATCAAAAACAGAGCCACTTGGATCTGTCCCAACAACATCACCTACCCAGGAAGGGAATGCGCCAGCCTCCCAGAACATTGTATAAGGACATGCATTTCCATTGTCGTCCGTGCGCTGAAGAAAATCTTGCTGGGTCTTGCAATCCCATTCCTGCTTGAATATCCTGTATGGGAAAGCTCCGTTTACATAAGCAGTTCTATTTAAAAAGTTTGTATAGTCCTGCATCTGTATGAAAGCGGCGGAATCAAGCGCAAACTGAGTTCTTATTTTCTCTCTTGAAATTTTGGTCGTTTCATAAAGAAGATAAATAAAAGTAAGAAGGGATGGTATTACAAGAATAGATGGTAATAAAAGTTGAGCTTTTCTTTTCATAATCAACCCTGTTTTGGCGTTCCAGCTCCAAGAATAAGACCTACAATAGTAAAAAAAATACCTATTATTTTCCTGTAAAAAAGGATGAAAAACATTATTGCTCCACCAGCTATCATAGCTAAAAGCATAAGATATTCTACCGTAGCCTGAGCATTTCTTCTAAAACATAGAAATTTTCTCTGAAATATTTTACTCATATACTTATTATATAGCATTAAATAGGTAATTTTTCAATATCTATTTTTTTAAATATTTATTAACAAAAAAAGATAATTTAGAGTAAATATTACTGATTTTCAGGCGATATTAAACCTTTTTCAATAGCTTTTACAACAGCTTCTGTTCTATTGGTAACGCCCAATTTATTAAATATGCTGTTTAAATGATTTTTTACGGTTTTGACGCTACATTTTAACTCAACCGCTATTTCTTTATTGGATTTCCCTTTTCCAAGCAGTGACATAACCTTCATCTCAGTTGGTGTAAGAGCCTCGGGAGAATCTTTTGAAACACCCTGTCTCAAGCCGCTTATAAGCTTATTCATTATAGGTTGAGGAATCATAACAGATTCGCTTGTAAATGTTTTTAAAGCATTAACAAGCTCGCTGGCTGGAAGCATCTTTGAAAGATAACCGTTTGCTCCTGCCGCAACCGCTTCGGTTATATGAACTTCATCCTCATAACTTGAAAGTATTATAACATTTGTCTGTGGAAATTTTTCCCTTATCACCTTCGTTGCAGATATTCCATCTAATTCTGGAATCTTTATATCCATTAAAACTACATCAGGTTTAAATCTTCTAACCATATCAATAGCCTCAGGACCTGTTTTAGCCTCACCAATTACTTTTATGCCTTTTTCATCTTCAAGCAAATCTTTCAACCCTTCTCTAAACAATGTTTGATCATCCGCAAGAAGAACAGTAACTATTTTTGCCATAATTCCTCCCGTTCAAAAATTATGTCTTTTTTGTTTCCGATTCTCCCTCTCTGGCAAAAGGAAGAACAAATCTAAAAGAAGCGCCCTTACCAACCCCTTCAGACTCAACCCATATTCTCCCACCATGCGCCTGAATTATTTCTTTTGAAATTGATAGCCCAAGCCCAAGCCTTCCATGGCCAGCTTTTGAACCAGGCGGTTGGTAAAAACTTTGAAAAAGCTTTTCAAGGATATCTGAAGGAATTCCCTCACCATTGTCTATAACACTTACACAAACACTATCTTCGTCTTTCATTTTCTCAACTCTAACTTTTATCTTTCCACCCCTTGAAGTATGTCTTATGGCATTTTCAAGCAAATTAAGCACAACCTGACTTATCCTTCTTTTATCAGCGCAAACTATTTTAAGCCCCTCTTTGATTATCTCAGTTGATATCTCTATGTTTTTCTGAGACGCCCTTGCTTTTGGTCCAACTACCAATTCATCTACAAGTTTATCCATCTCAAAATAATTTTTTTCAAGCCTGAATTTTCCCTGCTCTATTGATGCCCAGTCAACAAGATCTCCAACAAGTCTGTTTATCTGCTGTATGCTTGTATTTATAAAATTCATCTTTTTTTTCTGGTCTTCTGTCGGTTCTTTTATTGAAGTTGCAAGCATCTCAAAACTTATTTGAAGTGTCATAAGAGCGTTTGATAGATCATGGCTTGCCATTGAAAGAAACTTGGATTTCATGTTGTTTAATCTATCAAGCTCTCTGTTTTGCTCTTTTAAAACACTAAGTAATCTTCTATTTTCCTGTTCAAGCCTTAATTTATCCTCAGCTCGTCTTATTGCATTTTTTAGATAAGTAAAGTCTACCGGCTTTACTAAAAAATCATAAACTGACTCTTGAATGGCTCTTAGTGCGGTATCAAGAGAGGCATGGGCTGTCATCATTAATATCTGGCTGTCTTTATTGAGCTTCCTTATATCTTTTATTACCTCTATGCCGGTTTTATCCGTAAGGTTAAAATCCATTAATATAATGTGATAGAAATCGGAAGCCACAAGGCTCATAGCTTCAGATCCATTTGAGGCTTCAAAAACCTCATATCCCTCCATTTCAAGTAAATCATGTAAGGTATCTCTTAGATGGGCGTCATCGTCTACTATAAGAACTTTTGACGGCATATATATTATTCTATCATATCCAGATTAAAAATCGCTATAAATAGGAAATCTTTGAGTAAGCTTTTTAACTTTTTCACTCAGGGATTTAAGGTATGAATCATCTAAGTGATGAAGTATGGCATCATTAATATACTCTGCCACTTCCTCCATCTCCTTTTCTTTCATTCCACGGGTGGTTATAGCTGGTGTGCCAACCCTTATTCCGCTTGTAACAAGCGGTGGTTGTGGATCATATGGAATGGTATTTTTATTTACTGTTATTCCAGCTTTGTCAAGCGCTATTTCCGCATCTTTGCCTGTTATGTTTTTGGATCGCAAGTCAACTGAAAATAAATGAGAATCAGTACCACCTGATACTATCCTGTATCCCCTATTTTCAAGTTCCTTAGCTAATTTTTTTGCGTTGGAGATTACCTGTTTTTGATACTCAACAAACTCAGGTTTAAGCGCCTCGCCAAAACACACAGCTTTTGCAGCAATAACATGCATAAGCGGGCCACCTTGATTCCCCGGGAAATTAGTTCTGTCTATGGATTTAGCGTAAACTTTTTTGGAAACTATCAAGCCACCTCTTGGTCCTCTTAATGTTTTATGTGTTGTTGTGGTAACTATATCGGCATACTCAACAGGAGAAGGGTAAAGCCCTGCCGCTATAAGCCCAGCATAATGAGCTATATCGCAAACCAGATAGCATTTCCAGTTATCTGCCATCTGCTTTATCCTTTTCCAATCCCATACTCTTGAATAGTTTGACGCTCCAGCCATAATAAGTTTTGGTCTTTCTTTTTCAATGGTCTTTTCCATCTCCTGGTAATCTATTAACTCTGTTTCTCTATTTACATTTATATTTACTATCTTGAAATATCTTCCTGAAAAATTCAAAGGATGACCATGAGAAAGATGCCCACCGTGAGAGAGATTTAATCCCATAACAGTATCTCCAGGTCCTATTAAAGAAAGATACGCTGTTATATTCGCCTGAGTTCCACTATGAGGTTGAACATTCGCATGTTCAGCTTTAAATAATTCTTTAGCTCTTTTAATAGCAAGATTCTCAGCTATATCAACCCACTCACACCCACCATAATATCTTTTTCCCGGATATCCTTCAGCATACTTATTAGTCAATACACTACCAAGAGCCTCAAGAACTGCTTTTGATGTATAATTTTCCGAGGCAATCAGCTCAAGTTTATCCTGCTGTCTTGATAATTCACCCCTTATAGCCCCATAAATTTCAGGATCAATTTTTTTTACCTCTTCATACATAATATACCTCCATAAAATCTGCTTTTTAACAAAACACTCCTACACTTACATTTTATAAATTTTATTAAGTTTTTTTTAACATTTTTTCCAGTATAAAATCAACAGACTTCTTTATCTGCTTGAATACAAGCTCATATTCATAATAAGGTTTACCAAAAGGATCATATATATCACTATTACCAAAACCAGCATACTGAAGCAAAAGAAAAATTTTGAAGCTATATTCAGGAAACAGGGCATTCAATACTTCCATATGTTTTCTTGTCATAACAAATATCATATCATTTGATTCTATAAAATCCCTATCTATTTGTCTTGGAAAATGTGAGAATTTTATACCTTCCTTTTCAAGTATTTTAATCGTCATATCACAAGTATAATTTTTATCCGCCGCCATAATTCCAGCAGATGATATAGATATTTTTATTCCCATTTCTTTTGCCTTAGCTTCAGCATAATAATGAGCCATAACACTCCTACAAGTATTTCCAGTACATACAAAACCAATTTTTTTTACATTAGTTTCTATGACTTTTAAATCTTTTTTAAAAACTATTGTAATCTCTCCTTTAATAATATCTTTACTTTTAAGTTTTCTTAAAACCTCTGAAATATTACCCCAAAAACATTCCTCATAAATTTTTGTCATTTCTCTCATTACGCAAACTTCTATATCACCTATTTTTTCCATAACAAATTTAAGTAATGAGACAACCCTGTTAGGAGACTCATAGACAATTACCGGACAGTTAAGCAAAAAAGCTTTTTCAAGTTTTCTAAGCAACTTTGAGTCAGACCTTGGTAAAAAACCAAGAAAAACAAAATTACTTGCATCAAATCCACTTCCAGCCACAGCGTTTATTACAGCAGTTGGACCACCAAATATTTCTACTTTTATTCCTCTTTCTCTGGCATATCTTATCGCCATAAAACCCGGATCGGAGATATTTGGCATACCACCGTCAGAAATAAGAGCCACTTTTTTACCATTATCCAGAAAATTCCGTATTTTTTCCACGCATTTTAGATTATGGTCATTATAATGAAATATAGGTTTTGAGATTCCATAATGAGTCAGAAGCTTTAAAGTCTGAGATGTATTCTCACAAAAAATACAATCGCAATCTTTAATAGCCTCAAGAGCTCTAAATGTTATGTCTTTGAAATTTCCTATTGGCGTTGAGATTATATAAAGCACTGTTTTTACCTGCTTAAATCTTCTTCATCAAGAAGCTCGATAAAAGATTCAACCACCTTAGGATCAAACTGTATGCCAGCTCCTTTCTTTAGTTCAGCAATGGCTGTCTCTTTAGAAAGTGCTTTTCTATATGGTCTGTCAGAAGTCATTGCGTCCCATGCATCTATAACGCTGACAATTCTGGAACCAAGCGGAATTTCTTCACCTTTAAGCCCATCTGGATATCCCATGCCATTATACCATTCATGATGATATAAAACTATCTTAGAGACTGGAGAAAGAAACTCAATGGGAGAAAGTATCTGATATGCTATTTCAGGGTGCTTTTTCATTTGACGATACTCTTCATCTGTAAGTTTGCCAGGTTTTGTAATTATCTTTTCATCTATCCCTATCTTGCCCATATCATGAAGAAGAGCGGCATATTCTATAGTCCTTATCATGCTTTGCGGAATGTTTAATTTTAAAGCAAGTTTTGACGCTCTTTCTCTAGCTCTGGTAGCATGATCAGAAGTATAAGCGTCTTTTGCGTCTATTATCCTTGCAAGGGTCTCAACAAGTTGTATATAAAATTTTTCTATGCTTTGATATAAACTTATATTTTCTGCCATCACCGATATTTCGTCTGCAAGTATAGTAAGAAATTTAAGTTCCCAGTCTGAAAAACTATTTTTGCCTTTTGGTAGATGAATATTAAGAACGCCTATAGGATTTCCTTTTATTTTTAGTGGGATAGAGACAAACGGCTCTGTTTGTTCATCATATCCAAGAAATCTATCGTAATCAGGGTTTTTTTGTGGATTGGTCACAAAGATTATTTCACCTTTTCCAAAAGCCCTTCCCGCTATTCCCTCACCCGGTTTAAGCTTAACAGTTTTTACAAGTTCATCGCTTATGCCACAGCTAGCGGTAATGCGCAAAATATTTTCATCCTTATCATATATCATTATAGATCCCCGTTCAGAGTTAACCACATCACATGCTTTTTCAACAGCCATTTTATAAAATTCTCCCTCCTGTCCGCTTGGAACTCCATTTATCCCATAATTATGAATTGTTATCATATCAAGTAAAAGCTCATCAAATTTAGACCATATCTTTTTAAAATTAGAATCTGAAGGTTTTTTCAATTTAAGAGAAATCAATTTTAAATGGTATAAACGATTTAGAACTATAAAAAGTATTATTAGAAGGAAAAATATTATTGAAACAAGAAGATATATCATAAGAATTAGAATAGCAAAAAAACATCAAATAATCAAATCAATCAGCAGGATAAAGAAATATCAATCCGCTACGCTCAAATACCCCACCAATAAGATCATCGCCGTCATAATTTAAGACAAAATAATTCCATTTCAAGAAATTGCCCGGAAAATCGTTTTCATTTACTTCAAAATAAATCTTTTCATCTTCCTGTTTAAAGTTATATTTTTTAAATACGTTATATGATTTTAAAGCTGCTTTATATGAAATAACCTTTTTATCTTTGATTATAAGAGCATACTCCCAACCGTAGTTACTATCTAATTTTTCATTTTTTCCAATAACCGATTCCAACCCGGCATTTCTCCTTTGATTTATGTCTATATATATATGATATTCTCCCTCCGCTGCGTTCGACGATAAATCGATAATAAAAACAAGATTTCCACTTGATTTTTCAATAGAAAAAGATTTGATTCTCTGGGTGGAAATAGAAAAAAACGATACTGAATCTTTTCCGACTTCCTTTATATAATTTTTTAAATTTGGAATTTTTAAAAAATCTGAATAAACAAAATACGGGGTCTCCACTCCCAGACTCATATAAATATTGTTGGTAATATCTCTTATGTTTTCCTCAGCATCTTCTTTTTCAATTAGATCTGGATTAAAATATTCAAAAAGCTCTTTATACATTCCAAATATTTGCGGAGTAAACGACTTTTGGTATTTTGAAATATCTCTGGTTATTAAAATCAGGTAATTAAGATAATTCATCATATTTTCTTTTTCTTCAAAATCAGAATAATCAATGATAGGACTAAAATTCATCTCATTATTATATTCAACCATACAATCAGATTTTTTTATACCATCTCTAACAGAGATAAACTCAAAATTCTTATCCTCAAAAATGGTTTTCAATAAACCAACAGACGAACCACCCTTATAATCGTTGATCAGAATAAAATTGTTTTTTGACGAATAAAACTCATCGGTTGATCTAATTATATCAAAAATGACAACAGGGAAACTACTAACACACACAACGCCAGAAATTGATTGACTTGAGATCCCTCCCGCAAGCCACTCATAATTATAAGATCTTGCCAGCAAAGCTTCCGTTTCTTTCAACCTGCCACTGGATATAAACAATCCAGTTTTTTTTGAAGTATTTAAAAGATTTTGGTAATAATCAAACAATACCGGGAAAAAAACTGAATTATCGTTATATCCTATAATTCCTTTAAAAGAATAAGCTGTCGGGAAAAAAACTGCATCAATCGGATAAAAATTAAATAAATTATCCACAACTTCAATATTATAAAAAGATGTAACATCAGTTTTTAAAGATGTCAAAAGAGTAAAATTAAAATCAAGTTTTTTTTCATCCTTAAAAGCCTCTATTTCCATAATATCGGAGGTCGAATTAGTAATCCATAAAATAGATTTATATTCCTTAGCATTTGCGTTAAAAGAGATAAAAAGTAAAAATGCAAGAAAAATACTCACTTAACCTCCACAACAGATACTTTCCTTCCCTCATAAAATTCAACATTCGGATTTAAAGGATCAAGAGTTTCTTTCCCATCAACTAAAAAAACATATCTATATCTCCCTTTTATCAACGGAAGTTCAATACTCCATTTATTGCCTTTTTCTTTCTTTAGAGAACTGTATGAAGAATTCCATTTATTAAAATCAGCAATTATTGATATCTCTTTTGCATTTGATATTTCTAACTCAAACTTAACAAATTTAAAATCAGGAAGTTTTAAATCTCCCTGCCCTGCTCCTCTTCCCTGAGGTATTCTTGAAATCACCTGTTTTTTTACAAAACTCATCGGCTTTTCAGCCCATTTATCAAGAAATGAGAAATATTCTAAAAAAATTTTCTTAAAAACAGTCACTGGAATTACAAGAAAAAAGAATAGGACAACAACTATTATTATCAAATAATCTTTCCTTTCAAATTCTCTCATAATTCAATAAAAGGCCTTAACCTAAAATTAACCCCCAGTGATCTGGCAAAACGCATAACCGCCTGTATATCAACCTCTTTCAAATCCACAGCGGTAACAACAACCTCATTAACATTATCTTTAGCGCTTTTTACAAAATCAATAACCGCAGCAAAACCATTTTCTTTAAATTCTTTTAATGGTCTCATTATCTCAATCCACTGCTTTGGATTAACCGTATTAACACTTATATGAAGAGCATCAATTAAACCTTTCATCTCAGTTGTTATATCTCTCTTATTTATAAGATTGCCAAGCCCATTTGTGTTAATTCTTATCCTTATATTAACAGGAACATTATTAAATTTTCCCTCTCTTATAGATTTTGCAACATCTTTAATCAAATCGAACCTCATTGTTGGTTCTCCATAACCGCAAAAAACAATCTCATCATATTTTTTTCTGGAAAAATGATCTTCAATATCTTTTTTAATTGGATCATAATCAGGCTCTTTTAAAAGCTTTAAGTTATATTTCATATAATTCATATGACCTTTAAATTTCATGCAAAAGGTACAGGAGTTAGGACATCTATTTGTTATATTAAGATAAAGTCCGTTTTTAACTTCATAAGCAATTTCCATAATTCTATTTTATCATTTTTGAAATATCACCACCAATAAAAAAGTCCAAAAATGATAAAAATATTTAGCAAATTTCATTTTTTAAGGAGACTTAAAATATGATTATCCCATCCAATTCGTTTGTTTTCTTTTTATCTTTTTTTTCTATCCGATAATTCTTAGGTAAAGTTTTTGTTGGAGTCTTTTTGTGACTTTCTTTAAAGGAGCCAAAAAAATATGTTATAGAAAATCGTTGCATGTTGTTGCCAAAAACCTCAGGGAACCTAATGGCATAGCCCAAAATAAGGCTGCCAAGATTAATTTCAGTTCCAATAGAAGTTACATGAAGTCCATGCCATGTGCTTCAATGAAATTCTCCATCGCCACAATCTTGATCATTAGCGTCAAGCCAGTCACCTTCATCACGTGGATTTGAATCATATCCATTACCATCCCTTGCCCAATCAGAATTAGATATCATGTCATAACCACCAAGAATCTTTGAACTGGATAAATCTTCGTGAGGAAGTATTCCAGTATCAAGGACTGCGACAATTGTAGATGTTGATCCTGTTGTAATATCCCAGGCCTGAGGCAAGTTTATTGCGCCAATTTCAGTAGAAGTGCTTTTATAATGCCATTGAAAGCCATAATCATTTGGTATTAATAGAGGATAAGCTATTTTATCAGGTTCGGCATATTCTATTTCAAATTCTTTTTTTAATTCATTTATTATCTCTTCTATCTCTAAATAATTTTTCCTTCCATTTAGTTTTATTATATATTTATCTGTGTCAAACTCCCTTTGAATCTTAAGCCCTTTTCTCTGACTAACATCTATTTTTTTTAACTTCTCGTTAAAAAAGCTTAAACTTATCTTCTTCTTTAACTTAACTATTATCTGATCTGTTTTGTTGGTATGCGGCCGTGGATAGGCGAAAACAGGAATAAAAAAAATAAAAAATAAAAGAATTTGCTTTTTCATAAAAATATAATACAAAATTATTGTTAATTATTCTTTTCAAATATATTTTCTTTTTCTGGATATATATCCAATCAAACGATATATTAACTTTGCGGCGTTAAATTCAGTGATAATAGAATTTTTAACAGGGCTGACTTCAACAACATCAAATCCAACAACATTTTTTTTGAAAATAATCTCTTTAAAAATTTCAAGAGCATCATACCACATAAAGCCACCTGGCTGAGGAGTTCCGGTAGCCGGCATAATTGAAGGATCAAAACCATCTACGTCAATTGTAAGATAAACATTTTCACCAAGATCATTTATTATTTTTCTTTTAAGCGTTTTAATATCTAAATTTTCATGCATCAAAAAAGTTTTCACATTGCCTTTATTTATTAAATGTTTTTCTTCGCTTGCAACACTTCTTATCCCTATTTGAACAACCTTTAATCTTAAAGATGCTGGATAAAGAGCACAGGCATGACTGTGAACGCTTCCTTCATATTCAGACCTTAAATCAGCATGAGCATCAAAATGTAAAATTGAAAGGTTATCGTATTTTTGAGCAAAAGGAGGTATTAGTCCCTGAGTTATACTATGCTCACCACCTAAAAATATTGGAAATCCTTTGTACACCCTTAAAAGATTATTTACATAATCTCCGATCTTTTTAAAAAATAATTTTTCATTATTGGTAAATTTTAAAGCTTCAGCAGTAAAGATTCCAACTTTATAAACATCTTCTTTTAATTCCTCATCCCATAACTCAAGCTGAGAAGATGCTTTTATTATTTCCTGTGGTCCATATTTTGTTCCTTTTCCATAGGAAGTTGTCTGTTCATAAGGAACTGGAATTATCAAAAACTTAGCTGACTCAGGTTTTATTTTAGAATCAAAAACAAACTGATCCTTTCCTTTTTTGAGAAAAAAGCAAGTTTCCATAATATAACTTGTTATATTTTATTTAGGTTTTTAAAATTAAAAGACAAAAACAGCAGCAGCAACGACAGTTGTCCACATCCCGCTAACTCCTATGGCGGATTGCGTTATATTCATAGTTCTGACTATCTTTCCACTCATCTTCCATATCTCTTCCTTCTGGTCCCATGTAGTATCTTGAGCAAACTCTATCCCCTGAATTGTGGAAAGCATTAAAGCTGCAAGATCCTCAGCATATTCCCCGGTTTGTTCATCCGTTTCGCCAAAAGAGTGATGCTCTGAGATATACCCGTAATGATTTCTATCTTTTGGCACTGCCATTCCGATAGATGCAGCTATCAGCCTATGATTTTCGTTGACAGAATTTCTACTCATAACGCAGTGAACAATCTGCCCGCTTTTTAGTTTGGAAAGTCCCTTCTGTCTGGATATCAGTTTACAGTTGGGAGGAAGAATGCTTGAAACATGAACAAGATTAAACCTCGCTATCTGAGCATCTCTAAGCGATTCTTCGAAACTTGCAAGTTTTTCTTTATGTCTTCCTATACCTTTGGTCAGGAAAACTTCTTTTGGTATCATTGTCATATACTAAATTATATAAAAAAATTAAATTTTGTCAATTTTTTATTTTAATATTCATTTACGTCTAGAAAATATTTTTTAAAAAGTATCTAAATTATCAAATTCTGATTTTTCCTTCACAACAAATAAATCAGGGTATTTTTTTAGCATCCCAAATATTCCAGAACTCCATCCAAAATTAAATTTAGTAACATTCTCTATATCCTGCTCTCCAACCATTATTTCTTTTGCTATCTCTTTAGCTTCATTAAGAATTGGGATCATTATATCCGAAAAAATTTCTTTGTTATCAACTTTCTTAAGCCCAAGATATTTAATTATGTTTGGCAGTATAGGATTTTCTCCAACTATATTTCCATCTTCATATATATAAATTCCAAGATTTGATTTTTTGCCCAATTGTCCATATTGTAAAAGTTTGAGTTCAAGTTCATGCGGATATAGTTCTCTTTTACCAAGCATTTCATAAATGCTCAAAGATGAATTATAATCATAATCTATCCCGAGTATATCCACAAACTCAAATGGACCATAACTTGATCCGGTTAATTCCTTTATTGCTGAATCTATCTCATTCGGAAATCCCTTACCTCTAAAAAGAGTGGTAAATGCTGAATTAATATATATCCTGTTTAATCTCATCAATATTCCGCCTGGTTTATCGCTTATTATTACATACTTTGAACCAAGCCGATCTATAAAAGAGGCTATCCTTTCTATTAAAGATAGTTCTGTATACTGAGTTTTTGCAATCTCTATTATGGAATAGGGGAAAACCATAGAAAAATTTATCCCAACAACCCTTTCAGCTGGAAGAAATGGAATTTTCTCAAAACTGCTTATAATAGGTATAGATGAATTAATCGCTATTATGCAGTTATTGTCAACTTCTTTAAGAATCTTGGAAAAATAGAGATATCTTTCCTCAAATGTTTTGTTTAAAGTTTCTATTATCAAATCAGCCCCTTTAAATTTGGAATAATCCTGTATCGCTTCAACATTTGATAGGGCTTCTAACTTACCTTGGCGCTCAAGCGACCATTTAAGCCTGGACATAAGTAGATTAAGACTATCTTTAAAACTATCGTAAATTCTGACCTGAAAACCTTTTAACGCAAGTTTATGAGCAAAAATTGCTGTTTGTTTATTGGCTCCAATTATTCCTATTCCTTCTATTTCCATACCTACGTCATCCTCTCTACCTTTATTATACCACTTCTATTGAATATTATCCTATATCTTTCATATACTGCATCAAGTTTTTTTGAAAAATATTTTACCACAACATTCATATGATACGTTCTTTTCGCTTTTACGGATTTAATATTTCCATCTTTAAGAACATTGTAAACAACCTCATCATCATCTGTATGTTTAAGAAAATCTGATATAGAAAATCTTATTATCGTTAAAAGTTTTTTACGCCTTGTATGGTATTTTTTTATGATATCGTAATTTAACTTTATCTCCTTCTTGTATTTAAGCACAACCTCAATCTTGGCATCTTCATCTATTATATCCACATTATCATTATTTCTTACATTTATTATTTCTTCATTTACGCTTGACGCGGAAAGTATGGCAAAAGATTCTTTGATATAACCTATTCTTATATCATGAACTGGCTCGGTTATTTTTATTTTTCTATCAAATATAAAGTTCACGGCTTTTTTAGAAAACATAATCTTGACAAATTCTTTTATTCTATCCTTAAAAACATAACTTATAACCGCTATTATTATAAATATCAGACTTGTAACTGAATATTTTATCTGAGCATATATCATAACTATTATGGCAAATAACATAGCAGTGGCGCTTGCCACCCCCGAAATAATATGATTGTAAAGGTTAAATGTAGGTTCTGATTTTAAGAACAAGCAGCTTGATATAAATTTTTTAAGAAGACCCCTGTAATATAAAAAAAAATCAGCATTGTCTTCGCAAAAACACAAAAATTTTTCTATCTTTCTATAATTATCCAGTTCCTCTATTTTTTTCTGGATTTTTCCAGAGATTTCATCTGGAAGCTGATTATTGTATAATTTTATGATATTAATAAAAGTTTCAAGCTCCAGCATAGTTATATACTCATCAAGATATCTAAAACTATCTATAATTTTGCTTTCGTAATTAAATGAAGAAATTTTCTTTTTTAATTCCATCATTCCAGACAAAATTATATCTGAGATTGAAATTAAGTGATTTGAGGCTTTTATAACATCATCTCGAGACGCCAAAGCAGAAATACAAGAATAAGTCTTATTTACCTCCGCTTTGATAATGCTGCCAATTAGTTTAATTTCGTCCACTGCTGTTTCTATCAGAAATTTATTTGTAGGTGAATCCTTTAACATATCAAGTAAATTGATAGTTTTATTATATGGCGAAAGTTGATTGGAAGATTTAAAAGTATCTTCAACCCCCATCTCTGGACTCTGGTATCTTATATATCTTTGAAGCGAAGAATAAAACTGATTTTTATCATATGTGTAATGGGAGATATTAAGAGATGCCGGTAAAAAGAAATAATATTCTATTTTATGAACTCCACCTGATATATCTTCATCCAGATTAATTTTAATCTCAAATCTATATCTATCATGGATTGATAAAAACTCCTTAAAAAACTCATTTCCCATATTTGTCTATGTACTCCTTTACTCTTGAGTTTATCTCTTTTTTTAGAATTTCATTTTCGACTATACAAACCTTTGGCATAAATTTGAGAATATAAGGCACTATCTCGTTTATATTTGCTACCTTTCCACTTACCTCAACAAAATCTTTCTTATCTATAGATTTCTGATCTCTCATAACATCAAAATTAAGGAAAAAATCCTTTGCCCAATCATAAGCCCTGATCTTAACTTTAATAAGATTACTATCTCCAGTTATACCCCATACACTAGAAATATTTGATATAAAATTTCGATCAAAACTACAAACAAAACTTTCATCAAGAACTTCCATCTTAAAAATTCTATCAAATCTATATGTTCTTATATTTGTCTGATCATAGCCACAATAACATAAAAGATAAAGAAACCCATCATAATAAACCACTGAAACTGGACAAACATCCAGTTCATATTCTTTTTTTTGACCGTTTTTGGAATACCAGAGTCTTATCTTCTTGCTTAATTCAACCGCTTCTTTCACTTTGGCTATATATTTTTTATAATTTGGGCTGTCGCTTTTTATTTTTGGAAAAAGAGATATAATCTCAAGAGTTCTTTCACTTTTTGATCCTAAAATAGATTTTGCAGCTTCATATATATCAGATCCAAACGCTTTTGAAAAATTGAGAAACATATTTTTTACCATAGCAATATCACTTTTGCCAGTATAATTTTCAGGCATAAGTTCGTCAAAATTGTTAATCTCTTTTCTTATATCATTAAAATCTCTTTGTATTGTTCTTACTGAAACACCAAACTCTTTTGCAAGATTCCCTGCTTTTTTAAGCCTCCCGCGATATGCCATACTGACAATTTTTAAAACTCTCTCTACTTTGTGTGATATATTTTTTTTATATTTTGTTTTCATCATATATATGTCTTTTTTAAAATTAAGGAACCATACTTAATATCTCAAAACCATTTTTTTTAACGCATACAGTATGTTCAAAATGAGCAGAATACGATCCATCAACCGTAACAACAGTCCATCCATCTTCCTTAATTTTTACATCTGATCTGCCAAGCGTAATCATAGGCTCTATTGCAAGTGTCATTCCCTCTCTTAAAATATGTCCTGTATTTTTAAGACCATAGTTGAATATTACAGGATCCTCATGAAGATTTCTTCCTATCCCGTGACCTGTAAAATCCCTTAAAACATCCATTTTGTTCTTAAAAACATATGAGCCAATAGCATATGAAACATCTCCAAGCATTACACCATCTTTTAAAACATTAAGCCCTTCATAAAGAGCTTTTTCACATACTTCTATCAATCTTATATGCTCCTTCTTTTTTGGTTTTCCTACAATAAATGTGATAGCCGCATCCCCATAATAATCCTCATAAACAGCCCCAAGATCAACACTTACAACATCCCCTTCTTTAATTATTTTTTTATCGGAAGGTATTCCGTGAATTACTTCCTCATTTATAGATATGCATGCAGTTTTCGGATATCCATGATACCCCAAAAAAGCAGGTTTAGCCTTGTTTTTTGTTATATTTTTATAAGCTATCTCATCAAGATAAGCAGTTGAAACCCCAGCTCTGGCGTTTTCTTTAACAAGTTTAAGGGTTTCGGCGACAATCTGAGATGCCTTTCTTATAAGATTCAGTTGACTCTCATTTTTTATATCTATCATCAATTAAGATATTTTACTATCTGTTCGTATATTTCATCAACGCTTTTTGAAGCATCCAGAATTACAAAGATTCCCTGAGCTTTATAATAAGAAATCAAAGGAGCAGTAAGAGCCTTATAAACCTCTATCCTCTTTAAAACAACATCTTCTTTATCATCTTCTCTTTGAATAAGTTTTACACCACAATTATCACAATTCTCATCGTTTTTTGGTGGGTCTGTTATAAGGTTGTAAATTCTTCCGCATTTAGGACAGCTTCTTCTTGCAACTATCCTTGAAATAACTTTTTTTTCATCAATATCAAAAAAGAAAACTTTATCTATATTCTTTGATAATCTCATCATTAATTTTTCAAGACCATCTGCCTGTTCTACTGTTCTTGGAAAACCGTCAAAAAGAATATTGTCTGATATATTTTTTATTTTATTTTCTATTACTTCAAGCACTACATTATCGGGAACAAGCTTGCCACTGTTTATGTATGATTTAACTTTTTCACCAAGCAAAGTTTTTTTTGATATCTCATCTCTAAATAAATCCCCTGTCGATAAATGAGTAAATTTCCTGTTTGAAACAAGAAGTTTTGCTTGAGTGCCCTTACCAGATCCTGGATATCCTAAAAAAATTATATTCATTCAAAACCCCCTCAATAAAAATTATTAGGCAGCCTACATTAAATACCTTGAAATGTTATAGAACTATTTTCCAACGTTAAACCATCTTCCCTGTATTTTTTTATTCTTATATAACCCCTCATAATTTCTCATTAAAAGATGCGCTTCAAGCTGGGCTATAGTGTCAAGAGCCACTCCGACTACAATCAAAAGCGAAGTGCCACCAAAATAGAAAGGAACAGCAAACTTTGATTTAAGGTAATCTGGAAGTATAGCAATAAATGAAACCGCAAGCGCTCCACCAAGAGTAATTCTGCTAAGAATATCTTCAATATATTTCGCGGTAGCTTCCCCTGGTCTTATGCCAGGGATAAATCCTCCCCACTTTTTCATATTCTCTGCAAGGTCTTTTGGATTAATTGCAACAGAATTATAAAAATAACAGAAAAATATTATAAGAGCCATATAAATAAATTGATAGAGAAGACTTGAATGGTTCATATAAGCCATAATCTTCTGGGCAATCTGCGAATTTGGGTTAAATGTGGTTATAGTATATGGAAGTGTCATAAAGGAAACCGCAAATATTACAGCTATAACTCCAGACTGATCTACTTTAAGTGGCAAAAAGGTTGAAACACCACCATACATTTTCCTGCCAACCATCCTTTGAGCATATTGAACAGGAATCTTCCTTTGCGCAGTTTCAAGCCATACTACAAAAGCCATTATAACAACTACTAATCCAAGTATCAAAAGGGCGGAAAGTAGACTAATTTCCTCAAGTTGAACAAGTTTAAACATATCCATTATCGCTTTTGGCAATCTATCCACTATTCCCGTAAATATTATAAGAGATATACCGTTTCCAATTCCTCTTTCAGTTATCTGCTCCCCTATCCACATAATTAGAATTGTTCCAGTTGTCATTGATAAAATAGCTGTAAGATAAAAGAAAAAATCTGGATTATATACTATTGGCATTCCGCCAGGAACAGGCATATGATTTAATGCCATACTTAAACCAAAAGACTGAACTCCTGCAAGCAAAAGTGTAAAAAGCCTTGTTATTTGTGTTATTTTTCTTCTTCCAGTCTCCCCCTCTTTTGATAATCTTTCTATATATGGAAATATATGCGACCCCTGAACAAGGCTCATTATAATAGATGCGTTTATATATGGCATAACCCCAAGAGAAAAAATTGAAAGTCTCCCAAGAGCGCCTCCAGAAAAAATATCAAGAAAACCTAAAATTCCACCTTTGTTTGCTTCAAAAAGTGCCTTTAATGCGCTGGGATTAACCCCGGGAATAGGTATTGAGGCGCCAACTCTATAAGCAGCAATGGCGATTAGTACAAATATAACTTTGTTGGCAAGATCTTTAGACTTAAATATATTGCCTATATTTTCAGTTTGCATATAATCCTCTTCCCCTATTTGTTGTTATCTTTTAACTGTTTTTTAGGTTCAATTATATTAGCTTTTCCTCCATTTTTTTCTATTTTTTCTTTTGCAGAAGCAGAAAAAGAATGGGCCCATACATTAAGATTTTTTTTGATTTCCCCATCCCCAAGTATTTTTACCGCTGAAATATTATTAATTATACCTTTTTCAAACATAATCTGGGGATTTACCTCATCACCATTATTAAATTTTTTATCAAGAGTAGAAACATTCACAAATTCATATTTTGTTTTAAAAAAATTATTATTAAAACCTCTCTTAGGCAATCTTCTTAAAAGCGGCATCTGTCCACCTTCAAAACCAACCCTTTTAGGATCACCACTCCTTGAACTCTGCCCTTTTTGTCCTCTTGTTGAAGTCTGTCCATGGCCAGAACCCTGTCCGGTCCCAAGTCTTTTTTTGCTGTGAGTGGATCCATATTTGGGTTTTAAATCATTTATCTTTATCATAAAAAACCTCCCTCTATTTCCTTAGATCTTTTACTTCCTCAGGAGTCTTCAATTTTTTAAGTGCTTCAATGGTGGCATATGCGGAATTAAATGTATTTGTGGAACCTAAATTTTTAGTCAATATATTTCTTACACCTGCAACCTCAAGAACACTTCTTGCAGCTCCACCAGCTATAAGCCCGGTTCCTTCAATGGCTGGTTTCATCCAGATATATCCTGAACAAAATTTAGCCTCTACTTCATGAGGTATCGTCCCACCTTTTAAAGGAAAGGTTATCATATCCTTTTTAGCCAGAGTTATGGCTTTTGCTATTGCATCCTGTACCTCTTTTGCTTTTCCAACGCCAACACCAACTTTTCCATTACCATTTCCAACTGCCACAATAGCATTGAAAGACAACCTTTTTCCGCCCTTCACAACTTTAGAAACTCTATTTACCGCTATAACTATAGATTTTTCTTCTTGTGATTCGTCTTTTACCTCAACAAACTCTCCATCTTTTTCAGTAATTTCTACAATCTCTTTTTCAGTTTTTAATTTTTTTTGATTTTTAACTATCATTTTTTTCTCCTTTTAAAATTTTAAACCCACATCTCTGGCAGCATCAGCCACAGCTTTTATCCTTCCATGGAATATACTTCCACCCCTATCAAAAACTATCTCTTTAACACCCTTTTCAAGAGCTCTTTTGGCTATGACCTCGCCAAGTATCTTACAAGCATCAATACTTTTTGCCGATTTATTTAAACTCTTTATCTTCTTTAAAAGTTCAGACTCCAATGTTGACGCATAAGCCAGAGTAATTCCTTTCAAATCATCAATAACCTGAGCATAAACATATCTATTACTTTTTTTGACGCTTAGCCTCGGTTTGTTTATCCCATTTTTAAAAAGTTTTTTTCTGGTTCTTTCTTTCCTTAAATTATATCTCTGGTTTTTAGTTATCATATTCCACCTCTATTATTTCTTTGCTCCACCTGTGGCAGATCCTGCTGCCGCTTTACCGGCTTTCCTTAAAATCCTTTCGTTTTGATATTTTATCCCGCTTCCTTTATAAGGCTCAGGCAGTTTCAATTTCTTGATTCTATCGGCAAAATTTCCAACCAGCTCTTTATCTATTCCATAAACATTAATTATATTCTGTTCCTTGCCTGCTATTTCAACTTTTATCCCTGAAGGGATATCAACTGAAACCGGGTGAGAAAATCCCAATTGCATTGTTATCTTCTTACCATCACTCTGCGCTCTAAAACCGACTCCAGATATTTCAAGAGTCTTTTTAAATCCCTCGCTTACACCTAAAACCGCGTTTTGTATTTTTGCTCTCATTGTTCCATGAAGAGCATTTGCGTCATTTTTTTCTTTCTTCACAAATATTAATCCATCCTTTATATCAACAGAAAGCCCATCATAAACAGGCAACGATAATTTGCCTGCTTTTCCCTCAAAATGAAGTTCTTTTCCGTTTAAATTAACTTTCACTCCATCTGCTATTTTTACAGGTTTATTACCAATCTTGCTCATAATATCTCCTTTTAAAATCACCATACCTGGCAAAGGATTTCTCCGCCTATTTTCTCTTTCTTAGCCACCACAGAACTCATTACTCCTTTTGATGTGGATACTATATTGATTCCAAATGATTTTTTTACTCTAGGAAACTCATTATATCCTCTATAAATTCGTTTTGAAGATTTTGAAACTCTCTGAAATCCTCCAAACACAGGGGTTCTATTAGCAGTATATTTCAGATTGACTCTTATAAACTGCTTGTTCTGTGAATCTTTTATAACTTTATAACCAGAAATAAAACCCTCTTGTTTTAAGACATCAAGGACACTGACGATAAGCTTTGAATAATTAACATCTACCTTTTCCTTAAATCTCATAGAAGCATTTTGTATCGCTACAAGCATATTAGACAAACTATCCATTACTCCTCCTTTTACCAGCTCGCTTTTTTTAGTCCAGGGATAAGCCCTTCATGAGCCATTTTTCTCAAACATATCCTGCAAAGCCCGAAGTCTCTATAATATCCTCTAGGCCTGCCGCATATCTGACATCTGTTCCTATATCTCGTCGAAAACTTTGGTTGCTTTCTGGCTTTCGCCATTTGTGCATATGTAGCCATATATCACTCCTTATTTTTTTGCTTCCTTAAAAGGAAATCCAAAATAATCTAATAATTTTTTTGCCGTCTCATCTTTTCTTGAATTAGTAACAATCGTTACATTTAAACCTCTTGATTTTGGAGATTTTTCTTGATTTATCTCTGGAAATATAAAATGATCTTTTAATCCTACGTTATATGATCCATGACCATCAAATTTATTAACATCAAAACCTGCAAAATCTCTTATCTTAGGAGCTGCCAGAGAAATAAATCTATCTAAAAATTCATACATCTTCCACCCTCTTAATGTAACTTTAAGCGCTATCGGCATTCCCTGCCTCAGCTTAAAGTTGGAAATAGATTTCTTTGCCCTTTTAATCTGAGGAGCCTGTCCGGTTATCAAAGCGAGTTCCTCCTTTGCTAACTCAAGCTGTTTGATATCTTCTCTGGCTTCATTAACCCCCATGCTTATAACTATCTTTTCAAGCTTTGGAACAGCCATTGGAGATTTAGCAGAAAGATCATTCATCATGGATTTTACAATCTTTTCCTCATATAGCTTCATCAGCCTTGGTTTGTAATCAGTTTTACCGCTCATATCAAATCCTCCTTAGGCTATCGTCTGTCCGCATTTTTTACAAACTCTAAACTTCGCTTTGCCTTCAGTTATGTTAACTTTTATCCTTGTAGGTTTATCACAACTTGGGCAAACAAGCATAACTTTTGATATATGGATGGGAGCTTCTTTTTTTATTATTCCGCCAGGATCGTTTTTCGTTGGTTTTTTATGTTTTACAACAAGGTTTATCCCACTAACAATTACCTGTTTTATTACCCCCTTATCCCTTATAACCTTGAGCACCTCGCCTTTTTTCCCTTTATCTCTTCCAGAAAGAACTATTATTTTATCCTTCTTTTTTATTCCTAACATAACGCCTCTTTTACAATACCTCAGGGGCAAGTGAAATTATCTTGAGAAAATTCTTTGCCCTAAGTTCTCTTGCCACAGGACCGAAAACCCTGGTCCCTTTCGGCTCGCCGTTATTATCTATAACGCAAGCCGCGTTATCATCAAAGCGTATATAAGAGCCATCTGGTCTTCTTATCTCTTTCCTTACTCTAACGACCACAGCTCTAACAACGTCTCCCTTTTTTATACTGCTATCAGCTAACGCTTCTTTAACAGAACACATAATAGTATCGCCGATAGAAGCAAACTTTCTATGGCTTGAACCTCTTATCTTGAAGCACATAAGCTTTTTTGCGCCAGAATTATCAGCCACATTTAACATTGTTCTTAACTGTATCATAATCAACTCCAATTTTTAATTTGTTTTTTTACTTACAACCTTATAAATTCTCCACCTTTTCAACTTAGAAATAGGTCTTGTGCTCATTATTGAAACTACATCTCCAACCTTTGATTCTCCAAGCTCATCATGAGCATAATATTTTTTATAGCTCCTAATAACTTTCTCATATAAAGGATGCTTAAAAACTCTCAGCACTCTTACAACTCTCGTTTTATTCATTTTATCCGAAACTACTGTGCCAGTAAGTAGAAATCTTTTATTTCTTTTCTGTTCCATATTTTACTCCCTCGCAATATTGACCGTTTTGTTATTTAACTCGCTTAATATAGTCTTAACAAAGGCTATCTTTCTTCTTAAGACCCTTATTTTTAAAGGATTGTCAAGAGGCGCTATTTTTTTATTGAATTTTAATTCAAACAATTCTTTTTCAAGATCTCTTAAAAGAGCTTCAAGATCTTTAGCACTCATATTTTTTATAGACTCTTTTTCCTTTCTTTTCATATTAACCTCTTTAAATATTCTCTCTTTTAATCAGTTTAGTTTTAATAGGAAGCTTTGCTTTGACTCTGTCAAATATCTCATGAGCAACTGAATCCTCTACCCCTTCTATTTCAAACATTATTCTTCCAGGCTTTACCACAGCTACCCAATGATCTGGATCTCCTTTCCCTTTCCCCATCCTGGTTTCAGCAGGATGTTTGGTAATCACTTTGTCTGGAAAAATCCTTATCCACATCTTTCCTTTCTTTTTTAAATATCTAACTATTGCGACACGGCATGCTTCTATCTGCCTTGCCGTAATCCATTTAGGCTCAAGAGCCTTTATGGCGTATTCTCCCCAATAAATGTCGGTATTACCCTTAGCATAACCTTTTATTCTGGGAGCAGATTGAGTTTTTCTGTATTTTACTCTTTTAGGCATCAACATTTTGCTCTCCTTGAATTTCCTCTTTTTTCTCAACTCCTTCGCCCATAACCATATTCTGCTTTTCTTCTTCAAGCCTCAATTTCTTAAGCTCTTCCTGAAGCTCGCGCGGTGTTTTGGCAAAAAACAGTTTTTTGAAAATCCACACCTTTACTCCAATCTTACCCATAATAGTATTAGCCTCTACAAATCCATAGTCAACATCTGCCGCAAAAGTTTGAAGAGGAACCCTTCCTTTTCTATACCATTCACGCCTTGCTATTTCAGCGCCGCCAAGTCTTCCAGAAACCATAACCTTTATCCCCAAAGCGCCGCTTGCCATTGTTTTATCCATCGCTTTCTTACATGCTTTTTTATAAGATACTCTTTTTTCAAGCTGAAACGCTATAGATTGAGCAACAAGGGTAGCATCAAGCTCCGGAACTTTTATCTCAAACACATTTATATAAACTTTTTTCTTTGTCATCCGTTCAAGTTCTGCTCTAAGCGTCTCTATATCCTGTCCTTTTCTTCCAATAACTATTCCCGGTCTTGCGGTATTGATAGTTATTTTAAGATAATTGCCAAGCCTTTCTATTATTACTGAGCTTACAGATGCCTGGTTAAATTTTTCCTTAACCATATCTCTTATATCATAATCCTCTCTTATAAGCTGAGGCATATCTTTGAAATCCGCAACCCATCTTGATTGCCAATTTCTTATATATCCCAGCCTTACCGAATTAGGATGTATTTTTTGACCCATAATTTCTCCTTAATTTTTGTTATCACTTACAACTATCTTAATATGACACATATTCCTGTAATAAGGCATTCCTCTTCCCATTGGGCCCGCATTATACCTTCTCAGATATTTCATCGGGCCACCGTCAACAGCAACTTCTTTTACCCATACCTCTTTTAAATCCAGTTTTCTGGCAAGTTTATTACTAAGATTTGCTCCAGCTGATTTAACAGCTTTTAAAACAACCATTTTTGTCGGGGTGGTAAGGGAATTTAAAAAGTGAGTCGCTTCCCACAAATTTTTCCCTTTTATCAACTTAGCTATTCTTCTTACCTTATTTTGAGAATACCTTTGATATTTCAATTTACAAATAGCATCCATATATACTCCTCGTTATGTAAGCTCGGCAGATTCTTTATGCGCCGCGCCATGACCTTTAAAGGTTCTTGTAAATGAAAATTCTCCCAACTTATGCCCTATCATTCTTTCATTCACATATACCGGTAAAAATTTCTTACCGTTATGTACCATAAAAGTTAGACCCACAAAATCAGGGATAATAGTTGTTCTCCTTGACCATGTCTTAATAGGTTTCTTATCTCCGCTTTCAATGGCCTTTTTGACTTTAGCAAGAAGTTTGGGATCAACATAAACTCCTTTCTTTGAAGATCTTCCCATCATTCCTCCTTATACTTTCCCTTTCCTTCTATCCTGAACTATCATCCAGTTCCATATTTTATTTTTGGTTCTTGTCTTAAATCCCTTTGAAGGCTGATTCCAAGGGGATCTTGGAACATTATTACCCTTGGATCTTCCCCTTCCTCCACCAAGCGGGTGATCAACCGCATTCATTGCTCCACCCCTGACAGTTGGTTTTATCCCCATATGTCTCTTTCTTCCAGCATTACCTATTGTTACAGTATTATACTCCGCATTGCCAACTCTCCCCACAGTAGCCATACATTCCTTTAAGATTTTTCTTATCTCACCGCTTGGCATCTTAACCATAACATATTTTCCCTCTTTGCCCATAATCTGAGCAGCGCTTCCAGCAGAACGGGAAAATTTAGCGCCAGTCCCCGGAATCATTTCTATACAATGAACAAAGGTTCCATCTGGTATCAAATATAAAGGCATTGCATTCCCCGGTTTTACAGGAATATCTTTTAATCCGCTTAAAACCTCTTCCCCCACATTAATTCCCTCGGGAGCTATAATATACCTTTTTTCTCCATCTTTATATTTCAACAATGCAATTCTTGCGTTTCTATTTGGATCATATTCTATAGAGCTTACAACCGCTGGAACTCCATGTTTATCTCTTTTAAAATCTATTATCCTATATTTTCTTTTATGTCCACCCCCTATATGTCTTACCATAACCATTCCCGTGTTATTTCTCCCCCCGGTTTTTTTAAGTCCTACTACAAGGCTTTTTTCAGGTTTTGTCGCGGTTATATCGGAAAAATCCTGAGTTGTAATAAATCTTCTTGATGGGGTATAGGGATTGTATTTCTTAACTGGCATAATCTCTCCTTATTTTTTAACGTCCGTATATTCTATCTTGCCTTCTTTGAGGGTTACTATCGCTTTCTTCCATCCACTTCTATATCCCTCATATCTTCCAACTCGCGCTTTTTTAGCTTTAGTATTTACTACCCTGACATTTCCAACCTTGACCTTAAAAAGATCCTCTACAGCTTTTTTTACACTTATTTTGTTAGCATTATCAGAAACTTTAAATACATATTTATTCTGTTCTTTTAAGTTAACGCTCTTTTCTGTTAAAACAGGCTCAATTATTATCTTATAAGAATTTATACTCATTATTCCTCCATCCTTGCCTTTATTATATCAATGGCTTTCTGGGTAATAATTACCACATCAGAAGTTATCAAATCATAAGCATTTAGATCCATTGCCCTTACATATTTTACCCTATCAAAATTCCTTATTGATTTAATAGCATTCTCATTCCACTCATCCATTACAATAAGTATTTTTTCGCCCTTTATATTTAATGTTTCAACTATTTTCTCAAAGTTTTTTGTCTTTGGAGATTGGAAGGATAAGTTTTCAAAAACATAAAACTTATTTTCTTCAATCCTATTTTTTAAAACCTGTTTTATCGCAATATCCAGTTTCTTTTTCGGAATATCTATAGAAAAATCTCTTGGCTTTGGACCAAAAACCACTCCTCCACCTTTCCATAGTGGAGACCTTATAGAACCCTGCCTTGCTCTTCCAGTATGTTTTTGTCTCCATGGTTTTTTCCCGCCACCGCTTACTTCAGCTCTTGTTTTTGTAGAAGCGGTTCCAACCCTTTTACCTGCAAGGTAATATTTCACAATTTCATGCAAAAAATACCTATCTATTTTGTCCGCTAATACATTATCCGGTATACTAACACTTCCTTTCTCTTTACCTTCTATATCATAAAGTTTGGTTTCCATATATACTGACTCCTTACCTATTTTTTCTTAGCTTGCGCTTTTGTGTCTTTCTGAGTAGATTTCGCTACACTAACTGGTTTATGTTGCACAACTTTTTTTGTCGTATGTTTTATATACACTATTGAACCTTCTTTTCCGGGAACACTACCGTTAACCATTATAATATTTTTTTCAGGTATGGTCTTAACTATTCTTATTTTCTGGACAGTCGTTTTTTCACAACCCAAATGTCCAGCCATTCTCTGTCCCGGCATAACTCTTCCCAGAGCTCTTCTTGAAGCCAGAGAGCCTGGTGCTCTTTCCCTGTCTGATGCACCGTGAGAAGCAGGCTGGCCACTAAAATTATGTCGTTTCATAGCGCCAGCAAATCCTTTGCCTATAGTAATTCCAGTCACATCAACCCAGTCACCTTCATTAAATCTCTGACTTATTGAAACTATCTGCCCTGATTTTAGCATATCGCTTTTTTCAAACCTAAATTCTTTTAAATGCTCTGCCGGCTTGACTCCATACTTTTTAAAAATACCTTCAAGTGGTTTATTTACTTTCTTTGCTTCACCAAAACCAAGACATACCGCGTTATATCCATCTTTATCTTTTGTCCTTGTATATATTACCTGGCATGGGCCAGCTTCAAGAACTGTCACCCCTTTCAACTCTCCTGAGGGAGTAAAAATTTGAGTCATTCCTAACTTTTTTGCAATTATATATTTAAACTCTCCCGGAGCATTTTCAACCACGGGGGTTACGTTTTCAACCTGATTATTTTTATTCTCATCCATAAATTACTCCATTTTTTTAAGCAAAAAAACCGCTCATTAAAATTTCTAAAATGTTTATTTGTTTCAACAAATAAGAACAAACAAACGTTAAGATTAGGCAACAGATAAATTATAACAAAAAAACAAGATATTAATCAAGATTACGAATCAAATCATGTAAAATGTAACCATAAGGCTAAATGTCAACTCATTTAAAATGTAACTGAAATTTATATAATGTAACCCTCAATAAAGGAGGGTTGCATTATGAAGTTGAGGTTCAAAATGG
>JAINCQ010000009.1:0-68939 GCA_036574205.1 Elusimicrobiota bacterium | reverse complement strand
GTTTCAAATTCAAACACTAACTTTTTGATTAATGCTACAAGGCTTTCTACTACTCAGAGATATGGGGCGTATGTAATAAACTATCTTGGTCCTGCTGGAACTATGGGTTGCAATAATGCTTATTGCAGATCTGAGTTGATTGATTAGTAGTTAGTTAGAATATCTGTTTTATTTAAACACTCCCATCGAAAGATAGGGAGTGTTTTTTGTTTAAATTTTTAATAAAATATTATAATAAAACTGTTTTAGTTTAAGGAGTTTTTATGAAAAAGATAATAAGCGCAAAAGATGCTGTTGCTATGGTTAAAGATGGAAGTTCAATTATGGTAGGTGGTTTTATGGTCTGTGGTCATCCTTTTACCCTTATGGAAGAGTTGTTGAGAAAAGGGACAAAAAATCTTATTCTTATTTCTAATGACGCTGGTTTTCCGGATAAAGGAATAGGAAAACTTATCGTAAATGGACAGGTCTCTCATTTGATAGCTTCACATATCGGATTAAACCCTGTTGCAGGTCAGAAAATGAATAGCGGTGAAATGAAAGTTGAATTAGTACCACAGGGAACTCTTGCAGAAAGAATAAGATCTAAAGGAGCAGGGCTTGGCGGTTTTTTAACTCCAACAGGGGTTGGAACTGAGGTTGAAAAAGGTAAACAAAAAATGACTATAAATGGTAAGGATTATCTGCTTGAATTACCATTAGGTGCTGATTATTCTTTTATTAAGGCAACAATTGTGGATAAAAATGGAAATTGTTTTATAGCTAAATCTGCTAAAAATTTCAATGTGGTTATGGCTATGGCAGGAGATTGTGTTGTTGTTGAGGCAGAGAAGATAGTAGAAGTAGGTGAGCTTGATCCTGATATGGTGGATGTTCCCGGGGTTTTTGTTAATTATATTGTGCCTGCTGAAATAAATGATAAAGGTTTTTAATAAAAAGGAGAGTATATGGATGAGAAAGAAATTAAAAGGATAAGAATAGTAAAAAGAATAGCTAATGAGTTAAGAGATGGTTCTGTTGTAAATCTTGGAATAGGTATGCCAACTCTTGTGGCAAATTACATACCAGAAAATAAATCTGTTTTGTTTCAATCAGAAAATGGTTTTATTGGTCTTGGTCCAGCTCCAGAAAAAGGGCAAGAAGATAAAGACATAGTAAACGCTGGGGGAAAACCTGTTACAATAGTTAAAGGAGGATGTTTTTTTGATTCTGCTATGTCTTTTTCCATAATAAGAGGTGGGCATGTTGATTATACTGTTCTTGGAGCTTTAGAAGTTGATGAGGAGGGAAATCTTGCAAATTATATGATACCGGGCAAGATGGTTCCGGGAATGGGTGGAGCTATGGATTTAGTTGCAGGAGCTAAGAATGTAATTATTGCTATGGAACATTTAAATAAGGATGGAAAGCCTAAAATCTTAAAAAAATGTTCGCTTCCTTTAACAGCAAAAGGAGAGGTTGATATTATAGTAACAGATATGGCTTTTATAAGAGTTACTAAAAAAGGGCTTGTACTTGAAGAAGTAGCGGAAGATACCACAGTTGAAGAAGTTATAAAAAATACTGAAGCAAGGCTTGAGATAGCTGGAAATATTAAAAAGTTTTAGGGGTTTTTATGGATAAGGTTATAATCACATGTGCAGTTTCTGGGGCAGAGACTACTAAAGAAAAATGTCCAAATCTTCCAATAACGCCCCAAGAAATAGCTGATTCTACCTACGAAGCGTATCTTGCAGGGGCAAGCATTGTTCATCTACATGTGAGAAATAATGATGGTAGCCCTACTCAGGATATTGAAGTTTTTAAAAAGGCTATCGAGTTAATAAGAAAAAAGTGTGATATAGTTATTGAAATTACAACTGGTGGAGCTGTAGGAATGACTCCGGAGGAAAGAATTGCTCCTGTAAGGCTTGAGCCAGACATGGCTTCTTTAGATTGTGGAACTGTTAATTTTGGCAATGACTACATAGTAAACACTTTACCTATAATGAAAGAATTCGCATCTGAGATGAATAAATATAAAGTAAAACCTACTCTTGAATGTTTTGACCTTTCACATATCCTTTCATCTTATGTTTTGATAAAAGAGGGATTAATAAAACCTCCTTACCATTATGGATTTGTTATGAATGTGCCAGGAGCTCTTGGATTTAATGCAAAGCAGCTTTCAATAATGATTGATCATATACCTTCTGAAAGCGAGTTTACAGTTATGGGGATTGGTAAAGCTCATATCCCTGCAATTTTTAGTGCTTTAGCTTTTGGTGGACATATAAGAGTAGGATTTGAGGATAATATTTATTATTCAAAAGGTGTGGTAGCAACTTCTAATGCTCAATTTGTGGATAGAGCTGTTAGATTAATTAAGGAAGCGCAAAAAGAAGTAGCAAATCCGGATGATGTAAGAAGATTCTTTGGGTTGAGAAATTAAAAGGAGGTTATATGTCTCAAGAAACTATAAAAATTGAAATAAAAAAAGGAGGTAATCCTTTTGGTGCTCATAGGGTTATAGAACCTAAAGGAAGCCTGCCTCAGCCAGCATTGAAATTAGATAACAATATGGATTATATGTATGATAATGAAATTATGGTTGAAGTGGAGACTTTAAATATTGATTCGGCAAGTTTTACCCAGTTAAAACAGGAAGCTAAAAATGATGAAGAAAAAATAAAAAAAAGAATAATGGAAATAGTTAATGAAAGAGGAAAGATGCAGAATCCAGTTACTGGTTCTGGGGGGATGTTTAGAGGAAAAATATTTAAAATTGGTCCAGCTATTAAAAACAAGGTTAAGGTAAAAGAAGGGGATAAAATAGCAAGTTTAGTCTCACTTTCTCTTACCCCTTTGAAAATAGAAAAAATAATAGGCTTTAAGAAAGGAACGGAGCAGGTGAATGTTGTGGCAAAGGCAATTATTTTTGAAAGTGGAATTTATGCAAAGCTTCCTTCAGATATGCCCGAAACTCTTGCTCTTGCTGTTCTTGATGTTGCAGGGGCGCCGGCTCAAACCGAAAGATTGGTTAAAAAGGGAAATATAGTAGCAATAATAGGCGCTGCTGGAAAATCTGGAATCCTTTGCTCATATATTGCAAAGAAAAAAGTTGGCAAAACTGGAAAAGTTATAGGAATAACCAGTTCCGATAAAGGAATGGAGAAAATGAAAGAAATGGGTTTTTGCGATGTTTGTTTGAAAGTGAGCGCAACTGAACCTCTGTCACTTTATGAATCTGTGTATAAAGTTACAGGAGGAAAACTTGCAGATGTTGTCATAAATTGTGTTAATATTCCAAATACTGAGATGGGTTCTATATTGATTACAAAAGATGGGGGAACGTTATATTTTTTCAGTATGGCTACGTCTTTTACTAAGGCTGCGTTAGGTGCTGAGGGAATAGGTAAGGATATTAACATGATTATAGGAAACGGATATGTGAAAAATCACGATGAACTGACTTTAGATATCCTTCGCGAAAATAAAAAAATTAGGGAGGAATACGGGAAAAATTACGCTTAATGCCGGCAGGAGGAATAATGAATAAAAAATTTGAAAAAGTTGAATGGAAAAATATTTCTATATGGAAAAATATTACTGAGGATAAATGGAACGATTATAAATGGCAGCTATCAAACACTATAAAGGATATAGAGACATTAAAAAAAGTTGCTTTGATAGACAAAGACGAGGAAGAGTCTCTAAAAGAGGTATTGAAAAAATTTAGAATGTCAATAACTCCATATTATGCTGCCTTGATGGATAAAAAAGACAAAAAATGCCCTGTAAGAATGCTTGCAATACCTTCGGCAAAGGAGCTTATTGATGCTAAAGAAGATCTTTCAGATCCGCTCCATGAAGATATAGACTCTCCCGCTCCCGGTCTTACTCACAGATATCCTGATAGAGTTCTTTTTCTGGTAACAAATATATGTTCTATGAATTGCAGGCACTGTACCAGAAGAAGGCTTGTTGGTTTTGAAGATGTTCATATGAGCTGGGAAAATATTGAAAAGGCAATCGATTATATAAAAAACGCAAAGGAGGTAAGGGACGTTTTAATATCGGGAGGAGATCCATTTGTGTTAAACGATGATATGCTTGAAAGAATAATAAAAGAAATAAGACAAATAAAACATGTTGAAATAATAAGAATAGGAACAAGAACCCCGGTAGTTATGCCAATGAGAATAACAGATAAACTCGTAAATATGCTAAAAAAATATCATCCAATTTATGTAAATACTCATTTTAATCATCCAAAAGAAATAACTTATGAGGCTAAAGTTGCCTGTGAGAAACTTGCAGATGCCGGGATTCCTGTTGGCAATCAGAGTGTTTTATTGCGTGGAATAAACGATTGTCCTCAAACTATGAAAAGATTGGTTCATGAATTATTGATGATAAGGGTAAAGCCGTATTATATCTATCAATGCGATCTTTCAATGGGGATAAGTCATTTTAGGACAAGCGTTTCAAAGGGAATGGAAATAATAGAAAATTTAAGGGGACATACAACGGGTATGGCTGTTCCAACCTTTGTTATTGATGCTCCTGGTGGCGGAGGAAAAATTCCGGTTATGCCAAATTATCTAATTTCAATGAATGACAGAAGAGTGGTTTTAAGGAACTACGAAGGTGTTATAACAACCTATACTCAACCTACAGATTATAAGACTTCGGATTGTAACTGTGAGTATTGTAATGATGAGTTATATAAACCTATGGATGGGATAGCCAAGCTTTTGAACGGGGAGAAACTAACCCTTGAACCAGCAAATCTTATAAGGACGAAAAGACATATAAAAAAATAGAAACTTAAGATAGAGATTAATTGTAAAGACTGAAATAAAAGAAAAGTGTTTTCACTATTAAAACGCCATTCTCTTGGATTTTTTCAGTAGTCCCTAAATATGTTATAATAAGAAGTGAAGGAAAAATTGAGATTATTGATAGTTTCAAATAGACTGCCTTTTACTATTTCTAGAGAAAATGAAAATTATGTTTTAAATCCGAGTTCTGGAGGTCTTGTTTCCGGAATAAGTTCATATCTTGATTTTATAAAAAACTCTCAAATTCCAGATTTTGAGTATATGTGGTTGGGATGGCCGGGGATTGAAATAAATGAAAAAAAACAAAAAGAATTTTCAGAAATTGTTTTTAAAGAACATAATGTTATTCCAGTATTTGTTTCCGAAAGCGAAATGGAGAAATTTTATTTGGGTTTTTGTAATTCTATTATATGGCCTCTTTTCCATTATTTTCCGGAGTATGCAAAATTTAATAGTGATGAGTGGGAGATATATAAAAATGTTAATAGTTTTTTTGCAGATAAAATAATTGAAGTTGCTAGAGATGATGATGTTATCTGGATACACGATTATCATTTAATGCTTGTCCCTCAAATGATTAGATCAAAAATTGGCGATAAGTTTAAAATTGATTTTTTCCTTCATATACCTTTTCCTTCCTTTGAGATTTATAGAATAATGCCAAAATTGTGGAGGAAAGAAATACTTAAAGGAATTATGGGCGCAGACTTAATAGGTTTCCATACAAATGAGTATACATATTCTTTTTTAAGATCAGTTTTAAGGATTCTTGGAATTTCTCATAATTTTGGCAAAGTAATTTATAACGGTAGAGTGCTCAAAGCAGATACCTTTCCAATGGGTATAGACTGAGAAAAATTTAACTCTGCTGTTGAAAAAGATGAGGTTGCTACAGAAAGAGAGGAACTCAGGAAAAAATTAAAAGGTTTAAAAGTGATATTATCGGTAGATAGATTGGATTATACAAAAGGCGTTTATTCAAGACTTATGGCTTATAGAAATTTTTTAAAGAAATATCGGCAATATATGAAGAAAGTTGTTTTTATATTGATAATAGTTCCATCAAGAATAGGGGTGGTTCAGTATCAGTTGATGAAAGATAAACTTGATAAACTTGTAAGCGAAATTAATTCAGAGTTTGGAGATCTGGACTGGCAACCAGTGTTGTATCAATATAAGCATATACCATTTAACAGCCTTGTTGCCCTTTATTCTATAGCTGATATTGCTCTTATTACCCCTTTAAGAGATGGGATGAATCTTGTTGCAAAAGAGTATATCGCTTCTAAAAAAGATAACGGGGCCCTTATTTTAAGCGACACAGCAGGCGCAAGCAAAGAACTACCAGAAAGTTTTATAATCAATCCTAATGACATAGATGAAATAACTGAAACAATTAAAGTGATACTTGAAAGCGATGAAGAGTCTTTGAAAGAAAGGTTATATTCTATGCAAAAAAGATTGAGCGAATATACTGTAGTTAAATGGGCTTCTGATTTTTTGAAAAATCTTGAAAGAATCAGAAAGGAAACAAATGAGATAGAAGTAAAAATTGTTTCTTCAGATATAAGGGCTAAAATCCTGAAAGATTTTCAAAAAGCTCAAAAAAGAATTATTTTGCTTGATTATGATGGGACTCTGGTGCCATTTAGCAAACTACCTGCGAAAGCTGTCATTGATAAAGAATTATATGAAATCATTTCAGGTATTTCCAATATTTCTGATGTACTTATTTTGAGTGGAAGAAAAGCAGATTTTCTTTCACAGCAATTTGAGGGGATTAATATATCTATCTCTGCTGAACATGGGGCATTGATAAAAGAAAAAGGTGGAAACTGGAAGATAATGACCCATCTGGATGTTGGGTGGAAAAATGAAATAATGCAAATATTTAAACATTATACTACCAGACTTCCAGGTTCCTTTATAGAGGAGAAGTCATTTTCAATAGTTTTTCATTATAGAAATTGCGATCCAGAAATGTCTGAGATAAGGATTAAAGAATTCAGGGATGAGTTGATAAACTATACTTCAAATCTTAATCTACAAATACTTGAAGGCAATAAAATACTTGAGGTCAGAAACTATGATATAAACAAAGCTAATGCCGGAATGTATTTTATAGACAAGGATAATTATGAATTTATACTTTTTATCGGAGATGATTGGACTGACGAGGATTTATTTAAAGTTTTAAAGGATAAAAACGCTTATACTATAAAAGTTGGGATTGAAAATTCCAACGCAAAATATAATTTATATGATTTTAAAGATATAAGAAAACTTTTAAGGGAAATGCTATATGCAATCATTTGAATTCAAAAGTGAGTTTCATCTGGTTAAATTACTTGGGATAAAGGCGTCTAACATTGAGGAATTATAGGAAGGCATTAGTATAATACCGTCTGCATCTATTTTTTATCATACTCACAGGTTTATAAAACAACATCATTATCTTTCTCCAGAACCTGCAAACGATTTCGCTTACTGGATAAAAGGTTCTTTAAATCTAAAAAAGTTAGCTGAAAATCTTGCTAGCATAGATACTGTGAGTTATAGTAGTTTAAGGGAGTTGAGGGAAGAGATTTTAAGAGTTTTAAAACTTTACATAAAGGAAAATAAACAGGATTGTTTAAAGCCCTGTGAAAAAGGAGATGAGTTTTATTTTAAAAGTTGCCAGACATTTGTTATATCTACTCAAATGATTGCCACAAATTTATATGAGTTTTACGAAATTATAAAAAATATAGATATAAATTCTATTTATTTCCATATGTTTGATGCAAGGTTAAGATTAAAAACAAATGAAAATGATTTTACTTTGTGGCTGAAAGAGCAAGGTTATGAAAACCTGTCAAAAAAAATTTTAAAATTTGATCCATATACCATGACTCTTGAAAATTTAAGAATAAAACTTATGAAGTTTATTGAAATGGAGTTAAAAAGATGATTGATCTAAATGATTATATTCCGATTGTTGGGAAGTATGTTATAGATGAATTGTATTTTCTTGGGGAAAGGCTTAAAGGTAAAAAAGTAAATAACATAAATTCTACTGCTGTTGGCGGGGGGGGGCCGAGATATTGTCAAAGATGGTGCCGTTATTAAATCAGCTTGGGGTTGAAGCAAAATGGAATGTTATAAAAGGAGATGGGAAGTTTTTTTCCATAACAAAGGAAATGCATAATGCATTACATGGAGCTAACCTTGAGTTTTCAAAAGAAGAACTTGAATATTTTATTCAGGTGAACAGAGACAATGTTAAAAATATGGATTTATCTTATGATATAAATTTTATTCATGATCCTCAACCAATTGCTCTTATTGAAGAAAGAGAAAAATATTCAAATAAATGGATATGGAGATGTCATATTGATATAACAGAGGCTCAAAAAAATATATATGAGTTTTTGAAAAATTATATTTTAAAGTATGATTCATCAGTTTTTTCAGCTCCTCAGTTTTCTAAAAAAGATATATCAATTGCTCAGATCATGATACCCCCTTCCATAGACCCATTGAGCGATAAAAATAAAGAACTGGATAGTAAAGAAATAGAAAAAGTTTTTGAGAAATATCAAATAGATTTATCAAGGCCGATAATAACCCAGATTTCTCGTTTTGATAGATTAAAAGATCCTATTGGCGTTATTAAAGTTTATAATATTGTTAAAAAATATATTGATTGTCAGCTGGTTCTGGCGGGCAGCGGCGCAATTGACGATCCGCAAGGTATGGAGGTATATGAAGAAACAAAATACGAAGCTCAAAATGACAAAGATATCCATGTTATTTTGTTACCGCATGACGATATTGCGATAAATGCGCTCCAGAGAGGAAGCACAATAATTCTACAAAAGTCTCTTAAAGAAGGTTTTGGTTTAACAGTTTCAGAGGCTTTATGGAAAGAGAAACCGGTTATAGCTTCGGCTGTTGGTGGAATCCCGCTTCAAATTACTCATAAATATAGCGGAATACTTATATATTCTATAGAAGGCGCAGCATATTATCTTAAACAACTTCTCTCAAATCCAGATTACGCGAAACAACTGGGAATAAATGGAAAGGAACATGTTAAAAATAATTTTTTAATAACAAGGCATATAAGGGAATATCTTCTTCTCTTTCTTTCGCTTTATTACAATGATGATATAGTCTATTTTTAATATAATCCTTATTTATATTTTGAGGTTAAATTAATTTTTTAATGATTTCTGTAGCTATTTTTTTGATTGATTATTTTCTCTTATTGTAAAATCCGACTCTATTTTTTATACTATATTTATGGTATTTAATAATCACAAGGGCAAGGTTGTTTTTATTACCGGTTTTCAGAAAAATTGCGGGAAGACAACTTTCCTGAATTATCTTCTGTCTAAATATACTTCAAAAGATAAAATATTTTGCGCATCCATCGGGGTAGACGCCGTTAAATCGGATTTTTTAAATCCGGTCCCAAAACCGCTTCTTAAAATGAAAAAAAACTGGCAGTTTATTACAAATACAGCCTTTCTTAAATATATATCCACTTCTTACGAGATTGTGGATCTCCTGGATTTTGATGTTATGGGAGGAAAATCTGTTGTAATTTCTTTAAAGTCAGATTCCTCTGTAATGCTTTCAAGTGTTGGAACTAATAGTCAGATTTTTGATATTATAAATCAAAAGAAAAATATATTTGATAATATTTTTATTGATGGCGCCTTTGACAGGATAACTCAGATTTCCTCTTTTTCTGATGGAGAATTTTATTATGTTTTCAAGGTTGAGCCATCTAATATTGAAGCTGTCAAAGAAAAGATAAATTTTTTTGAGTCTGTTATGGATGTTGAAATAAGTAAGGAGAATATGGATTTTATAGAATCTATGAAGGAGGATTATACAGTATATAATGATACTATTTTTTTAAAAGGGGCGCTTACTTACTCAAAACTACAATCGCTTGATAAAAATGCAAAAAAGATTATACTTTCAGATTTTACTAAAGTGTTTCTTAATTTTAATGATTTTATTAAAATAAAAAGAAAATACAGGATTTTTTTTATTAAAAAATTTAAATTTTGTGGTTATGTAATAAATTTATATGATATTAGTATAGACCAGTTTGAAAAAAATTTTGATAAAAAAACAGCGCAGAGGTTTATATACAACCCTTATGAATATAGAGAAATTTTGTGAATTTGATTATATCAGAAAAAAATTTCTTCCTCTTACTCCTTATGGAAAGATTTATAAAGAGAATATAAAGCTGATAAACGATAAAAAGACTCTTGAATATAAATATGATGCGATTGATATATTTCTGAGATTAAGGAAAGATAAAAGATTTGATTATGATAAAATAAGATATCATCTTAAAAATGTTCCTTATATAAATCATGAAAAAAAGGTTTGTGATGCTGTGGATATTTTTTTATACAAAAAATTTATAAATAATTATTATGCCATATACTCCATTTTAAACAAAAAGGAAAAAGAATTTTTCCTTTTAAAATGGGAATTAGATGAGTTGTATAAGTTATTAAATATAGACGGTTTTTCAGATACTTTTTATATAAGCGATAAATATGATAAAAGGCTTGATATGATAAGGCGGGAAATATCGGATATAATCTCCGATATGGAGCGAAAGAAAAAGGATTTTTTAAGTATAATAAAAGACAAGTTTTCTTTGCCAATTGAGGGAGATTTTATAATTATAGAATCTTCAAAGGTTAAACCGGAGTTTAATGAATATTTTAATATAGAAATATACGATGGGACAAGGGTTTTGATGAAACCCAGACTGCCGCAGGATTATATAGAACTTTTTCAAAAAAAAGAAAAAAAGATAGCGGAAGAGAAAAAAATAGAAAATGAAGTAATATCAAGTATTTCTCAAATTATTGAGAAGGTAAGGGAAAAAATTTCTGAATATATAGATGCGATTTGCAAGATAGATATAGCAATATCATCTGCCGAGTTGGCAGCTGATTTAAACTTAAAAAGACCAAAATTTTCATCTACCGGTGTATATATAAGAGGAGGAGAATATCTTCCTGTAAAAGAGGAACTTGAGAAATTAAAAATAAACTATACCCCACTTAGTTTTTCTTTTAATAAACGTTTAAATATAATACAGGGATCCAATATGGGAGGTAAAACTGTTGCCTTAAAAACAATTATATTCTTACAGATTATGGCGCAGTATGGTTTTTTTGTCCCTGCTAAAGAATTTCACTTTATTATTTTTGATGATATACAAACGATTATGGTTTCAGATGAGATTAAAGGTCTGAGTAGTTTTGCGTATGAAATATATGAATATGTCAAATTTATGGAAAACTGCAAAGGGCATAAAAGCCTTTTGATTATGGATGAGTTTGCAAAAACTACCAATGTTATGGAAGCGACAGCCTTATTGAATTCTATTATTGAGGATTTATCTGAAAGAAATAATATTTATTTATTTTTCGCCACTCACTTCAGTGATATATCATATTTTAAAAATATAGATTTTTTGAGGATGAAGGGATTTAATAAAATTAAATATCTTAAATATTTCCAGGAAAAAAAAGATTTAGGCATTACCGATAAAATAAAGATAATAAATAGATTTATGGATTATGAGATTATAAGGGTAAAAGATTCTAAAATTAAAGGCAGTGATGCTATAGATATAGCTCATATCCTTGGGGTAGATATAAAGATATGTGAGAATGCTATGAAGTTTATGGAGGAAGAATATGAGAAAACAAAGAAAACTTAAAGATAAAACTCCAGTGCTATTTCTGGATATAAATAAGATAAAAAAGGCAAGAAAAATCAGCGATGATATAACAAATGAAGTACAAAAATATATAGATATGCATACTACTGCTACGATAGAAAGGGCAACACTCAGGTTGCTTGGAACAGATGGAGTTGATAGAAATGGGATACCAGTACCAAATATAATAATTGATCAGTTAAAAGACAAAATTGGTTACGGGCTTGCAAAATATTATATAGGCGCAATGATTAAAACAGGTAAAAATACGGATGAGTTAAATAAAGATATAGCGGATAGGGCTATTGATCTTTCAAAAATTGAACTTGGTGATATGGCAAAGATAAAAGCAAAAGCTAATGAACTTATTGAAAAATTTGAAAAAAAATTAGATGAGAATATAAAACATAGAGAAATGAAAATAAAGGAATATAAATCTAATGAAAATTTTCCGTGGATATATGTTATAGTCGCTACTGGAAATATTTATGAGGATGTTAAGCAGGCTAAAGCTGCGGCGATGGAAGGCGCTGATATAATAGCTGTGATAAGAACAACCGCCCAAAGTCTTCTTGATTATGTTCCTTATGGGGCTACAACAGAAGGATTTGGTGGGACATATGCTACTCAGGAAAATTTCAGGATAATGAGAAAAGCGCTTGATGAAGTGGGAGATAGGATTAAAAAGTATATAAGGCTTGTAAATTATTGTTCAGGACTTTGCATGCCTGAGATAGCTGCAATGGGAGCTATTGAAAGACTTGATATGATGCTTAATGATTCAATGTATGGAATACTTTTTAGGGATATAAACATGTATAGAACATTTACAGATCAGTTTTTTTCAAGGATGATAAACGCATCGGCTAATATTATAATAAATACGGGGGAGGATAATTATCTTACCACATCAGATGCAATTGAAAAAGCTCATACGGTTTTAGTTTCTCAGTTTATAAATGAAAGTTTTGCGAAAAGAGCTGGAATGAAGGAAGAGTTAATTGGACTTGGACATGCTTTTGAAATAAACCCTGATATTAAAAATGGTTTTTTGATTGAATTTTCTCAGGCTTTGATGGCAAGAGAAATTTTTCCTAATCATCCTTTAAAATATATGCCGCCTACAAAGTTTATGACTGGCAATATTTTTAAGGGGTATGCTATGAATACAATGTTCAATTTTGTGGCTAAGGCCACAAATCAAACAATTCAATTACTTGGAATGCTAACAGAAGCTATACATACCCCTTATTTGCAGGATAGATTTCTTGCTATAGAAAATGCTAAATATGTCCATAATAATATTTCTGATTTTCTTTCAGAAGTATCATTTAAAAAAGATGGGATAATTGTTAAAAGAGCAAATCAGGTCCTTGATGAGACTATTAAAATGTTAGAAGATGTAAAAAAAATTAATTTATTTAATGCTATAGAAAAAGGTATGTTTGCAGACATAAAAAGATCTAAAGATGGAGGAAAGGGACTTGATGGCGTATTTGAAAAGAAAGATGAATATTATAATCCTGTAGAAGATTATCTTAAGAAAAGATTGAAAATAAATTAATTTATTAAGGAGGATTTATGAGATTAGTTAAACCATATGGAGATACTTTAAATGATGGAGCTATACAATTATCTTTTACTCTACCTGTGCCATTTGGAGGTAAAGCCAAAGAATGCGCCAAAGCGTATCTTGAAAAGCTTGGATTTAAAAGTGGAGATGTAGTTCATATGGCTGAGTTAAGCGATGAATTCACTTTTTTTGTAGCTTATGTAAAAACGGATGTTTTTATAGATTATGATATGGTTGATTATACCCCGGCCATAGATAAAGCAATGAGTATGGACGAGGTTAATCAATATATAAAAGATAATATAAAAAGAAGGATAGTTGTAGTTGGTGCTACAACTGGATTTGACGCTCATACAGTTGGTATAGATGCGATTATGAATATGAAGGGTTATAATCATCATTTTGGACTTGAAAGATATCCAATGATAGAGGCTATGAATTTAGGGGCTCAGGTTCCAAATGAAAAACTTATTGAGACAGCAAAGAAAGTAAATGCTGACGCTATTTTAATATCACAGATAGTTACTCAGAAAGAAGTCCATATCAAGAATCTAACTAATTTTATTGAATTGATTGAAGCAGAAAGGCTTAGAGACAGATTTGTTTTGATTGTTGGTGGTCCAAGAATAAATAATAAACTTGCTGTAGAATTAGGATTTGATGCAGGGTTTGGTAGTGGGACTTATGCAGAAGATGTCGCTACTTTTATTGTAAAAAAAATATATGAAAAAATGTTAAAGAAATAATTAAAATTATAAAATATTAGTGAGGTAATTTATGGAAAAAATTAAATTAGAAAATTCTTTTAAGTTATATGAAGAAGCTCAAAGACTTATTCCAGGTGGTATGGCCGGGATAAGAAGACCATATAATTTTGTCCCGGGAGAGTATCCTATATTTTTTGAAGAGGCGAAGGGTGGTAAAGTTAGAGATGTTGATGGAAACTGGTATATTGATATGCTCTGTGCATATGGACCTATAATTATTGGACACAGAGAAAAAGAAATAGATAATGCTGTTATAGAGCAAATTAAGAAAAAAGGTTTTTGTATGTCTCTGGTTCAGCCTGTACAAAATAAACTTGCAAAAAAAATAACAGAGATTATACCATGCGCTGAGATGGTGGTATTTGTTAAAACTGGCTCAGATGCTACGACTCTTGCGACAAGAATAGCAAGGGGATATACTTCAAAAAATAAGATTTTAAGATGTGGATATCATGGTTGGCATGACTGGTGTGTCGAGGTTAAAGGAGGGATACCTAAAAAACTATATGAAGATGTTTATGAGTTTCATTATAATGATCTTGATGGTGCCGAAAAACTTGTTGAGGAGCATAGAGATGATCTTGCTGCGATAATAGTAACTCCTGTTGGCCATCCTCTGGCTCATCCAGTTGAAATGCCAAATCCCGGATTTCTTGAAGGCTTGAGAGACCTTGCGCATAGAAATGGCGCTGTTTTAATATTTGATGAGATAAGAAGTGGTTTTAGATTTTCTTTAGGTGGTGCGCAGAAAGTTTTTGGAGTAACCCCGGATTTAGGATGTTTTGGAAAAGCGATGGCAAATGGATATGAAATAAGTATGGTTTGTGGAAAGAAAGAAATTATGGACGTTGTCACTCCACCAAATAAGGTATTTGTTTCATCAACATATTTTCCAAATTCTACTGCTATGGTCGCAGCTTTGAAAACAATAGAAATCCTTGAAAGGGATAATCTTATTGAAGATATAAAGAAAAAAGGCGAAAAGTTTGCTAATATAGTCAAAAAACACATTAAAAGAAAAGATTATCCTGTCAATTTTTCAGGAGAACCTTTTATGCCATATATAACTTTTAAAAAAGATGATAAAGAATTATATAAAAGATATAGAACCGAGTTTTATACCCAGCTTATAAGAAGAGGGATATTCTTGCAGCCATATCATCATGGTTATATCTGCGCAAGACATACTAATAAAGAAATAAAAAATGCTGCAGAAATGGTTTGTGAAAGTCTTGACGCTGTTTTTAAAGGTTAGGAGATAAAATAAATAAAGGAGGAGATATGCATACAGAAGTTTACATAGTGGAAGCATTAAGGACTGCAATAGGTAGTTTTGGCGGAAGTTTAAAAGATTTTACTGCCGCCAAACTTGGAGAAATAGTGGTTAAAAAAATAATTGAGAAAACCAAGGTTAATACAAATGATATTGATGAGGTTATATTTGGTAATGTTTTGCAAGCTGGAAACGGGATGAATGTAGCAAGACAGGTGCAGATTAATTCTGGCATCCCAAAACATAAAACCGCTATGACTGTTAATATGGTTTGTGGTTCCGGGCTTAGAAGCATAGCAGTCTCTCATTCTCTTATAAAAGCGCATGAAGCAAAGATGATCATAGCAGGTGGAACTGAATCAATGTCAAATGCTCCATATTTACTTAAAAATGCAAGATGGGGATATAAGATGGGCTTTGGAGAGTTAATTGATTCGATGATATATGATGGTTTAACTGATATATTCAATAACTATCATATGGGAATTACTGCTGAAAATCTTGCTGAGAAATATAATATATCAAGAGAAGAACAGGATAAGTTTGCTGTAAAATCTCAAAATAAAGCGGAGAAAGCGATAAAGGAAGGAAGGTTTAAAGATGAGATAGTCCCTGTTGATATACCTCAAAAAAAAGGAGAGCCAGTTAAATTTGAAATTGATGAATATCCAAGATTTGGCACAACGATTGAAAAAATTGCTACTTTAAAACCTGCGTTTAAAAAAGATGGAACAGTTACTGCTGGAAATGCAAGCGGTATAAATGACGGAGCTGCCTGCGTTCTTTTGGCAAATGAAGAAATGGTAAAAAAATACAATTTTAAACCAATGGCAAAAATAGTTTCATATGGATACGCTGGAGTAGATCCTTCTGTTATGGGAATTGGTCCAGTTGAAGCGGTGAAATTAGCATTAAGGAAAGCTAACTGGAATATTTCAGAAGTTGGTCTTTGGGAATTAAACGAGGCTTTTGCTGTTCAGTCTATAGCCGTTATGAGGGAACTTGGGCTTACTGGTGAAAATATCAATGTAAATGGCGGCGCGATAGCGCTTGGTCATCCTATAGGTGCAAGTGGCGCAAGAATACTTGTTACTCTTTTGTATGAGATGGAAAAAAGGAACGTAAAAAAAGGTGTAGCTTCATTGTGTATTGGTGGAGGAATGGGAATTGCTATTTGCATTGAAAGGTGATCTTAAAAAGAAAAAAAACTTATTTTTATAATCCAAAATTGGCTAATTTTATTATAAGCATTTCTTATTTAGAAGAAATATGTTTTATTAAATTAATTTTTGTATAATATTTCAAGGAGGTCATATGCCAAAAACTGGCAAAATGGAAGTAGATGAATCAAGGTGTAAGGGTTGTTATCTTTGTATAATGGTATGTCCCAAAAAATGCATAGAAAAATCCTCTGTTTTTTCAAAAACCGGTTACTACCCGGCAAAGTATAAAGGTAGTGATTGTATAGCGTGTTTAAGCTGCGCTAAAATATGTCCGGATCTTGCTATAAAGGTTTATGAATTATAAGGAGAGAAATTATGAAAATATTAATGAAAGGCAATGAAGCTTTAGCGGAAGGAGCAGTCAGATCAGGTTGCAGGTTTTTTGCGGGATATCCAATAACACCGCAAAATGAAGTTCCTGAATATATGTCATGGAGACTTCCGGAAGTTGGCGGGGCATTTGTTCAGGCTGAATCTGAAGTCTCCGCGATAAATATGATATATGGGGCTGCTGCCACAGGAGTTAGATCTATGACAAGTTCTTCAAGTCCCGGAATAAGTCTTAAGCAGGAAGGGATTTCTTATTGCGCCGGCGCAGATCTTCCATTTTTAATAGCAAATGTTGTAAGAGGCGGACCGGGCCTTGGTAATATTGCGGGTTCACAGGGTGATTATTTTCAGGCAACAAGAGGTGGTGGACATGGCGATTATAGGCTTTTTGTTATGGCTCCTAATGGAGTTCAGGAAATGGCAGATTTTCCTGCTATTTGTTATGATGTCGCCTATAAATACAGGATTCCAGCTATGATTTTAAGCGATGGAGTAATAGGACAGATGATGGAGTCAATTGAATGGAAAACACCTGAAATAGATCCTAATAAATTGAAGGAACCTGACTGGGCTTTAGGTGTAAATAATGGGAGAGAAAAAAGAAGGATAACATCATATGATCTGAGAGAAGGTATGCTTGAGCAAATGGTGCTTGCTCGTGTTGAAAGATATAGAGAAATAGAGAAAAACGAAGTCAGGTTTGAAGAACGAATGACGGAAGATGCTGAGATATTGCTTGTTGCTTACGGAACAAGCGCAAGAGTTTCGGCTTCAGCTATAAAGATGGCAAGGGAAAAGGGAATAAAAGCTGGTTTGTTTAGACCGATTACTTTATGGCCATTTCCCAAAAAACAACTTTTTAATTTAGCTTCAAAAATTAAAAATATCCTTGTTGTGGAGATGAGTCTTGGGCAGATGGTTGAAGATGTAAGGCTTTCTGTGGAAGGAAAGTCTAATGTTCATCTTCATGCAAGACCCGGCGGCTCATTAATTTCCCCTGAGGAAGTTCTTGATTCAATAGTTAAGATTGTAAAAGAAGGAGTGAAAAATTATGCAACTATTAAATGAAAAACCAAAATCCTTATTAGATATGCCTATGCATTATTGTCCCGGTTGTGGACATGGAATAGTTCACAGATTGGTAGCCGAGGTAATGGATGAGTTGAATATAAGAGAAAAAACGATTTTTATAGCGCCTGTTGGTTGTTCAGTTTTTGCTGATATCTATTTTAACTGTGATGCCATCCAGGGCCCGCATGGAAGAGGACCTGCCATAGCTACAGGAATAAAAAGATCAAAACCCCAGACCATAGTGGTTTCATATCAAGGAGATGGAGATCTTGCTTCCATTGGGATGGCTGAAATAGTGCATGCAGCTGCAAGAAATGAAAATATAACGGTAATATTTATCAATAATGCTATATATGGTATGACTGGCGGACAGATGGCTCCAACAACTTTAATAGGACAGAAATCGACAACATCTCCTTCAGGAAGAAATCCAAAAATAAATGGATATCCCATAAGGATGTGTGAACTTCTATCATCGCTTGAAGGAACAAGGTATGCTGAAAGAACCACTGTTCATAATGTGGCAGGGGTTGTTAAGACAAAAAATGCCATTAAAAAGGCTTTTCAAAATCAGGTTAATGGAGTAGGATTTTCAATTGTAGAGATACTTTCAATGTGTCCTACTAACTGGGGAACAAGACTTGATAACCCATCTGAGGCAACAAAGTATATAGATGAACAGATGGTTAAGATTTTCCCGCCGGGCGTTTATAAAGATGTAAAATAAGGAGGATTTATGTATATAGGAGCAAGGTTAAGCGGATTTGGAGGTCAGGGAGTTATTTCAGCAGGAGTTTTACTTGCATATGCCGGAATGCTTGATAATAAAAATGTTAGTTTTTTCCCTTCTTATGGAGCTGAAATGAGAGGAGGGACAGCAAATTGTTCTGTTGTAATTTCAGATGATGAAGTTGCAAGTCCTATTGTAACGCAGCCTGATGTTGCTGTGGTATTTAACGAGCCATCTTTTGCTAAATTTGAGCCAATGGTAAAAAAAGGCGGTTTTTTGATTGTAAATACTGCGCTTATAAATTCTAAATCAAAGAGAAATGACATAAAAATAATAGAAGTGCCTCTTAACAAAATAGCGGATAGGTTGGGAAATTCCAAAGTAATAAATATGATAGCGCTTGGAGTTATTTCAAAAGCGACAAACGCTATTTCAAAAAAATCCATAATTGACGCACTCCCAAAGGTTTATAAGAAGTTAAAACCAGAACTTATTGAGCTCAATAAAAAAGCGGTTGAAGAAGGATATAATTTTAATTAATTTTTTTCTTCAATTAAAATACTGTTAATAAATATCATCATATTTTTACATTCTTTTTTTTTTAGTTATCTTTATGGAAGAAATCCAGGAGTTGGGAAAGGAAAAAATAAATTATAAAAAGGTTTTAAAAACTCTTTATTTATTTGCTTTAAATTATAAATATGCTTTTATAAAAGCACTTGTTTTTTTTATTTTTACCACTTTTTTAAGACTTCTTGGTCCATTGTTTATAAAACAAATAATAGACGTTGCTCTTAAAAACAAAGATAGCAGATATCTAATAATTCTTACATCTATTTATCTTGTAGTAAATCTTTGTTTTTTTGCTTTTAATTACACAGCTTTGATTATATTGATTAAAACAGGACAAAAACTTGTTTTCGATTTAAAAAATAAAATATATTCACATATACTCAGTTTTGATATGGATTATTTTTCATATAATAACCCGGGCAAGCTTGCGGCCAGAGTACAAAGCGATACAACATCGGTTTATGAAATATTTACCGAAACCTCTATAACAATATTTATTGATATTATAATTTTTGCAACTATCTTTTCTATAATGATGTATCATAGTGTTTCTCTTAGTATAGTTTTGATCCCTGTGATTATTGCAATAATGGGGTTAATATATTTATTTGTCACAAAAAGCCAATCATTATTTATTAATGTAAGGAAAAAAATAGCAGAGCTTACTTCTTTTTTATCTGAAAAGATTGCTTTCCTTTCAACTATAAAAGTTTATGGAATAGAGAATGAGATAAAAAAGAAATTTGATAAGGTAAATTATGAAAAATTTATAAAAACAGTTTTGGCAGAGTATATGGCTATATTTTTTTTCCTGACTATAATGCTTTTTGATCCAATATCTAAATCTATCATTTTTGGATATGGTGGGATAAAAGTATTAAACTCAACTATATCAGTAGGGACCGTTGTTATGTTTGTTTTATATGTTGGGCAGTTGTTTGAGCCGCTTTTCAGGTTTTCCGAGTATGTAAGTATAATACAAAAATCATTCGCAGGGGTTGAGAGAATAAATCAGATTTTTTCTCTTAAAGGAAGTATCCCTGAAGGCGATAAATATATAGATTCATTTAAAGATTGTATTGAATTTAAAAATGTGTGGATGAAATATCCCGGTTCTGATTGGATATTAAAAGAAATTAGTTTTGTTTTGCCGAAAGGAAAGACAATTGCAATTGTTGGAAGAACGGGAGGGGGAAAAACTACGATAGCCAATCTTTTATTTAGATTTTATGATTATCAGAAAGGAAAAATTCTAATAGATGGTGTGGATATAAAAGAGATAAATATAAAATCGCTTAGAAAAAACATAGGGCTTGTGCAGCAGGATATGTACTTGTTTCCAGCCACTATAAAAGACAATCTAAGGCTTATGGATTCGTCGATAGATGAATCAAAGATAAATTATGCTATAAAAACACTTGAGCTTGAAGATTTTTATAAAAGACATAGGCTTGATAAGTATATTGTAGAAAAAGGCGCAAATTTATCTGTTGGCGAGAAACAAATAATTTCACTTACAAGAACGCTTGTTCTAAATCAGGAGATAATAATACTGGATGAGGCGACATCAAATGTAGATCCATATACAGAAAGAATTATAACGAATGCAATAAAAAACACTATGAAACATAAAACAATGATAATAATAGCTCATAGACTTTCAACTATAAAAAGCGCAAATATAATAGCTTTTTTAAATAATGGAAGAATTATGGAGATGGGAACACATGATGAACTTATAAAAAAGAAGGGATATTATTATAATTATTGTACTTTACAGGAATAATTAAATGAAATATCTTATTAAATGGTTGATTCCGTACTGGAAAAGACATAAATATAGAATGCTATTAATTGTTTTCCTTGGTATTACAAGTGCTATATTTCAGGCTGCAATACCTTTTTATATTAAGAAGATAATCAATGGCTTTGAAAAAAATCTTAATTTAAATTACCTTATAAAAAACGTTATTATAATGCTTTTTCTTGGATTGTTTCATTTTATAGTTAATCTTTTTGCTCAAAGAAATAGAGCTTATATGAATTATAGAACGGAATATGAGGTAAGAGAAAAAGCTTTTTCTCATCTACTTTCTCTTGACGAGTATATTTTTATTAAATATAACTCTGGAGAAATACTTACGCGACTTATAGATGATATCTCTGAAAAGATAAGCTGGTTTTCCTGCTCCGGGGTTTTCCGATTTATTCAGGCTATTTTTACTCTTATAACAATAATTTCTGTAATGATATATTTAAATATAAAACTTACTTTAATATCTTTAATCCCTATGCCTTTTATGGTTTATTTTGTGGTAAGAGAGGGGAAGATATTGAATAAAAAATATGAGGAACTGCAAAAATCTATTTCAAATGTTTATGATTATCTTGAAACGAGCTTTTCTGGAATAAAAGTTTTAAAAGCAAACTTAAAAGAGAAATATTTTGGAGAAAAATTTTCCGAATTAACCCTGCAACAAATGTTAAAATCTATAGATTCAGAAAAAAAACAAATTCTTGTTCATTATATATTTTTCTTTACTGGTTTTCTTTCAGTTTTTTTGGTTTATCTATTTGGCGGGCTTTTGGTTATAGAAGGAAGTCTTACAGTTGGAGATCTTGTTTCTTTTCAGATATACACTTTTATGCTTATATGGCCCTTTTCAGATGTTAGCCAGTTCTTTGTTTCTGCCAATAGGGCTTATGTAAGCGTAAAAAGGGTGGATGAAATATTGAATTTTAAACCGATGATTATTTGCGCCAGGGAAGCGAAAAAAATATCTCAGATAAATCAGATTGAGCTTTTAAATCTGTCTTTTGTCGTGGGAGATAAAAAACTTCTTGATAATATTAATTTAAAAATAACCAGAGGACAGAAAATAGCTGTTGTTGGAAAGATAGGAGGTTCTAAAAGCACACTTCTTAAAGTAATAGCAAGGATTTTACAGTACACCTTGGGAAAATTTTATCTTAATTCAATCCCCGTAGAAAATTATGATTTAAAGGATTATCAAAGAAGAATATCATATATCTCGCAAGAGGCACCTATTTTTAGTGATACTATTTTAAATAATATAACTATGTTTTCAAATTATACTGAAGAAGAAATTAAAACTGCGATAAAAATTGCTCAGCTTGAAAAAGATATCCATTCTTTCCAGCAAGGGATAAATACAATTGTTGGCAATAAGGGGACCACTCTTTCAGGCGGGCAGAGACAGAGAATATCTCTTGCGCGCGCTCTTATTAGAGATCCTGATTTATTAATAATGGATGATTCTACAAATCAAATGGACGCGGAAACCGAGCATATGTTTTGGACTGAATTTCTAAATCATTTTTCTCATGTAACTGCTATATTTGTAACCCACAGAACATCAACAATAGAAAAATCGGATATGGTTATTGTAATGGACAAGGGGAGAATTATAGAAAAAGGGCATCATAGCGAACTGATTTCGGGAGATACTTTATACAAACAAATATATAAAAAATATAAAATGGAAGAATAAGAATTAAATCTTTAAAATAATAATTTTATTGCACTTACATAAAAAGGTAATAAAATAAAATACAATATTGTTGTAAAAACTATTGATTGTGCAACAACATTTGTTTCAAGGTCAAGTTCTTTTGCGACTATATAAGATGCTACTGCCTGGGGCATCATATATTCAATTAGACTCACCTCATATTGTATCCCGCCTTCATTTGAAAAATATATCCATATAAAAGCAAAAAGCGGAAGTAAAAACATCTTAAAGAAAGAGATAATAAGTATTTTTTTTATGTTTGCGGTATATACTTTTTCACCATAAAGACCTACTCCGATAGAAAAAAGCGCAAGTGTGGTTGTTGAGTTTGAAATCTCTTTAAAAATATCTTCAATTATATCTGGAAGTTCAACCCCGATGATTGCCCCAATTATACCTGTTATAGAGCTTATGAGTAAAGGATTTTTTAAGGTTTTTGAAATTGCTATTTTAGAGCATTTATTATATGGACAAATTATATTCATTATAAATATACCAAATGTAAAAATTACAATGTTTTGAATTCCAGAAACAATTGCCGCAATTCCAATAGCCCCCTCTCCAAGTTTTTTGGATACAACTGCAAAGCCAAGATAGACAAGGTTTCCAAGAGTGGATGTTATAATAAGAGTTCTTGCAAAGTTATGTTTTATTATATCTGTTTTATATAATAGATGTACTACTAAAAAAACAATTATTATTGGCGCAATATTCAACATTACAAAATTTAAGGTTATTATCTTTATATTTATAGAAACTGTCTTTAAAAATATTGTGGCAGGTAGCGCTATATAATATAAATATTTATTAATTCCATATTCAAGATAATCCTTTTTATCAAAGTAAGCATAGAAATATCCAATAAGTATTATAAGAATGATTAGTATTATAGAATTATCCATATAGAATAAATACAAGCATCTGAGCTGATATTATTCTTAAAAACATTGTCATAGGATAAACGGTAGCATAAGATATAGAAGATAAATTTGAATCAGACAATGAGTTGGCATAAGCAAGAGCTGGAGGATCTGTCATTGCTCCGCTTAAAAGCCCGCAGATTGTAAGATAATTAATTTTATAGAATTTTTTGATAATAATCCCTGCAATAATTATAGGAATTATCGAAACTATAATTCCCGATAATATTATTATAAAACCGTTTCCGCTTAATATAGTCTGAAAAAAACTGTTGCCTGATTTAAGACCAACTGCGGATAAAAATATTATTATTCCAAGTTCTCTGAGCATCAGGTTACTTGCGGGGGGAATATACCATGAAATTTTTCCAATATTTCCAAGATTTGAGAATATTATGGCGCTTAACAGCTGTCCGCCGGCAAGTCCAAGTTTAACTGACTGTGAGACAAAAGGAATATGTATTGGAATCATTCCAATAAAAACTCCAGATATAACTCCTATGAATATTGGTATAAGATCGGGATGATTGAGATCTTTTGGGGAATTGCCTATAAATTTTGTGGCTTTTAAAACATTGTCTTCCTCTCCAACTATGGATATGTTATCTCCAAATTGTATTGTATAATCATCTGAAACTACAAATTCAATATCTGAACGAGAAACTCTGGTAATAACAACACCATAAGAAGGAATTTTTGTTTCAAATATCTTTTTCCCTATAAGATTTTTATTTGTGACAACAGCGCGAGTATTTATTATTTTTTCTGATTGTTTTCGAATATCAATATCTGATTTAGAACCTATTATTTTGATAAACTCTTCTAAATTTTTTTCCTCTCCAACACATAAAACGATATCTCCTACATTTATTTTAGTTTCTGGATGCGCAACAACTATTCCAGTTGTTTTTTTTATTCTTGTTATTACTATTTTCAACTCATCAATTGCGGGGATATCTTTTATATAGATGTTGTTTAAATTTTTATTTTCTACGATAGCTGTGATATTTATTATTTTGGGTTTATCTGATGAAAAAGATCTTGATATATCCTGTTCATATTCTTTTTTGAAAAAAAATTTTAAAATAAGCATTGATGTTATAAGAGATAGTATCGCCCCAGGGTAGGTGATAGCATAAGCAGAGGATATTTTATCTGATATTAAAAGAGAAAGGGAAGATGCGGCGCTTTGCGCAGTTGCAAGCGCCGGAGTGTTTGTTGTCGCTCCGCAATATATGCCTAATAAAGACGGATTGTCAATATTAAATATTTTTTTTACTAAAAAAAGCATTAAGATATTTCCAAGTATTATTAATATCGCGGAGATATTCAAAAAAATTCCATTTTTTTTAAAGGAAGAAAAAAAACCATTTCCAACCTGCATGCCAACAGCATAAACAAATAAAACCAATCCAAACTCCCTTAAAAAATTTATATATGTTTCATCAAATACAATCCCAATTTGTGATAATATTATGCCTGCGAATAACACCCCCGTTATTCCTATATTTACATTGAAAATTTTCAGATTTCCTATTAATAATCCAATAAGGCCTGTCAATGATATCGCAAATAGAGTGGAAATTATATTATTTGAAATTATAGATTTTAAAAAATCTTCCATAATTAAATTCTACAATTTTTAAAAAATACCTAAAAATTGTAAAATGTGATAGTAAAAATATATAGGAGTAAGATATGAAAGAAAAAATTAATCCATGGTTTTTTGTGCCAACAACTTATTTTGCCGAAGGATTGCCTTATGTTCTTGTAAATTCGTTAGCTGTAATAATCTATAAAAAAATGGGAGTTTCAAACGACTTGATAGCTTTCTGGACAAGCTGGCTTTATTTACCCTGGGCAATAAAGATGTTCTGGAGCCCTTTTATAGATATATATATGACTAAAAGAAAATGGATAATCCATACACAAAGTGTGATGGCAATTTTTATATTGATTACCTCTGTTTCTTTAGGATTAAAATCATTTTTATTATATTCTATGATTGCTTTTTCTGTAATAGCTTTTATGTCTGCTACCCATGATGTAGCCGTTGATGGATTTTATATGATTTCAATGGATGACAGAGAACAGGCGTTTTTTGTAGGTATAAGAGCTTTTGCATATAGACTTGCTATGTTGTTTTCTTCTGGCCTATTGGTTATGTGGGCTGGAAAATTAGAAACTAATACGGGCAATATTACTTTAAGCTGGCAGGTAGTCTTAATGGTAGTTGCTCTTATAATTGCAATTTTAAGCTTTTATCACAGAATATTTCTCCCATTTCCTCAAAAAGACAAAGGTATAGGACAATTTGATTATAAGGTTTTTTTTGAAAAAATCATTTCGTATTTTAAGCAGGATAAAATAATTTTAGCAGTGTCTTTTATAGTTCTTTATAGATTTGGTGAAGCAATGCTTTTAAAGTTATCAGCTCCTTTTTTGCTTGATAGTCTGGAAAAAGGCGGTATGGGGCTTTCAACATCTGAAGTAGGAGTTGCATATGGCACAATAGGTCTTATATGTCTTATAGCAGGTAATCTAATAGGAGCGTGGTTTATCTCAAAATGGGGGTTGAAAAAATGCATATGGCCTATGGCTCTTGCATTAAATCTTCCAGATCTGGTTTATGTTTATATGGCTTATAATCAAGGGTTGCCTCATAGTTTTATTTATTTTCTTGTTGCTGTAGAACAATTTGGTTATGGACTTGGGACGACAGCTTTTATGTATTATTTAATTCAATTTACAGATGAAAATAATAAAACTGTTCATTTTGCAATCTCTACTGGAATTATGGCTTTTGCAATGATGCTTCCGGGAATGATTAGTGGATGGCTTCAGATAAAGGTAGGATATCCTATCTTTTTTATAATAGTATTTTTAGCCACAATTCCCGGTATGCTGTTGATCCCATTTTTAAAATATAAAAACTGATGCCATTTTTATTTTCATTAATCTCATCTATTTTATTTGCGTTAGTTACGCCAGTCTCAAAAATAATATTAACTGATATTAATCCTATTTTTATGGCAGGTCTGTCTTATTTTTCTTCTGCTATTTGTGTGGGAGTTTATCGTTTAATCGTTAAAAATAAGGAGGAAGGGATTTTAAAGAAAGATATTTTTGCCTTAATTGGTATTATTGTCTTTGGTGGGATACTCGCTCCTGTTTTTTTATTTAAAGCTATAGCTATTGTAGCGCGACTTTGGTTTCCGTTTTTTTAAATTTTGAAATTCTTTTTACAACAACAATAGCAGTAATATTTTTAAGAGAGCATGTAGAAAATAAATTCTGGATAGCTGTTTTGTTTATTTTTTTAGCCAGTTTTTTTGTTACTTATGATTATAATTTTAAATTAATTTTTTCTAAAGGCAGTGTTTTTACTATTTTAGCTTGTTTATTCTGGGCTATTGATAATAACCTTACAACTAAACTTTCTATAAGAGACCCTTGTTTAATAGCTATAGTAAAGGGTTTTGTGGGAGGGGGGATTAATATTTTTTATTATTTTACTCAAAATAACATAAGCTGTTTTGAAACTAAATTTATATTGCCAGTATTTATAATAGGCGGTTTTGGTTATGGAGTAAGTCTTGTTTTACTTATCTATTCAATGAGATATATTGGAGCTTCAAAATCAGTGGCTATATTTGGAACATATCCTATTTTTAGTTTTTTATTTTCTGTTTTAATTTTAAAGGAAAAGTTAACATTTTTTGGCTTCTTATCTTTTATATTTATGAGTGTTTCAGTATTTTTAATATTCTTTTCAAAACATTCTCATAGTCATTTACATAAAGAAGAACATGAACACTTACATTCTCATAATGATCAACATCACAATCATAAACATGAAAATTTCTCTGGCAATCTAAAACACACCCACCGGCATTCCCACAATATTGAACATGACCACCATCATTACTCAGATTATCACCATAAGCATCATTAACCAAACCCTATCAAAAAATTTTCACCAGGGATTTCTATCTATAAAGAATATTTAAAATATAAAAATTATTAAAGAATATATTTATTCTATGATATACATAATCAATGGACAAAAGATCCATTGTAATTCATTTGTTTCTTGCAATTTGTCTTGCATTCTTTGGTGCACTGGTTTTCGCAGGGTTCTATATGGATTATTACTTCAGAGTTTGAAATTTCTTTCTGTATCTTGAATGTTAAATCATCAGTAATTTTATGAGCTTGAGTAAGTGATATGTTATTATCAAGTAATATATCAAATTCTATAAAAGTTTTATTTCCCGCTTTCTTTGTTCTCATATTCTTAAAACCTATAACTTCTTTGTCCGCATTTATTACTTTTTTTATTTTTGAAATCTCAGATTGATTTATGGATGTATCTATGAGATCTGAAAATGATTCTTTAGTAAGTTTCCAGGCTGCTTTTATTATTAAAATTGCCACTAAAATTGCCACTAAAGGATCTATCCAGTGAAAATGTTTCCCTAAAAATATCTTTTCAAGCGCCCATATCAAAAAAAGCCCTAACATTACTCCTGCGGAAGTATATACATCTGTTCTTAAATGTATAGCATCTGCCTTAAGAGCTATTGAATTAGTTTCAGCTGATACCTTCATCAATTTCCTTGATACATAGATATTGATAATTGATGAAATACTCATAACAACTATTCCAAACCATATCATTTCAATATTCTGTGGGTATATAAGTTTTTTTATTGATTCATAAATTAACCATCCAGCAGCGAGAAATATTAAAATGGCTTCAATAAACCCTGATATATTTTCTATTTTACCATGGCCAAATTTATGTTCCTCATCAGGGGGAATGGCAGATTTCTGGACTGCAAGATACGCTATGATTGATGCTATAAGATCAGTTGCAGAATGTATAGCTTCTGAAAGGATAGATACCGATCCTGTTAAAAAACCTATTATCAATTTAGAAAATACCAGAATGGAATTTGAATAAACAGAAAATAAAGCAACCCCTTTCTTTTTACACATTTATAAGCTATTGCTCTAAAAAAAATACAAGAGGAAAACTTATATTATTCGCATTTAATTGCTTGAACGGGACAATTTTGCGCTGCGGTTTTGCATGAATCTTCTACATTTGCCGGAACATTGCTAACTTTTGCAACGGCTTTATCTCCCTGCATTTCAAAAACATCAGGACATTCGTTTACACAAAGTCCGCATCCTATACATGTATTTTGATCGACACTTGCTTTCATTTTTACCTCCATATGTATAAATATAAAGATATTATATAAAATTTTTTGTTAATTTATTCTTTCCTGTGTATGTGGATCAAAAAGATGAATGTTGTTGTAATTTGGTGAAAAATATATTTTTGAAAGTGGAGAACCACTAAAATATGAAGTGGTGGCACATATAGTTTTTTTCTCAGATAATTTTATGTATATATTTTCTCTTGAGCCAAGCATTTCCACAACATCTATAATGCCCTCTATTTTATTTTCAAGATCTATTTTTGATTCTTCAATAATTATATCATCAGGCCTTATTCCAAGTATGGTTTCTTTATTGATGTGTTTTTCAAATTCTGGCAGAACAAAAGATGGAATAAAAAACATTTTTCCTTCAGCGCTTAAATAAAGCTTCTTATTTTCAAATACAAGATATCCTTTTATAAAATTCATAGTTGGCGTTCCAATGAAAGATGCCACAAAAATGTTTTTTGGTTTTTTATAAACTTCAAGCGGTGTTCCTATTTGCTGGATAACTCCTTTATTCATAATTATAACCTTACTTGCAAGTGTCATAGCTTCTATCTGATCATGTGTTACATATATTATGCTCGCATTAAGCTTCTGGTATAATTTTAAAAGTTCCAATCTCATTTCTTCCCTGAGTTTTGCATCCAGATTAGATAATGGTTCGTCAAATAAAAATACCTTTGGATGTCTTACTATAGCTCTACCAATTGCCACGCGCTGACGTTGTCCTCCCGAAAGCTGTTTTGGCATCCTGTCAAGCAAGTTTTCAAGATGAAGTATTGCTGCGGCTTCATTAACCCTTTTCTCAATTTCATCTTTTGGATATTTTTTTAACTTCAATGCAAAACTCATATTTTCTTTTACGCTCATATGAGGATATAGAGCGTAGTCCTGAAAAACCATGGCTATTTCCCTTTCTGATGGTGAGAGTTCGTTTACCCTGATGGAGTCTATATATATATCACCTTCTGTTACTTCTTCAAGCCCGCTTAGCATTCTTAAAAGAGTTGTTTTACCACAACCACTTGGTCCTACTATTACCACAAACTCTCCATCTTTAATTTCAAAATCTATTTCCTTTAAAATAATATTGTCCCCGTATTTTTTAGATATTTTTGAAAATTTGACTTCAGCCATTTCTTTCCTCCATATCACCCTTTAACACTTCCAAGTGTAAGCCCTGATATGAGCCATTTAGAAGAATAAAGAAATATTAAAAGAACAGGTATTGTTATAATTATAGAACCAGCGGCAAACATTCCCCATTGCGTTATAAATTGTCCCTGTAATTCAAAAAGTCCAAGCGTCCAGGTATAATTTTGTGGATGATATAAAACGACCCTTGCTACAAGATATTCGTTCCAGGCCATTGTAAAGTTGAATAAAAAAGCTATACTTAAAGCGGGGGTGGATAGAGGTAGTATTATTTTGTAAAAAGAACCGATATGAGAACAACCATCTACCATAGCGGCTTCTTCAAGCGAACGAGGAATTGTATCGTAATATCCTTTTAGTATCCATATGCTAAAAGGAAGGGAAGAGACAGAGTAGGCTATGATCATTCCAAGGTATGTATTTATGAGGTTTAGCTTCATTATCATAAGATATAATGGGAGGATAAGCATCCCTGCTGGTATCATCTGAGTAAGTAAAAGAAGAGTTAATCCCCATTTCTTACCGAAAAAATTAAACCTTGAAAAAGCGTAAGCTGCGGTAGAAGCCAGGATAACTCCTATAAACGAGGTGGTTATAGTTATAAGAAGAGAATTAAAAATCCATCTTACAAAATATGTTTCTTTAAATAGTTTTATATATGAAATAAATGATGCATTGTCTGGAATTATGGAAAGATCTGTTGATATTATTTTATCTCCCGGCCTTATAGACACTGAAAATATTCTAATAAGCGGATATGTTGCTATAATAACCGCTATTATTATAAGAGCGTGAATTATAATTGGTTTTGCTTTTTTCAGATTCATTGTTCTACCTTTATCGTTTTTGAATAAATCATTGTTATAAAAAACAATATTAAAAATATTATCATAGCAAAAGCGGCAGAATAACTGTATCTGTTATACACAAAAGCGGCTTTATATAAAGCTGATACAAGAATATCTGCTCTTTCTGTTCCTCCGGCCTGTCCTGTTACAAGATATATAACATTTATATTATTAAATGTCCAGATTGTCCCTAATGTTATTGCCGGCAATAAAACTGGTTTTATAAGAGGAATGGTTATATATTTTAATTTTTGGATATAGGTTGCTCCATCTATTGAAGCTGCGTCATAATAAGATTTTGATATTGATTGAAGCCCACCCAATATCACAACCATCATAAATGGTATCCCTAACCATATATTTATAATGGTGCATGTTAAAAGTGGATAATCACTTAACCAGTTAACTGGTGAAATACCTATTTTTGAAAGAAATGGGAAAAAATGAATAATTTTTGATATCATTATGTTTACAAATCCGTATTGCGAATGAAACTCTCCACGCATCGCCAGAACCGCAACTACCTGTGGCATCGCCCATGGTATTACAAGAAGGGTTCTATATATCCCTTTAAAACTTTTTATTTCTATCATCAAAAGAGCCAGTAGAAAACCGCCAAGAACATGAAAAAAAACATTTGAAAACGTCCATAAAAAAGTTCTTCCAAGAAGTTGCCAGAAAGTGGTTTCACTTAAAGGGGGGAGTTTGAATACATTTATATATTGTTTAAATCCAACAAAAGGAAGTGATCCAGTTTCTTTCCACTGCATTATGGTTGTAAGCTTTAAATCTGTAAAAGATAGATAAACCTCAAATATAAAGGGATAAAGAAGTAACATCGTAAGTCCTATAAAGGCTGGAGCAACTAACATATATGGAAGGTAGTTTTTACCTTTTACTTTTTTAACACAGAGATAAGAGAAAAAAACTTCCCACAAACCTGAGTATATCAAAATATTTGTATTATAAATATTTAAAAGTTTTGTTAATGATAAAAAAATAACCAGCGAAAAAACTGAGATAACTGGATAGTATCTTTTGTTATAAAACTTAAAGTGAAAATATAAATATAACTCTATTATCACAACAGAAACTAGTACAACCAACACAAAAAGCAAAACCTTTCCTGTTGTGGCAAAATATTCCATAAATTCTACCTATCCATTTCTTCTATCTTTCTTTCAACTTCTTTTTGCATTTTAAATCTTGCTTCATCTATTTGCATTTTGCCTGTCATAACAAGTCCCTGATAGTTTCTTGTTGTATCCCATATTGCTCTCATCTCATATGCCATGGGCATGGGCTTTCCTTTGAGTATCTGCTCAATTGATATTCTTGCAAATTCATCATTTTTTATTTCCATAGAGTTTGATGCTTCTATTAAAGCTGGAAGTCTTTTTAATTCAATAAATTGCCTTATCTGGTTTTTTTTATTGGTATAAAAATTTATAAATTCTTTTATTATTTTAAGTTTAGCATCGTTTACTTTAGATGATATTAAAAAGTATTTTCCACTTATCATTGGTGTGGGATATAGCCCAGTTTCAGAATTTTTAGGCAAAACCGCAATTTTGAAATTATCTTTTAAATGATTTATGTAGCCTGATAGCGCCCAGTCTCCATTTATTATAAACGGAACTTTTTCCTCTTTAAACAACGAATCCATACAATTATAATCGCACTCTGGAGGGATATATTTATATTTAAATTTTAAATCATAATAAAATTCAAGAGTCTTTTTCATCGCATCGGTGTTTAATGTGGGTTTTCTATCCTCAAGCGGCCACCCTCCAAAACTGCCAAGCCAGGGCATAAGCCAGAATGGCTCTCCGCCGTCAAAAGCAAGACAATAGTCATTTTTTCCTTTTCTTTTTATTGTTTCACATATCTTAAATAGTTCGTCAGTAGTTTTCGGGGGAGAAGATATTAGCTTTTTGTTATACATTAACATTAGATGATTGCCATTTGAGATAGGAACTCCCCATATCTTTCCTTCAAGCGTAATCGCATCAACTACTGGTTTATTGAATAGAGAAAAATCAAATATATTATTAAGTGGCAAAATAAAACCGGATATGGCATATATACCTGCGGCATCAGAAGGAGAGATAAGAATATCCGGCGGGACACCAGCCAGAGAAGCTGCCTGAAATTGTTGTCTTAAATCTTCCGTTTGATAATGGGCTCTCGTTATATTAAGAAGTATTCCGTATTTTTTAAAATAATATTCTTTAAAATCATTTATCGTGGAATCTATATATGGAGCAACATAAGCGTCTTCCATCTCCCATAATACTATAGAATTTGGATCTTCTGGTTTTTTAGCGCAAGAAAAAAGAAGCAAAAAAAGTATTGGAAATATAACTTCTTTTTTCATAATTTATTTCTTTGATATCCTCGCTATAGTGGCTATCATTGAAAATAGGATTGAAAGTTTTAACGCTCCAAACCAGCTTATTTTTTTTACTATAAGTCCCTGACTGACCGCGCCCGGAAAAATTTCCGGGATCGTCCAGACCCATAAAATTTTTATAATGAAAATACCTGTTATGAAAAAAATTAGAAGCAATAAAATATCCCTCATATAATTTAATTATATCATAATTCTATGATTTTTGGTGTAATTTGTTAAATGGTATAATTAGATTATGATTTCTATTATAATTTTGGTTTTAGTTTTTGTAGGAATAACTTTAAGGAGGTTTATAAAGGTAAAGTTTGAGATATGGCAGATAATGTCTTTAGGCGCTATTTTAAATTTGATTTTCTTTGAGATAACTCCATATGAAGCTATAAAAGCAGTTGATTGGAATGTAATATTTTTTTTATTTTGTATGTTTAGTGTTGGGGCTTTGCTTGAGATCAGCGGATATCTTGAGATTTTTCAAAATAAAATACTTTTAAAAAGTAAAAGAAATATTGATTTTTCTCTTTATCTTTTTATATTTATCTCCGCTTTTTTATCTGCTTTTTTTATGAATGACACCATAGCAATAATTGGCGTTCCTATAATGATATCAATTTTTAAGGGATATAACACCTCTCCCAGACCTTTTATAATTGCTCTTGCTTTTGCTATTACAATTGGAAGTGTTTTAAGTCCAATAGGAAACCCTCAAAATTTGATTATAGCTATTACTTCCAGAATGCCAAATCCATTTTTTGTTTTTCTAAAATATCTTTTTATTCCTACAATAATAAATCTCCTTTTGTTGTTCTGGATAATAAAGTATTTTTACAAAAAAGAACTTTCTAATTTTTCCCAATTACAAATAAAAAGAACAAAAATAAAAAATATATGGCTTTATTATATATCTCACCTAACCGTTGCTTTGCTTTTTGCTTTGATAATAATAAAGATATATTTTTCCATAAACGGCAAAGAATTTAGTTTGATATATATAGCTGTTATGTCTTCCATTCCCGCACTTTTTCTTAGTTTCAAACAACACAAAATATTAAAAATGGTTGATTTTAAAACTCTCTTGTTTTTTATATCAATGTTTATTGTTACAAGATCGGCCTGGAATAGTGGTTATATTCAAAAACTAATATTAAATAGCAATTTTGACTTTCTTTCTCTGAGTTTTATATTTTTATCAAGCATAATATTAAGTCAGTTTATATCAAATGTTCCATTAGTTGCCTTATATATACCAATTTTTATGTCATTAGGGGCCGGGGAAAAATCATATATTGCTCTTGCTGCATCTTCAACAATTGCAGGAAATTTAAGCCTTCTCGGGGCGGCAAGCAATATTATAATAGTTCAAAATCTTGAAAATAGAAAATACGAATCCATATCTTCAATAGAATTTATAAAAATAGGAACAATAACAACTTTTTTAAATGCCTTAGTATATTATATTTTTATAAAACATTTATAATTAGCAGTCTTGACAAAAGACTGCTAATATGTTATAATATAATTAGCAGTTAAAATATTAATCTGCTAATTATGGTTATATTGAAAAAGCAGTCTTTAAGCCTTTTATAGTTTAAGGAGGAATTATGAATTTTGATAAGATGACTATAAAAACTCAACAGGCTTTACAGTTAGCAAGACAATATGCTTTAGAGAACTCAAATCAATACATAGAGCCAGTTCATTTGCTATTATCACTTATAAATGTAGATGATTCTATAGTAAGTGAAATTTTAAAGAGAATTGGAGTAAATATTAATTTATTTATAAATGATATAAAAGGAGAGCTTGAAAAATTTCCTAAATTAAGTGGAAGTTTTGAGGTTTATCTTTCAAGAGATACAGAAAAGATAATTATTAATGCTTTTAAGGAAATGAATAAGATGAGGGATGAGTATTTAAGTGGTGAACATATTCTGGCGGCAATGAGTGAGAGTGATAATTCAATTATCAGGAATATTTTTAAGAAATATTCAATAACAAAAGACGTTATATTAAATGCAGTGGTTATGATGAGGGGAAATCAGAGGATAACTGAACAAGAGCCAGAGTCAAAGTATCAGGTTCTTGAAAAATATACTAAAGATTTAACCCAACTTGCCGTATCTGGAAAGCTTGATCCTGTAATTGGCAGAGATGATGAGATAAGAAGAGTAATACAGGTGCTATCAAGAAGGACGAAAAATAATCCAGTTTTAATAGGCGAGCCGGGAGTCGGGAAAACAGCAATAGTTGAAGGGATTGCTTTAAGAATTGTCAATAAAGATGTGCCAGAAGGACTTAAAAATAAGAAAATAGTTTCGCTTGATATGGGCAGCTTAATTGCGGGCGCCAAATTTAGAGGAGAGTTTGAGGAAAGATTAAAAGCCGTTATAAAAGAGGTTGAAAATTCAGATGGCAATATAATCCTTTTTATAGATGAAATACATACACTTGTTGGAGCAGGACAGGCTGAAGGTGCAGTTGACGCGGCTAATATGTTAAAACCTGCGCTTGCCCGTGGCACATTAAGATGTATTGGAGCAACAACTTTAAATGAGTATCAAAAATATATTGAAAAGGATGCGGCTCTTGAAAGAAGATTTCAAAAGGTTTTTATTTCAGAACCTACAGTTGACGATACCATAGCCATATTAAGGGGATTAAAAGAAAAATATGAGGTTCATCATGGGGTTAGAATAAAAGACAACGCAATAGTTCAGGCAGCATTACTTTCAAACAGATATATTAGTGATAGATTTTTGCCAGATAAAGCAATTGATCTGGTAGATGAGGCATGCGCTAACTTGAGAATGCAAATAGATTCAAAACCGATAGAAATAGATGAGATAGAAAGGAAAATACTTCAACTTAAAATGGAAGAACTTGCAATTTCAAAGGAAATCGACGAGGACAGTAAGAAAAAACTTAAAGAAATAAAACAAGAGATAAGAGACCTTGAAGATCAAATAAAACTAAAAAAAGCAAAATGGAAAAAAGAAAAAGAGTTAGTGGTAAAGATAAAGGAAATAAAGTCTGAGATAGAAAAATTGAGATTTGAGGAAGAAAGGTTTAAAAGAGAAGGGGATTTGACAAAGGCAAGCGAGATAAAATATGGAAAAATTCCTGAGTTTGAAAAAAAGATAAATAGTCTTTCTCAAGATCTTAAAGAAGTTCAAAAAGATGGTAGTCTGATAAAAGAAGAGGTTGATGAAGAAGATATAGCCATAATAGTTTCTAAATGGACCGGGATACCGGTAAGCAAAATGCTTGAAAGTGAAAAACAAAAGCTTGTGAGGTTAGAAGAAGAGTTATCAAAAAGAGTAGTTGGTCAGGATGATGCGATTGTTGCTGTTTCAAATGCAATTAGAAGAGCAAAAGCGGGGATAAGCGATCCTAAAAAGCCAATTGGAAATTTTTTATTTTTAGGTCCTACAGGTGTTGGTAAAACTGAGCTTGCAAGAACGCTTGCCTGGTTTTTGTTTAATGACGAAAAAGCGTTATTAAGGTTTGATATGTCTGAGTATATGGAGAAACATTCTGTTGCAAGATTAATTGGTGCTCCGCCGGGATATGTTGGTTATGAAGAGGGGGGACAACTTACTGAAAAAGTTAGAAGAAGACCTTATTCAGTATTGCTTTTTGATGAGATAGAAAAAGCTCATCCAGATGTTTTTAATATATTTTTGCAAATCTTAGATGATGGAAGGCTTACTGATGGTAAAGGTAGACTTGTTGACTTTAAAAATACCATACTTATAATGACCTCTAATATAGCAGGTGAATATATACTTAAAAAAGCTGTTTCTAAAATAACTAATGAAGAACTTATGGATATTTTGCTTAAGTATTTTAGACCTGAATTTATAAACCGAATTGATGAAATTATACTGTTTAAAAATTTGAATAAAGATGATATTTATAAGATCATAAATATACAGATTGAATCATTAAGAGAGATACTTAGACAAAAAGAGATTGAGATAGAAGTTGATGAGAAAGCAAGGGAGTTTTTATTCAAAGAAGGTTATAATCAAGATTTCGGGGCAAGACCATTAAAAAGAGTAATACAAAAACATCTTATGGATAAACTTGCTCTTGAAATAATAAAGAATGAAAGTATTAAAAAATTTAAGATTACTAGCAATGGTAAAGAAATATTAATTAAAGATAATTAACTTATAAAAATAAATTATTGCTAAATTAATTTAAAAATGAATCTTAATATGTCCTTTTCTTAGTGTAATACCATTCAAGCTGGGCGGGGGAAGAGTCTTCATCTTTGTTTTCTGCATAAACAGCTTTTACTCCTTTGTGTTTTGGAAGGATTTCTTTTGCTTTCCATCTATTATCATATCTTGAGAAAACCCAATATTCAGTAAAAGGCTTAACATATTCATCTTCCATAATAATTTGATTTGCTTTTAAAATTCTTTTTTGAGCATGGGCTGAAAATCTAACCACAAATTCATCTTTCCCATTTTCTGCCATATTATAAACCAACACAATTTCAACTTTTCTTATGCATAAATTTCTAAGTTCAAAAATAAAGCCTTCATTTTTTTTCTCAATTATTAATTTTTTTAGAGTTTCAATCATTTCATCCGATATATATTCATTGTTCAAAAAAGATGGATCTCTTTTTACCCATGCCTCATAAACTTTTAAAAAAGCTAAGCTTGAATCTATTTCCATTTTTCCACTATTCCACATCTTATCAGTTTTTTCAAGGGAATTTAAATAGCTTGTTATTTTATTTGTTTTTATTATTGGTGAATTCTCGAACTGTGCTTCAGAGTAACTATTCTTAGAAATATCTTTTTCATAAATTTTTTGATAGACACTGTCGTTTATAAACTGCTCCACAAAATCTTCTCTGGATAGGATATCTGATTCCTGAGTTTGTTCTATACTATCAAGCAACCATTTTCCATTTGAAAATTTAAAAGTCCAGAACTCCTGAAATATGGAAATTGTTGCATCTCCCTTCAAAAACTGATTGGTTCTATCATCTATATAATAATCCTTTGCCTGAGCTGTTATTAAAGCTGTAAAAAATCTTCCATCTTCTTTTATTGTATATCTAAGACCAACTAAATCTATACTTAAAACAGAAAGATCTTCTATTATATTTATCTCATGAGCTTCTTTCATAATATCAAGTTGTGTAGAATGTTTGGTATATATATGTGGTGTAAGTAGGTCTTTTATAGTTTCATAATTCCTCATCTCCCACGAATTTTGAACTTTTATGAAAGTATTTTTGACTATGTTTTTAAGATAATCAATATTTAGCTTTTCATCTTGTTTTGATAAAAATTCCAGAAGTTTTTCTGTTTTCTCTGATTTTTTTACTATTTCTGAACGTGGATAAAGATAGGCAGATCCTTCACTGTTTTTCTTGTTTTTCATAAGATATAGTAATGTTAAAGCTCCAAGAATGTAATAGATTAAGGAATTTGGATTTCCTTTTGAGACTCTTGATGAATATGAGCACCAGTAGTAACCTCTTGTAAAACCTTTGTTGTGAACTATAAAGCCGTTTGCTATAAATGTATTGGGAAATTCAACAGACAAATTATATACCTCATCTAAATATAAAGATTTTATTTGATTTACAGGTAGCCAGATTATTTTATTTTCAAAAAAAGCTATTTTTTCACCTATCTTAATTTCTTTGAGTTTTTTAAAACCATTTTCCGTTAAAATAGGGTGTTCATAAGTGGTTTTAAGTTTTTTCCCACTTGCTTCTATTTCAACCAATAGGTCTGTTGTTGTATGGGTTTTTATAATTTTTGCCTTTATAAGTTTATTTTCCACATAAGTGTATATAGTTTCATTTTCTTTTATCTCCTCAATATTTTTTTCTCCATCAGGAGTTTTTATTTTTGTGCCTCTCGCAAAACAACCACCTTTATTATGAACAGCGATAAAGTTTGCAAAAAAAGTATTTGGATAATCAACTTTTAAATTATAAACGTAAGAATCTGATTTTACTTTTTCTATTGAGATTATTTTTTGAGGTTTTATTTTGCTTTCTCCATCATAAATATATATTTCATTTCCTATCTTAAGACTTTCTAAGGTTTTGTAAGTACCATTTCCTGTATAAAAAGGATGTTCTAATGTAGCAGATACTGAAACATTGTTTGTTTTTATTATATAGTATTCATTTGCTTTTATTTTAATTATTTCATTTACTTTAGTTTTTGTTATTTTTCCATATCTATCAAAAGAAAGCAGGATATCGCCCTTTTTTATTTCTGATATCCTGAGTTTTGATCCATCTTCTTTTATTATAAAAGTATCCGGCAAAAAGCAACCTTTATTATGAGCTATATATCCGTTTGAAATATAGGTTTGGTAAGGATATACAAGAATGTTATAAATATAATTTTTCTTTTTTTTTCTCTGATTTTGATTCAATATTGCAGTTTAGTTCTTTTTCGTCTTGATATATATAAAAATCTTATCTCCTTTATTTAAAAAATCAGCCTCTTTAAAAGTTCCCTTAGATATCATAAATGGATGATATTTGGTTACAGATATATTTTTCCCGCAGGCTTTTAACTCTATAAAGTTATCTGAGGCAGATGAGTAAATATTTTTTATTTCTGAAATATTATTTAAATTAGAAATTATTTTATCCCCTACTTTTAATTTCTCAACAGGTATATATCCAGAGGGGGTTAATACCATTGTCCCTTTTTCAAGACAACCACCACCAGCTCTTGCAAAAAGAAAATTAATATTAAAAACCAAGGTTAGAAAAAATACAAATAATTTCATATTCAAAAACTATTAATGAAGCCCCGCTATAATTCCAGCAAAAACCGCTGCGGCTATTATTATGCTAATTCCTATTATTGAAGCTCCAACTATTTTCCCAAAATATTCTCCGACAGCAAGATTACCCCTTATAATCTCTTTTCCTTCATCTATATTAGGTGTTATTTTTTCAAATATAACTGGAAGCTTTTTAGAAATTTTTATAAATAAAAGTATTCCTATCAAAGCTCCAGCAAACGAAAAAATAATCCCCCATAAAAGATTTATTAATGTCTCCATATATCCTCCTGAATAAACTATACAAAAATTTGTAAGTTATATATTAATATCCAAGTTCTTCATTTATTAAAATGACTGTTATATTTGCTATCTTTGGTTTTTTCCATAACACAGTTAATATATTGCAGATTCTATCTCTGGAACTACAGTCTTCACATTTTCCAGTCTTTACGCAGGGATTATTTTTGCCAAGTCTTATGTTGTTTCTAATCGCTGAAATATTTCTTGATCTCCATAAGCCTTCTTCTTCGTCTTTTGTTATTTTGTTTTTACCTGCTATTAAGATTAATTCCTCTGGTCCCCAGTTAATTGCCGCTGTTCTATTTCCTGTTCCATCAACAAATATAAGTTTTCCATCTCTTGTTATAGCTTGAGGTGAAGCAATATAAAAATTAGAGGTTAATGCATTTATCCATACCTTCCTTCTTTCTTCTAAACTCATCTCAGGTTTATGGGTAAAAATTTTATTATTTTTTGAAATCTCTTCAATTACTCCAAGCTCCTTTAAACTCATAGTTCCACCAAATCCAACTGTTTTCCCTTTACCAATTTTTTTAACTAAAAAATCTTTTGCTTCTTCTTTGGTTTCAAATACTTCACAACTAAATCCATTTTTTATTAATGCTTCTTTAACCTTTTCAATCAGAATTCTATCAGCCTTTAAAACATTTTCATCCATATAAACCTCCTAATTATATTTTAGAAAATAAAATTTGTGTAGTTCTAAAATTTTTCAGTTTCAGTTATTTTTATTTGTATAATATAAATAGAAGGTTTTTCTTTTCTTAAAAAGGAGAGAAAATGAAAATATTAACAATAAACTGTGGAAGTTCATCTTTAAAATTTTCTGTTTATGATAGAGAAAAAAATTGCTTTATATCCTCTGGTATAGTTGAGAGAATTGGTTTTGGCGGATCTTTTATCAATTACGAGCCTTTAAATGGAGAAAAATTGACATTTAATTATGATGTTAAAAATCATAAAGAGGCTTTCAATTTAGTTTTGAATACTTTAAAAAATCCTCAAACAGGGGTTATAAAAGAGGTTGAAGAAATTATTGCCTGTGCACACAGGGTAGTTCATGGTGGAGAGAAATTCACAAAATCTGTAATTATAGATGATAATGTAATTAAAACATTTAAAGAGTTATATTCTTTAGCGCCCTTACATAATCCACCGAATGTTATGGGAATTGAAGCAGCTATGGAAATTTTACCTGATATTACACATACCGCTATTATGGATACAGCATGGCATCAGACAATGCCAAAACACTCATATCTCTATGCCCTTCCGTATGAATGGTATGAAAAATATGGCATAAGAAGATATGGCTTTCATGGAACTTCTTTTTTATATACTGCAAAAAGAGCCAGTGTTTTACTTGGAAAAGATCCTTTTAAAACAAATCTTATAATAGCGCATATAGGAAATGGGGCGTCAATTAATGCTGTAAAAGATGGTTGTTCTTATGATACCTCAATGGGTTTTACACCTCTTGAGGGTCTTGTTATGGGTACAAGAGCGGGGGATCATGATCCTGCTATAGGTCTTTTTGTAATGCAGAAAGAGAATCTAACCCCAAAGGAGATGGATAATTTATTAAATAAAAAATCCGGAGTGCTTGGAATAACCGGCAAGTATGTGGATAGAAGAGATATAGAAATTGCGGCGGAAAATGGAGATGAGAGAGCAAAGATTGCAATAGAGATAGAATCATACAGAATAAAAAAATATATAGGTGCTTATTATGCCTCACTTGGTAAAGTGGATGCTATAGTTTTTACCGCAGGTGTGGGAGAAATGGGTCCCATTACAAGGCAGAAGGCATGCGAAGGGCTTGAGGAATTAGGAATAATAATAGATAAAGAGAGAAATTTTATTTCAAAAACAAGAAACGCAGAAACTATTATATCAGCGGATAATTCAAAGGTAAAGATTTTTGTTATACCTACTGATGAAGAGAGGGTTTTTGTTGAAGATACAATAGCTCTTTTAGAAGGAAGATATGATGTGCATACCAATTTTACTTATGAGTTCCAATCAAAAGATTATAAAAACCCAATAAGAGAAGCAAACATCAAAAAACAAATAGATAAAAAACCGGAGCTTAAAGAAGTTCTTGCTTTTTAAGTGTTTTTAAGATTGTAAAACTTTATTTTAGTTTTATTCTTTTAATCCACTGTATCTTTTAGTTTTTCGAAAAAATATAAAGCGAAATTGGAGGGAGAGAAATTTCTTTGGAAAATTTTTTAGCGTCTTTTACAGAGCCATTTCCATCAAATTCTAACATCCAGTTCCCTTCCGGTAAAACAAAAGATACAGGCTTTTTTTCAGGATTTATGAGTATCAGAATTTTATTCCAGCTATCGTTAACTTCTTTTCCATCTATAATAAATGCTATCTGGGGTTCTTTTATTTTAATCCCAAGTTCTTCATAAAATTTTATGTTTTCCATCACCTCTTTTTTGGTTTTCATTCTAAAAGCTGGATGCTCTTTTCTGAGTTTTATTAGATCTCTGTAATAAGTAAATACATCATAAAAATCTTTTTTTCTTTTCCATTCTATTTTGTTTATATCATCTCCTGCGTTGTATGAATTTTCATTCCCTTTTTTTGTCCTTAAAAATTCTTCACCTGAGTGAATAAATGGAATTCCTTGAGAAACGAATATAATTGCCTGAGCAAGTTTATCCTGTTTAATTATTGTATTTATATCAGATCCTGAATTTGAGAAAGATAATCTATCAAAAAGAGTATGATTATCATGACAGCTTACATAGTTTATCGTCTCAAGCGGGGATTCGGCAAACGACTCTATGCTTCCTCTTATACCTTTCATAACTTTGTCTCTATAACTTCCAGATTGAACATATCCCTGATCGTTAATATTAAATACATTTCCTTTTAAAGCATCCCTTAAATCATCATTAAACACAGCAAATCCTCTATTTTTCTGACTCCCTTTTTCTACTCCTTTAACAGGTGTTCCTCCAGCATGCCATGGTTCACCATAGATTATTATATCTGGTTTTATTTCTCTTAACTCTTTTATTATTTTCTCAACGGTTCCAATATCAATTAAACCCATTAAATCAAACCTGAAACCATCAATTTTATACTCCTTAACCCAATATTTAAGGCTATCAAGCAAAAACTTTCTTCCATATTCAGATTCTGTTTTAAATTCATTTCCACATCCTGAGCCGTTATAATAAGTATTATCAGGTTTTTTCCTATAGTAATAATCATAAGCAATTGCATTAAAGTTATAGAGTTTATCCTTAGTTTCAGCGGTATGATTATAAACCACATCCATTATCACCTTTATTTGATTTTTATGAAAAGCATTTATCATTTCTTTTACTTCTCTTATCTTTTCTTTTTTGTTTACCGAAAACCATCCATCAGGAGAATTGAAGCTTACCGGCATATATCCCCAGTCATAGTCGTTTGAGTTTTCATCTTTTTCAAAATCATAAAAAGGCATAATTTGAACAGCGTTAACTCCAAGCTCTTTCATATGAGATATTCCTGTTAATATTTCTTTTGATTGTGGAATAGTTGTATTTTCCTCAACAAGCCCCAGGTATTTTCCTCTATTTTTTACTCCTGAGTTTTCATCTATTGTAAAATCCCTTATGCTTATCTCATATATTATCGTTTGTGAAATATCAAAAACTGGACCTTCAATTGTTTTAGTTTTATCATCTGATAGTATTGCCCATTTGTTGTTATCATATGTAAGCTTAGCATAAGGATCTATGCCATAAAGTTTTTTAGTGGGGTATATAGCCTCATATCTATAAAGATAGTTGTAATATGAGGTTGAAAGATCTATCTCCCATATAAAGTTATCAGTATAATTGAAAGGAATAATAATTTCTTTGCTATTTTCTTCTTTTTTAAGGATAATATTTAACTCCTTTGCTGTTGAAAAGACTCTTAGTTTTATTTTATCTTCTTGATATATTTCTCCTAAAATCTTTGAATCTGCTTTAACAGATGAAACTTCACCAACTTCAATTAAAAATTCTTTATTATCTAAAACTAAAAAGTAATTTCCAGATCTCACATCTTCAATATTAAGTGTTTCTATATCAAGATATGTAACATTCAATTGTCTTTTTGTTATTCTTAGTGGCACTATTATTTTACCGGTTTCCTTATTTTTTATTTTAAATGTTGATGGGTCATCATATAAAAGACTTCTATTTGAAACTATTCTGATTATATTTGGCTCATCATATAAAACCTGTAATATTTTTGTTGATATAATTATTTCATCTAAGGATGTATATATTTCCTTATCGCCTTCTACTACATAAATCTCTTTTTGACCATTATAATAAAAAAATCTATCAAATGGTTCTTTATTCTCCCAATTTCTAAACTTTGGTAAGATTCCTATCTCTTTAAACTCAAGTCCGGTGGTGGTATTAATTTCAAAGATTATCCCAAAACTATCTATTGTTGATTGTTTTACTTCAAATCCTTCTTTATTATCAGTTTTATTCCATACCCATAAACTCCATCCTTGATAGTCATCATTTATCCTTTTATAATGAACAATCAGTTTTTTCTCCATAAAATTCTCCTTTTCTATGGAGTTATCCGCCCCATAGAAAATATCCTGCCAGATGAGGGTTAGAGATAGAAAGAAAAACAGAATTTTATTAAATAGTTTCATCAATCTATTATACAAAAATGATAGAATATAATTTTGTGATGATGAGTATAAAATTTTCTTTTTTCCTTTTATGCATATTTTTATTATCAAGTTTTGTTTATCCCAAAAATAACAAAGTCGTTAAATACAATCTTCCAGAATCTTTATGGGAGATTAAACTTTCATCTACTGAAATAATTTTGATTAAAGAGAGAATAAATAAAAATCCAGTTGTAAGGGGAATTCACCTGACTTCATGGGTTGCTGGGGATTCAAGGAAAAGAGCTGATATAATTGAAAAGATAAAAAACTCTGTAATCAATACAGTAGTTGTAGCAGTAAAGGAAAAAAATGGTGAGGTTTATATCCCCGGTATTGAAAAAGCAATAAAGTATAAAACTTATACTCCGGCAATATCCGAACCCAAAAAGATGTTAGATGATTTTAAAGCTCTCAATTTATATAAAATTGCAAGGATTGTGTGTTTTCACGATAATATAATACCAAAAACAATACCTGAATTTTCTGTTCAAAATATTAATGGAGGGATATGGAAATCTAAAAATGGCGATACATGGGTAGATCCTTATAACAAAAATGTTTGGGAATATATAATAGATGTTGCTGAAAAGGCTGCTGAATATGGCTTTGATGAAATACAATTTGATTATGTAAGATATCCGACTGAAGGAAACACAAAATTATGTAGATATTCAGCATTACACAACAAAGAAAATGCTGAAAAAAATCTTATTGATTTTTTAAATTATGCCAGAAAAAGGCTTTCAAAATATAATGTAAAAATATCAGTTGATGTTTTTGGGCTTACAACAAACTCAAGTATGGGAATTGGTCAAAATCTTAAAATGATAGCAGAAAATTTTGATTATGTCTATCCGATGATGTATCCTTCTCATTACTATCCCGGCGAGTATAATCTTGAAGATCCAGAATCAAATCCTTATAAAGTCATAAACAGAGGTCTTAAACAGGCAATGAACAAAGTTGGAAGCAATTATTATAAAATTATTCCATATCTTCAGGATTTTAGCCTGAAAGTAAAATACACACCTTTTGATGTAAGAGCGCAGATAATAGCAGTGAAAAACAATTATCTAAATAGCTGGATTTTATGGAATCCTGCATCCCGCTATTCCTGGGAGACGCTTACTCCTCAGGCGTTTTGTGCTTTTATAGAACCTGAAAAATGTTATTTAGAATCAGAAAATTTGGTAAAATAATAATTCTCCCCGGGCCATTAGCTCAATGGTAGAGCAGGCGCCTCTTAAGCGCAAGGTTACAGGTTCGAGTCCTGTATGGCCCACTTGCTTTTCTAAGCAACAGCGGTAAGCTGTTGCGTCTGGACTCGAAAGCCCGCAGCAAAACCTGGGCTTACAGTTTTGCAAGGGGAAGGGTTTGAGAAAAATTTTGCGGTGAGCAAAATTTATTTGTAACCGAGTCCTTCCCATCATTAAAATCCCTTCCCCCTTGATGGGGGAAGGTGAAGGATGAGGGTGAAAAATAAAATCCCCTTGCTGACACTTATTTTCCTCTCCCTTAAATTTCCTCACCCTAACCCTCTCCAAAAAAGGAGAGGGAGATTTATGTAGCAGGAAGATAGCGGATTGACCGGGAGTCAGTTGATGGTATTTTCTTTCAAAACAACATCCACTAATTTTCCACGGCCATAATTAAACTGTGGATAATTGTTTTTTGGGAAAAAGGTTAATTTAAAGCAAAATCTTTGAAAAGTCAGATTAAGTAATGAAAAAAAAGTTTTTAAGCTTTATATAAAAATATTGAAATCCTGAAATCTAAAAAAATGCTAAAATAAAATATATCGCCGGGATGGCGGAATTGGTAGACGCGCATGGCTTAGGACCATGTAGGGTCAAACCTGTCGGAGTTCGAGTCTCCGTCCCGGCAGATAAGGAGATTGAAAGTAAATCGGGAGGCTTTGTGAAAAATGTAAAAGAAGTATATAAAAAAATTAAGGAAGATGGATGTTGCCTTACTTATGAAATAAATATTGGTGGGGATAATTTTTCAAGTGTTGAGGAGAAGGCTCTTATACGGGTTCAGTCAGAGGTTATTTATCCGGGTTTTAGAAAAGGAAAAGTTCCACTTGATATTGTAAAAAAACATTTTTATGATGCTGTTGTTTCAGAGATGAGAGAAGTTGCGGCAAGAGAAGTACTTGATGAGATTTTTGAAAGTGAGAAGGTATTTCCAGTTATTCCACCAGCTATCTTTGATTCAAAATTTGATGGAAAATTGAGGAGGATGTCTTTTAATCTTTATATAGAACAGACCCCGAAGTTTGAGCCAAAAGAATATACTGGATTTAATGTGGAAAGAGAAATTAAAAAGATAACCGATGAGGATATTGATAATCAGATTAATTTGATAAGGGAGTATAATGCATATCTTAAACCTGTTGAGGATGCTACGGTTTCAAAAAACCACTATTTGTCTGTTGATTATGAGATTTATGAAAACGGAAATAAAGTAAATGAGTTGAAAAATGAGATTGTTGATATGTCAAATCCGCAAAAAATGATTGGTTTTGAAGAGGCTGTTTTGGGCGCTAAAAAAGGCGAAATTAAAGAATTTGAAACTGAGTTTGACGGGAAAAAAATGAAGATATCTGTTAAAATAAATGAAATTAAGGAAAAGGTAATTCCTGAAATGGATGAAAATTTTATAAAGCATCTTGGAGCAAAAGATATCACTGATTTAAGAGATCAGATTAAAAAAATGCTTGAAAAAGAAGAGGAACAGAAATCTGAAAAAAAACTTATAGAAAGTATAGAAAATCATATTATAAGCAAAAACAATTTTCCTCTTCCTCCAACTCTCGTAAAACAAGAGGTAGAAGAATTATTTGAACTGCTTAAAAAAAGGTCAAATATTCCGCCTGACGAGAAGCTTGAATTAAAAGATTATGAGGATAAGATAAGACCGATAGCCGAAAGAAATCTTAGAATAACTTATCTACTTCATGCAATAGCTAAGAAGGAGAATATAAATGTTACTGATGATGATTTTTATAGAGAGCTTGACAGAGTTTTGAAAGACTTAAAAACAGAAGAAGAGAAAAATAAAGCTAAAGAGATGTTTAGTCAGAGAAAGGATTATATAATGGCTTCAATAAAAGAAAATAAAACCTTTGAATTTATTAAGTCAAAAATAAATATAATAGATAAAAAATAAACCTGAGGAGGAGATATGATAATACCTACAATTATAGAAACCTGGAAAGGACAGGGGGCAATGGTTGGTTATGATATATTTTCCAGATTATTGAAAGATCGTATAATCTTTGTCGGAGATCCAGAAGGGGCTATATCTACAGCTTCAGCGAATAATCTTATAGCTCAGTTGCTTTATCTTGAAGCAGAGGATTCTGAAAAGGATATAAACCTTTATATCAACTCTCCCGGAGGAATGGTTACCGCCGGCCTTGCTGTTTATGATACCATGCAATTTATAAAAGCTCCTATTACCACAATCTGTATGGGTATGGCAATGTCTTTTGGAGCGCTTTTGCTCGCCGCCGGCACTAAAGGAAAGAGATTTGCTTTGCCAAATTCAAGAATAATGATACACCAACCTCTAATATGGGGGGGAGGTATATCTGGACAGGCAACAGATATAGATATAGAAAACAAAGAGATGCAGGAAACAAAAGCAAGATTAATAAAGATACTTGCAAAACATACAGGGCAAACTGAGGAGAGGATCAGACAGGACACTGAAAGAAATTTTTATATGTCTGCTGAAGAAGCTGTTAAATATGGCATAGTGGACGGAGTTCTTGATTTTAAGAAAAAAATATAATCCAGATTAAAAGGACTTTTTATGACCAATGAAATAAAAAATGATTTTCCTCAAAAATTGCCGTTAATAGCGATAAGGGATGTAGTCGTTTTTCCCAATATACATTTTCCGCTTGCTGTAAGCAGGGTTAAATCAGTTAACGCTGTAGAATTATCTCTAAAAGAATATTCAAAATATATTGTTGCGGCGACTCAAAAAAAACCAATGATAGACGATCCAAAGCATGATGAAATTTATACTATGGGAGTTTTATGCGAGGTTAACCAGCATCTTAAATTGCCTGATGGCACAATGAGGGTTATACTTAATGGAATAAAAAGAGTTGAGATTGTGGAGTTTAATGATATCTCCAATCCTAATTGTATAATTACAACAGTCAAATATCCAACGGAGATAGTGGAAAACAGCTCTGAAATGACAGCTCTGGCAAGACATCTTATAGGAGTTTTTGATGATTATGTTAATATCACCACTAAAATGAGCATAAACCCTTCTGTTCTTCTGGAGCAAGTGGAAGATACATCCAAACTCAGTGATAACATAGCATCAAATCTTATTATAAGCATATCTGAAAAGCAGGAATTACTTGAAACCTTGAATGTAAAAGAAAGAATAGAAAAACTTATAAAATTTATAAAAAGAGAAATAGAGATAATAACCATAGAACAGAAAATACAAAACAGGGTTAAATCCCAGATAGAAAAAACACAGAAAGAATATTATCTTAATGAGCAGATGAAAGCTATACAAAAAGAGCTTCACCAAAAAGACGATTTTCAAAGGGAAATAGAGGAATGGAGAAAAAAGATAAAAGCGGCAAAGATGCCTAAAGAAGCAGAGCAGGCTGCGGAAAAAGAACTTAATAGGCTTTCAAAAATGATGCCTTTTTCTCCTGAATCAACCGTATCCAGAACCTATCTTGATTGGATTTGCTCGCTCCCATGGTCAGTAGAGACAAAAGATCTCCTTGATATATCTAAAGCCAGAGATATATTGGATAAAGAGCATTTTGGACTTAGAAAACCAAAGGAGAGGGTTCTTGAATATTTAGCTGTTACAAAATTAACTGAAAAGCTTAAAGGTCCTATATTATGTTTTGTAGGTCCGCCGGGAGTCGGTAAAACTTCTATAGCTCGCTCTATAGCTAATTCAATGCAAAGAAATTTTGTGAGAATGAGTCTTGGTGGGGTAAGGGACGAGGCTGAGATACGCGGACATAGAAGGACATATATAGGATCATTACCTGGAAGAATAATACAAAGTCTGAAAAAAGCCAGAAGTAAAAATCCTGTTTTCTTGATGGATGAAATAGATAAGATGGGGATGGATTGGCGGGGGGATCCAGCAGCGGCATTGCTTGAAGTTTTAGATCCAGAACAAAATAAAGAATTTCTTGACCATTATATAGATGTCCCTTTTGATATATCAAAAGTGATGTTTATACTTACGGCAAATACTCTTGAGGGTATACCCATAAGTCTAAGGGATAGACTTGAGATAATAGAGTTTTCTGGCTACACTCATAACGAGAAATTACAAATCGCAAAGCAATTCCTTATACCCAGACAGCTAAATGAACATGGTATAACAGAAAAAAAGGTTAAAAGCATAAAAATAACAGATGATGCCATTGTAAAAACCATAAGAGAATATACTAAAGAAGCTGGCGTGAGAAACCTTGAAAGGGAAATTGCAAGAATTGCAAGAAAAGCTGCTGTTAAGATAGTTGAAGGGATGAAAGAAATTGAAGTTAATGAAAACAATCTTATAGAATGGCTTGATATACCTAAATATATTGAGGAAAAGATAGATGAAAATGCAATAGGTATATCAACAGGTCTTGCCTGGACCGAACATGGAGGAGAGGTTTTATGGATTGAAGCCATAGATATGCCGGGGAAAGGGAATATTCTGGTTACTGGAAGGCTTGGAGAGGTAATGAAAGAGTCGGTTCAGATAGCTTTTTCTTATGTTAAAAGTATCTTAAACCCCCCTATTAAATATATATCTTCAAGAGATTTTCATGTCCATGTGCCTGAAGGATCGACACCTAAAGATGGACCATCTGCTGGAATAACCATAGCCACAGCTATTTATAGTCTTATCTCTAAAAAACCGGTTAAAAGGAATATATCAATGACCGGTGAAATTACGCTTAGCGGAAGGGTTTTGCCTGTTGGCGGGATTAAGGAGAAAATTATAGCTTCCCATAGAGAAAAGGTAATGACTGTTTTATATCCAAAGGGAAATATGAAGGATATATCTGAAATTCCACAGGAGATTAAAAAAGATATGAAACTAATTCCTGTTTCACATATGGAAGAGGTTTTATCTTATGTAATAGATGGTTTTAAAACTGAAAAAAAGAAGAATCTAATTGGGAAGGATTAAAGTGGTCGAAAAATTAAAGATTCTAATTTTTGGATTATCGATTACGGATTTATTTTCCTTTGCGCTTATTTTTCTTTTACAGAGTGGTAAAAGTAGAACAAAGGGGGTTTTTAAAATTGTGGGGTAAAATATGAAAATTCTGATATCCTTTTTTTTGTTTGTCGCTAATATTTATTCTTATGAAGATAGCCTTAGTGTAGAGTCAACAAATGGCAGGCTTGAAGGGGCAAGACTTGATGAAACAATAGAAAAATATATAGCAACAATAACAATGTATGACCCTGAAAGAGCGACCTTAATAGGTGTTCATGATAATGATTATCTATTAACTGACAGGGAATATAATACTAATGCAAAGGAAATTGAAACTTTAAAATTGCTTCAAAAAGATTTAACGCGCATAGATAAAGATTCGCTGGGTTATGAGAGGCAAACTGACTATGACCTTATATATTCGCTAATAGAAAAAGACATTTATGAATTTGAGAATTTGAATATTCTTTCAACAAGACCTTATTATTATATCGCGCCTTTTGATATTGTTTATTTTATGATGGGAAAAGATTTTGCAAATTATAATTTAAGGGCAGCGAATGCAGTTAAAAGACTTTCCCAGATTCCATCGGTTCTTTATCAGGCTGAAAGAAATTTAACAAGACCTCCTCGTATATGGACCGAATTTACAATAAAAAGAGTTAATTTGCTTATTGAAAATATAGGGGATTATTATCCATTATTTAGAAATTATATAGGGATTGATCCAACCATAAAAGCTAATTTTGAAACGATTATGCAAAATCTCTCTGTTTCTCTCAAAAGATATAAAGAATATCTTGAAAAAGAGTTATTGCCTAAATCTGATGGAAAAGCCTATACAGGACTGTATACTTATGGGTTTTATCTTGAAAGATGGCATAAGATTAGCTATAATCCACGAAAGGCTTTGAGAATAGCTAAAAAGAATTTTAATAAAAACTATAAAAAACTCATTGAGGAAGCCATAAAATTAAATCCTGCTGAATATCAAAGAAACAGGATAAAAGGGGTTTATGCTACAATAACTGGAGATTTTCCAAAATATGATGAGGTTGTAAAATATATCTCAGACCAGATAGAAAATGCAAAGAATCATTTTGATGAATATAAAGTTGTAAATTTTCCAACTCAAAGACTTTTGATAAAAAATTCTCCATCTTTTATGCAGATAGCATATCCCACAGTTTTTTATTATCCTCCTTATCCGCTTGACAGAGAAAGGGTTGGAGAACTATACATATCTCTTCCTCTTGAAAAAAGTGTTGGAGATATGAATTTGTTTTTATCTCAAATTTACTCACAGCCTAAAATTGAATTTTTTATATCAGGGCTTATAATGCCCGGATTGCATTTAAAATCGGATTCAATGAGATCTGTAAGCAAAATAAGAAAAATAGCAAGCCAGCCTGCGATAGAAATGGGATGGATGAATTATTGCGAGGATCTTTCTGGTGAAATGGGATATTTTTCAAGCGTTTATACCCCATTTCTGGTAGCATATGTAAAAGCTCTTAGAAGTCTTAGAGCATATATAGATGTGGCTTTTCACATAGAGGAAATTGATTTTGAAGAATCTTCAAGTTTTTTTACGGAGTATTTTGGTTTTGATAAGCAGGCAGCTGATGATGAAGTAGTAAAGATATCTATGAATCCTACCTACTATTATGCTGGTATTTATGGGTATAATTTGATATCTGATCTTAGAAAAAAATATGTTAGAAGTGAAAATAAGTTTTTTGATATGAGGGAATTTCATTCAGATCTTTTAAGCAGGGGGAACATAACCATATCAGATTTGATAAAAGAATTAAAGGAGATAAGAAAAGAGAGAATTAAGAAAAAAATAGAGGAAGATGAAGAAGATTGAAGATGTTATTATATTTGATAGAGTTAAAAAATCTTATAAAATCCCGGGTTTTTTGAAAAACAAGGAAAAAACTGCCATTGATAATATTTCTTTTTCTGTTCATCGTGGTGAATTTGTTGGACTTATAGGGCTTAATGGGGCGGGTAAAACTACCATAATGAAGATAATATGCGGACTTATAAAACCAGATAGCGGTTCTGTAAGTATTTTTGGCAAGGATTTGAAAACCTCCGATGTCTTGTATAAATCTTTAATAGGATATTTGCCTGAACTTCCTTATTTTTATCCCCATATGACAGCATATGATACCCTTAGGTTTTATTATATGATTTCCACAAAAAAATTTGATCTCAAAAAAATAAAGGAAACACTGAATATTGTTGGACTTGGTGGAAAAGAACAAGAAAAGGTTAAAAATTTTTCAAAAGGGATGATGCAAAAATTGGGTATAGCATGCGCTATAATACACGAACCAGAAATAATAGTGATGGATGAGCCTGCAAGCGGACTTGATCCTCTTTCTATAAAAGAAATAAGAAGCCTTCTTCTGCGTTTAAATAGTGAAGGCAAAACTATTTTTATTTCGTCTCATAGTATTTCTGAGGTGGAAAAGATGTGTCAAAGAGTTATGCTAATCCATAAGGGAAAGATTCTTGAAACATTTTTAATCAACGATTTGAATGGTAAGAATCTGGAAGAGATTTTCATAGAGAGAGTTTTAAATGAAGATAAAAACCATTAAAACACTTGCTTTTTTTGGAGCAAAAGAATATTTTTATTCTAAATTTTCATATCTTGTGTTTTTTTTCGCTCTACTTCTTGTTTATGTGTCAATTCTTGTTGGAATAATGGCTGTAAGCGAAGAAAAAAAAGTTTTAATGGATTTTTTCCTTTCCATAACTCAGATCTCATTGCTTATTTTCTGCATTCTTTCAATATCCGCAAGTGTTCAAAATGACATGGAAACAAAAAGAATATATCTCATCCTTTCAAGGCCTGTGAAGAGTTCAGAATATATTCTTGGAAAAATATTTGGTGTGTGTTTGGCTTCATTATTGTTGCTTGTTTTTATAAGCTTAATATGTGGCATCGTTTTGATCTTAAAGGGTTATTTTTTTGATGCGAAATACCTGTTATCACTTTTACTTGTTTATCTCAAGGTTTCTTTGATATCTGCGGTTTGCGCCCTGTTTGTTTCACTTACAACTTCTGCATTTACTTCAATAGCAATTACTATAATGATATGGTTTTTGGGGCATTTTATGTCTGAATTAAAGTATGCTTTAAATAAAGCGGGGGGGGTAAAGATTTTATTTAAATGGTTGGTTTATTTATTTCCGGATTTCAGTTATTCAATTGATAAAATAAGTTGGAGTTATGTATTTTATCTTATAATTTATATTTTTGTAATATCTGCTATCTCTGCTTTTGCTTTTAAAAATAAGGAATTTTGATGATTTTCAAATTTGTAGTTTATTTACTTCTTCCTTTTCTTGCTTTAATAAATCCTCTTAAAATAGCTTTTGCTCCCCTTATGACTTCCTTTGGAAAAATAATTGAAAATCCTGTTGAAAATATAATATTCACAAGTCTTGGGGTAAAACAGCTTTATTCTGATATTTTATATATAAGATTGCTTCAATATTATGGAACACCGGAAGAAAAAATGGAAGCATTTGAATATGGAAGTGGAGAATATCCTTTGTTTTATCCAATGGCCCTTAATATAGTTGCTACAGATCCTTATTATACCAATGCTATTTTAACAGGAGCTGGTGTTCTGGCTTTTAATCTGGATAAAACTTATAAAGCCATATCAATTTTAAGATTTGCCATGATCTATGACAATAATAATTATAAATATTTAACTCTTCTTTCCGCCATAATGATAAAAGAAAGCAGAAAAAATTTATATGACAAATCACTTTTAGACAAATTATATGAAGTGTCGATTTTAGAAGAAACACCTGTTATATTAAGACAGATAACTGCTTTCCTTCACAAAAAAGCCGGGAAATATGATAAAGCAATTGAAATTTATGATCTTATATTAAAGACTTCAAAGGAAAAATATTATATTGAAAACGCAAAAAGACAAATAGATGAGATAAAAAAAATGATATGAATATACTTAAATTTGTTAATTCAGATGAGGATTCCATAGAGGCTTATAATGCTTTGAATATGGCAATTATTTTAAAAAAGAAATCTCATAATGTATATATTATGAGTGCAGCAGATTCATATATTTGCAAAGCAGTTATTAAAAACAAGATTAGTTTTATAAATAACACATTATTCTCAAGATTTGGTTTTATAAAAGATCCCGGCGCGGACATTATAGAAATATATGGCTATAGAAGTGAAAATCGGATAGCTATAAAAAAACTTCTTTTAATGAAAAAACCCACAATATTAAAAATTTATTCATTTCCAGACGCAAAATTTATAGGATTTATAAAAGAGAATTTTGAGTTTTTTGATAAAATAATAGTTACCACACAAAGCATAAAAGACGAGCTTATCTTTAATGGAATTGATTATGAGAAAATAATGGTTTTAAATCCGATGCTTGTTATGGGAAGATGGGAGAGCGCAAAGCAGATAAAGCCAGCGACATTTCTCCAAAGACCGTACAGGATACTAACTGTTTATAGAAAAGAAGATTTTAATAGTCTTAAATTTTTTATAGATATGGCTAAAGAGATTTTGAAAATAAATGAAAATGTTAATTTTATGATTGTTGGGCCAAAAGATGAAAAAATAAGAGATCTTGCCAGAGAATATGGGATAAGCCATAAAGTTGATATGCTTGGCTTTAGAAATGATATGCCAGAGGTTATGGCTATGGCCCATATATATGTAAGAACGAAAGCAATTGCGGATATATCAAGGTCATTGATAGAAGCAATGGCATCAAGTGTTGTTTGTGTTGTTCCTCAGATAAAAGGTTCATCTGATTTTATAATATCAGAATATAATGGAGAAATAGTTGAACCTATGAATTTAAATTCTTATGTAAAAACTATAATCTCCCTTATCAATAATCCCGCAAAGATGCAACATATGGCTGATATCGGACATAAATATATAAGGGACAATTTTTCTTCCGAAATAATTTTTAACATACACGAAATAATATACGAAGACTTGCTTATTGAAAGTAAATGACATTATCTCTTGACATAGCAAGTGTCTTGGTTCCTAATTGTCAATAGGTAATATGCTTCTTAAAGGAAATTATATATCATTCTAAAATATAAAAAGTATATTATTTTAAGGAGGTAATGATGTTAAAATTGATAATATCAATGCTACTTTTTACCACAAGCGCAAGCTGGGCAAAAGTAGATTTTGATGGAAACTCAAAGGTTAGCATAAAAGAGCTGACTGATGAGATTGAAACACCAAATGTCTCAAAAACAAAGGATGACACAGCCACTCAGTCAGTTAAAGAGTGGACAGTGATGGTATTTGTTAACGCCAAAAATAATCTTGAAACTTACGGACTTAAAGATGTTAACGAAATGGAGATGATTGGTTCAAGCGATAAAGTTAATATAGTAGCTGAGCTTGGTAGAATATCCGGTTATACAAGTGAAGACGGAGATTGGAAGGGATGTAGGAGACTTTATATAACCAAAGACAGCGATACGAAGAAAATAACTTCTCCAGTTATAACTGAAAATGCTAAATGTGATATGGGAAGCTGGGAATATCTGGTTGATTTCATAAACTGGGCGAAAACTAAATATCCTGCTAAAAAATATGTTCTTATTGTATGGAATCATGGCTCTGGCTGGGATAAAGGCGCTGATATTATGGAGATACTTACTAATAAAGGAATCTCATATGATGATGAGACCGGGAATCACATGTCTACACCCCAGTTAAGGATGGCGCTTGAAAAAGTAGGTGGAGTTGATATATTTGCTATGGATGCATGCTTGATGCAAATGGCTGAGGTGGCATATGAGATAAAAGATTATTCCCAGTATATAGTTGGATCTGAGGAGACTGAGCCGGCTGATGGCTATACTTATAACACCTGGCTTGATCCCCTTGTAAAAGAGCCAACGATGGATGCAAGAAAACTTTCAATTGCAATGGTTAATTCATACACCGACCATTATCAATCTATATCGCAGGGTGCAACACAATCTTCAATAAGTTCAAAAAAGCTTTCTGAGTTTGCAAAGCTTTCTGATGCTTTTATAGATGCTTTGATGTCCGGCAATGATGTTACAAATGCCAAAAATGCCAGAACCAATGCCCAGAAGTTTTACTATTCAAGCAACAAGGATATATATCATTTTGTTAAGCTTATTGTTGATTCAACACAGGTTAATGATGTTAAGGTTAAGGGTCTGGCTCTTCTTGATTTTATGAAAAATGATCTTATAGTTCATAACAGAGCATATGGCTCAAAATACCAGAATGCTTTTGGACTTGCCGGTTATATCCCAACATATTATTCCACAAGCTATGGTGATCTTATCTGGGCAAAAGAAACAAAGTGGGATGATCTGATTAAGTGGATTAAATAAAAGAATCTTATTATTCTTTGAAGTTAAAAGGCGTCTGCTTACGAGCAGACGCCTTTTTTAAATATTTAGATATTAAAGCTAAATGTTAATTTACAATTTGCCAGTAAAGCAATTTTTAATGACATATGAATCAAATTAGGTTTAACTTTACTATGTTATTGAAGTAATTAGAAATTTTTGATATGGATAATACTAAATGGTATGAAAATGATTATAGATTTATAGAGATAATAGGGTTATTTATTTTTGCTAATGTTTCAACTGTAATTTTATATCTTATTATCTGCCCTTTTTTGAAGGGTAAATGTTTATCTTATGGTGAAGTTTATCTTTTAATTCAAAATTTATCTTTCCTTTTCTTTAGTATTTCATATAGTAAACTTTTCTCTTCTTTCTCAGCGGCATTTAGTAATTTTTTTTCATTTGTTCCTTCCGTTTATGAATTTAAGAAAGCATTATTATATTTTTTTATTTCCATTATTCTGGTCGTCCTGATTCTTACTTTTTCATATTTTATTTTACAGTTTTTGGGGATAGAAGATATCTCTACTGATATTGATGATTCTCCATTTTTATTATCACCTTATCGTTTTTTCATTTATTTTATAATGAGTTGTTTTTTTGGTCCTTTAGCCGAAGAGTTATTTTTTAGAAAAATATTTTATTCATATTTAAGGAAGAAAATGTCTTTTCTCCCTGCCTTAATAATTTCAGCTCTTATTTTTGGTTTATTACATAGTAGTAGTTCAGGCAGAATAATATTTGCAACTGCTATGGGAGTAATTTTATCTTATGCTTATGAAAAGCATAACAGTCTTTTTATCAATTCTTGTATTCACGCTTATATGAATATCTTTGGTTTATTAATAAGGCTTATTTTTTATTATTTTGGATTTATAGCTTAAATTTTGTTTTTAAATTTATTTATTATCTATAAATAGCAAGATATTACCATTGAAATTTGATAAAATCAAGTGTATAATGTAAGTATTGTATATGATAAAACGATTTGCTTTTTTGTTTTTTTTAATCTTTTCTAAAAATTTATTGTTTTCTACTGATTTTCAGTATGGAGCAAATTTTCTCAAGATCCCAATACCAGCTTTAACATCTGGTATATCTGAGGCATATACATCAATGGTTGGTCCTGATTCAATATTATATAATCCTGCAGGGCTTGGATTGTTGACTTATTCAGCGTTATCCGCAACACATAATAAATACTTTGAGGGTATCAATCAAGAATATATATCTGCTGTAATAAACACAAAATATGGCAATTTAGGCGCCGTTTATAGTGTTATGACAAGTGGTGATATAACAGCATATGACAGCAACGAGAATATTATAGGTAAAACAAGTACTGCTCATAAATTTTATGGAATAGCTTATTCTAAGGGATTTCCTTATTTTGATTATGCCAGAAGGAAAATAGATCCGATGCTTATAACCCCGAGCATGACAAAACTAAAACCTGTTAAAGTATATATACCGAAAGTTTATAGATTTTCATTTGGATTTCTTGCTAAAAAAATAGAAGAGCGACTTGATAATGAAACATCATCTACTCTGGTTTTTGATGGAGGTGCTCTTTTAGTTTTACCTGGACATTTTCAAATTGGGGCATCGGTTCAAAATATTGGTGGCAGTCAAAAATTTTTTTCTCAAATCCAGAAAATTCCACAGGTTTATAGAGTTGGAGTAGCCAAGGATTTTTCGACTATCAAAGGGATAATGAATTTTATATTCATTGTTGATTATGTTTATGATGAGGCGTCTGGTGGATATTTTAATTTTGGATTTGAAGACGATATATCAAAGACTTTTCAAATAAGGGTAGGGTATACTACCATAGAAAGGGAGGGTTCAAGCTTGAGTTTGGGAATAGGAATGACTTTTGATAGTTTATTAACTAAAGAAAGTTTTTTAAAGGGATTCAGGATGGATTATGCCTATTTGAATTATGGAATTTTTGGTGTTACTCATAGAATAGGATTTCAAATAGTATGGTGATTTTTGTATAATTATTTTGGAGGAGTTTATGAAAAAAATTATAACATTCTTTATTGTCGCTGTATCTCTTTCACTTTCTCAGGCACAAAATGTTTCAACAAAAACTGTGACCTCAGAAAAAGATGAAAGGATTGAAAAAATAAATAGCGAAAAAGATTTATTAAAATCACAATACGAACTTTTGATGCAAAAAGAAAAAAATAGGATTGCTGAGATAGAAGCGGAATATAACGCGGTATCTATGGAAAATAAGTTATATTCTGAAAAAATGGCAAATCAGATTAAAGAACTTAAGTCTCAGCTTGAAAGGATTTCAACCGAAAATAGACTCAATGATGAAACGAATAAACAACTTTTAAGTAAAATATTCTTTGAGATCAGTAAACTAAAAGCGGAAAATGACCTTGAAATGGAAAGGCATAGACTTGAAAAAAACAGAATGGACAACGAAAAAGCGAAAATGGATTATGAAATTAAGAAGCTTGATTTTGAAAAAGAAAAAATAAAATATCAGCTTTTTTTAAAACAATCAGAAATAGATAAATTGAAAGCTGAGATAGATTTTAGAGACAAAAAAGACGAGTTAAAAAAACAGGTTTCAAAGGAAATAAAATATACAGGTGATGTCTTCAAAAATGGAACATTGGTAATTTCTGATAGAAGAATACCTTTAAACGGCGTTATAACTATGAACACCGCCGATTATGTTGTAAGCAGAATAAATTATTTCAATAATATTAGTTCTGCGCCAATATTTATAGTAATTGATAGATCCCCTGGGGGATCTGTTATGGCTGGATATAAAATATTGAAGGCTATGGAAGCAAGCGCAAGTCCTGTTTATGTTGTGGTTAAATCATATGCTGCATCTATGGCAGCTACAATAACAACTCTTGCAAAAAAATCTTTTGTCTATCCCAATGCTATAATACTTCATCATCAAATGTCTACGATGCACTGGGGTAATATGACTCAGTTAAAAGAGAAGTTGGAAATGGCTAAAAAATGGGAAAAAAGATTGATGGGACCAATAGCAAAAAAACTTGGAATGGATATTGAAGATTTTAGAAAAAAAATGTATGAGCATAATTCAGATGGAGATTGGGAGGAGTTTGGAGACACAGCAGTGGAACTTAAATGGGCGGATAATGTTGTTGAAAATATAGTAGAGGAAGGGATAATAAAAGATCCTGATTATTATTCAGAGAAAAGATTTTCAACTATATATGAGGAAAAAACTGATGAAAAAGGTAAGAAATATATAGATCTTCCAAGGCTTGATCCATTTGATTTTTATTTTATATATAATCCTGACAATTATTATAGATATAATTATTAATTTTAATTAATAAAAAGATTTTTTATGAATAAAGGAAAATGGCTTGAACCAAGATACCCCTCAAAAGAGGTTTTTGAAAAGGATTTTCCAAAACTTGACATAAACGGGATCTCTGTTTCTTGTCCGGGATGCATGGCACAAATATCGCTTAATAGAAAATCAGTTACAAATAAATCAGCTGGCTGGTGTAAAAAATGTAATAGGGCAGTAACAATATAGGACTTAAGACCTATGTTGGATTGGTAACTCTGCTCTTGTTTTAATGATAAAAATCATAAAAGATATATATAATAGAAAGATGTTTTATCATTATAAAACTAATGGAGTGTTATTATGAAAATCAAAAACTTTATGATAGCTGTTCTTTTTGTTTCTTTTTCAATAGGTGTTTATTCACAAACAATTGAAGAATCAAGAAGTAATTTAACTCTAGAAAATTTGATTAAGGATTTAAAACAAAGAATTTCTTCGGTTGTGTCTCCTCAGCCAAATTCAAAATTGGAAGAGTCGCTAAAAAATGATCCAAGATATTTTATGAAGGTTATGGCTAAGGATAAGTATCAAAGAACAAAACTTCTTGAATTAGGTTTTGATATAATTGAAGTAAATAATGATATAACAAGTGGATTTATAAACAAGGATTTGATTATGAATATACAGGAAAAGGATTTTACGATAGTTGAAAAGAAAACTATTTACGATTGGGTAAAATCTGAAAACAAAGATTTTCCATCTGCCGATTCGGCATATCATAATTATAACGAAACCACTGAGATTTTAAAAGAAATATATTCAAAAAATCAGGATATAACCTCCCTATTTTCAATAGGTAAGTCATATGAGGGGAGGGAGATCTGGTGTTTGAGAATAAATCCAACTGAGAAAGGAAATACTCAAAGTAAAAAACCGGGTGTTTTGTTGGTCGGCAATCATCATTCACGAGAACATCTTACTAATGAAATGGTTCTTTTATTCGCTGTTTATATTCTTGAAAATAGAAATGACTCTACCTTTAAGAAATATATAGAAAATCTTGATATATATATAATACCGATGCTTAATCCTGATGGTGTAGAATATGATATAGCCACTGGAAGCTATAGATGGTGGAGGAAAAACACAAATAAACTTGGAGGAAGTTCTGTGGTTGGAGTTGATTTAAATAGAAATTATGACTTTGAGTGGTGCAAATCTGGAGCTTCTTCCTACCAATATTCAGATACATATTGTGGTAAATCAGCTTTTTCAGAACCTGAATCAAAAAACTTAAAGGATTTTATGACCTCGCATAAGAATATAAAGACAGCCATAAGTTACCATTCTTATTCTTCCCTTGTTCTTTACCCGTGGGGTGGCAGGGATAATCCTGTGGAAGATGAGAAGGATAGAAACGCTTTTATAAAACATGCTAAGGCGATGGCATCACTTTTGGGATATGAATATCAGCAATCAAGCGATTTATATATAGCAAGTGGGGATATGGCAGATTGGGCATATGATAAACTTAAAGTTCTGGCGTGGACAATAGAGCTTGAAGGTAATTCTTTTTATCCAGGGTCTGCTATAATAGATAAGGCTTTTGAAAAAAATAAAAAAGCATGTTTATACCTTTTAAGCATAACAGAAAATCCCTATCAATAACAGATGTTATAATTTTAGCTCAAGAATATAAGAATTTAAAATAAAAGTCGGATAATAGGAGAGTTTTGATTTTCTTAATCCCGGATTTAAAAGGTCTCCTTCTTTATTTATATATTTGAATTTTAAAGAAGCTATTTTTGCAAACTCTCTGTCTATAAGCTGATAGCCACCTTTTATTTTTTTATCCGCTTTTTCAAAATTTAATACACATGTGGTTTCATCTAATATAGAGCCGATTGCAAAACCTTTTATTTCTTCATTTATATAAAGAGTTATACCAAAAAAATCAATATAGTCAAAAAAAGATTCTATATTTGAGATAGCTTTTTTTTCGCATTCAAGCATATCAAAATTTTTTTCAAGATAAATCTGGTTGTCAAGTTTTTTTGAAAAACTTATTATATCTTCTATAGAATTTTTGGTTAAACTCAAAATCTTATAAGATCCATCATAATTTTTCTCAAACTGTTTTATAAGATTCCTTTTCCCGGAATATTTTGAACCTTTTAGTGTTGCAAGCTGGAAGGCATCATACACATAATCGGCATAACCTTCATTTAAATAAATATTAAAATATTTCAATATCTCGTTTTCATATTTTTTTACATACTTTTCATTTACATAATAAACATACCTATATCCTGTTTTTATGAGAATTTCCTTCAAAAAAAGCACAGAAATTTCTTCTTTTGAAATTGGGAATGCAATTCTATTTGAATTTGGCTGATTTATTATGTCTTCAGTTATAATCATAATATCATCTACAATACCAAAGCGAACTTCATATATACAATTATTCCATAGATAGATATTTGAAATAGCATAAGCCGAGTTGGTTAGAGGAAAGTTACTAAGAAAAGACTTGATGATTGGAATATCTTTTTTCTCAATTTTTTTTAGTTCCATAATAAACCATAGGAATTTTATCCGGATATATTTTAAAACCAGATTTCCTATAAAGCGAAACTGCTCTTTTCCGGGCTATAAGTCCTATCCAGTCAAATTTATTTTTTTTTAAAAACTTAATTATGAATCTTAAAATCTCAGTTCCTATTCCTATGTTTCTATATCGTTTTAAAACAGCAAAATCCTGAATATAAGCGTCGCTGACCTGGTCTGATATTACTCTTGCCATTCCAATTATGGTTCCATTTAAAATTGCAACAGCAAATAAATGTGTTTTATTTACTATTGATTCAATTTTTTTAATTGAATCTTTATCTCTCCACCAGCCTGCTTCTTTATATATCCTTTTTATATCGTTTAACTCTTTTATCGTAGGGTACTTAATTGCTTTTATTATTATATCTTTTTTCATTTATTTACCATTTATAAATTCTATAATAATTTTTACAAGCAATAGATTTGAAATAATAACCATCATTGGTTTGATAGTTTTTGTCCCATTCTTTATAGCGATATTTGAACCTAAATAATTTCCAAAAATAGATACGAAACCCATAGCCAATCCAAGTTTTATATTTACTTTTCCAAGAATAAGAAATGTTAATAGAGCGAAAATATTGGATACAAGATTTGTGAATTTTGCAAGAGCCGTGCTTTTTAATATATCATAACCCACAAATTTTGAATATCCAGCGGCTAAGAATGTACCAGTTCCAGGCCCGAGCATTCCGTCATAAAACGAAACTAAAGATGATATTATTAATGTTCGCAGATTTTTTTGAGCCGATGTTATCATGTAGCTTGTGTCGGTTAAGGCAAAATCTTTTTTTATAAGAAGGTAAATAGAAAGAAAAGGTACCATAAAAATGACTATTATTTTTATAATATAATCCGGAAAAGAAGAAATAAAAGCAGCTCCAAGAACAGAAAAAACAGCGGAATATACAAAAATCATAAAAAGGTATTTCTTTTTAAAGTTGGTGTGCGAAAAATATTTAAATACAGCTATAAAAGTTCCAGTTGTCGATGAAAGTTTATTTGTTCCAAGTAAAAAATACTCGCTGACTCCGTAGTTCAAGTAAGCTGGTATAGTTATAACTCCACCTCCTCCAGCTATTGAATCAACAAATCCCGCAATAAAAACACAAAACGCAAGAAACATAAAACTAAAATTAAGTTCCATAATTAAATTATACATTTTAAAAAAACTATAAAGTATATATAATATATTAAAGGAGATTTTATGATAGAATTGGATAAGAAGGTTGATAATTTAAAAAAAGAAATAGATATATCACTTAATAAAACGAAAATAGATTTGCTTATAAAAAATGCAAAACTTATAAACACTTTCTCTGGTGATATATATAAAACAGATATAGCTATCCATAACGGGAAAATAGTAGGATTTGGCGACTACTCTGCCAAAAATATTGTAGATGTAAAAGGAATGTATGTTGCGCCGGGTTTTATAGATGGCCATGTTCATATAGAAAGTTCAATGGTTAAAATCCCAGAGTTTGCAAGGGTCGTTTTACCATGTGGAACTACCACCGTTATTATAGATCCACATGAAATAGCTAATGTTTTGGGTATTGAAGGTATAAAATATATGCTTTCTTCAAGTGTTGATGCAATGCTTGGTGTTTATGTAATGCTGCCCTCCTGTGTCCCATCAACAACCCTTGAAACTTCAGGCGCGTCGCTTTCAAGCCATGATCTTTCTCTTCTTTTAAATGATGAAAGAATTTTAGGAATAGCAGAAGTAATGAATTATCCCGGAGTTATAAATAAAGACATGGATTTATTGAAAAAAATTGCTATAGCCAACAATAAAATAATAGATGGACATGCGCCATTTCTTAGAGGAAAAGAGCTTTACGCATATATTTCAAGCGGAATAAGGTCTGATCATGAATGTAGTAATATAACTGAGGCTAGGGAAAAACTCAGAGCTGGAATGTTTGTTATGATACGGGAAGGGACTGCGGCTAAAAATCTTAAATCGCTTGTAGGTCTTGTTAATGCATCAAACTCAAGAAAATTTATTTTTGTCACAGACGATAGACACCTTGAAGATATAAATAACGAAGGACATATAAACTATCTTGTAAAAAAGGCGATCAGCTATGGGGTGGATCCTATAAAAGCGATACAGATGGCGACAATAAATACTGCTGAATATTTCAGACTTAATAATCTTGGTGCTATCGTTCCTGGTTATGTTGCGGATATGATAATCTTTGAAAATCTCAAAAAAATAAACATAAAAATGGTGTTTAAAAATGGAGTTTTAGTTGCAAAAGACGGAAAAATTCAGGAAGGTATAATCAAAGACTATAAAGAAAAACTCAGGGGAACTATGAATGTTAAATGGATAGAACATGAAGATTTCGCTCTTAAAGCTAAATCCACAAGAGCAAGGGTTATAAATGTTATTCCAAATGAAATAATAACCAGAATGACTGTTGAAAATATTAAAGTTGATGGTGGATATGTTTCTTCGGACACTGAAAGGGATATATTGAAAATAGCAGTCATAGAAAGGCATATGGCAAGCGGTAGAATAGCAAAAGGATTGGTAAAAGGCTTTAAACTCAAAAAAGGCGCTATTGCATCAAGTATATCTCATGATTCACATAATATAGTAGTCATAGGGGCTCATGATGGAGATATGTATCAAGCTGCTGTTGGAGTGGTTAAGATGCAAGGAGGGATATCTGCAGCTTTAAACGGACAAATTCTTGAATCACTACCGTTGCCTGTGGCAGGGCTTATGTCTGACAGAAGCGCCGATTTTGTTAGAACTAAAATTAAAAGATTAATTGAAATATCAAGATATTTAGGCTCTGACTTGCCTGATCCTTTTATGGCTATGTCCTTTCTTACTCTTCCTCCTATTCCTGAAATAAAAATAACGGATAGGGGTATTATCGATGCAAAAAAATTCAAAGTTATAGATTTATTTGTAAAATGAAATATATTTTATTCTTGATTTTTTTAGTCTCTCACTTAAAATCCGCCACGATAGTTCGTGGTCCATATCTTGATTACCTTTCCAGTAATTCGGCAACTATAAGATATTCTGTGGATAGCCCTGAAATAACATGGTTTAGCTGGGGGGAATTTCCAAAATGTAATAAATATCTCACAGTTACAACTCCAAAGAAAAACCAGTATGTAAATATATATGGCCTTAAGATTGCAAAAAAATACTGTTATATGATATATCTTCCAGTTTCAAATTCAACGCATTCATATCTTGCTTCAAGCGCCACATTTACAACTTTTTATGACGAAACAGTTTCAAGTTTTAGTTTTATTGTAATTGGAAACACCTTTTTAAATTCTCCAGATCAAAACATTGCCCTTTCATCAGCGATATTTTCTTTTCCCGATATTAATTTTATAATTCATACAGGCAATATTTCAAATGGAAACCTGTTAGATCATGATACATATTATTTTATGCCTTTTTCAGGAATTTTAAAATCTATTCCATTTTTTATCTCTCTTGGTCTAAAAGAATATGGAGAGATAAAAGAAAAGACAAATAGTTATAGATTTTTAGGTGAAAATTTTTCACCTTATTATAGATTTGCCAGAAATGGTTTTTCTCCTCATTATTATTTTATTGATTCTGGGACTTCAAGATTTATATTTCTCGATAATAATAACCTAAACGAGATAGACTCCGCTCCGTCATTAAGAAAAGGAACAAAGCAATATCAATGGCTTGAAGAAACTCTTAAGTATTCAAACTCTAAAAAATGGCGTTTTGTAGTTTTAAATCATCCAATATATCCCTCATCAATAGGCGGAGAAGATATTAAGGAAGGGCTTGAAGAATTGTTTTTAAAATATAAGGTTGATTTTGTGTTTCAAAGTGGAAATAAATATTATTTGAGAACAAAGCCTCTTAAATATGGTGTGCCTGATGAGGGGGGGGTTATTTACATTACAGTTGGAGGTGGAGATCTTTATCTCTCAGAAATTGAAGCAAGTGAAATTATTGAAACTCAGATTGATAGTAGAGTTTTTTTAAATATCAAGATTGATGAAAGAAAAATAGACATATCAGCATTTGATTGTTCTATGAATTTACTTGATAGATTTGTTTATAGTAAATATTAGCCTCTAAATTTATATTTTCCTATAAGTTAACAATAAAAGATTAGACAGAACATAATTTAAGCTGCCGAATTTTCTTAAAGCTTAGGTATTTATGATTGTTTAAAGACTGTGATTATTGCGGGGGTAGGATTTGAACCTACGACCTCCAGGTTATGGGCCTGGCGAGCTACCGGGCTGCTCTACCCCGCAATTATATTATACAACATTTTAAAGCTTTAAAAAAATATTTGTATGAGTTACACACATTTGCGACATTTTATCTTTTAAAATTAACTCTAATGGCGCTTTCATATTCAATGATTTATGCGGTCTCTCGATATTATAGTATATCAAATCTGCCTGTGCGTTGCACGCAGACAGGTATTCCGCCAACCTCTTGTTTAATAACTCTTTATCATGGATTATATCCAGATTGTTGTCTATAAACTCTTCCTGTATTGTCCTGTTATATCTTTCTATATAACTATTTATCCTCGGACATCTCGGATATGTAAATCTATGCTCTATCCCTTCTCGTTTTAACTCTGCATCAAACTCCCCTAAATTCTCTCTACCATTATCTGTCTGCCAGCTCTTTATCTTATATGGATATACTTCTTTAAATCTCCTGTAAAAGTCTAACATATTCCGACTTGTTAGTCTTTTATAATTAAGCGTTATTGCAAACTTTTGTTTTATATCTATCGCACTTATAAAATAATCTTTTATCCCATCTGTTATCCTTTCCACTGTATCTGACATTATATGTCCATATTCATCTACTTTAGGCGAATATCTTACTCGTTTCCTTCTCGGTTTATTTGTTCTTTTAATAGCCCATTTGCTATCTGGATTGTGATATACCCGCCCATTTGGCTGATAAAAGAAATTATTGCGTTTTATTATTTTGCCTATTGTAGATGCTGATATGCTTTTTAATCCTTTTAACTCGCAAAACCTATCTAACATTACCTTTATCTTCTCTTTGCCTATCCGGGGATGTTTCTCCCTGAGCATACGAATATATTCTATTATCTCTTTATCAGTGGTCATCTGCCTTAATTTATATGGCCGGGTAGAATATGGAATTAATCCTTCTTCACCTTTTTCCCTCATCCTTTTTCGCCACCGACTTATTACTCGCCTATCTGCCCCAAATGCTTCTTTAGTCGCTTTCTCCCCATATTCCTCATAAAACCTTATTATCTTTATCCTCTTCTTTGCTACCTCGCTTTCGCTTAAGTTCTTAAGGCTATATAGCATATTATATGCCCTCCTATAGCCTTTTATTCTACGAAATA
>JAINCQ010000008.1:0-19455 GCA_036574205.1 Elusimicrobiota bacterium | reverse complement strand
CTTCCAATTTATCCTGCCTTCCCTTACACGGGGAACATTTATCCCCGCTATATACCCCATGCTCGTAAGTAAATTACGCTGATAATAGCCATTACGATATGTCTTCCTATTGGGATTGTGCTCCCATTTATCACTTCCTATTAAATCCACAACCTCCACCTCAAGACTGGTTTCTATTAGCTTCTTTAACCCTATCACAGTCTCCCGCCTCAGTTCCTTATCAAATTCATCATCTAAACCCTTAAGCCATTCCCTCGCTAATTTCCCCTTCTCTATCTCCTCTATTTTTGTTATACTATTCATAAGGCTATTCCTCCTTTTTTTTGTAGTTTTTGTTTCTATATAAGGAGAATAGCCCTTTTTTATTATCTTGTCAATATAAAATTACACACAATATTATAAACTACCCTGTTATCAATGTGAGCAAGCTAAAAACAATCAAGGGTGTGATGTTACTGGCATATGTGGAAAGGACCCACAAACCTCACTCATGCAGGATCTGCTTGTATATCAAACAAAAGGGGTATCTTATTATGCTCATAGACTCAGAAAAAAAGGATTACAAACAAAAGAAGCTGATATATATGTGATAGAGTCTCTTTTTACAACAGTTACAAATGTAAACTTTGATCCACAGACAATAAGAGAAAAAATTTATGAAGGGAAAAAGATAAAGGAAAAGCTTAAAAAGGAATATGATAGACTTTATCCAAATGAACAGGAAGCTGAAGAAGCAAAATGGATTCCACAATCAAATCTTTCAGATTTAATATCTTTTGCCTCAAAAGTTGGAATTGTTCAAAGCAAAAAAGAATATGGAGATGATATTACAGGATTGAAAGAACTTTTAACATATGGTCTTAAAGGCACCGCAGCTTATGCAGACCATGCTATGATATTAGGTAAAACTGATGAAAAAGTATTTGATTTCTTTCATGAAGCACTTTCTTATCTAACAAACAAAAAATATAAATTAGATGAATTGTTCAATTATAATCTTAAATGTGGAGAAATTAATTTAAGGATAATGGAAATGCTTGATGAGGCTCATACAACACGCTACGGACATCCAACACCAACAAAAGTAAGAATAACCCCAGTTAAAGGAAAAGCTATTCTTATAAGTGGTCATGATTTAAAGGACCTTGAAGAACTTTTAAAACAGACAGAGGGAAAAGGAATTAATATATATACCCATGGTGAAATGCTTCCTGCTCATGGATATCCCAAACTAAAAAAATATAAACATCTTGTGGGTAACTACGGCGGAGCATGGCAAGATCAGCAAAAAGAATTTAAGAAATTTCCAGGGGCAATATTAATGACAACAAATTGTTTGCAAGATCCAAAAGGATATGAAAACAGAATGTTTACCACAGGTCTTGTACAATGGCCCGGGGTAAAACATATATCAAATAAAGATTTTACACCGCTTATAGAAGCAGCTCTAAGAGAAAAAGGATTTGAAAAAGATGAGGAAGCAAAGTATATAACAGTTGGATTTGCACGACAAGCAGTTTTAAATACAGCCCAAACTATAGTAGATTATGTTAAAAAAGGTAAAATAAAACATTTCTTTTTAGTTGGTGGATGTGATGGTGCAAAACCTTGAAGAAACTATTATACCGAGTTTGTTGAAAAAACACCAAAAGATAGTATTATCTTAACGCTTGCCTGTGGAAAATTCAGGTTTAACAAACTGGACCTTGGAGAAATTGATGGCATCCCAAGACTTCTTGATATAGGTCAATGTAATGATGCTTATTCAGCTATTCAGATTGCACTTGCTCTTTCAAAGGTATTTAATAAACCAGTAAATGAACTACCGCTTTCTCTGGTACTTTCATGGTATGAACAGAAAGCAGTCTGTATACTATTAACCCTGCTTTATCTAGGAATTAAAAATATAAGACTTGGTCCATCACTTCCAGCCTTTATAACTCCAAACTTACTAAACATACTCGTTGAAAAGTTTAATATAAAAACAATAAATACACCTGAAAAAGATCTGGAAGAAATACTTGTAAAATAAAAAAAACCCCCCCCTGCTTAAGAAATGAAGCAGGGGGGTAAAGGATAATAGTATGGAACATAAAATAATAAAATTAAAAGAGCTTACAAAATATCAGAAATTAAATATTGTAAGTAATACCATAATAAACAAAAAAAAAGGGACAATAACTCTTTTTGCTTTTGATAAAGACCAGTCTTTATCCCCTCATACCTCACCATATGACGCTTTTGTTTATATAGTTGATGGAGAAGCTGAAATATCTATTTCATCAAAGTTATACAAACTTAAAAAAGGTGATTTTATAATAATGCCAGCAAATAAACCTCATTCAGTTAAAGCAACTAAAAAATTAAAATTGCTTTTAGTAATGATAAAATAACAATCTCAACATATATAGATCAATTAAAATTAAAAATCATAGAATAGTTAATTTATTTTTTCATTTTTTCTTGAGGATTGAAAAGGAATTTAATATAACTGTAATAGAACTTAAACTCATAGCTAATGATGCAAAATATGGTTTTACTATAATTCCCATTGATTTATAAAACAATCCACAGGCAACTGGAATTAAGGTAGCATTATATAAAAATGCCCATAACAAATTCTGTTTTACCTTTCTGTTCAGATACTTTAAAAACTCAAATATCTTCACAATATCAATAATCCTATCGTTAAGAAGTATAATGTCTGCAGTTTCAAATGCAATATCAGTTGCGCTTTTAAAGGAAATAGCAATGTCACTTTCTTTTAATGCAGGAGCATCATTTATCCCATCACCAATCATACAAACTACTTTTCCTTTGGACTTTAACTCATTTATTTTTTTCATTTTTTCTTGAGGTAAAACCTCACAATAATATTGATTTATCCCGAGATTTTCAGCTATAAATTTACAATGCTGTTTATTATCCCCACTTATCATTATTACATCCTTACCTGTCTTTTTAAAATACTCAATAACCTCTTTTGCATTTTCTCTTATTTCATCTTCCACCACCACAAATCCTAAAGTTTTTTCTTCATCGGCAAGATAAACTATCGTCTTAAACTCATTTTGTAAGTTTTCTATTTTCACAATCACTTTATCATCAAATTTAATTTTATTTTCCATCATAAATCTTTTATTCCCAGCAAAATACCTTTTACTACCTATCTTAGCCACAACCCCTCTACCTTCAAAATTCTTAAACTCTACTGCTTCATATAAAATAGATTTATTCTCTTCCACCTTTAATCTTATTGCTTTTGCCACAGGATGATTTGAATATTTTTCGATAGAAGCAATTATCCTTAGAAACTCTTCCTCAGAGATGATGGAGTATATCTTTGAAACAAAGAGTTTTGATTTTGTTAATGTACCGGTTTTATCAAAAATAACTGTATCAACATTATTAATCAAGTCAATTACGCCAGGATTTTTTATTAAAATACTTTCCCTGGCAAATCTTGCCAGAGCAACTGAAATAGCAACTGGCACAGAAAGCCCTAAAGCACATGGGCATGACACAATTAATACACTTATAAAGATCTCAAACGAAAATCTAAACCCCATCCCACTTAAATACCAATAAACAAAAGACATAAAAGCCACAATCATAACAGATGGAATAAAATAAGCTGATACTTTATCTGCTAGATTTTGAATTTTTAACTTTTTACTATGTGTATTTTCAAGAGTTTTTATTATACTGTCTAAAAAAGAATTAGTACCACTACATATAGCTCTAATCTTCATATAACCACTTAGATTTATTGCTCCTGCTTTAACCTCATCACCTTTTACTTTTTCAACCCCTATAGCCTCACCAGTAATAAAAGACTCATCACATGTACCCCCTCCTTCTACAACAACAACATCCACCGGTATTTTTTCCCCTGCTTTTACAACTATAATATCCCCTTCCTTTATTGTGTCAGTATCAACTATTATCTGTTTCTCACCTTTTACAATAGTTGCCTTACGAGGTTTTAATCTGAAAATACTTTCAAGCATACTGGTAGCGGAATTTCTATACTTTTGCTCTAAAAACTTTCCAATTGAAACAAAGGTTATTATATAAGCAGCTGTTTCAAAAAATAATAAATCATATTTCTTCTCAATAAGCATTAAAAGGCTATATGAATAAGAAGAAATTACCCCTACTGAGATAAGGGTATCCATATTCAAAGTTTTTGTCTTTATTGAATTTATAATTCCGCTTTGAAAAAAATTATATCCAAGGGTAACAATTAATGTCGTAAAGATAAACTCAAGCCAATGCTTGTTGTGATGAAGAAAAACCGGCAGATGAATACCTATATGATGTCCCATAGAAAACGGAAAAAGTAAAATAGCAAAAAGTATTGTTAGAAAAAGTTTTATCTTAAACCTCTTTATTTTTATTTTTTCAAAATTTTCATCAATCTCAATTTTTGCATCATATCCAAGACTATTTATCAAACTTATTATCTCAAACCTATTTATCAGCTCATCATCATACACAACATATCCCTTTTGAATTGTAAAGTTAATATTTATTTCTAAAATACCTTTCTTTTCTTTTAAATAATTTTCTATTGTTTTTGAACAACTAACACAGCTCATCCCATAAATTTTAATATATAGCTTATTTATCATAATAACAACCTCTCAAAACAGTGATCCTCTTTGGCACATATTTTCACTTTTTCTATACTTTTCATCAAGTTTCACTTTATCTTTCAATCTTTCAGCATACCGCTTGAGAATCGTTTGACAAAGAAAACATACCCCCATATAGTATATAAACATCTTCATAAAAATATTATAATGTAAATTTTAAGACTTGACAAGTATACCCTATAATAGTATAATCTAATTATGGTTGATGACAGGCTTATTAAAAAAATTTCGCCAAGAATTAAAAAAGCATATGGACAGATAAATGGCATTAAAAGGATGATTGAGAACAAAGAATACTGCATTGATATATTCCAGCAGATTGCAGCTGTAATAGGTGCGCTTAAAAGTATAAATGCTTTAATACTTGAAAATCACCTGAATACCTGCGTAAGAAACGCAATGCAATCAAAAAATGAAAAGGAAATTAAAGAAAAAATAAGGGAATTAATAGATATATATAAAAAATACTCATGAAAGAAATAATTTTTAAATACCTTCTATCTCATGCAAAGGTTGCGAAAATGCTTTGAAAATTGCTTTTAACAATGTTGATGGAATCATCAGTGTTGAACCTTCTCATAAAACAAAAACTATGAAAGTGGTCTTTGATGAAAGCAAAATAACTGTTGAGGAGATAAAGCAAATCATTAAAAATACTGGAAGGGAGGTAAAAGATGAATAAAATAAAAATAATAATAGCAACAATAGTTGCGCTTATAGGTTTAGGTATCTTATTTGCGCAAAATGAAACAAGCAAAGAGGATAATAAATATCTTGAGATAGGAAATGAGCTTATCTGTCCTGTTATGGGAGAGAGGTTTACCATAACAGATAAGACTCCAAGTTTTAAGTATAAAGAAAAAATTTATTTTTTCTGCTGTCCTGAATGTGTTGAAAAATTTAAAAAAGAGCCAGAAAAATACTTAAAACCAGCTAAAAACAAGGTAGGTAAACATAATCATGTGCATACAGAGGGCAAGATGTGCGTATACTGCGAAGAAGAAAAGAAAGACTCAAAAAACTCTCAAGTTAAATCATTTAACATAGAAGAGATAGCAAAACATAACAAAAAAGGAGACTGCTGGCTTGTTATAGACTCAAAAGTTTATGATGTTTCTGATTTTACCTACAAACACAATGAAAACATACTTCTTGGATGTGGAAAAGATGCGACAAGACTTTTTAAAACCAGAACAACTGATGATAATAAAAAAATAGGCTCAGGTATGCCACACTCAGAAAATGCACGAAAACTACTGGATAAATTTTATATAGGAAATTTAAATAAATAGGAGTTGTTATGAACTGTATTGATATTTTAAAAGAAAGAAGAAGCGTTGCTAATTTTGACCCGGAGTTTATTATAAGCGATGAGGATATAAAAAAAATATATGAGCTTGCATCACTTTCTCCTTCTTCCATGAATCTTCAACCATGGCAGGTAATCGCGGTAAAATCACCAGAAAAAAAAGAAATATTAATGAAATGTGCAATGAATCAAATCAAGGTAAAACAGGCAAGTGTAAACTTTATAATAATAGCAGATATTGATGCGGTCGAAACAAATATAGATAGGGTTTTAGAAAATTGGATCAGCGCCGGGTATCTTGATGAAAAAACAGCTGAAGGTTACAAAAAATTTGCTCCAAACTTATATGGAAGTTCTAACAATGATATAAGAAGAAAAATTTTTGCCGTTAAAAATGCTTCCTTTTTTGCAATGTCTTTAATGATAGCTGCAAAAATTCTGGGATATGACTCCCATCCAATGGATGGTATAGATGAAGAGGCAATAAAAAAAGAGTTTTCAATACCATCACATAAAATAATTCCGCTTATAATAGCTGTAGGAAAACATGATACCTCAAAACCAATTCTGCCAAGAGCTATGAGGTTCAAGTTTGAAGAAAAAGCAAAGATAATATAAAAGATTTCAATTAATTTTGAAAATATCATAACTTTAAAAAACTGTTTTAAACTTTTAAAAATATACTATGTTATTCAAAATGCTATAATTTTTTATATATGAGCACTTTTGGATGGATATCTGTATTTGCGATTTTATCGGCAATTATAAATTTAGCAGGGATTTATTCTATTCATAAATCAAAAAATTGGGTTGAAAAATTTAAAGATTATCTTCTATGTTTTGCCGCTGGAATTTTAATATCAACTCCCCTTTTAATAGCCCTCCCACACTCCTTTGAAGAAAATCACGAAGCAGGTTTCTGGGCGCTTGGTGGATTTTTGTTTATGCTCATTATAAATAAATTTATATCTCAGAGAAATGAAAAAAATATAGCTTTTGGAATTACTGGAGCAACTGCAATAGGATTTCATTCATTCGTAGACGGTGTTATTTATACAATAACTTTTTCAACTTCAACAGTAATTGGAATTTTATCAGCAACTGGACTTGCAGCTCATGAGTTTGCTGAGGGCGTAATAGTATATCTATTCTTAAAAACTGGAGGAGTAAAACCCAAGAAGGCATTAATATATTCATTTCTGGTAGCAGGATTAACCACTCCCCTTGGAGCTTTTATAGTATATCCTTTTATATCAAATCTTGAGCATCATATAATAAGCTTATTAAGCGCATTTTCATCAGGAATTTTAATCTATTTTTCATCTTCTCATTTAATCCCCGAAGCAAGAGAAAATGAGGAAAAACATTCCATAATTGCTCTTTTTCTGGGGATAACATTTGCAATAGTCTTATCTTTAATTCACAAACACTAATTTAAAAATGCTATTAAAGCTGTTAAAGCAGGTAAAAGCAAAGATCCAACCATAGCCTCGCCAGCTATAAGACCTGATGCAATAGATGTAGAATACAAATGATATGATGAGTGTTCTTTGTAGGCTATTTTAGACCACATATATGAAACAAAACTCCCAATTGCAATACCTATATTTAAGGACGGAGGAAGAATTAAAGCAAAACCCAATGCTGCTGGAATTGGAACCCACCAGAACCTTTGAGTTTCGTTGCCTTCCTTATCCTTTTTTCTAAATGATAAAAGAATTTCAAACAATATACCTATAAATACAGCTATAACAGATGCCTTTAAAGCACCATAAGGAAGATAGGAAAGACCTTTTTCCATAACAATTGCAAGAGTCGCTATTTTAAGCCCTGTTGGAGCGGCAAGCTGTCCTGGATTTAAACCTATGCCGTAAGTCTTTTCAAGCATATTAAACATAACCGGCGTAAGCAAAGCGCCTATAGGAACAACTAAAAGCTGGGCTATTATAAGAGTCTTAAATCTTCCACCAAGTCTTTGAGCGACCCAAAATGAAGGCACAACATTTTCAGATGTAGCCTGAGGATTTGCACTTATATAGGCAGCGGTTAAGTTTGATTTTAATTGAGAAGGCCATAATAAGCCATACAAAAATTGAGTCGCATTTGCCATAAGCGAAACTGGACCCGAACCTGTTATTCCTAAAACTTTTAAACCAGCAATTATCAAAATAGGCTGTAAAGCTATGGCAAGTAAAACCTCTAAAGTTGGCATGTTAAACCATTTGTTTGTCATCCATATAAGCAAAACAACACTTAAAAGTACTCCACTAACTATCCATGACATAGGGATATGTTCATCGGCAAGTGATTTAAATAGATGCTCATCATCTTTTTTCTTTCTTTTTCCAAAAGCGTGTTTTATAACAGGAATAAATATTCCTGTCAAAGCTGCTGCTATCATCATAGCTGTTGCTGGCCACATCATCCATTGAACTACAAACTTAAAATGAGAAGAAGAATTAATAAACTCACCAGCCTTAGAACAACTTGTATTTAAAAATTCAATGGCATTTGATTTATCAACTCCCTCTAAGGATGAATAGTTATTTAATAACTCAAAACATTTGTTAAAAGTTTCACCACTTAAACCAGATAAAGCGGCATATTTTGCCACAGTATCTCCAAAGGAATTAACTATCCATGTTCCTAAAAGCCCTGAAAGTCCCACAGAAAGAGGAACAAGCATTCCTATTCCAAAAGCCGCAAACTCAAAACCAAGAGCAACATTTAATGAAGGATTGGCAACGACTGGTTGCAAAACCCCCATACCATCTCTTAAAAAAGTTAAAAAACCTGAACCAGCAGTGCTCATCATTAAAACTCTTCTTTTTGATTTGTTTAATTCTCCAGCAGCCGGGTCTGATAGAGTCTGGGCGACATTTAAAGTTGCTTTACTGGCAGGCCATGGGAGGGTTCTGTCTTTTAATATAGCGCTTCTTGGAAGTATACCCATAAATATCCCAAGATTTGCTGAAACCACAAGCCATAAAAACATCTGCCATACTGAAAGATCAAAGTTTATATCTCTACCAAAAATGTTTTTAATATAAAAAAAAGCTGAAAGTATAACAACCATAAAAGCAATACCGGAGACAAGACCTATCATTGTCTGAACTATGTTAAGTTGAACTGCAAGATCCTTGCTACTCATTTTGTGGGCAAACATATAAGCTATTAAAAACATCCCCGCTATTGTAAGATCAACGCTTTGCCCGAGTTTTAAGGTTACATATGGGGTTGCTGCCGCGGCTAAAGCGCAAAGAACAAAACCAACTATCATTACTTTCCAATTAAAATCTTTCATTTACTCCTCCTAAATCTTATTTTATTATTTTTTTAAAACAATTAAACTATGAGGCTCAATTTCTATATGATTATTGATAATTTTAATTTTTTTGTTTGAAAATAAATCTTTATATTTTCCATCCTCAATCTCATCAATTTTAATTATTCTTTTATTATCTGCTTTATTAAGAAAAACATAAACAGTTTCATTTTCAAAAACTCTTTTAAAAACAAACTCATCTTCTAAGGCATAAATATTTTCCTGCCTGCCTTTTCTTAAAGCAATACTTTTGGCTCTCAATTTATTAAGTTTTTTAATATATTTATAGAGAAAACTTTTTTTGGCTTTTTTTATTCCTTCAACACCAAAATATTTTCTATTGTCTGGATCATCATCACCTGCCATCATTATCTCAGTTCCATAATAAATACATGGTATTCCTCTAACTGTAAAGTAAAAGTTTAACGCATCTATATAATTTTCAAGCTTAGCAGGTTTTTTACTATTATTAAATCTCGGTTTATCATGGTTATCAAGATAGGTTACAAGATATGTAGTATCTCTATACTTATAATCATTGCTAAGTATCTTAATAACCTTAGAATAATCTCCACCTTTAAAAACTTCCTCCATCAAACCCCATTCCCCCATAGCTGACATAGGCATATCAACAACACTCATTGATGCGTTCATCATATCTTTTTCTTTATCATCCCAAAGATGGGTATATGAGGAGATTAAATCAAAATCACTATTACTCCACACCTCACCAAAGACAAAAAAGTCTTTTTTATTTTTATGAATCTCATATAAAAATTCTTTTATAAAATCGCTACTAACCCAGATAACAGTATCTATTCTAAAAGCATCAACCCCCATATTTTGATATTCTTTATAAATATCTATAAGCCACTTTCTTGTTTTTGGATTTTTATCATTAAAATCAAGAAGATCATATAAAACAGGTCCATCTTTTGTAAACCAGTTTTCACTATCATTAAAATAATTAAACATTTTTCCAGCCCCAAAAACCTTTCCTCTATCCTTATACCATCTTACACTTATATCCACATCCGCTCCATAAGCATGATTTATTACAACATCCTGAATTATTTTTATTCCTTTCTGATGAGCCTTTCCTATCAAATCTTTGTAAGTATAGCCATCAGTTTCAAGATGAGGGTCTATTTTTGAAAAATCCCATCCCCAGTATCCATGATATCCTGCTGCGTCATAGGTTTTAGAAGAGTTAACATATATTCCAGGAGGTTGCATAACAGGAGGAGTTATCCATATAGCGGTAAACCCCATATCTTTTATATAATCAAGGTTTTCAATAAGTCCTTTAAAATCCCCTCCTTGATAATATCTTAAATTCCCCTTTACATATTCATCACCATAAATATTATTGTTTTTACTGTCTCCATCAACAAACCTATCGGTTATAAGAAAATAAATACTCTCATCTCTAAAATCTTTTTGGGAATACAAATTGAGAAAAAATAGATTTAACACCAAAAAAATAATTTCTTTCTTGTTTTTATTTAAGTCCACTTTTAAGTTTTAATATGAAATTTAAAATTACTATGCAAGCGTGGCAACCATTATTGCTTTAATAGTATGCATTCTGTTTTCTGCCTGATCAAAAACTATGGAAGCCTTAGATTCAAAAACATCCTCAGTTACCTCAATGCCATTCTTAAGTCCAAATTTCTCGCTTACTTCCTTGCCTAATTTAGTTTCATCATTATGAAAAGAAGGCAAACAATGCATAAACTTAACATTTTCATTGCCGGATTTCTTTAAAAGCTGCGGAGTTACCTGATAAGGTTTAAGCAACTTAATCCTTTCAGCCCATACCTCCTTTGACTCACCCATAGAAACCCAGACATCAGTATGGATAAAATCAACCCCTTTAACAGCTTTTTCAGGATTATCTGTTATTATGATTCTTGCGCCTGATTCTTTTGCTTTTTCCTGCGCCATTTTTATAACATCATCCGGCGGTTGAAGTCCTTTTGGAGCGCCAATTCTAACATCCATCCCAAGTATAGCGCCTATCATAAGAAGAGATCTTCCCATATTAAATCTTGCATCCCCGACATAGGCGTATGATATTTCTTCAAGTGGTTTATTAGAATGTTCCATCATTGTCATTACATCAGCCATAACCTGTGTTGGGTGCCATTCATTGGTAAGACCATTCCATACTGGAACGCCAGCATATTTTGCAAGATCTTCAACAATCTCCTGGCCAAAACCTCTATACTCTATCCCATCATACATTCTTCCAAGAACCCTTGCAGTATCTTTAATAGTTTCTTTATGACCAAGTTGACTTCCTGTTGGTTCAAGATATGTAACATGAGCGCCCTGATCATGAGCAGCAACCTCAAAAGCGCATCTTGTTCTTGTAGAAGTTTTTTCAAATATCAAAACTATATTTTTACCGAGCAACTTGGGTTTTTCAGTTCCAGCATATTTTGCAGCTTTTAAATCTTTAGATAATTTAAGTAAAAACAAAAATTCCTCTTTTGTAAAATCAATCTCTTTTAAAAAATGTCTATTTTTTAAATTTATAGGCATATCTCCTCCTTAAATAAATTTCATAAAAATATTATAAGAAAATATTCAGATTAAGGCAAACCTTGAGTATAGTTCTGTGAAGTTATTTTAAAAACCTCGGGACCAAGTATTTCTTTAGATTGTAAATAATCAGTTACAAGGTTTGGCATTGTAGCTCTTATATTATAAACAAGATATGGGATTTCCCATAATTTAATTTTTTTATTTTCTGGTAAGGTCTTGTTTATAAGTATAACAAGGTTGTTTGTACAATTGTTGGTTATTGTGTTATAATACTCTCCAGTTCTATTTACCGCAGCCTGGTTTATAGCATATTCAAGAACTTCTCTTTTTTGTTCAAGAGTTAATTTAACAGGATAGAGTATAAGACTATGGCTATCTTTATCAAATAAGATTGTTCTATAAGAATAATCTTTCCAGGTAGCAAAAAGCCAGATTATGTTAAATCTATCTTTCATCCCCTCAATAAGAGAATACGTTTTGCCTTCTCTAAGATAAGCCTCAATAGATAAAACTATACTATCAGTTTCTCTACCCTTTAAATCAACAACTCCACCTTTCTCAAATTTAAATAACAAAAGTGAATGGGCGGCTATTATTTCAGGGGTAAAGGGTTTTTTTACAAAATAAATCTCTTTTAGTCTAGAAATATCAACTATAACCTCCATCCACTGATAATTTTTTTCCTCAAAATTTTCAGGATGCCATCTTACATTTTTTAACAAATATTTACTACCGTTTTTTGAAATTATTGTAACAGGCTTTCTTTTATTCTGGAAATCTGGAAGCTGAATTTCATTTACTGGATTATACTCTTTTATCTCTTTTACTTTTAACAAGGAAATATTATCAGAAGCAATCGCTTTTGCATATATCTCAACAGATTTATTCTCATATTTTTTAGCTTTCTTTAAGTCTATATCCAGTTTAAATATTCTGCCATCTTTTGTATATAACAAAATATCGTTTTGCTCTATTTTTATTATTCCTGTAAGAGAATATGAAACCCCATATTTTTTAGAAACAGGTATATTATCTATCGAATTTTCCATTTCTAAATTAAATAAATCTAAATTTAAATCTCTACTATTTTGAGCAAAAACAAATAAATTAAAAGAAAAAAACAAAAAGGCTAAAAATTTCATTTTACTTCCTGATTTCACTCTCATAATTATTTTTTATAAAATTTAAAGTCTAAAAACATAGGTCTAAAGGGGAAAAAATAAAAATATTTAGACCTAAATGACAAATATATAATAATAAACAAACAGGAAAAAAATATAAAAATTGTAAAACTTAATCTTTAGAATACTTATTAACTATCCCAAAGGAAAGAAGATATCTTAAAGTTATATTACCACAAATATATTCAAAATTAAGCGAGGTTTTTTTAAAAAGATACTCTTGCGGATGAAAAGAGAAATCAAGCATTGTTTTATTATGCCAGATATTTTTTTCTTTATAAACATAATTTTGGGGAATCAAATTGACCTTTATGTCTATAAATGGAGGTAAGATAGAAATATTACTTAACTCTGATTTCTCATTAAATAGCAGTTGCGAAATAGTAATATTGAATTTTTCTCCTCTTTCATCAATATAATAAGCCTTATCCCAGTAGATATAAGAATTTACCCCACATTTATTTGTAATATCAAGTTTTATTCCCTCCATTATATCAAACTCAGCAGAAAGTTTTAAATAATCATCTTCAAAAAAATTATCTTTAAATTCAAGCTTTTGCCCATCTCTTTCAAGAGTCTTTTCTATCTTACAACAAACCTCAAATTGATTTAGCCAGAAATTTCTTTTAATTCCAGAACATGAGATTAAAAACAAAAAAGGAATAATATAAAAAATATTTTTCATAACATTATTATAATTCATTTTACAAAAGTTATCTTAAAATTTGCTATAAATATATTATGTTTTCAAAACTTACCACTTCAGCTTATTTTTTAATTGCTTCAAATATTATTCCTGTTTTTATGGTTTCATTTAATCATTGGTCTCTTAACGAAATTTTGACAGTTTACTGGGCTGAAAGCGGGGTTATAGGATTTTTCAATATCTTTAAAATTCTTTTAGCCTCAAAAATAAGCAAACCCCAAATAAAAATACCTGTCAATATGGCTATTTTAAAAATTTTTATGGCTATGTTTTTTTGTTTTCATTTTGGCATGTTTATGTTTGTTCACGGAGTTTTTTTATTTGGGCTTGTTCTTGGAGGATTTAAAAGCAGCTCTTCACTATCAGATAATTTTATAGCCAGTGTATTAAACATAAAAATAATGCTTATAGCTCTTTTTATAAGTCATGGTTATTCATTTCTTAAAAATTTCATCATAAATGGTGAAAAAAATTATCTTACTGTCGATCAGGTTATGGTTGCTCCATATTCAAGAATAGTTATTATGCATATAACAATACTTGCCGGAGCTTTTTTAATGCTTTTCTTAAAATTGAACAATGCTTTTTTGATAGTTTTTATAATTATGAAAATCTTTTTTGACCTGAAAGGTCATTTAAAAGAAAGGATAAAGATATCCGATCATTCAATGTCAAATTTTAACTCAATATCAGGATGAAGACTTTTTGATACAGGGCAGTTTTTTATCACCGAAACAAGTTTTTTCTTTTTTTCTTCTGAAGATCCAATAATTTTTATCTTTCCAACAAGTTTTGAAACCCTTCTTGGATTTTCAGCCATATGTTTTTCAATCTCAATAGTAGATCCTTCAATATTAATATTTTCTCTTTTTGCTACCACACCCATTATAGTTAATATACACGAAGCAACGGCCGAGGCAAGAAGATCTGTTGGAGAAAAAGTCCTTCCTTTCCCACCATTATCAACTGGAAGATCTGTTATTATTTTATCTCCAGTTGGAAGATGAGTTACTTCAACATTATCATTTCCTATATATTTAGCTGTAATTTTAACTCCCATATTTCAATTTTAAAAACTTATTTTCTTAACATTTTATTCTTAACTGCCTTAGCAAGTCTTTTTATCCCTTCTTCTATCTCATTAAGAGTAGCATACGAAAAATTTAGACGCATAGTGTTCTTTCCGCTGCCATCCACATGGAAAGCGGAACCTATAACATATGCAACATTTTCTTTTATTGCGTCTTCAAACATATCATCGGCGCTTATTGTCTCAGGCAGTCTAACCCACAGGAAAAGCCCACCTTCAGGTTTAGTCCAGGTAACGCCTTCTGGCATATACCTTTCAAGCGCAGAAAGCATTGCGTCTTTTTTTGTTTTGTAAACTTTTTTAACCTTATCCACATGCTTATAAAACTCACCTGTTTTTAAGAAATCAGCTGCTATAAGCTGATTAAGACTTGATGTGCAAAGATCAAGAGATTGTTTTAGTATAACCATCTTTTTTATTATCTGTTCATGGGCTAATATTATCCCTATTCTCAAGCCCGGAGCAAAAGTTTTTGAAAGACTAAATAAAGATATAATGTTATTAGTTTTTTTAGTCTCAATATCCATTCTATATATCATCTTTGGCGCTTTTCCTTCAAATCTTATCTGCCTATAAGGTGAGTCTTCAACAACAATAACATTGTATTTTTCAGACAACTCTATTACCCTTTTTCGCTTTTTTTCTGAAAGCGTAACACCGCTTGGATTTTGGAAATCCGGGACCAAATAAACAAATTTATAATGTTCATCCTGATCTTTTAACCACTGTAGTTTTTCCTCAAGTTCTGTAGTTATAATTCCATCCTCAGTCATCTTAACGCCAATAAAATCTGCTCCATAAGATTTAAAAACCTGAAGCCCGCCCATATAACTTGGCAATTCAACTAAAATAGGGTCAGAAGCATCTATAAAAAGTCTTCCAACTATATCAAGCGCCTGCTGGGAAGCGGTTGTTATAAGAAGATTTTCAGGTTTTGCTTTTATTCCTTCCTCTTTTTCAAGAAATTTTATAAATTCTTCTTTCAACTCATTCAAACCTTCTGTTGGTCCATATTGAAGAGCTATCCTCCCTTTTTCGGACATTATTCTTTTTACAGATTCCACCACAAAATCATAAGGAAATACCTCTGGATCCGGAAGTCCTCCCGCAAAAGAAATAATTCCAGGTTTATTTGTAAGCTTTAATAATTCTCTTATAACAGAAGCTTTAGTTCTTCTTGGAGCAGTTGCAAGATTCTTTACTATATCCACCATTTTTTCCTCCTAAAAAATTATCATCTTCTTCTACAAATAATTTAACTAATTTAAAAAAATAAATCAAGTTTTCGTATGAGTTACACACATTTGCGACATTTTATCTTTTAAAATTAACTCTAATGGCGCTTTCATATTCAATGATTTATGCGGTCTCTCAATATTATAGTATATCAAATCTGCCTGTGCGTTGCACGCAGACAGGTATTCCGCTAACTTCTTGTTCAATAACTCTTTGTCATGCATTATATCCAGGTTATTATCTATAAACTCCTCCTGTATTGTCCTGTTATACCTTTCTATATAGCTATTTATTCTCGGACATCTTGGATATGTAAATTTATGTTCTATCCCTTCTCGTTTTAATTCTAAGTCAAACTCTCCTAAATTCTCACTTCCATTGTCGCTTTGTAAGCTCTTTATTTATCCAGCATTACCTTTATCTTTTCTTTACCAAACCACTGATATTTTTTCCTACTCATAAAACTTTATTATCTTCTTCCTTTTCTTTGCCACTTCGCTTTCGCTTAAGTTCTTAAGGCTATTAAGCATATTATATGCTCTCCTTAAGCCTTTTATTCTACGAAATATAAAGAAATTTTGCATACCAAAACTATTAAACCCTAATATCGCATATGTATCGTAACTTTTTCACAGGTCAAAATAACTCCGCCAATATTTAATCCAATTCTAAATTGTTTATTCACATTTTCATTTATTATCAACTAATCACAAGTTTATTCCCCCAGGGAACATTATAATTTTTAGTTAAAATCCATAAAACTGGATAAGGTGGTCTAAATTCTGGGTAGTCACCTTCGCCATCTGTAAGATAAATTAATAAATCAGGATTTAATCTCTTCTCTCTTATAATTTTAAAAACAGGATTAAAATCAGTGCCACCCCCACCCTTGAAATAAACCCTGTGTAAAAAATTTTCAAACTGTTCTATTTCTACTATTTCATGAACCGAAGCATCACATGTAATAAGAAAAAATTTATCTACCAGATAACTTATTTTCTTTATTTCAGATACGAATTGGATTAATTGCTCATTTGTTATTGAACCACTGGTATCTATTGCAACTATCAGGCTTCCTTTGGTATAAGACCTCAAAGAAGGTAAATATATGTCATATGGAATATATTTTTTATTTGGCAGGTGATAATTTAATTCATCTTTTGCCAGAGCTTCGCCAGCGATATAATGGAGAATTTTTTGCCAGTTAATTTTAGACGGCTTTAATTTATTTATAGCTCTAATAAGTCCTAACGGTAAATCTCCAATTGAATCTTTGGATATTTCATATGCTGTTAAGATATGATTAGTTAGTTTTTCTTCATCCTCATCTAAAAGCGGCATATGAATATCAAATCTTTTCACAAAAACAGCAGATTTTTTGTTTAATATTTCATAAATTTCTTCAGGCAACATATCTCTGAACCTATAATCAAAAGCAGAAGCAGCAGGTAGATCATAACCCATCTCTTTTATCTCTATATTTACCACGATATCACAAGCAATGTTCCATAAATCAGGATTCCTATTACCTATTCTTGATTTTAAACAATGTTCAAAAATGCCATGTAAAACTTCATGTAATAAAATACCTTCAAGTTCTGATAAAGTAAACAATGTTAAAACTTGAGGATGATAAAAAATTTTAAAACCATCAGTCGCAAATGTAGGTTTCCCATTATATATTATCGTTTCATCTTTAATTTTTTCCAAACTACTTAAAAGAACACCAAAAAAAGGATTCAATGTTATCAATCTAATTATTACATTTGAAATTATTTCTTCAGGTTGCATTTTCACCTTCCGATAATAAAATTGAAAGCAACTCACCTTCTCGCCCAAGTTGATACAAAAGTTTTATAATATGTTTACAATAAATTCCATTTTTTATTGACCTTTCATAATCAAAACATGTGCATACAGGTTTTTTTTGGGGATCATGGTATAAAGTTATTGTGTATTCCTTTATTCCACCATGACATAAAAAAATCTGTACTTCATTTTCCTCTGACTTTAACAGAGAAAAACTATAGTCTCCCATCTGCTGTATTTTCTCAATCTTTTTCTTAAAAAAATAGAATTTTTTCCTCATATCTCCCCAATTGTAACTTTTAATATCTGAGAAGCCATCTCCTTCATAGATTTATGCATGCATAACTGGCGAACTAATTCTTCTTTTTTTAAAGCTTTAAGAAACAAAACTCTATACTCAGGATTAAATAATTTTAAAAAGTTAGCTATATTAGCTTCAGAATTTTTAAAACCATGATTTTGCAAATAATAACCTAAGGCAATTATAATTGCATATTTATATGAAGCATTTTTAGATTCAAGATCAGGATACTTGCCTTGTAAAATAGATTTTACATCTATATCTTTATAATTTTTATACCAACTAATAAATTCAGACATCACCCCATCACCAACACAACAGGAAATAATTGTTTTTATTTCTTTAATATCTGTTATTTTTGTTTTATTAATGAGCTCACTTGCCATTACCCATGTTCTTGGAGAAGGGAAAGATTTTTCACCAGTTAATTTAAAGAGTAATTCAGGTCTGAAATTTAAAAAACCAACTATCTCCGGTAGAATATTATGAGATACCGCCCAATTAGTCCAACTATCAATATCAGGATTTAAATGAATATGCACCAATCTATTACAAACAGCAGAAGAGAGTATATTTACAAATGCCATATCCTCTTCACGATTCCCTGCCGCAATTATAGCAGCATTTTCAGGTAAAATATAATTTCCCAATTTTCTATCCAGCAATAACTGAAGACTTGCCATCTGAACCTGTTTTGGAGCGCAATTAAATTCATCAAGAAAAAGCACTATCTTCTGTTTTGAATTAGATGGCGGCAAAAAATCGGGAACCAACCATTCTACAATTCCCCTGGTTTTATTAGGAAAAGGTAAGCCTCTTAAATCAGTAGGATCTAAAAGGCTAAGCCGTATATCGAATAACTCTGTGTTTTCTTCATCACAAATTTCTCTGACACAGGAACTCTTACCAATACCAGGTCCACCCCATATAAAACAGGGTAATTTTGCTAATAAACACTTTTTTATAATTTGTTTTGCTTCAAAATATATCATTCATCCTCCTAAATGAAACAAATTTTATAATACTTATTTATCTGACTCATTTAAATCTCGTTAAATAATATTTAAATCCTAAAAAAATTTTTGCTTATATCCCTTAATAAAATGCCTATCTTGTCTCCAGCTATAGCCTCATCTAGCAACTTCCTGAACATCTCAAGTCTTGTAGCCACTGATTGATAGGTCTTGCCAAAGCCTACTATCTCAACCGCTTCCCCTACCTTTATCTTCCCTCGTTCAACCCTGCCAGTCGCAACTGTTCCCCTTCCAGTTATCGAAAATACATCCTCAA
>JAINCQ010000007.1:0-63512 GCA_036574205.1 Elusimicrobiota bacterium | reverse complement strand
CATTTTGAACCTCAACTTCATAATGCAACCCTCCTTTATTGAGGGTTACATTATATAAATTTCAGTTACATTTTAAATGAGTTGACATTTAGCCTTATGGTTACATTTTACATGATTTGATTCGCATTAATATTCTTTAATTTTAATTTTGATATAATTAAATTATGGGAAAAATTAGATTTAGTATATCAGTTGATAAAAAACTTTTGGAAGAATTTGATGGGAAGATTAAAAATTATGGGGGGGATAATAGATCAAAGGTTATTGCTGAACTTATAAATAAGTATATTGTTGAAAAAAAATCAATAGAGGGGGAATATATTACTGGGGCAATATCAATTGTCTATAATCACCATCAAAGGCTTATTGGAGAAAAACTTACTGATATCCAGCATAGCTTTCACGATATAATAGTTTCATCTCAACATATTCATTTAAATCATGATATTTGTTTTGAGATTATAGTTGTTAAAGGAAAAGCTAGAAAAATAGATAAACTTTATTTAAGGTTAAAACAGGTAAAAGGGGTTTTAAATTCTTATATTACTATAGCAGCATCAGAAAGTTAATTGTGAATATTAAGATAATTTCAGTTGGTGGATATAAGATAGATTTTATTAAAAAAGGAATTGAATATTATATTAAAAAGATTAAATATTTTTCAAAAATAGAAATAATAGTTCCTCAATTTAAACTTAACTTTTCATCCAAACAGGAAAAACTTAGAAAGGAAGCAGAATTTGTTCTTAAAAAAACTAAGGATGATTTTGTAATATTATGTGATATACAAGGCAAAAAATATGACAGTCTTTTATTTGCCAAAGAGTTTGAAAAAATTTTAAATTATTCAAAAGATATTTCTTTTATAATAGGCGGTGATGAGGGGTTTGATCCAATTTTGTGTAAAAGAGCAGATTTAAGAGTTTCTTTTTCAGATTTTACCCTCAATCATGAGCTTTTCTTAGTTGTTTTGCTTGAAACAATATATAGAAGCTTTACAATAATAAAAAATTATCCATATCATAAATAAATTTATTTATGTAAGAAAATGAGAATTTATTTGAAATAATTTGTATAATTTTAACAATGATATCTTTGGAGGTTTTATGAAAGATTTAAGGATATTGGGTTTATTTATTTTTGTTTTTTCAACAAGTTTATTTGCAGATTATAAAGTAAATTATAAACTTAATCCATCTGCGAAAATAATCCCTGATTCAAATTTAAACTATAAAAAAGATGAATTAAAAGAAGGGGATATCCTTATTTTTCTTGAAGATGGAGGTAAGATTTTCAAGGTTGTAGATACAAAGGGTAAAGAGTATAAAACTGAGCCAGCAACAATTGAGGAAGCTTTTGAGTTTCTTGATATAAGCTATAGCGGTGATTTAAAACCTTCTGATATTAAAAAAGCAAATTATTATTTTAATGGGATAGGTATTGTTCAGTCTAAATCGGATAAAGTCTTTAATATAAAACTCGATAATGTTATTTTATTTGATTATGACGGAAATTCATCTACGAAAGATGATGTAATAACTGCGGATGGTTTTATAAATATATTTTCAAATATTGATTGGAAGATAGATATTGAAGAGAGCTCAATTAAAGAAATTAAATTTGTAAACTCAGTTGACCAGAAATCAGATTTTAAGATAAATATAAGCACTCCAATAAGAATTCCTGTGCCATTTTCAAAGGAGTTTAAGCTTATTGAGTATGAATTTAATCCTGTTATAATTGGTCCAGTTGTTTTTACTCCAATTTTATCAGTTTATGCAGGTTTTAATGTGGGTGTGGCTGGTAAGATTATGATAAATATAAATCAGAAAATATCAGGAAAATATGGAGCTCATTACATAAATGGAAAATGGAGTGGATTGACTGAGGTTAATGATAAGTCTTTTAAGGGTTTTTTGAGTTTTATTGGAGCTGATGGATGGCTCAAAGGATACGCTGGACCTAAATTAAAGTTGAACTTTTATAATACAGCTGCTCCCTATATTGAAGGTTTTGGATATTTAAAAACTCAAGCGGATCTTACAAGTTATAAACCTTTCATAGTTGACTGGAAGCTTTTTGGGGGGGTTGAATCAAATTTAGGTGTTAGTGTTAAGATCTTTAGCCTTGGGATGAAGGATTTTGAAAAAAAGATATGGGGATGGGAGAGTTTAATAAACCAGGGAACAATTGGATCAAAGTTACCAAAAGATATTTCTGTTGAGAATATTAATATAGAAGATGAAAATTATGAGAGTTTAAATAAGAAACTTGTTATTACTTTTGAAAAATATCTTGAAAATAAGTAGTAATTTTAAAAAAATCTCTTTTTAGTTAAAATCATTTATTTAAGGCGGAAAATCTGAATATCTCTTTTTAAGTTTTACAGCAGATATAATTCCAAAGAAACTAATTCTGTTTATTCTTAAAATAAATTAGGCTATCTTTTTCATTTTTGCATAAATCCTTGCTTAAAATACATTTTATATCAGTAATTAATTTTACCTAAATTTTACATTAAATTTATTTAAACTTTACATTTGAATTTTAAAATCTAATTGTATGGAGAAAAATAAAAAAAGAAGGAAAAGATGAAAAAGTTAGTTTCTTTTTTTATAATTGTTGTTTACTCCGCTTGTCTAAACTCATCAGAGATTGATATTCTTTTAGACAAGCTTGTTGAAAAAGGTGTTATAAGTGGATATGAGGCAAGTGAGGTAAAATATGAAGGGAGTGAACAAACTGTATTTGAAATTACAAATCGCCTTCATAAAACACTACCTTTATGGCTTCAAAGTATTTCTTTGGGGGGAGATATAAGAATAAGGCATGAGGAAATAGATAATGATGATGTTAGTTATATAAGATCCAGAGAAAGAATTAGAGCAAGAGCGTATCTTAATGCAAAAGCAAGTGATAAGGTTTATGCAAATATTGGTTTTGCAACAGGCGAGGATGATAATCCTAAAAGTACGAATCAAACTTTTACCAAGAACTTCTCGAAAAAAGGGGTTTATTTAGATTATGCTTACTTTGAATATTATCCATTTAGTTTTTTAACCTTTCTGGCGGGAAAAATGAAAAATCCATTGTGGATGACAAATGATATGATTTTTGATGGAGATATAAACCCTGAAGGATATTTTTTAAAAGCGGAAAAGGCATTTAATTCTAATTTTTCTTTATTTTTGGGAGCTGGAAGATTTAATTTAAATGAGATAAAAGATAATTCAAATGATCCTTATCTCCTTTTTTCTCAAACTTATTTGAAATTAAGGGATGAAGAAAATTTTAAAAAATTAAAGTTTGCTTTTTCATTTTATGATTTTAAAGATGTAAAAAACTCAAAATTGCTTGATTATGCAACTAAAACCAACTCTACTCCTCTACCCTCAACTACAACATATAAATACGACTATGATGTCATATCTTTAGACTTGCTGCTGGAATCTAATATTCAAAATAATATAAAAATTCCTTTTACACCTCTTTCAATTAACTATATTGCTATAAATGCTAATTATGTTAAAAATATTTTAATTAAAAAAGATAATGAAGGTTATATTATTGGTGTTAAGATAGGAAATGAAAAGATTACAAACTCTGGTGAATTTCAAATAGGATATAACTACAGGGAACTTAAAAAAGATGCATGGGTTGATTGCTATCCAGACTCTGATTTTTATGGAGGGAAAACTCAAGTTTATGGTTCAAAATATACATTCATCTACGGGCTTGGAGAAAATTTTAATTTAACTTCAAGTTACTTCTTAACCAGATCTTTTAAAACCAGCGATAAAAAAGAAGAAGTTTTTCAGGTAGATCTTAATGTAAAGTTTTAAGGAGGTAATATGATAAAATACATTAAAAACATGATGGTTATTTTTACGGCGCTATCTATATTTTTAGTTAGCGCTTGTGCAAAAGAAAAAATAATTATGGAGGGTTCAACAACAGTTCTTCCTATTGCCCAAAAGGTTGCGGAAGAATATATGAAAATAAATAGTCATATACAGGTAATAGTTAAAGGTGGTGGAAGTGGGGTTGGCATAACTTCACTCATTGATGGTAACTGTGATATAGCAGATGCTTCAAGATCCATAAAAACAAAAGAACTTGAAAACGCAAATAAAAAGGGGAAAGGTATAAAAACAAATATTATTGCTATTGACGGGATAGTGGTGGTTGTTCATCCTCTAAATAAAATTGAAAATATAACTAAGGCTCAAATTATAGATATATATACCGGTAAGATAAAAAACTGGAAAGAACTTGGAGGAGAAGATAAAAAGATAGTTGTTGTTTCAAGGGATAGCGCAAGTGGAACATATGAAGCTTTTAGTGAACTTGCCCTTGATAAAAAAAGAGTAAGACCTGATGCTTTAATGCAGGCAAGTAATCAGGGAGTTTTTAATATGGTATCAAAAACTGAAACTGCTATAGGATATATTGGCTTTGGTTATTTGAGGGATGGGGTAAAAGCAGTTAAATATGATGGGGTTGAACCGACAAAAGAAAATATTGTTAGCGGAAAGTATAAACTTTCAAGACCTCTTTTTATGTATACACTTAAAAATCCTCGTGAAGAGGTTAGAAAACTTATTGATTTTGTAAAATCAGAGAAAGGGCAGAATATTGTAGAAGAGGTCGGATACCTTTCAATTAGAGAAAAAAAATAGGATTGTTATTCGAGGGGGGGACTTCCCCCCTCGAATTTTAGCATATGATAGAAAGTTTGCTCAGGGAAGAAATAAAAAAAACAGAAAGAAAAGAGAAAATTATAGAATTTTTAATAAGAGTTTTATCTTTTTCTTCCATAATTTTTCTTTCTGGAGTATTTTATACTTTAATTTATGAATCAATACCGGTATTTAAAGAAATATCAATTAAAGAGATGATCTTTGGAAAAGAATGGTATCCGACCTGTGAACCTGCTTCTTTTGGTATGTTTCCTCTTATATGGGGAAGCATTTTTGTAACAATACTTTCTGTAATAATAGCTATTCTAATATCACTTCCAACTGCAATTTATATAAATGAGATAGCTCCGAAAAAAATTAAAAGATTTTTAAAGCCTCTTATAGAAATTCTTGCTGCAATACCATCTGTCATTTATGGATTGTGGGGGGCTACATTCCTTGCTCCTTTGATTTCTAAAATTTTTAATTTATCTTTTGGTTTTAATGTTTTAACCGCTTCAATAGTACTTGCTATAATGGTAATACCGATAATGACAACACTTTTTGAAGATGCTTTTAATTTCGTTCCAGTTTCATTTAAGGAAGCATCATATGCTGTTGGAGCAAATAAATGGGAAACTATAATACACATTATAATACCCGCGGCATCTTCTGGAATAATAAATGCAATTATATTAAGTATTGGAAGGGTTATTGGTGAAACTATGGTTGTTTTAATGGTTGCCGGTGGCTCTGCTATAATAGAATTTTCAATTTTTGAACCAGTAAGACCGGTAACAGCCGCTATAGCCAGTGAGATGGGAGAGGCATCTTATGGATCTCTACATTATCATGCTCTTTTTGCAGCAGGCTTTTTTCTTTTAATTATAACCTCAGTATTAAATATAATTGCTCAAGTTTTTACAAAGAAGTTTCAAATACAACTTGGAAGGTCAAGATGAAAATTAGTAAAGGATTTAAAAGTTTTATTGGTATTTCAATGATTAAAATTTTTACTTTAATTGGTGTATTTATAGTTTTTTATCTGATCGGGTATATATTTGTTAAAGGAATTAGTGTAATAAACCTTGATTTTTTAACCAAACATCCTTCAAACTCTATGACTGAAGGTGGAGTTTTGCCAGCTATTGTTGGAAGTTTTTATCTTACCTTTCTGAGTGTTATAATTGCTATTATTCCCGGGATTGCGACATCAATATATCTCAATGAATATGCTAATAAAGGTTTTTTAGTTGATTTTATAAAGGTAAGTATAAATAATCTTGCTTCTGTTCCATCAGTTGTATATGGGCTTTTTGGACTTGGAGTTTTTGTAAATTACTTTAAATTTGGAGTTTCTTTGCTTTCTGGCGCTTTAACTTTATCAGTTGTTATATTACCACTTATTATATCATCAACCCTTGAGGCTCTTAAAGCTATACCAAACTCTTTAAGAGAGGCGTCTATGGCTTTAGGTGCGACAAAGTGGTATACCATAAGAAATGTTTTACTTCCAATTGCCCTGCCATCCATTATAACAGGAATTGTATTGAGTCTGGCAAGAGCAGCCGGTGAAACTGCTCCCATACTTTTTACAGCAGCAGTTTTTTATATGCCTGAATTACCAGATTCAATTTTTTCAGAGGTTATGGCACTTCCATATCATATTTATGCGCTTATAAGTGAAGGGACTCATCCCGAAAAACAGGTCCCCATAGCTTATGGGAGTTCTTTGGTTTTACTGGGAGTTGTAATATTATTATCGGGAGTTGCTTTTTATGTGAGAGAAAAAAGCAGGAGGATTTATGATAAAATTGGACACTAATAAGAATGAGGGGGATAACTTAAAAACTCAAAGTAGCGTTAAAATAAGTGTTAGAAATTTAAATTTTTATTATGGGGAAAAACACGCTTTTAAAAATATAAATATTGATATGTTTTCAAAAAAGGTTACTGCAATAATTGGTCCAAGTGGATGTGGTAAATCTACTTTTATAAGACTTTTGAATAGAATGAATGATTTTGTGATTAATTCAAGAGTTGAAGGTGAAATCCTTATTGATGGGAAAAATATTTTTGATAAAAATATAAATCCTGTTGAGATAAGAAGAAAGGTTGGTATGGTTTTTCAAAAACCTAATCCATTCCCAAAAAGTATATATGAAAATGTTGCATACGGTCTTAAAATAAATGGATGGAATAGTTCAATAGAGATTGAAAAAAAAGTTATAGAGTCTTTAAAAAGATCAGCCTTATTTGATGAGGTTAAAGATAGACTTAAAGAAAGCGCTCTGTCTCTTTCTGGGGGACAACAACAAAGGCTTTGCATAGCAAGATGTGTTGCAATAAATCCTGAAATAATTTTATTTGATGAACCATGCGCAAGCCTTGATCCAATATCTACTGGTAAAATTGAAGAATTAATAATTGAACTAAAAAAAGACTATACAGTTGTTATAGTTACTCATAATATGCAACAGGCGCTCAGGGTAGCGGATTATACAGCATTTTTTTTAATGGGCGAGTTAATAGAATATAATGAAACAAAAAAAATATTTGAAAATCCACAGGATAAAAGAACAGAGGATTATATAACTGGAAGATTTGGTTAAGGAGGTAAGATGTATAGATATTTTGAAAATGAGATAGAAGAGGTTAAATCTGATATAATAAAAATGACAGTTTTAACAAGGAAAATGATACAGGAAAGTTATGATGCTTTAAAGGAAAAAGATGTGGAAAAAGCGAAAAAGATAATAGAATCTGATGAAGAAGTTGATAGACTTGAAATAATAATAGAGGATAAATGTACGGAGATAATTTTAAGGCATCATCCGCTTGCAAAAGATTTAAGATTTGTTCTATCAGCGATTAAAATGGCAAATGAACTTGAAAGAATTGCGGATCTTGGTGTAAATATATGTCAGAGAGTTATTGAAATTTCTGATAGGAATTTTTTTATGCCTCTTGATGATATAAAAACAATGTTTGACATAGTTAATAATGTGCTTTTTGATTGTCTTAAGTCTTTCAATGAAAAAGATTATGAGCTTGCGAAGAAAATTATAATAAGGGATGAAGAGATTGATATCTTAAAAAATAAAATTTATCTTAGTATAGTTGAAAGATATATAAAAAAAGATATTCAAAATGCTGATGCCTGGATATCTCTTATTTTTGTTGCAAAACATCTTGAAAGAATAGGGGATCATTGTGTAAATATAGCTGAGGATATTATATATATGATTTCATCAAAGACAGTTAAACATCATAACGAAGAGTTTTAGCCATTTAAGGTTATTATAAATCTAACCCCTTCTTCGAAGTTTTCGGCTTTGATATGACTATTATGGAGATTTAAAGAATGTTTCACTATGGCTAATCCAAGCCCGCTCCCTTTTGAGGCGGTAGTTCTTGATTTATCTGATTTATAAAATCTTTCAAATATTCTTTCAATATCCTCCTCTTTTATCTTTTGCCCGCTATTTTCAAATATTATTTTAAGTTTCTCGTTTTTGATAGTGTAGCATTTTATATAACCATTTTCCTTGTTAAATTTTATTGCGTTATCAAAAAGATTGGCAAAAACTTTTTCCATTACCCACTCATCTGCAAAAATTTTTATATCCTTATTTACATCATTTATAAATTTAATGTTTCTCATATTAATAAACTGCTTGAAATAAGTAGCAATCTTATCAATAAATTCTTTTAAAATTATTTCTTTTATTTCTAAGTTTATTTTTCCTGATTCTATAAAATTAAGTTCAATTATATCTTTTGTAAGTTCAGTTAATCTTGTTGCATGTTTATCAATGGCTAAAAGAAACTCTTTTAAAGTTTTTTTATCCATATCATTTGATAGAATTGTTTCAATATTTGATTTTATTACAGTTATTGGGGTTTTAAATTCATGAGATATATTTGCAAAAAGCTCTTTCTTTATAAGTTCTATCTGCTTTATCTCATTTATGTCGTATAAAATTATAATTATGTTTTTCTCAACTGGTATTATTGTTAAATAATAGAATCTATTGTCTAAATCTAATTTAATTTCGGTGTTAATTAAAGTTTTAAATTCTCTTGCCTTATAAATGTTTTTTATAATTGTGCTTTCAGAGCAAAATGTATGAAAGTCTTTGTATTCAGTTTCTGAGATCTTGAATATATCTAAAAATCTTTTATTTATACTAATTACTTTATTTGTTTCATCAATCATACATATGGCTGCATTTATGTTATCTAAAAGCATTTTAAGATAAATATTCTTACTGTGAAGATTCCCTAACATATTTTCAATGTTTTTAGCCATACTATTTAAGGTTTGGGCAAGTTTTTTTAGTTCTCCTTTAAAATCTATAAAAATTCTATATGAAAAATTCCCTTTTGCAAACTCTTTTGAGGCATATATTATTTTCTCAAATGGATATGTTATTTTTGAGATAAGATAAATCCCGGTAGTAATTATAATTACTATTATAACTAAAAAATATATAATTATTTTATTTCTCACCTTGTTAATTCTTTTTTCTATTTCTTTAAAATCTATTGCAGTTCTAAGAATTATGTCTCTGCCATTAAAATTTATGATTTTTGCATAATACATCATATCTAATTTAAGTGTGGGAGATTTTCTTATACTAAAACTATCTTTTGCTCCTACTGCCGCAATAACCTCAGGGCGTAATCTATGATTTTCTAAATATTTTAAATTTTCTTTTTTAACCTCAGAATCGAAAAAAACAATTCCTTCTTTATCAATTAATGTTATCCTTAAGTTAAAGGATTTCTTTATAGTTTTATGAATTTTTTCAATATCTAATTTTTCTTTAAGCAGTATTTCAATATAATCTGTTATATCTGAAAGTTCTTTTTTAGTGTTTGCAATAACTTCTCTTTTAAATATATTAAATGTTAATGTTAGAAAAAGAAAAGATGCTATTAAAATAGAAAAAAGAAAAAAAATAATTATCTTATTTTTAAAGACCTTTAACATTACTTTCAAATCTCCATCCAAATCCTTTTACAGTTTTAATTAAATCTCCATATCTGCCAAGCTTTTTTCTCAAATTCATTATATGAACATCAATTGTTCTTGTATCTATCTCAAGATTTTTATCTATTCCCCATACGTTTTCAAATAAAGAATCCTTGGTAATTATTTTCCCATTTGAGTTTATAAAAAATTCAAATATCATAAATTCCTTTACAGTTAATTTTATCTCTCTATTGCCTATAACCAGTTTTTTCCTTTCAAAATCAACAATTAAATCTTTTAATTTAAATATTTTCTCATTATTTTTTTTATCTATATTCTCATATCTTTTTAGTATGGCTTTTATCCTTGCAACAAGTTCTTTTACACTAAAAGGTTTTGTAATATAATCATCTGCACCAAACTCAAAACCTAAAAGTTTATCAAACTCTTCACTTTTAGCTGTTAATATTATTACAGGTATATTTTTAGTTTTTTCATCAGATTTTATATGTTTTAGAACTTGATAACCATTTATTCTTGGAATCATTATATCTAAAATAATAATACATATTTTTTCTTTTTTAATTTTTTCTATTGCTTCTTCGCCATCTTTTGCAATAATTGTTGTAAAGCCTTCTTTTTTTAAATTAAACTCAATTGTTTTAGCTATATCAATTTCATCTTCAACTATTAATATGCTGGTCATATTTTCATTATAACAAAAAAAGGAATTTAGTTGTTACTCCAGATCAAACAAATAGACTATTAATTTTCCTGTGATTTCTTGAAAACTTATAAAGGTGGAAAACTTGGAAATAAGATAAATCTAACCTTACAGTTTAAAATTAGTGATATGTCTTACAGAATATTGACATTTAAAAAAAAAAAAATGATATGATTAAACTGTAATGAGTATATTGCTAAGTATCAAAAAATAAGGAGGGTAAATAAAAAATGCTAAAATATTAATATTATCAATTATAGCAGTAACAATGCTCTCTTATATAAATGCCGAAGAGATAAAAGTAAACTTTGAGAGAAATATTAAAACTCAAAGTTATATTAACTCAATTAAAAGCAATCTTCCGTTAGAAAATATTGAGTTAAATATAACACCTACCATAGTAAATACCGATATCAAAGTGTTTTATGATGAAGCAGGTAAGGCATATGAAAAGATAAATATATCTGAAGAGTTTCCTGTAAAAATAGGAGATGCAAGATATCAGATAGCTATAGATAAAGAGAATAAAATTTATTCTGTTAATCAGAGAATAAGCAAAATAGAGTTTCTGGTAATAAAATCTATTGTGGATAAAAGATGGGATAATTTTGTAGCAACAGGAGCTAAAGAACCCTGTGTTCAGACACACTATTATGGTTGTGTTGGAAAAGAAGAATATAAGTGTGTTTTTACTCATTGTTATGGATGTTGGGTAGAACAGCAGTGGGTAACAGGACCCCACGGACCGATGATAGTAGAAAAGCCAGTTTGCGGAATGATGGTGACAGATACTACTTGCAAGCCAACTGGTGAACAGTGTAGATAGTAAATGTTTGTTTTAGATAGAGGATGGTAAGTTACCCCTATAATTAGATATGAAACTTAAAAAGTTTATATTTTTGTTTTTAGCAGTTTTTATTTTTGCTTGTGATAAAAGAACTGAAACAGGATTTGAATTATATCGTCAGGAAATAAATAGAATTATTGAAGTAAATAATTTTCTTCCTGAAATCTGGCCAGGGTTTGATTTAAAAACCAATAAATGCGGTATATGTTTTGCGGGGGAAGGTTGTGTTGTTTTTGGTAAAATAGATTCATTGCCTAAACTTCAAATTAAAGGTATAAATGATGATAATCTTCGTGTTGTAAATAAAAATCCGATCCCTGTGGTAGAACTTCAAAAAATAGTAAAAATAGATAATGAAGATGTTTTTTTTATAAATTATAGCAACGGAGATTATTTCTTTGTATCTGATTTTATACATGAAAGCTTTCATTTTTATCAAACTAAATATTTTAAAATGCCGGATATCAATAATTATTCAGAGGATAGATACAGAGAAACAATTGTTTCAGATAAAAGTCTTGCTCTAATAATTCTTGAAAATGCCATACTTGCAAAAGCGATACTTGATTTCGGTAACAGGAAAAAGCACATTAGTGACTTTATCGCTGTAAGAAATTATAGATATAGTTTTGAGGAAAAGAAGATTATAAAATGGGAAGAGGCACTGGAAAGATTTGAGGGCTCAGCAGAATATATTGCCTATAAAGTTTCAGAAAAATTAGGACTTAAACGAATGGTTTTTTTAACTGCTCTTTTAGATAATACCAGTAAAAAATGGGATGCATATTCAAGATTTTATGGCAGTGGAACATCTCAGATTATTTTATTAGATGATTATAAAATAGATTGGAAGATAAAAATAGAGCAGGGATACTCTCCATTTGAGATATTGAAGGAGTGTGAAAAAGGTGAGGGCTCTAAATTAGATGATATATTTAAGAGATATGATTTTAAGACTATGCTTGCTGAAGCTAGATCATTGAATATAAAAAATCGAAATATTAATAGGGAAAAAAGTAAATTATTGGAAAAAGGAACAGTAATAGATATAGAGAATTTAAAAATAGCAAGGTGGAGTAATTTGTTATCCCTACATCCACTAGATATCGTTGATTCATCTGAATTTCATAATAATTTTTGTGATATCAAATTTCTACCCGGCACGCAAATTATAAATCAGCTTCAATTTGACTTTAACCCATATAAAATATATAGAATATTGTTGCCGTCTGATAATATTCAAATTTTAATCAATAACAATAGAATATTTAATAGTGGAAAAGAATCTTTTAATTCACTTGACATAAAATCGCCATACTTTAAGTTTAACTTAAGGAAGAAAGGAATAATTGCTAAAAATGGAAATAAGATTTCAATTAAAATAAAATGAAGATTACAATTAAAAAAACATTTTTTTATTCTTTTTTTATAACTTTATTTTTATTTTCAGTTGTTTTGTACTCTCTTGATTTAGGATTAGAAGAGAGGGAATTTTTATCGCTTGTAGATATGTACGGTAAGTCATTTTCAAATGTTTGGGATGATTTTTCTATTTCAAATCCACCACTTGTCGTAAATTTATCAGGTAATAGATTAATAATAATTTCAGATATTTGTCCCAAAGATTCCATTCCAATCAAAAAAGGAAAGCCAGATTATTGTTTGGGTAAAGCAAAACCACAGGAGACACTTTTTGATTTTATGGATTATAAACTTGATGGAAAGGATGCATTTTTATGTAAAGCAAGAGAAACTCCTTTTATGACTTTCAGGTTTTGTATTCATGAAAAATTTCATAAATTCCAGAATAAATTTTTAAAATCAAAATTTAATACAGATAAGATGAAAGTTCCAGAGTTTAGAATTGAGGATGCTTTAGAAAGCTCTTATTTATATAAAGCTTTAATGCTGGGGGGTAAAGACTCTGAGAAGTATATGCGTTTTTTTGTAGCAGCGAGAAAACTTAAACTGAAGAATGCTAATATAGAAAATATAAACTATGAAAATTATAAGGAATTAATTGAGGGAACGGCTAGATATGCAGAGCTAAAAAGTGTATCCTCAAATTCCGAAATAGAAACTTCCTATGCAATTCGTTATTTATGTAGAGTACTTTCTCTAAACTATCCTGTATCAGATAATATTAACAAAATTAGTGATAGCATCTTTTATGAAAAAGGCGCGGCTATGTGTTTTTTAATGGATAGATTGAATATAGAATGGAAGAAGAATGTAATCTTGGGGGAAAGCATTTTCTCAATTCTTGAAAAAAACATAAAAGTTTCCAGAGAAGATTTTAATAAAGTTAAAGAAGATGTTAAAAGAATAAGAGATTTAATAAAGCCGTTTCAGAAAGAAAAGTTAAACAATAAACAGAGAATCATTGATGAGGTAAAAAATTATAGAGGTGTAAAAGTTATTATAAAAGGTCTTTATCCTGAAAGATATTCGCGAGAAGGTGGACAGGAAGTAGATACAGAATTTGGCACAATTATCTCACGATTTTTAAGGTATGAGATGCTGGGTAATAAAGTTGAAATTAAAGCCTTTAATACCACAGTAATTCATGGAGAAGAATTTGAGATAACAATATTATGTAATGAAGATATTAATGATATTAAAATATTTGATTTAAAAGGCAATGTTAATATTAAATCTTTCTCTAAGGAGCACACATTATCATATTTAAGAATAGAATCCCCGTCAGTTTATATAAGTGTCAGGCGAAAAAAAACTACGCTAACTGTTTCTGGCAATAATATAATTATAGATGTAAAATATAAAAAATAGAGAATTAACAAAATAGATTGTTATGGTAATTTCCTTTTATTACTCTTATCATATCTAAACTTATCTTAATTTGTTTAAAAGGTTTTTCTTAAATAAATCAAGATGGCTTGCTTTCCAGTAGATTTTTTTACACATTGGACATACATAGAATATATTCACATTCTGCCTGGTAAGAGGGGGAATTTTGTCTATTTTTTCATCTTTCTCTATAATTTTAAGCTCTTCATTACAGTAAGAGCAGCGTTGGAAAAAGTTTTTTTCATCAAGTTTTAAGTTAAAATGTTTTATTACTTTTTTAAATTGTTGGTAGGGATTTTGTTCAATCAGGATTAGATATGAGATATTTTCAGATTTTATTTTAGTGTTGCGTGTTAAAATAACCCTGTCTTCTTTTTGTGCTATTCTGCAAATTTCATCTATTTGTATAGGTGTTTTTATGATATGTGTGTCAAATCCACTCAGTATTAAAAGTCTTCCAAGTTTTTGGACCATTATATCACATAAAAATTTCATTTTGTGCCTTCAATATAAAAATAATCATTATGAATGATTTTTATTTTCTTAAAATTTGATTTCTTAAAAAGTTCTTTTAGCTCTTTTTCGGTTATAATATGTTTTTTTATTATTTTATTTTCAGTTTCTTTATGAATTTTGTTTATTTTATTAAGTTTAAAAGAATGTGCAATAATAATCTTTCCCTGTTTCTTTAGTATTTTATTTGCTTTTAATATTGTAGTTATTCTGTTTTCAAAATGGGGAAATGCATTAAATATTATTACAAGGTCAAAAAAATTTTTTTTAAACCTATGATTATCGAAATCTCCAGTTATAAATTTTGCCTGAGGAAATTTTTCTTTTGCTATTTTTATCATTTCATATGCAAAGTCTATTCCTGTATAGTTTTTAAACAGTTTTGAAAGATATGGATATAAAATACCTGTTCCACATCCAACATCGCAAACATTTTCATAATTTTTGAGTTTTATATTGGATAATATTTTTTTTATCTTCTGGTGTGTTTGAGGTTTTTCTTTTAAATCCCAGTTATGAGCATTCTTATTAAAGAAATCTATTATCTCTTTTTTGTTTTTCACTTAAGTTATAAATTAGCTATTAGTTTTATATTTACTATTCATCTTCTGGAATATCAACTGTTGATTGATGAAAAACTGGGGGTAAATCCGGATCTTCCTCAGATAAAAAATTTGCCTTTAAAAATTCCCTGTTCATCTTTGCTATTGCGCTTACCTTTATTTCCTTTGGACATACCGCTTCGCATTCATATTCATTTGTGCAGTTTCCAAATCCAAGCATATCCATAATTTTTACCATATTTAAAACTCTTCTTGTTCTTTCTGGATGACCCTGTGGTAAAAGAGCAAGATGAGATATTTTAGCGCCAGTAAAAAGCATTGCGGCGCTGTTCGGACATGCTGCCACACATGCGCCACAGCCGATGCATGTTGCATAATCCATCGCTTTTTCAGCTGTGTTTTTGTCTATTGGAATTGTGTTGGCGTCAGGAGCGCTTCCAACATTTACCGAGATGTATCCACCAGCTGCTATTATTTTATCAAGAGCGGATCTATCTATGACTAAATCCCTTATCAAAGGGAACGCCTTTGCCCTGAATGGTTCTATGGTTATTACATCACCATCTTTAAATCTTCTCATATGAAGCTGACACACTGTAGAATGCTCATCCGGGCCGTGAGGATCTCCGTTTATTACAAAACCACAACATCCGCAAATCCCTTCCCTGCAGTCGCTTTCAACAAATATTGGCTCTTTCCCTTCTTTTATCAGTTTTTCATTTAATACATCCATCATTTCAAGAAACGACATATCAGGTATAACCCCTTCAACTTTGTAAGTTTCAAAATATCCTTTTGAGTTTTCATGTTTTTGTTTCCATACTCTTAATGTTATATTGAACTTTTTATTTTCCATAAAATCCTCCATCATTTGTAACTTCTTACTGTTGGCTTAATGTATTCAAAACTAAGATGTTCTCTATTTAGCTCAGGCTCTTTATTATCACCTTTATACTCCCATACAGCAACATAAGCAAAATTTTCATCATCTCTTTTTGCTTCTCCTTCGGGAGTTTTTGACTCTTCTCTAAAATGTCCTCCACAGGATTCTTTTCTATGAAGCGCATCTTTTAATAAAAGTTCGGCAAATTCTAAAAAGTCAGCCACTCTTAAGGCTTTTTCAAGAACCTGATTAAAGCCATCATCCCCAACTATTTTTAAATTATTCCAGAATTCTTCCTTTAATTTTGGGACTTTAACAAGAGCTTCTTTAAGTCCCTTTTCATTTCTTGACATTCCACAGTATTCCCACATTATTTTACCGAGTTCTCTATGAAATTCAGTTGGAGTTTTAGATCCTTTTATGGAAAGTATTTTGTCTATTTTATTTTTTACTTCATTTTTTGCAAATTTAAATTCATCATCATCTATTTTGGCTTCCTCAAATTTTGTTGAGGCTAGGTAATTTGGAAGTGTGGCTGAGATAACAAAATATCCATCAGCAAGTCCTTGCATTAAAGCGCTTGCTCCAAGTCTGTTTGCGCCATGATCTGAAAAGTTTGCTTCTCCTAAAACAAAAAGTCCTTGAATATTGCTCATTAATTCATAATCTACCCACAGTCCACCCATAGTGTAATGTGGTGCTGGATAAATTCTCATCGGAACTTTATACCCATCTTCATCTGTTATTCTGTAATACATATCAAAAAGATTTCCATATTTTTCCTTTATTTTTTCTACGCCCTGTTTTTTTATGGCATCTCTAAAATCAAGATATACTGCCTCACCAGTTGGTCCAACACCTCTGCCTTCATCTATCATCCTTTTAGCCGCCCTTGATGCTATATCCCTTGGAACTAAATTTCCAAATGCTGGATACATTCTTTCAAGGTAATAGTCTCTTTCCTCTTCTGGTATTTCATTTGGATGTCTTTTATCGCCTTTGTTTTTAGGAACCCAGACTCGCCCATCATTCCTTAAGCTTTCACTCATAAGAGTTAGCTTTGATTGATGTTCTCCAGATCTCGGTATACAGGTTGGGTGTATTTGTGTAAAACATGGGTTTGCAAAACCAGCTCCTTTTTTATAACAATTCCATGCCGCACTTACATTACATGTTGCTGCATTTGTGGAAAGATAAAAAACATTTGAATATCCACCTGTTGCAATTAATACAGCATGTGCGGAATATGTTTCAATCTCGCCAGTGATTAAGTTTCTTGCTATTATCCCTCTTGCTTTTCCATTTTTAATCACTAAATCCATCATCTCTCTTCTTGGAAATATTTTTACTTTTCCTTCCGCTACCTGTCTCATCATCTGGGAATATGCCCCTAATAAAAGTTGTTGACCGGTTTGTCCTCTTGCATAAAAAGTTCTTTGAAGTTGTGCCCCACCAAAAGAGCGGGTATCTAAAGTTCCACCATATTCTCTGGCAAAAGGTACCCCCGTAGCGACACAATGATCTATTATCTGGGTTGATATCTGAGCAAGTCTATAAACATTTGCTTCCCTTGCCCTGTAATCCCCACCTTTTAATGTATCATAAAACAGTTTATAAACAGAGTCGCCGTCATATTTATAGTTTTTAGCCGCATTTATCCCGCCCTGAGCTGCTATAGAATGTGCTCTTCTTGGAGTGTCATGAAGAGTAAAAACCATAACATTATATCCAGCTTCTCCCAAACTTGCCGCAGCACTTGCACCAGCAAGACCAGTTCCAACTATTATAACATCAAATTTTTTTCTATTTGATGGGTTAACAAGTTTTGCATTAAATTTATAATTGTCCCATTTCTGTTCAATATGACCTGATGGAATTTTGGGATCAAGTTTCATAAATCCTCCTTACTCAACAATCATTTCAACAACATTATTATTTTCCAGCCCTGGTTTTATATCCAATCCAAGTAAATAATATATTGATATCATTGCAAAACAAACCATAATTATTCCTATGATATATCCAACTAATTTTATATAAAAATCATATTTTCTGTGATTAATCCCCAATGTTTGAAAAGCGCTTTGAAAACCATGACTTAAATGAAGCGCAAGAGCAACAGATCCAGCTACATATATAGAAACAAAAAGCTTGCTTCTAAAAGCAGTTGTTACCATTTGATAAAATCCCATTGAGTGATCTGTAAATTTGAAGTGAAGCATATGAAAAACAAGATATATTAAAAGCGCTATTGCAGTATAAAGCATTGTTGCGGAACCAATTGTTCTTCCACCCTGCCAGTTTATTATTTCGTATTTTCTTTTTCTTGAATTTATCCAGTCTTCCCATCTAACCCAGATTCCCATTATTATATGAATTAGAAAAATAATTAAAAGTCCTATTTCCAGATATATCGTTATTGGATTTGAAATAAGTATATCAACCCAGCCATTATACCACTCTTCGCCTTTAAATAGCAAAAGATTTTCAGCAAGATGAACAAGCATAAAGAAAGAAAGCAAAAGTCCAGATATTGCCATAAGCTGCTTTCTTCCAATGGAACTTTTTATCATCCTTAACAAAAACATATAATTCATATCTCTACCACCTTAATAATTGATTAATAATCTTTAATTAAATCTTACAAATTTGTTTTATTAAAATCAAATTTAATTTTCTAATAAAAATATTAAGAAATTTGATAAAATATAAAAATATGAATTTTTTTTGCTACTTTCTTTTTTTTCTTATTGCATCAGATTTTTCTTTTTCACAGAATATGTTTTTTATAGGTATTTCCTCTACTAATTATAAAAACCATGCATTCAGGGATGTGGTTAGAGATATTGATGGAATTTCTCAAATAAATAAGATAGATGTGGAAAATTTTTCGCCGTCTTATCTTTTTATAAAAAATAATGTGGATGAAAATGATATAAAAGAAATTGAGGAATCAGAGGAGTTTGATGAAATTTCAGATCTTTTTAAATTAATTGAACCAAAACCTGTAAACTTAGGAGGAAATGGAAATCTTACCATTATAAGAAAAGATACTAGAGAAAAAGTTTCAATAAAATATAGAAACAAAGATGGAAGCTATAATCAAAGCGAGATGGAAAAAGCAGCTTATGTTATGAGATGTTCTCTGGATGGTTCCAAAAGAAATATCCCCGCTATGTTGCTTGAGATCCTTGATGCTATTGAAGATAAGTTTGGGAAAAGACCCATTATTCTTTTAAGTGGTTATAGAACAAAGCCTTTAAATGATATAACGCCTGGATCTGCAAAAAGAAGTATGCATTTAATTGGTTGGGCGGCTGATATAAGAATTGAGGGGGTATCTTCAAGAAAAATAAGAGATTTTGCAAGAAAACTTAAAGCTGGAGGCGTGGGATATTATCCAAAATTGGGATTTGTTCATGTAGATATTGGCAAGGTTAGATATTGGGAGAGATATCAATATTCAAAAAAAAGAAAATTTTATGCCAAAAAAAAACGCGCCAGGAAACTTTCAAGAACTCCTATCCTGCCAAAAAAGATAAATCTTTCGGATTTAAACAAAAGAACAAAGATTTAAATTTTAAAATTTGATAGAATAATATCTATGGAGGGAAAATGAAAATTACGAGCTTTCTTCTTGTTTTTTCAGGATTTATTGTTTCATCTTTTTCATATGATAAAGTGGATGTGACATCTTATCTCGCAGAAGATTCTTTTTTAAATGCTAGAGCAATGTCCATCAATAAAGATAAATTATATGTTTTGCTTTCAAACAAAGTTCTTGTGTATTCTTCAACGCTTTCATATACAGGTTATTTTGAAATAAATCTTGAAAATCCAACCTCAATCTTTGCTGATGACGATAATATATATATAGTTGACTCTAAAAAATCTTCGGTTTTTGTGTATGATAAAGATGGAAAATTTATTTTTAATTTTGGTTCATCTGGAAGTGAAAATGGACAGCTTCTATCTCCATCTGATCTGGCTTGTTTTAATGGAAAGGTTTTTGTAGCTAATACAAAAAACAATTCAATAAATGTATATGATAAAAACGGTATTTTTTTATATAGCTTTGAAGTCTTATCCAAAGATGGGGTTACAAAGTTCAGTCCTGTTAGAATTGCATTTGATTATGCTGGAAATATTTATATCTGGGAAAGTAAAAATAAATTTATCTTGAAGTATGATATAAATGGTAAGTTTATATCAGATTATCCTAATCAAAAGGGAGATTTTCCTTTTGCTATTACCAAAAATGGTTTTATCTATGGCGGTGGTCTGGATGGAAAGATAAGAGAATATGATGCTAATTTTGTTGTTAAGGGAGTTTTTGGAGCGAAGGGAAAAAATAAATATGAATTTCAATCTTTTGTGGATATTAAACCTTATAAAAGCGGCATATTTGTTCTTGATTCAAAAAACAGGAAAATTCTCTATCTGAACATTGAAAATAAAAACTTTAAAGAGATTGAATTTGATATTACATCCTTATATGACAGGATAAAGATTTTTCCGTATAAAATATTTAATTTGAAATCTCTTTCTTTTAATGTTTTCAAAGATGGGATTTTATATTTTTCAGATCTTAAATCCAATAGCGGATTTTTTGCTTATAGGAATGAGAAACCTGAACTTATTTCGCAAGTTGGAGACGGTGATGAAAGGGTCAAAAAGGTTGGGGATATTGCTGTTATGGGGGATAGAATTTATGTAGCAGATATGGACTTGTGTAAAATAAAAGTTTTTGAAAATATGAAATATTCTTTTTCATTTGGAGATAAGGTTGGTTTTTTAGGAGGAGATAAAGACGGGAGATTTTCAAGACCATCTAAAATTTCTATGGATTTAAATGAGAAAATATATGTTCTTGATACCAAGATGAATATGATTCAGGTTTTCAATAAAGATGGGGTTTTTCTTTATTCCATAGATTTAAGCACAATTGATAAAAATGCAAAATTTGCTGATATCTCAAATGATGAAGAAGGCAATATAATCCTTCTTTCTCCAAATTTAAAGAAAATTTATTTACTTTCGCCTGATGGAAAGGAGAAATCCAACTTTGAATTACAAAAATCAATTAACCCTATTTCTTTTGCCTATGATCTTAAAAAATATATCTTTGTGCTTGATAACGAGAAAGCAAATGTCTCAGTTTATGATAGAAGTGGAGATTTTATTTCATCTTTTTTTGCAAAAGGTGCTGGGGAAAGAGAACTTTTAAAACCATCTGCGATAAGATACTATGACAACAGGGTTTATATCTCTGATCCTGATGTTTCAAAAATATCTGTGTTTGATATTACTCATTTTGTTGGAATAAAAGACTTTTCTATTTCATATAGTAGTTCTACAAAAGTGGTTATGGGTAGTTTTAAAGCTGATGGGATAGAATTTATAAAAAACTTTAATGTTTTAAAAAGTGTTGATGGAAGCAATTTTAAGAAAATATCAGAAGGGGTTTCGCCTTATTTTAATGATAATGAGATCATTTCTGGAACAACTGTATATTACAAAGTGGAGGGGGTATCTATTACTCAAGGGATGACAGTATCTAAAACACTTTCCCTTTATATTGAAAAACAAAGTGAAAAAAAAGATGAGGTTTCTCTTCAAAATAGACCACCACTTGAAATAATCCCTGCTGATTTAAAGTATATATTTTCCGCTAATTACAAATATTATCTCAATAATCCAATCGGCAAAATAATCATAAAAAATAACACAACTGAAAAATTTGAAAATATCAAGGTTTCTTTCTTTATGAAAGAATATATGGATTTTCCTTATGATATAATAGTTGAGGAGCTCAAGCCGAGTTCCACTAAAGAGGTTGAGATAAAAGCCACTCTCAATAATAAAATTTTAAATATAAATGAAACAACTCCGGTTCAGTCTCAGATAACAATTAGATACTATACTCTTGGGGCGGAGAAAGATTTTAGTTTGAATGTTCCAATAAAAATACTATCTAAAGATTCAATTGTCTGGGATGATACAAGGAGAATTGCTAATTTTATAACTGTTAAAGATCCAATCGTTGCTCAGATTTCAAAAAATCTTGCTTCTAAAAAAGATGATTTTAAATCAGATGTGGATCCAAATGTTGTTTTATTTACTATGTTTTCAAATTATCTAACTTCCATTGGCATAAAATATGTAGAAGATCCTGTTTCGCCATATAAATTAGCAAAATCAAGCAGTGATGTTATAATAGATACTGTATTATATCCAAGAAATCTTCTTAAAATAAAAGCAGGAGATTGCGATGACCTTACGGCACTTATGGCATCTCTTTTAGAGTCTGTTGGAGTAAGGGTTATTATAATGGATTATCCCCAGCATATAACATTAATGTTTGAGATTAAATCAAAAGATGTTTATGATTCCGAGATTCCTGGGGATATGCTTATTAAATATGAAGACTCATATTTTGTTCCAGTAGAGGTTACAATGCTTGATAAACCAGTTTATGAGAATATATATTATGCTTCATCGTATTATAAAGCTGAAAAAGACAAGGTTAAGTTTTACGACTTAAGAAAAGCACTGGCTGTGTATGAACCTCCAACCCTTGATTCAAAGGAGACAGAGGAAGTAATAATTAATGATGAACTAAAGAAAAATATAGAAAAGGATCTTGAAATTTTAAAGGCAAAAAATTTTGAATATTATGAAAACTATTACAATGTTATAATAAAGTCAGATCCCCAGTCTATTTCGCCAAAAATTAATCTTGGTATTCTCTATGCTTCAAATATGATGATGGATAAAGCTGAGAATATTTTTAATGAGGTATTGTCTATTGATTTAAATAATTCCTCGGCTTTGAATAATTTAGGAAATATATTCTATCTTAGGGGTGAGTATCAAAAAGCTATTGATTTTTATAATAAGGCGTATAAATCCGACCCTTATGACGCAAATATTCTGGTTAACATTTCAAAAACTTATATTAAAATGGGCAAAAAAGAAGACGCTAAATTATTTTTTGATAAAGCTGTTTCAATAGACCCTGAAATCAAAAAATATTGGAGCGAGATACAGAAAGAGGAGTCTTTAAAGCAGTAGTTTGAAATAAAGAGTTGATGGAGGAGATATGAAAGTTATTTTAACAATATTAATGCTTTTAGGGGGATTCAATCTTTTTTGTGAAGAAGGCGCTGTTGCAAAAAAAGAAACTACTTCAAAATGGTATGTGGAAATTGTAAAGAATTTAAAAATTAAGCTTAATAAGATCATTAATCCTCAGAAAAGCGCTACAATATCTTCGGTGTTTGGTGTAAGAGGAAATAAATATGATTCAAAAAATGGGCTTTACTGGAAGTCATCAAATAGCGAACAACTGATTGACAAAATAGAAAGAGATAAAACTGTTATTGATGAGATTGTGAAAAAAATAGAAGCTGGAGATATTGAGGAAGCAAAGCTGGAACTTGAAAATTTTGTCAAAAATAATCCTAATAGCTATTTTATAGATGAAGTAAATGTTTTATTAAAAGAAATAGACCTAAAAAAAGGGATAGGCGAAGAAAAACAACAGGAAGCTAAGGAGTAGTTTTATTGTTATTTTTTTCTAATATCTGATTTTCTTGCATTTTGACCAAATCTATAATAGTTTCATAAAGCATATTTTTTAAAACTGATTTTTCTGCCCCTGAAAAACTTGCAAAGGGGTATAATGGAAATAAAAGAAAATGAAAAGTTGTTTTCACAGAAGATTTTTTTTCTAATTTATATTCAATTCCATCTTGTTCTGATTTTACTATCATTCTATATGCGACGTTTATTGATGATGGGAGTATGAGGACATATCCAGTGTCAACTAAAAAAGTGGAGAAAAGTTCGGAATAATTCCATCTACCATATGTTATAAGAAGTATTTTTATTGTTCCAGTTCCGTTTATTTCATCGTAAAGCCCATTTTCTTTAAATATTTTTAGTGCCTGTTTTTTAAATTTTTTATATATCTCTTCATCTACTTCTACCATTCTGATAGACTCCGCCTCTTTTTCAAGATTGTTTACTTTATGAAAATCTGCATAACTATAATTTTTCCATTGAACTAACAGTTGCTTATAAGGTTTTTTGTTTTTCTTTTCCGTTTCTAATATCTCGCTTCTTGAAACTATGGAGGTTTTTTTTGATGAAATGCAGGAGGTTACAAACAAAGTAGAGATAAATAATATAAAAAATTTTCTCATTAATTTTATTATATAAAATTTTGCTTGACACAAGGACTAAATTAAGTTAACATATAGATATGCCCTAAGAGATGCGGGATTTTCCCTCATTACTTATGGTTAGTTAAAAAGTATAAGGAGAGTAAGTTAGATGAAAAAGTTATATGTGGGCGGATTGCCCTTCAAAACCGGTGATGATGAGTTAAATACATTATTCACCAGCTATGGTAAAGTATCAAGTGCCAAAGTCATAAAAGACAAATTTTCTGGACGTTCCAGAGGCTTTGGATTTGTTGAGATGGAAGACGATAACGAGGCTACCAATGCCATAACCAAGTTAAATGGTAGTGAATATGAAGGAAGAAAGTTAATTGTCAACGAAGCAAGGCCTATGACAGAAGGCGGTGGAAGGAGAGGCGGAAATAGAAATTGGGGAGAGAAAAGAAATTTCAATAAGTGGTGATTCTTATTGAGTTTCATATATAAAAGGGCAAAAGCCATAAGGTTTTTGCCCTTTTTTATTTTTGTATAATATTTTTAAGGAGAATTTATGAAAAAAATATTTATTTTATTCTCAGTTATTTTTTTTATTTCACAAATTTTAATTGCTCAGGAAAAAAACAGTAAAAGGGATGAGATAATAGTTACGCCTGAGGTAAATCTTATAGATATTCCAACTGCCGGAGTTATAGATTATTCTAATTTTGCATTTAAATCGAGGTTTTATAATAATGGTGGGGTTCTGGCTTATATGAATGTTGGTGTGCTGGATAGACTTAATTTAGGTGCCTCTTTTATGATTGACAAATTAATAGGCAGCGAAAGCCCTATTAAAATGGTAAGACCTGAGATACAATTAAAGTTCAGGTTTTATGACGGAGGGTATTATATCCCTGCTTTGTCTATGGGATATGATGGTCAGGGGTATTTTTATGATAAGGATCTAAAAAAATATATGCAAAAAGGTAAAGGTCTTTACCTTGTGGGTTCAAGGGAAGCTTTACTTTCAAATTTAATGGTTCATTTAGGTTTTAATATTCCAGATTTTGATGATGGATATCTTTATTCTTTTGTAGGCCTTAACTACAATCTTGATGATAAGGTTAATTTTATTATTGAGTATGACAATCTTTTTCACTCTGATTATCATTCAAGACTTAACAGTGGCATGAGGATATCTATTACACCTAATTTTTCTCTTGATATTGCTTTTAGAAATATTGGCAGAAATTCCAAATTTTCAAACGGCGAAGATGATAAAATGGAAAGGATAGTTCAATTTAACACAACTTTTTATTTAGGTAGTTTTTAATCCCGTTTAACAAGGAGGAAAAATGAAAAAGATAGGAATACTGACAGGAGGAGGAGACTGCCCTGGTTTAAATCCTGCTATAAGAGGGGTGGTTTATGCTGCTGATAAACTGGGATATGAATGTGTCGGTATTCAAGATGGTTGGAAGGGGATGATTGAGGGTAGAGCTGAGAAGTTGAGAAAAGAAGATGTTGAATATATTATTTCTCAAGGGGGAACTATACTTGGAACCTCAAGGACAAATCCATATAAAAAAGAAAATGGAGTAAAAAAGGTGCTGGATAATTTTAAATCTCTTGATCTTTATGCTCTGGTCGCAATAGGTGGTGAGGATACACTGGGAGTTGCCACCAGGCTTTATGAGGAGTATAAACTTAATATAGTTGGAGTTCCAAAAACTATGGATAATGATTTAAATGTTACAGATTATACTTTTGGCTTTGATACAGCAGTTACAAGAGCGATGGAAGCGGCAAAAGCCTTAATAGATACCGGTAAAAGCCACAAAAGAGTGATGGTTTTTGAGGTTATGGGAAGACATGCTGGTTGGGTAGCTCTTTTTACGGCTATCGCTTCTGGTGCAGATTATGTATGTTTGCCTGAAAGAAAAATAGATACTAAAGAATTAATAGAAAAGGTAAAAAAGGCTTATGCAAGAAAAAATTTTGCTCTTATTGTTGTCAGCGAGGCTGTTGAAATATTGGAAGAGGAGAGGGACAATTTAAAAACCAAAGAAGTGGATCAATTTGGACATATAATACTTAAAGAAAGGGGAATGGGAGAAAAGATATCAAAATTTATAGAGCAAAATACTGGAATAGAAACAAGATATGCTGTTATAGGTCATATGCAAAGAGGCGGAGAGCCAACTTTGTTTGATAGAATATTAGGAACAAGGGTTGGGATAAAGGCGGCATATCTTATACATGAGGGTGATTTTGGAAAAATGGCTGCTTTAGTTGGCAACGAGATAAAAGGAGTTCCTTTAAAAGATGCAACTGGCAAGCTTAAAGTTGTGGATGAAAAATGGTTGGAAATTATGGATATACTTTTTTAAAACTAAATAGGAGGTTTTTGTGGAAAACAAACAGCAGTTTCAAAGAAAGACTATAATAGTTAAAGGAAATTTACAATACAGGTATATGTTTATAATTTCATTTACATCGCTTGTAGCTTTTATGCTTGTTGCTTTAGATATTTTATGGAGTGTTCATAAAGTAGTGACTCTTCATCCTGCGATGATACCGCTTCTGGATGAGATTTTTTCAAACATTCCTATTATGATGTTTAAGCTTTTGATTTATATATTTATAGTGATTATTGCTTCGGCTGTTATATCACATAAAATAGCTGGTCCGATATATAAGTTTGAAAAAAGTTGTCAAAAGATAGCGGAAGGAGATTTAACACATAGGGTTTATTTAAGAAAAGGTGATTCGCTTATAGAACTGCAAGACGCGTTTAATAACATGATGGAAAAATTGCATTATATAATTAAAGTAAATGAAAATTTTAGAAAGGAACTTAAGGATAAAAATATAGAACTTGAAAAGATAGAAAAAATTGATAAAGAGATAAAAGAAAAAATTGGTGATTTAAAAGTTTAAGTTATTTAACAGGCAAGAAAGTGGAGTTTTATAAGATAACAGCGGCTGGAAACGATTTTATCCTTTTATATAATATTTTTAAAACCAAATCTCAGATAAAAAATATTGCGATTAAACTTTGCGACAGACATTATGGTATTGGGGCGGATGGTCTTTTGATTTTAAATAAGAAAGGGAAAGAGTATTTTCTTGATTATTTAAACAGTGATGGAAGTTTTGCTTTTTGTGGCAATGGCACAAGATCAGCAGCATGGTGGATTTATAAAAAATTTAAGAAAACAAAGAATTTCTATATAAATACTTCGGCTGGAAAGCTTTATGTTTTAATAAAAAAAGACGATAAAATTTATCTTGAAATGCCTAAGCCTGATTTTATTAAAGATATAGATATTGATAAAAACTGTAGTGCAAAATTTGTAAGGGTTGGAACAAATCATCTGGTAATAGAAGCTGAAAATATAGATAGATTGGATGTTTTTAATATTGGAAGGAATTATAGATATGATAAAAGATTTAGTCCCCAGGGCACAAATGTTGATTTTGTTGAGGTTTTAGGTTTAAAAAATCAAAAACTTATTGTTAAAATAAGAACATATGAGAAGGGAGTAGAAGAGGAGACTTATTCCTGCTCAAGTGGAATAGCTTCTTCTTTTTACGCTTTAATTGATAAATATAATCAGAAGGAAGCAATATTTATTTCAAAAATGGGACAGCGCTTTCATTTATATTTTGATAAAAATAGTCTTTATATGTTCGGACCTGTTAAAATAGTTTTTAGAGGGTGGTATGAACTTTTTTAAATTTCTTTATCTAAAAACAAAAGAAAATTCTCATATATTTTTATTTTTTGTTTTATTTACTATTGGAATTCAAAAAATCATGTCTTATGCTTTTGGTTTTGATAATCTTATGGATAATAAAGAATTTTATATGGATTTGATAAAGTCTAATAAATTCTATCTGTTTGTTTTTCTTTCTACTGTAATAGACTCTTTTATTGCTGGCGGAGTATGGTATGTTATTTTATTGGATAAAGAAACAAGCTTTAGTGAATATTTTTTTAAATGTTTATATTATTTTAAAAGATTTTTTGCTCTTGGAATAATATCAACATTAATGATTTCGCTTATTATGCTTTCAATGTTGATAAATAATAAAATTCTTATGTTTTTATTTTTTATATTTATAGTGGCTGGTACTGCTTATTTTGGAATAAAAATATCTTTTTCTCCTGTTTATATAATTAAGTTTGATACTGGAGTTTATGACGCTATTAAAAGAAGTTTTCAAACTGTAAAAGGGCAATATTTCTGGATTATTTTGATCCTTTCTATTTTAAAATATTTTTTAAGCAGAAATGAAATATTAGCATCTTTTATGGCTTTAATTTTTATAGCTTTTATTTGTTATCTTTTCTTTTTAATTACCACATCAGAAAATTATGAGGAAGTTTCTTGAACTATTTTTAAGAGGTTGTCAAGTTTCTTAGCATTTTCTTTAGATATTCTAATAAGCGGAAGTCTTAACTCGTCGCTTTCTATTATTTTAAGTTTTTTAAGAAGATATTTAATTGGTATTGGGTTTGTCTCAATGAATAGATTTTTTATAAGTTTGAAATATTTATGATGTAATTTTTGCGATTTTTTAAAATTTCCTTTTTCAAATTCTGTGCAGATTGTAGATATTTCATCTGGAATTATGTTAGATGCTACAGATATTACTCCTTTTGCACCTACACTCATCATCGCAAGGGTAAGGGAATCGTCTCCGCTTAGTAAACAGAAACTTTTATTGCATAAATTTATTATCTCACTTACCTGATCAAGATTCCCACTTGCTTCTTTTATCCCGATTATATTTTTTATCTTTGAAAGTTCAAATACAGTTTCAGGTAACATGTTTATACCAGTTCTTGAAGGGATGTTATATAAAATTATCTTGTGTTTTGTTTTTTCAGCTATCAATTTAAAATGTTCAAAAATTCCTCTTTGGGTTGGTTTATTATAGTATGGGACTATAACGAGTAATGCATCTAAATTAATCTCATCTACCTTTTCAAGGATTTCAAGGGTTTTTATTGTCGAATTTGTTCCAAAACCAGCTATTACCTGTTTTTTATTTTTGCATTTATGAGATACAAATTTTAATATTTTAAGATACTCTTCTTCTTTTAACGAACTTGCCTCTCCAGTTGAGCCACAGCAGACTACCCCGCTTATTTTTGATCCCAGTTGAAAATTTAGAAGATTTTCAAGTGATTTAAAATCTACTTCCCCATTTTTAAATGGAGTTGCTATTGCGGTATAACATCCTTTAAGTTCCATAATTCCTCCTCTTTTACAATAATGATTTTGCAGTATCAAAGCCATCTTTTATATTTTCTTCAATAAAAGAATATTTCCATCCACCGTATCTCCCGGTTGATATAACTGAGTTTTCTTTAAGATAATTGAATATAATCTCAAGGCTTTTTTCCCTCAAAAAATCATATATTACATAGCCACATTCCACTTTAAGCCAGGTTTTTGTAATTATATCTTTTTCGCTTTTAATTATCCCAAGTTCTAAAATATCTTTGATAACGCTTTTTTCAGCTTTTAAAAAATCTATAGTTTCATTTTCTTTAACAGAAATCTCTATATATAGAGAGGTTGAGTTTTTGGGGCATAGATGTGGGGAAAAATTTGAATAAAATCCAAGTCTATAAAATATAAATTTTTCTTCGGGAAAATAAATCCAGTGCTGTTTAAAATTTATTTTTTTAACTCCGAGATTTAGTATATATATTGAATTGTGTTTTAAATTTTTAGCTGCCTCTTTTATTTTATAAGGAGCATCTGATATTAAAATAAACTTTTTAAGTGGCATAGTATTTATAAGTTTTGAATATTTTAAACTCTGCCCATTTTTTAAGAATATCTCTTTATTTTTTAAAGAAACCTTTATGACTTGAGAATTTTTCATTATATTATTTTGTATTTTTTTAGCCATTGCATCTGCTAAATTCTTTATACCTCCATATTTTGGATAATAAAAAAATGGATTATAACCAATGTTTTCTATTTTTCTCTGATATGCTCCTTTTAAAACCATGTTTATATTTGGTTTTGGAACAAAATCACCAAGCCATTTTGTTGTAATTTTATCAAGTGGATATGCAAAAAGCTTTTTATTATATGGGAACATAAAATAGTTGCATATTGATTTACCAAATGTTTCAAGCGCCCATTTCTTAAAATTTAATTCTTTATCAGTTTTTTTATTAAGGGTTGCTTTTAAAAAATCTCTAACACAGTTTGATTTTAGATCTGGTGGTAGATTATATAAATTAATTTGAAACGGATAATCAACATAATTACCTTTCAAATAAATTTGAGCATTTCTTTTGATTTTTAGATAATTTTTATCAAGAAGTCTTAGTACAAAATTTTTTGTCTCATCCCATCTTAAATGCAAGAGGTGTCCTGAGTAGTCAAATATAAATCCATCTTTTTTTACGCTTGATGCAATTCCTCCAACTTCATTTTCCTTTTCAACTATCAAAAAATTAACTTTACCTTTTAATCTATATCCACAACTAAGCCCTGTAGGTCCCGCTCCTATTATGATTAACATTTAATCTTAACAGCCTCTTTTATTTTTTCAGCTATATACTCTATCTCTTTATCTGTAAGCTGGGGGAACATTGGCAAAGAAAGAAGCACATCTGCCATTTTTTCGGCAACTGGAAAATCCCCTTTCTTATATCCTAAGTGTCTATAAGCTTTTTGAAGATGTAGCGGTATTGGATAATAAATTTGATTAGATATTCCATTTTCATTGAGATGTTTTTGGACTCTATCTCTGATTTCCTTAGTTTCAAATCGGATAGTGTAATAATTAAAAGAATGGTAGCAGTTTTCTTTTATAACTGGTGTTATACAAACTTCTTTAAGTGCTTTGCTATATTTTGATGCTACTTGATTTCTCATTTCTGTATATCTCAATATATTTTTAAGTTTTACTCTCAATATAGCGGCCTGTATTGTGTCAAGTCGTGAGTTAAATCCTTCAATCTCATGTATATATCTTTCTCTTGAACCATGATTTCTCAATGTTTTAGCAAGATTATAAACATTTTCATCATCCGTAGTGATAAGACCGCCATCTCCATATGCTCCGAGGTTTTTAGCCGGGAAGAAACTAAATGTTCCACATTTTCCAATTGATCCTACAAACTTCCAGTTGTTATCTATCTTATATTTTGCAGTGAAAGCCTGAGCACAATCTTCTATTACTATAAGATTGTATTTTTTTGCTATTTCCATTATCTCCTTCATTTCAGCGGGATGGCCATATAGATGAACAGGAAGTATTGCTTTTGTTTTTTTGCTTATTTTTTGTTCTATTGATTTTGGATCTATGTTATATGTCTTTTCTTCTATATCAGCAAAAACAACTTTTCCGCCAGCTTGTGATATAGTTTCAGATGTAGCTATAAAAGTAAAAGGGGTTGTAATGACCTCATCTCCTCCCTTTATACCATTTGCCATTATTGCAATTCTTAAAGCATCTGTCCCACTTGCGACTGACACAGCATATCTTGAACCATTAATTTGAGCAAACTCATCTTCAAATTTCAAAACATCTTCCCCAAGTATAAAATTGCATTTATTTAAAATATTAGATATTGATTGGTCTATTTCATTTTTAATCTCTTTATATTCCCTTGTAAGATCAACCATTGGTATTTTCATCTTGCCTCCTAATTTATATTATATAAAATAGTTTAACTAATCAGCAGAAAATATATAATACAAAGTAATAGGTTGATTTTAAACGCAAGATTAAATAAAATCATTATATTATGGAGTTTGATCTATCTATAATTATCCCATCTTATAATGAGATAACTACAATATCAGTTGTTTTAAAGAAAATAAATTCGCTTCCTTTCGCGTCTAAAATCGAGGTAATTGTTATAGATGACGGATCAGAAGATGGGACATATGAATATCTAAATACCATATCAGACACTTTTCAGTATAAGTTAATTGTTTTAAAAAACAGTGAAAACAAAGGCAAGGGGGCTGCCATAAGAATGGGAATTATCTATGCAAGTGGAAAATATCTAATAGTTCAGGATGCTGATATGGAATATGATCCTTCAAATATTACTGTTATTTATGAAAAGCTTCTTCATAGTGGATGCGATGCGGTTTATGGATCAAGGTTATTATCTGATAATGAGATTTTTAATAAGTTTTACCTTTATGGAAATATTTTGTTAACTTTTTTGATAAATTTTCTTTTTGGTTCAAGATATACTGATTCATATACAGGTTATAAAGCATTTTAAAAAAATGTGATAAAAAATATTAATATAGAGTCTAATGGATTTGAAGTAGAGGCCGAAATATCGTTGAAATTAGCTTATAAAAAATATAGCGTTATGGAGATACCGATAACTTATAAACCAAGGACACATAAGGAGGGGAAAAAAATAAGCTTGAAAGATGGTTTCAAAGGATTATGGATTATTGTAAAATTTAAAATTATATCCCTGTTTAAAGAGATATGAATATTTCTATTATTTATTTTAAAAGTTTTTTAGTTTCTCTTCTTTTATCTTTAATTGCTGTGCCTGTGGCAAGATATATTTCTATAAGGTTAGGACATTATGATGTGCCAGGCGGAATAAAAACTCATAGCGGAAATGTTCCACTTTTAGGAGGAGTCGGGGTTATATTTTCGTTTATTGTTACTCTTGTTATATTCAGGTTTTTTACTTCTTTTCCAACTGGAACTTTAAGGGAACTAAGATATATTATAATTGGTGGTTTGCTTATTTTTTTAATTGGATTTGTTGATGATCTTAGAAAACCTATTGGAATAAAAGCCTGGGTTAAGTTTGTAATAGAGGTTATAATAGCTGTTTTTATGATAACACGCGGATTTAGTATAGATTTTATAAAACCGCAATATGTGGCTTATTTTTTAACAGTTTTGTGGATTGTCGGTATAACCAATGCGCTTAATATAATAGATATAATGGATGGACTTTGCTCTTCGCAGGTTTTTATTGCATCAATGGCATTTTTCTTTATAACGATGCCTTCAGAAGCAGTTCATGTCAATTTTCTATCTATTGTGCTTGCTGGCGCTATCCTTGGTTTTATCCCTTATAATCTTAGTAATAAATATAAAATATTTCTTGGTGATAGCGGAAGCCTTTTTTGCGGGTTTATTCTTTCGGTTGTGTCGCTGGGAGCAGAATATTCAGATTTAAATCCTCTCGGGGTTTATGCCCCTGTTTTGATTTTATCCATTCCCATATACGATACATTATATGTTTCATATTTGAGAATGAAAAAAGGCATATCACCTTTTACAGGGACAAGGGATCATTTCGCGCTAAGATTTGAAGCTATGGGGTATGGAAGAAGAAAGATAGTAATTATGGCAACTTTTTTTTCAGTTGTTATGGCTTTGCTTGCTTATACTGCAACTCTGGTTAGATTATGGTATGGAATTATTATATATTTAATCGCTTTTATTTTTTTTATATTTATATCAAAATATATTTCTTCTGTGGAAATTGATTGATATAAATCAAAAAATAAATGCTAAAATAATAGTATGACGCGAGCGGAAGAATTAGAATATCGCTTAAATCTACTGGTTCAGTTTGGAGCTTTAATAAGCAAAGAAACTAATTTAAATAAATTGCTTGAAGTTATAGCCGCTCAGGTAGAAAAGATATTGTCTTCTCAAAGATGTTCTATATTTATACTTGACGCTAAAAATCAGGAATTGTGGTCAAGGATTGCCACAGGTATGAATAATACAGAGATAAGGATTCCCATAGGAAAAGGAATAGTTGGATGGGTTGCATATACTGGGCAGACCTTTTGTGTGGATGATGCATATAAAAGTGATAAATTTAATCCAGAGATAGATACGATAACTAAATTTAAGACAAAAAATGTTCTTGCTGTTCCGCTAAAAAATATTTCAGGAAAAATAATAGGTGTATTTGAGGTTATTAACAAAAACAACGGAAATTTTAATTCTGAAGATGAAGGGATATTAAATCTTATAGGATCTCTGGCGGCTGGAGCTATAGAAAACGCTCAGTTATATGAAAGCTTGTATCAGGCGCAGCTTGAGACCATATACCGCCTTGCTGTCACAGCTGAATACAGGGATCAGCATGACACAGCTATTCATTTAAGACATATAAGCGAGTATTCTAAGCTTATAGCAAAAGCTTTAAAACTTGAAGCCAGTAAGGTAGAGGACATTCAATATGCAAGTCCGCTTCATGATATAGGCAAAGTCGCAATAAGTGATTCTATATTATTAAAACCGGCAAAACTTACTCCAGAGGAATTTGAGGAGATGAAAAAACATACCCTATATGGGGCAAAAATACTTTCAAATGCTAAAAGCCATCTTCTTCAAGTTGCATGCAGAATAGCTCAAAGTCATCATGAAAAATATGATGGAACTGGATATCCTTACAAACTCAAAGGCGATCAAATACCGATTGAGGCAAAAATAGTTTCAGTTGCTGATGTTTTTGACGCCCTTTGTATGACAAGGGTTTATAAACCGAGCTGGGAACCATCTAAAGCTAGAGAATTTATAATTTCAGAAAGAGGTAAATCTTTTGATCCTGTGGTTGTAGATGCTTTTGATTCTGTTTTTGATGAAATAATGGAAGTTCAAAAAAACTCCGATTTAAGAACTACTATAATACCGGGAATAAGAAAAGAGATTTACAGAGACGAGTTTTAAGATTTTATATTTCTTATCCACTTTAGATTAAAAAAAGGAGGATATATGACAAAGATAGAGGTTAAATTTCCAGGGAATAAAAAAGTTAATGCTATTGTAAATGGATTTGAGATTAAAACAGATCAACCAATTGCTTCGGGAGGAGATGGAACAGCCCCTTCTCCTTTTGAAGTTTTTTTAGCTTCTATTGCTACCTGCGCAGGTATATATGCAATAAGTTTTTTTAAAACAAGGAATCTTAACACGGATGGATTTGGCCTTAGTATGGAGGTTTTCTGGGACAAAGAAAAACATAAACTTGGAAAGGTTATTTTTAATATTACTGTTCCTTCTGATTTTCCTGAAAAATATATTCCTGCTTTAAAGCAAACTATTGATATGTGTACTGTAAAAAGAACTATTTTTGATCCTCCTGAGTTTGAAACTGTTATAAAGTAATTTATGGAAATAAATGAAAATGTTTTTCTTGAAGATATTATGAATAATTGTCCTGATGCCATTAATGTTTTTATTAATAATAACTTAAATGTTATGGTATGCGGGGAAGTTGTCTGGGATACTCTTGGAAATTTTTGCAAGAAAAATAATGTTAGTTTAGATAAAATTATTTCCGAGTTAAAAGAAGAATGTTTAAAATCTAATCAATAAACTAATATAAAATCCTGACTAAAATTATTTTTATAAAAATATTTAATATAATTGTTTTAATGGATGAGATAGAGAAGATAGAATATTATACGAAAATAATAGACGAACTTTCTAGTAAAAATTTTGAAAGCGAGGAATTGTTTTGGGCATATATAGAAAGGGGAATGAGTTTTTTTGAGAACATAGAATATGACAGAGCTATATTGGATTTTGAAAATGCAATTTCAATAATGCCCGATGAAGGTGTCCCATATTACAATCTCGGCATTATATATAAACGAAAAAAGGATTTTGACAGAGCTTTTTACTATTTTGAAAGGGCAATTGATCTTAAATTTGGAAATAATGCTGTATATTATGAGTTAGGGCTTTTATATCTTGAAAAAGAAGATTATGAAAAAGCCGTAGAAAATTTTGGAAAAGCTATATCTTCTGGAAGAAGAACAGCTGATGTTTTTTATTACAGGGCTATCTCTTTTATGAAACTTTTAAAATATGATGAAGCCATAAGGGACCTTGATATAGCATCTAAAATAAAACCATCAAATTCAGATTATTATATTATGCTTGCCAATATTTATACAATCACCCACAATTATGAAAAAGCTATAGATGCGCTATCAATGGCTATTAAAATTAAACCTGATATTTCAATTTATAGATTTGATAGATCAATTTTATTCGCTACGCTTGGATCTATCATTAAACTATCAAAAAAACGCAGTGTTGATTCTATTATATTTAAAAAATGGTTTAACATAATTGAAAGATTACAAAAAGATGATGAGAATTTTTATTATAAGCTTGCTGAAAAGGATATTAACTATGCTATGGAATTAGAGCAGATTTTTTACGGGTTAAAAAAGATAAACCCATCTTATTATCTTACAAGAGGAGCTATTTATCGCTGGTGGGGAAAAGAGGCTGAGGCATTTGTTAATTTTATACTTGCTAGAAATAATCTCGTATATATTAAACCTAAAGGAAATTCTGATAATAGATTGTTAGAAAATTATCATGCTATTAGCGCCTTAACATATCTATATCTTCAGCAATGGGATGACGCTAAAAAACATCTTGATTCTATGCTTAACAACGATATTATATCCAGAAAGCTTGATATTTTATATTCTTGTTATTGGTGGGCTTCAAAAAGAGATTTTGACAGAGCATATTTCTGGTTTAATAGGGCTGTTAAAAATGGATTTGATATTTATGATATAATGGATGATATATTTGAAGGATATTTTTTATCTGATTTTATAGATAAACTTGAAGCGAAAGGAATGATTTAAATTATTTTGTCTATAAGTTCTATATAATGCATTACTTTTGTATGAGGGTAATATTTTGATACCCCATATCTTATTTGCATAAGGCAACTGGTAGAAGAAACAAGCACTATATCAGCGTGAGTTTTTGCTATATTGGATACCTTTCTTTTGAGAATTAAATTTGAAAATTCTGGTTTTGTAAAAGCATAAGCTCCTGCCCCTCCGCAACAGATATTAGATTCGTTTAGATTAACAAGATTTTCTTTCAAGATTGGTTTTAAAACCATTTCCTGATTGTCTTTTAACCCCTGATCGTTATAGGCTTTACAGGAATGATGTATCGTTACTATTTTACCCTTAATTTGTTCTGTGTCAGGTTTATTTATATACTCAGGTTTTATAACCTCTACAATATCTTTTACTTTTGAAGAAAATTCTTTAGCTTTTAAATAAAGATCTTTTTCTAGTTCTTCAGAAAACATCTGAGGATATGATTTCATAAAAGCAACACAACTTGAGCAATCTGCTACAATAAAAGTATTTGGATTTTCAGTTTTTATTTTTTCATATATTTCTATGTTTTTTATAGCAAGCTTTTTAGCATCTTCAATTGAGCCATAGTTATATGAGATCAATCCACAGCATTCATTATTCATAAAAATCCCATCTCCGTATAATTTTTTTAGCGTTTTTATCGTAGATTTTCCTACCTCAGGGAAAAGATAATCTGTACCGCAGGTAAGAAAATAAATCCATTTTGGTTTTTCACAATTGCCGATTAAATCGTCTATGCTGGAATGAAAAAACTTTTTTGGAAGTTTTTGTGTTTTTTTAATAGCTGTTGAAATTGAAGGATAGCCCAGAAAAGTAAAAATTCCCAATTTATCAGCTATATAAGATAGTTTTAAATTGTGAAAAAGATATAATATTTTCAGAATAAAATCAAAAATTTTTTTTCTCATTCTTAAAAATAAGATAGCTTTATAGAAAAAAGATTTTCCAAATTTTTTTTCTTCTCTTCTTGCTTCAAGAACAATATCAGCTGTTGCTACATTACCATAGCATATTTTAGAGCAGGCACCGCATAAAAGACAGGTGTCTATTGAATATGTGGCAGTATTTACATCTTTATATTTACCTTCTATAAGCATTCTGACTATCTGATTTCTTGCTCTGGGAGAAAGAGTTTCTTTTTTCCCTACAAGATATGTTGGACATACTTCAAGACAATATCCGCATCTTGTGCAGGAAGAAACTGCGTCATAAATATTTTTTGTCCCATTTTTAGTTATAAGTTGAACAAGATGTCTGTTGTGAGTGTATAAATCATTTCTATAATTTTTCATATTAATATCTTTCTATCCCATAAAGTTGTTCGGTTAAAAAATTATTAAAAAGATTATATGGATCAAATGCTTTTTTAATTCGAATATGAATTGGGGTTATGTTTTTTATCATAGAATCTTTATCCATTTTTTTAAATGCTTCAGCCTTTTTGAATATCTTTATAGTAACTGAGGTAATAATCCCTAATGTACCCATACTACCGAGCATCAATCTCATAATATCATAACCGCTTGTATCTTTTATACTCTTACCTCCAACTCTTATAAAATCTGAATTGGAAAGTATGATATCCATGGAAAGAATAATATTCCCCAGTTCAGAGTATCTATTTTCAGCTATGGCGCCCCCAATAGTTCCATCTTCTTGGGGAAGCGGGATATCAAAACCTCGAGAATTTAAAAATTTTTTCAATGTTTTTATTTCAATTCCTGCTTCAGTGGTAATACTCATATTATCTGGATCAAAATCAAGTATTCTGTGAAAATTTTTGGTAGATATATTAGCAGTTTTTTTCATAGAACTTGAAGAACCACATATAATAGAAGGAGTTTTATTTTTATATCTTTTTGAAATTTCTTCTATAATTTCTTTTACATTCTCTGATATTTCAAATTCTCTTCTTTTTATTTTTTCTATATCGTCTTTGATTGGTATTTTTTTATCCGGATTTGAAATGTTATTCTCATCTATTGCTTTTTTAATTTTTCTAAACAATTCTATGGTTTCTTTATTATACTGCCACAACATAAAAGCCCTTTTTTCAACTCCTATTCCATGTTCTGCGCTTATTGTCCCTCCCGCGATTATATATTGTTTTAATATTTCCTTTGCTACATTCCTTATCCTGTTGGTCTCTTTTACATCTCGTTCGTCAAACATTATATTTGGGTGAATATTGCCATCCCCGGCGTGAAATACCAACCCTGCTTTAAGACCATTTTCATCTATTATTCTTTTAATATTGGTTACTGTTTCAACAAGCTTTGATCGTGGGACACATCCATCTTCTACAAGAACATTATTTGATATCCTTGCAAGAGAGGGATATGCGTCTTTTCTTAATTTGAACAATTTTTCAGATTCCTTTTTGTCAGTTGAATATTTTATGTTAGCTGCCCCGTTTTCAGAGAATATTTTTATTATCTCTTCTTTTTCCTTTTGTATAATTGTTTTCTCATCAGAATCCACTTCGCAAATCAGGATAGCTTCAGTATCTTTTCCTATTTCATCTTCTTTGCCTTTTGTAAGTTCTATTGAAAGTCTGTCAAGGGCTTCAAGCGCCTTTGGAACTATTCCTTTTTTTATTACCTCTGTTACAGATTTCATTGCATTATTTAAAGAAGAAAACTCTGCATATATTGTGGTAAAATATTTTGGTAAAGGAATTATTTTTAAATATGCTTTCTTTACTATTCCTAAAGTTCCTTCGCTTCCTATAAATAAGAACATTATCTGAGGTCCGATATCATTAATTGAATATGAGCACTCCGTTCCATCTGGAAGTACTATATCAAGTTTTATGATGTTGTTTGATGTCACACCATATTTAAGGCATTGTGGTCCGCCTGCATTTTCTCCTATGTTCCCACCTATAGTTGAAACTTTCTGACTTGCTGGATCAGGCGCGTAAAAATATCCAAAACGTTCAAGCTCTTTTTGTAAATCCAGATTCACAACCCCCGGTTCAACTACCGCTATGTTATTTATTGTATCAATCTGATGTATTTTATTGCATGCGCTTAAATTTATTATAAATCCACCTTTTTGATTTGTTGCTCCTCCGCTAAGATTTGTTCCGGCGACTCTTGCTGTAAATGGAATGGAATATTTATGTAAAACTTTAACCACCAAAGATATCTGTTCTATATCTTTTATGTGTATTACACCGCATGGTTTTGCTTTTATCATTGAAGCGTCATATGAGTATATGCTTTTGTTTAGATCGTCTATGTTTACATTATTAATTCCCACAATCTCTTTAAGTTCAGATGTTACTTTTAACAATTTTTCTTCTTCCATTTTCCTTTGTTTAGGTTTTTATAATGGTTTAAGTTTAGCGGTGAAATGAGGTAAAACATCTGGTATCTCAACTGGAAAAAGCCCTTTTATTTTGTTTTTTCTTTTTGCTATTTCCGCAAAAACTTCTATTACATAATCTATATGGCTTTGAGTGTAAACTCTTCTTGGTATTGCCATTCTCACAAGTTCCATAGGAGCTGGTAAAATATTGCCTTTTTCATCTTTTTTACCAAACATCAGCGTTCCTATTTCAACAGTTCTAATTCCACCTTCCAGATATAACTCGCAACAAAGGGACTGCGCTGGAAAATTTTGTGGTTTAATATGTGGCAAAAATTTTTTTGCGTTTATATAAACCCCATGACCACCGGTTGGGTTTAATATTGGTATATTATGTTTTTTTAATCCTTCACCTAAATATTCAGCGCTTCTTAACCTGTATTGAAGATAATCCTCGTTAAGAACTTCTTTAAGCCCTATTGCGATAGCTTCAAGATCTCTTCCTGCAAGTCCTCCATAAGTTGCAAAACCTTCGGTTAATATCAAAAGCTGTCTGCATCTTTGAGCAAGCTTTTTGTCATTCATTGCCAAAAAACCACCTATGTTTACCAATGCGTCCTTTTTAGCGCTCATCATAGCTCCGTCTGCATATTCAAACATTTCTTGGGCTATCTCTTTTACCGGCATTTTGTCGTAGCCTTTCTCCCTTAGTTTTATAAAGTAAGCATTTTCGGCAAATCTGGCGCAATCTATAAAGACGGGGATTGAATGTTTAGAACAAAGTTCATAAACCTCTTTTAAATTTTGCATTGATACCGGCTGTCCGCCCCAGGAATTATTGGTGACTGTCATAACGCACATTATTATACGCTGTTTACCCTTTTCTTTTATAAATTTTTCCATCTTTTCTACATCAGCGTTGCCCTTAAATGGATGATATGTTTCAAAATCAGAGGCTTCTTTTATCGGGAAGTCTACTGCTGTTGCTCCAGTTGCTTCAACATTTGCGCGAGTTGTGTCAAAATGGGCATTTGAAATTACATATTTCCCTTTCCCATTTAATGTAGTAAATAGTATTTTTTCTGCTGCTCTTCCCTGATGAACAGGTATTATTTCTTGAAGTCCCGTTAATTCTTTTATCGTAGATTCAAAGTGAAAGAAACTTCTTGCTCCAGCATAAGACTCATCGCCCATCATAATACCTGCCCATTGATCGGCGCTCATAGCCCCTGTTCCGCTATCTGTTAATAAATCTATTAAAACTTTTTCAGCTTTTATGTTAAACATATTATAATAGGCATTCTCAAGTATTTTTTCTCTTTCTTCCCTTGTAGTAAAACCAAGTGGTTCAACCATTTTTATCTTAAATGGTTCTATTATCGTTTTCCAAGGCCAGTTGTTTTTATTTTTCATTTATCCTCCTATGCAAAAAAATAAAGAAGTAGAAAGTAAACAATCATTATAGGAGCTCCATATCCGATTCCATATTTTGCCCATTGTTTGGATTTTATATTAAGTTTTGAGGCGCAGATTATATTTGGAATATTGCCGGGGATAAGCATACCGCCTGAGATTATAAGCCCCATTACTATAAATGTAATCTGTCTTTCAGTTAAAGTGGGAACTATCTGAGCTGATGCAAGAGTTGCATTATCAAGTATTGCCGATATTATATTTATCCAGTAAAGCAACTCTGGCTTTAATCCAGTTATAAATCTTTCAGTAAATGGCTTTAACCCATTTCCTAAGAAAACAAGAGCCATAACAAAAATATAAACCTTAAAAGCTCTATAAACTACCGTTTTATAGGTTTCTATTTCTTTTTCTGATAATGTGTTTTTAATTTCTTTATATTTATTTACATCTTTTGAAGCGATGTGGGAGATTATTAAAATAAACGGAATTATCCATATCCAGAATTTTTTAAACATATAAAAAAAATCAGCATTATGAGGCTCTCCTTTAAGTTTTGAAACAATAATAGTTGAAAGTGGTTCTCCTACAGGGGTTAATATAGCGCCAAATCCAATTGCAAAACATCCAAGAACAGTTAATTTTATTTCATAGTTTTTCTGAAATTTTAATATATTTATAAATTCAGATAAAAGTATAGCGGAGATAATAGCAGTTGTTATACTTGATGTTAAACCTATTATAAATACTGTTATAAAAACAATTAAACGATGAGAATATTTATCAACAATTCTATCCATAAAATCAATTATTTTTTTTCTAAATATTTTAAGCAATATTCCCATAACAAAAACTGTTATGGTTATTGGAAGTGGTTCCTTTAAAGCTTCTAAAACTAAATGTTTTGACCATAAATTAGATATGCTTACAGCAGAGATTCCCATAATAAGCAGGAAAGCTTCTATTTCTTCCTCTACTTTTTTAACTGAAAATGGAAGAATTAATGTCATCACTATTATTGATGATAGAAAAAAAATAGTTAGATTTTCGCTATTCATATAGAATAATTTTATAAAATATTTATAAATGTTCAAAGAAATTAAAAAACCTGTTGGTGTTTTTTTATGTGGTGGTGGAGCGCTTGGAGCGTGGCAAAGTGGAGTGCTGGTAGAGTTAGCTAAAAAAATAGAATTTAGCGTAATTTCTGGCTTTAGCATTGGCGCTATAAACTCGGCTTTTTATTGTTTTAATTCTTTAGATAAAGTCAAAAAGATATGGGGGAGGATTTCAAATAAAAGAATCTTTAAGTTTTCTTTAAGTTATTCAAAGCCAGTAGATATATCTATAGAGGAAGAAAATAAAAGTTTCTTAAGAAAAGTTCTTTCAAAATTTGAGTATTATCTTTCAGGAGTTAGTATTTTTTCAGATACTCCGATTTATAAAATCCTTTCACATTATATATCTAAGAATCTTGAGTTTAAAGATAATCTAAGATTTTACTGTATATCTCATTGTATTGAAACCTCTTCACCGTATATTGTTGAGTTTAATAAAAAAAATTATAACAGGGAAAGATTTATAAAAATGGTTGTCGCAAGCTCTACAATTCCATTTATTTTTCCAGCTGTAGAGGAAAAAACAGAGTATTCTTCTCTGCATCTTGTAGATGGGGGAGTTATAGGCAAAAAGAACATCGATTTTTCTTTTTTTAATGGTATAAAGACTATAATAGTGATATCTAATGTTTGCGATGAAGATTATTATTACAAAGCTAAAAAATTCAGTCTTGAAGAAATTTTTGAACAAAGAGTCAGAAAAATTTTGGTTTATCATAATAAAAGAATAAAGGCATCTTTAAAAAATAATTTTCCAGATTCATCAATTTTTTTTATAACCCCACCAAATTCTCTTAATGCTAAAATACTTGATTTTAATTCTAAAAAATCAATAGAATTATTCAATTATGGCGAAAATTACGCAAAAAAAATTTTGACTTCCAGTTCAATGAATAATTTGAATTTATTGTAATTAGTTTTATGTAAAATAAATATATATGAAGGAAAGCTAAAAAAAATGGTAGAGTTAAATTTTTTATATATATTAATATTGGTTTTTTTTGGAATTTTAATAGGAATCTTAGGTTCTGTTATGGGGGTTGGTGGCGGTGTTTTTATAGTTCCTTTTTTAACCCTTGTCTTTCATATCCCTATAAAAAGCGCGATAGCCATCTCCTTGCTTTCAATAATAGCCACATCAAGCTCAGTTGCAAGTATAAATGTAGAAAAAGGAATTACTAATGTAAGGCTTGGAACTTTTATGGAAATGCCTATGGCTTTGGGTTCTATAGTTTCCACATTTATAATGCTTAGAATAAATCCATATATATTACAACTTCTTTTTGGTTTTATGATACTTCCGGTAGCATTAAGTATGTATTATAAAGGCAGAAAAGAAAAAAAACGCTCACATGAAAAAAATATTAATTTTGTCCAAAGTGGAAAATTTCAATATTATGACAGTTCATTACAAAGAGAAATTTACTACGATATTAAAAAAGAAAAAATAGCTTTTATTTTTTCTTTCCTTGGTGGATGTATGTCTGGATTGTTCGGTCTTGGAGGTGGTATAGTTCAGGTTCCTGTTATGAATATAATTTCAAAGATTCCAATGAAAGTTGCCACTTCAACAAGCAATTTTATGATTGGACTTAGCGCCTGCGCAAGCGTTTTAATACTTTATAAAAATGGGTATATTATTAATGATATAGCGGTTTTTATGACAATAGGTGTTGTATTGGGTGGTTTTTTAGGTATTAAGTTTTTGAGTAAAGCCAAAAATCATACTCTTCAGATTATTTTTTCTATATTGCTTATGATTGTTAGTCTTAAAATGATATGGAGTGTTTTTAGATGAAAGTTTTTAATGAAAAAAAGTTTCTTTCTTTAGTAAGTTTTGTTTTAAAGATTGGGGTTATTTTATTTATTTTATTGTCTCTTTTGTCTTACATAGTTAAACCTATAAGCCCAATTTTGCATCTAAAAATAATAAACACTGCTATTTTTATATTAATAATAACTCCCTTACTAAGAATTATTATGCTTTTATATGGTTTTCAAAAGCTTAAAGAATATAAATATTCTTTTTATGCTTTGACAATTTTGATATTATTGATTTTAGGAATAAGTTTTAAAATTTAGTGGAGGGAAAATGAGTTATTCTGCTATTATACCTGTTGCTGGAACAGGGACGAGATTAAAACCTCATACATATACCTATCCAAAGGTTTTACTAACAGTTGGAGATAAACCGATCTTAGGACACATAGTAGATAAGCTTATTGAAAGTGATATAAAAAATATTTGCTTTGTAATTGGCTATCTTGGAGAAAAAGTTAAGGAATATATTTTTAAAAATTATTCAAATAAAATAAATCCTGAATATGTCTTTCAAGAAGAACAAAAAGGTCTTGGACATGCCATATGGCTTGCTCAAGATCTGATAAAAGGGCCTATATTGATAATCCTTGGAGATACAATAATTGAGACTGATATCAAAAAATTTCTTGACTTAAAAACTGCAAAGATAGGCATAAATGAGGTTAAAGACCCTCAAAGATTTGGAATAGTAAAGATAAGAAATGGGAAGATAGTTGATATGATTGAAAAGCCTAAAAACCCACCTACAAATCTGGCGATATCAGGTGTATATTCATTTCCAGACTCAAAGGATTTATTTGAAGCGCTTAACTGGATAGTTAAAAATGGAAAAACAACTAAGGGAGAGATACAGCTTACAGATGCAATGAGATATATGATAGAAAAAAAATATAAAATTGAGCCTGTTAAAATATCCGGGTGGTATGATTGTGGAAAACCTGATACTCTTCTTGCCACAAACAGATATATACTCACAAAAAAATATAAAAAATATAAATTAAAACATTCAATTATAATAAACCCTGTTTATATATCTCCTTTTGCAAAAATTAAAAATTCTATAATAGGACCATATGTTTCTATTGGAGATAGAGTGGAGATAGAAAATTCTATAATATCGGATTCCATTATAAATGAAGATGCTTATATTAAAAACTCAAATCTATCTTCTTCTCTCATAGGCCCGTCTGCTGTCGTGATAGGCAAAAAATATAGTCTTAATGTGGGAGAAAATTCTGAAGTAAAACTAAGTGAAGAGGAATAAAAGGTCTAGTTTTATATCTTTATATTTCTAATTATATGAAAGGAAAAGTAAGAAAAAGCATTGACTTGTCTATAAAAGATGGAATATGCTGGGCAAATATGGTTGGTCTTGTTGAGCCTTATATTGTTCCCTTTGCTTTAAATTTAGGTGCTTCTAATTTATTTATAGGGGTAGTTAGATCTATTCCTTCGCTTATATCTTCTTTTTCTCAGTTTTTCTCTGAATGGCTTGTGTGGTATTATAGAAGTTGCCAAAAAATTGTATACTGGTCTGTTTTTATTCAAGCTTTTTGTATTTTTATATCATCTTTTACAATATTAATAGATTTATGGTGGTCTAAATATTTGTTTTTATTTTTAGTAATAGGATATAGTTTTTCAGGTTCGGTTGCAACTGCCCCCTGGTTTACACTTATGGGAGAGTATCTTCCACAAAATAGCAGAGGGAAATTTTTTGGGAAAAGGACTCAAATCATAGGAATTTTTTACTTCTTTTCAAGTTTTGTGGCAGGGTATCTATTGAAAGTATATAATAGTAATACAAAAAATATTTTATTTATCCTTTTTTTATTGGCTTCTTTTTTTAGATTCTGTTCCTCATATTACATTAATCTTATGTATGAACCTGATAAAAAATATTTTATACCAAAAGAAAAGCCATCATTTTTATCTTATTTTTATAATTTTAAGATAAATCCTTTTGTTAGAAAAATTTATGTTGCTATTTTTATACTACTTTTATCAACATATATAGCTGCTCCATATTTTAGTGTTTATATATTAAAGGAACTTGAATTTGATTATATAAAATATATGTTTTTAACAAGTTTTGGACAGGTTCTTACATGGTTTACCGCTAGATTCTGGGGAAAATTGGTGGATAAAAAAGGGAGTGTGAGAACTTTAAAATATGCTTTTATATCAATCCCGTTAATATCTTTTATGTGGATTTTTACTAAAAATTTTTATATTCTTTTAGCTATTGAAATTTTTTCAGGTTTTGTATGGGGAGCTTTTGCTATAGTTTATAATACTTTTGTTTATGAATATGTTAAGGCAGATGAAAGAACAAAATATACAGCTTATTTAATATTTATAATGTCAGTTGCTCAGTTTTTAGGATCTTTTATCGGTGGAATTTTATATGATAAAATACATTTTAAAAATATTTCAACTTTTATTTTAATACTTGCTATTTCAACTTCTGGTAGATTTTATGCCCTTACATATTTTTTAAAAAATAGTCATAAAGAATAAACTATTTAAAATTATTTTGAGATAGCCTCATTTATTATTTCACTCATTGTTGGATGAGCATATATTATTGATTTTAAATCCTTCGTCTTCATATTAAATTTTATTGCAAGGGCAAGTATATGTATAATCTCAGTTGCTGAGGCACCAACTATTTGAGCACCTATTACAGTCTCATTTTCATCGGTTATTATTTGAATGAAACCCTGTTTTTGTTTTGTTGCAACTGCCTTTCCTAAAACCTGATAAAAAGATTTCTTTATTTTTATATTTAGTCCCTTTTCTTTTGCCTCTTTTGTGTTTATTCCAACACATGCCAGTTCTGGAAAAGAGTATATGCAAGATGGGACAATATTTCTATCAAACTCTACTTCTTTGTTTAAACAGATATTTTCAGCCACCAATTCACCCTGTCTTGTTGCAGAATGTGCTAAAAGGGATATTCCATTTACATCTCCAATGGCATATATATTTGGGTTTGTGGTTTTAAAATTTTTATCAACCTCTATAAATCTTGAATATTTTACTTTCCCGGCTTCAAGATTTAATTCTTTTAAATCGGCTACTCTACCTGTCGCTAACATTATTTCAGATGATTTTATCTCTTCTCCGCTTTCAAGTTTAATTATTTTTTTGTCGCCTTCAAATTTTATATCTATAGTTTTTTGTCCAAGATAAAATCTGACGCCTCTTTTTTCAAGTTCATTTTTTAGAACTTTAGTTATTTGTGGATCTTCAGAAGGCAAAATTTCGTTCATTATGTCCACAACTTTTACCTCGCTTCCTATCGCATTGAAAAAACAAGCCATTTCTATGCCTATTACCCCTGCTCCAATTATTGTTAAAGATTCTGGCTGATTTTCCATATCAAATATTTTATCTGAATCTGTAAGTTTTTCTCTGTATGAATCAAAAGGTTGGGGATAAAATGGTTTTGTCCCTGTTGCTATTACAAGTTTATCAAACTCAATTAAACTTTTTACTCCATTTGAGTCTACTTCAATTAAGTTTTCTCCAGCTAATTTGGCTTTTCCCCTGATTACCTCTATCCTTTTCATCAAAAATAATTTTTCAAGAGAAGTTCTTAGTTCTTCAATTACTTTTGTCTTGTGCTCTTTTATTTTATCCCATTTGAGTTTTAATAAATTTATATCGCCTTCAAAAAAATCTTTTATATCTTTTGTTAAATGATATCTATGAGCTATTTCAAGGATAGCTTTAGAAGGGATGCATCCTCTATTAAGACATGTGCCCCCAAATGTCCAGTTTTCGATTATTTTGACATCAGCCCCTAACTGCTTTAATTTTAAAGCGCAGGGATATCCTGCGGGACCTGATCCTATTATAATAACTTTCATAATACCTCCGATGTTTTTTTAAACTCTGTTTCTGCTTTTATTATAAATTCTGTTATAAATTTGTTTAAAGTTTCTGAGAAATTAGAAGTTATTTTTTGTTTTCCTGAATAGGATTCAAATTTAAAATAGTAATTTTTAGTTTTAAAATTCCACATACTCTTGTTTTCAATATAGTTTATTTTGGAGTTTAGCGTAAATTCATCACTTATAATTTCAAAATTAAATCTATTATTCTTTTCTATCTCCACGTTCATTTGTATATCTATTTGTGATGAGATATCTATATCTTTTGAATAAATCTTTTTATAACTTGAATTAATAAGATTGTATATTTTAGTCATTTTATAACCAGATAAATCTTTTATATCTATATTTAAATTTAAAGATTTGTCTTTGATATATTTTCCTCTAATCTCTCCATAAGAAAATTTTAAATTTTCGTATTCAAAATTTTCAAAGCTTAAATTCAAAATATCAAGCATTTCTATTTCATCTATTATTTTTATTTTTGAGTTGATTTGAGCCTTTGCTGTCAGTGTATTTTTAGAATTTAATATCGCAAATATTTCAGATACAGCTTTTATATCAAAATCTGTTGAGTTTATGGAATGTGAAATATCAATATTTGAGTTTTTAAAAAATAATTCGTTTTTCAGCGTTTTAATTAAAATATCCAGTTCTTTTGTTTTTATTTCTCTAAATATCATTCTTTGATAAAATGGTTTGTGGCTTTCGCCAATAAGGTCAATTATATCCTTAAAATTCCAGTTAAAATTTTTATAAAAATTTATTCGGGATTTTTCAAAAAATATTCTGTCAAATATTATATCTGATTTTTTTAATAACGGGAATATATCAAATATTACTTTTATTTCTTTAATACTGGCAAACTCTTTTTCGCTTTTTTTTTCTAATATTAAAAGATTTTTGAGTTCAATGAAATCTGTTGATATATGTAGTTTGTCATAGGTTATTTTTCTTTCAAGTTTATTTTCAAAAAAATTTTTTGTTCTTAAAGAAATCTGGTTTTTTATTTTATTTGATAAAAGTTTAATACTAAAAAATGAAATTAAAAAGAAAATAAATAAAAAAATTAAAATTTTTGTGAAAGTAGAGAAATTGTGCTTTTTTATATTATTTATAATCTTTTTTCCTTCAGGTTGTTCTTGCATAAATAAATTTTAGCATTTATAAATTTGATAAAATATACGAATAAGGAGGATAATATGAGAATGGTTGCTTTTATTTATATGCTTATTCTTTGTTTTCAATTTTCTTATGCTGGAGTATGGGTAAAATATAGATCAAATTATCAAACAGAAAATTCTAAGGAAAAAATTTATGGGGAAAATTACTATAAAAAAAATATGTATAGAAGTGAGATGAAGGTTCCCGTTGAAGATGGAGGTGAAAAAAAGAAAGAGAGTGTTATTACAATAATGAGACTTGATAAGAAAGTAATATGGACTGTTATCCCGGAGCAAAAGGGTTATATTGAGTTTACTTTTGATGATATGAGAAAAGCTTATGAACAAGGAAAAGATCTTGTCCCATCTGGCAAAGAACTTGAAGTTTCTAATATGAGTTTTAAAAAAATTGGAGAAGGAGAAAAAATTGCATCTTTTCCAACTATAAAGTATCAGATAAAAGATAAATTATATTCAGGTTATGTATGGCTTTGCGAGGATAAGAAATTATATGAGGCAATTGAATTCTTTAAAAATATGGTAAGTAATATCGAGGAGACAAAAATAAAAGGTATGCCTGTGTATGATGCATTTGTCTTAAAACAAAATCTTGAATCAAAAGAAGCAAAGTGTGAATATGAGGTTGTAGATGTTAAAAATAAAGAATTTTCTCAGGATTTATTTGAAATTCCAAAAGATTATAAGCTTTTGGATACAAAAATCTGGGAAAGATATAAAAACTCATTTTCAGTAAGAAGCATAATGCAGATGATGGTTGAAAATATGAAAGAGGAGTTAAAAAAACAGGCTCAGGAAAAGGCTAAGGATGAAATAGAACAGGGAGCTAAAAAGGCTATAAAAGGGTTAATCAAATTTTAAACGATGAATCTGGGAAAAAGTTTTATCTTTGTTGGGATAATATTTTTTATGATTGGGGTAATAATCCTTTTTTTGCCAAAATTTTTCAATATCTTCCGTCTTCCAGGTGATATATACTATAAGAAGGGCAATTTTTCTTTTTATTTCCCTTTTACAACTTCTCTTATATTTAGCTTAATTTTGACTGTTATTTTAAATTTGATAAGAAATCGTTAGTTTTTACGCTAAGATTATGATTCAAATTTTATATAATTTAGATTGTTGAAAAAAATTAGAGTTTAAGGAGTCATATAATGTATCTTAAATATGTTGAGATAAATGGATTTAAATCTTTTGCTAATAGAGTAAAAATAGAATTTTTCCCCGGTATAAATGTTATAGTTGGACCAAATGGTTGCGGAAAATCAAATATAGTTGATGCAATTAAGTGGTGTATTGGAGAGATGTCTTCAAAGTCTCTCAGAATGCCTTCTATGCTGGATGTTATTTTTGCCGGGACAACAAAAAGGCAACCTATGAATCTGGCTGAGGTTACGCTTATCTTTGATAATTCTGAAAGGAAGCTAAACGTTGATTTTAATGAGGTGGCAATAACAAGGAAGATTTATAGAAGCGAGGAATCTGAATATTTTATAAACAGGGTAGGATGCAGGCTTAAAGATATAAGGGAGTTATTTCTTGATACAGGAGTCGGTTCTAATGGTTATTCTATAATAGATCAGGGTGAGATAGAGGAGATATTTTTATCAAATGCCGAAGAAAGGCGTGAGGTTTTTGAAGAGGTAGCAGGGATATCAAAATATAAAGCTAAAAGAGAAGAGACCCTTAGAAAACTGGAAAAGGTAGAGTATGATCTTTCAATAGTTGAAAGCTCTGTTGCTGTAATAGAGCAGCAGATAAAGAAGCTTGAACAGGAAGCAAAAAGAGCGAAACTTCAGCAAAAATACCGTCAGGAACTAAAAGATGCTGAGATTGCCTATAATGTAAAAACTATAAATGCTTATTTTTCGGAAATTGAGCAGGAGAAAAAGAATCTTTCTCCTATCCTTTCTGAAATAGATGAAATTAATGTAGATATTGCAAAACTTGGTGCTGAGCTTAGCAATAAAGAGATTATTTTGAATGATAAAATCCAGGAGGAAAAATCTCTTGCTGAAAGCATTTCAAATATTAGAGCTGATACGGTCAGGGTTGAAGGGGTAATAGTTAAAAATGATGAACTAATATCTGAGATAAGCCGACAACTTAGTGATCTTGAAATGACCAGACAAAAAAATATTGAAAACAAAAATAAGTATATCCCTGCACTTTCTGATAAAAAAGCAAAACTTGAGATGGAGAAAAGTTTAATGTTAAATATTGAGTCTGAGTATAAGAAAATAGAAAACGAATATAAGGAGATTGAAAATAAAATAGCTGAAGTTGATAATGCTTTAAGACATGGTGAAAGCGAGCATAGTGCTTTCTATCAGAATGAAATAAATCTTTCAAATATAATAATCAGGACAGAATCGGAGCTTGCCCATATAGGCGAGGATATAGCTAATGTAAACAGGGAAAAGGAGAAACTTACTTTAGAGATGACTTCAGTTGAAAAAGAAATCTCCTTGCTTAATGAAAATATTATGAATTTAAACAATGATAGAAATCTGCTTTTGTCTCGTCAGAATCAATTGTTAACTGAAATTGAAAAAGAGAATAATAAACTTAAAGCTATTAATGATGAGATAGCAAAAATTTCTGTGGATATCGCATCTTCCAGAGCACGACTTGATTCCCTTCTTAAAGATGCTGAGCGAGATACATACTGGATTGGAACAAATGAGATACTTAATGCCAATTTACCTGGCGTCTATAATATTCTAAGGAATATTTTGAAATTTGATACGGGTGATAGGTATATAGTTGAAGATGCTTTTGGAAAATTCATAGATGCTATTGTGGTTAAAGACAGAGATACTGCGCTTAATTGTATAGCTCATTTAAAAAGTACTGGAAAAGGAAGAGCAAGATTTTTGGTTCTTGAGAATGTTCCAAAAATTGTTTATGAAAATAAGCCTGTTGGTTTAAATATCTCTTATCCAGATGAATATTCAGATTTAGTTCATTGCCTTCTTTCAAGGGTTATATTTAATGATGGGGATGTTATATCTGATATATGGGTTGTGGGTGGGGCTAAAAATGTTAGTACAAACGAGCCATACTGGGGTGAGACTAATGAATTAAAGGAGCAAATATCTCGATTTATAGAAAAATCTATGTCTCTTGAGAAGGAGCAAGAAGTAACTAAAACATCCATAGCGAGGTTATCGCAGGAACTTTCAGAAGTAGAAAAAGAAATAGACACTAAGAATATAGAAATAGCAAAATTTGAAAGTTCCTTGAAGAATGAATTTGAAAGAAAAAGTGTTTTAGAAGAAGAAATTTCTTTTATAAATAACGATATTCTGAAATTAAGCGATAGAGAAAAAGAGATAAAAGTATTGATTGAAAAATATAAATCTGAAATAAATGAGATAAAGAATAAGACTACAGTAAAAAAACAGGAGATTGATGAGCTTAAAAACAGGAGAATATCTCTTGAAAAAGAACTTATCCAGAAAAAAGGATCTCTTTCATCTATTGAATACAGACTTTCCTCTTATAAGACGGAAATTGAAAGGATAGAAAACGAAACTGCTGAACTTGAAAAGCGAATAAATGATATAAATATTGAGAAGGAAACATATCTTGCGAAGAAAACGGAAATGGAAAACAGACTTTTATCTCTTAGATCAGATAATGAAAAACTAAAAATTAATCTTGATGAGTTAAATAATGATAGGAAAGAATATGAGATAAAAAGAAATAATATTTATCAGGAGATAGAACAGATTAAGGCTGATATAGCAAGGCTTAATGCTTTAATAAGAGAGAATAATGAAGTTCTTAAGGAGCAGATAGAGAAGAAACAGGAAGTAGAATTAAGGATTAATACACTTAATACTAAGATTGATGATATAAATTTGAAACTTATAAGTGAATATCAGGTAAAATATGAGGAAGTAAAGGAAAATTATACTAACGTTGAAGTAGACATTGATAGAATAGAGTATCTCAAAAAAAGGATAGAAAATATGGGCGCTGTTAATATGACTGCCCCAGAGGAATATGACGCTTTAATAAAAGAATATAATGATAAAAAAGTTCATATAGATGATTTAAAAACAGCAAAAGAAAATCTTAAAAATGCTATAGTTCAAATAAATCAGACAACAAAAGAAAATTTTAAACAAACATTTGATAAAGTTCAAGAATATTTTAAAAAGATATATGCGACTTTATTTAATGGTGGAACTGCAAACCTTGTGCTTACAAATCCAGACAATCTTCTTGAAACTGGGATAGAAATAATGATGCATCCTCCTGGTAAGAGGCTGGTAAATATATCTCAGCTTTCAGGTGGAGAAAAATCTCTTGCGGCTCTCGCTCTTGTCTTTAGTTTTTTTTGTGTTAATCCATCCCCATTTTGCGTTATGGATGAGGTAGATGCTGCGTTAGATGAGGCAAATGTTGAAAGATTTGTGCGGCTTTTGAAAGAATTTGCTCCTACTACTCAGTTTATAGTAATAACTCATAATAAAAGAACTATGGAGGTTGGAGATAAGATATATGGTGTGACAATGGAAGAATTAGGAGTTTCAAAGGTAATATCTGTTGATCTTAAAAGAGCAATGGATATGAGTGTGAAATCGGAAGTAAAAATATGATTTATGCTATACTTTCAGATATACATGCTAATTACGAAGCCCTAAAGGTTGTACTTTCATACCTTGAAAAAAATTCTATTTCAAACTATATAATATGCGGAGATATAATAGGTTATGGACCTCAGCCAGTTGAATGTGTTGATTCTATAAGAAGTCTGGGAGATAAAGCTAAAATAGTTCTTGGAAACCATGATGCTATTTTATGTGGAAAAATGGATATGAAATGGTTCAATGAGTATGCAAGGGCAAGTATTGAGTTGAGCAAAAGTAAAATAGATAATGAAAGACTTTCCTGGTTTTATACTCTTAGTGAAAAAATAGAGACTGATAAGTTTACTGTTGTTCATGGTTCTCCTAAATCTCCGCTTAAAGAGTATCTTTTAAGCGAATTGCAGTATATGGATAACTTGAAGCTAGTTAAAACAAATATTCTTTTTTTGGGTCACACACATATTCCGATGTGTTTTTATATGGATTCTAATAACAAAGCCATTGGTGATTTTATAAAACCTTTCGGCAAAATAAAAATAAAGGATAATTTAAAGTTTTTTATAAATCCTGGTTCTGTCGGTCAACCTCGTGATGGTAATCCTATGGCATCATTTGGGATTTTTGATGATGAGAAGATGGTTTTTGAGCTTATAAGGCTAAGTTATGATATAAAGAAAGTTCAAAACCTTATGAAAGACTTAAATATGCCCCAGTTATTGATTGAGAGGCTTGATATGGGATATTAATATGGGATATAGAATTTTGATAACGGATGACGATACTAATTTTGTTGATACGCTTAAAGACAGCATAAAAGAGAAAATAGGGGATGTAGAAATATCAGTTGCAAAAAATGTTGGGGATTCTTTGAAACTTTTATCAACATATTCTTTTGATGTTATAATTTCTGATGTTCAGCTTGAGGATATGCATGGGATTGAGTTTTTAAAGATCTTAAAAAATTCAGAAAGATTAAAAAAGACTCCTGTTATAATGATATCAGGTAAGTATATAGAACCTATTGATAGGGTTAAGGCTTTAAAATTAGGTGCTGTCGCTTATTTTTCAAAACCTTTTGATATAGAAAAACTTTGTGATGAAATAAAATATTATGTTTCAAAAAACAAATGAAAATTTATCTTTTATTGGAAAATCTATAAATAGAGTTGATTCTGAGATAAAGATAGAAGGCAAGGCTCTTTACGGGGATGATATAGATTTTGCAAATATGCTTTATGGGGTTTGTATAAGAAGCCCTTATCCTAAAACTAAAATTGAGAAGATAGACATCTCGGAAGTTGAAAAAGACAAGGATTTTGTAAGACTTATAACCGCAAAAGATATCCCGGGGAAAAACAACTGGCAGATTGTAGATGCTGATTACCCATTTCTTGCAGATGAGGTTGCCGAATTTCATGGACAGGCTATTGGAATTTTAGTGGCTAAAACATATCTAAAAGCAAGGGAGCTTTTAAAGAAAGTAAAAATTTTGTGTAAAGAGCTTGATTATATAGACGATATTCATAAATCTATAAAAGATAAAAAAAATATATTTTCAAGTTATGTTATTAAAAAAGGAGATGCTTTTAGCGAAATAAAAAAATGCAAGTATGTTATAGAGAAGGAATTTACAACTAATTATCAGGTTCATTGTTATCTTGAACCTCAGGTAGCCACAGGAGTTTATAAATTGGATGGCAGTTTGGTCGTTTATTCTTCAACTCAATGTCCTTTTTATGTTCTTGATGCGGTTTGCGCTATTACAGGTCTTAGTTCAAATAGGGTTAAAGTAATTCAGACAGTTACAGGCGGGGGATTTGGTGGGAAGGAAGATGTCCCTGCTCTTGTCGGCGCGCATGCTGCTCTTTGTTCTTATATAATCGGCAAGCCAGTTAGAATTTCTTATGACAGAGAAGAAGATTTTAGAACGATGTCTAAAAGACACCCATCATACTCAAAAATAACATATGCCGCGGATGAGAAAGGTAAATTAAAATGCTGCATAATAAAGTATATTCTTGATGCAGGAGCATATTCCACTTTAAGCCCAATAGTTTTATGGAGGGGAACTGTTCATGCAAGTGGCCCTTATCAAATAGAAAATGTTTTTATTGAAAGTTATGCTGTGAAAACCAATAAAGTGCCATGTGGAGCTTTTAGAGGTTTTGGACAACCTCAGATATCCTTTGCAACTGAATCTATCATAGATGATCTTGCAGATAAAATCAAAATGGATCCACTTGAATTTAGACTTAAAAATATAATAGATAAAAATTATTTTACTGCTACATCTCAAAAAATAAAAGAATCTATAGGACTTAAAGATCTTATTAAGGTTGTTAAAAAGAAATCAGGTTGGCCAAAAAAACTTGAACCATCATCACCTTATAGAAAAAGGGCTTATGGTTGTTCTGTTGCTTATTATGGTGTGGGGCTTGGAGCAAAAGGAAGGTATCTTGATAGAGCTGGAGCATATATAAATATTTATAAGGATGGAAGTGTTAATGTAAGTGTTGGAAATACTGAGATGGGTCAGGGCGCTTTAACTGTCCTTACTCAAATAACATGTGAGATGTTAAATGCTCCGGTACATAAAGTAAGACTTGAAGAGGTAGATACTTCAAAGGTTCCAGACAGCGGACCTACTGTAGCAAGTAGAACTACTGTTATGAGTGGAAATGCTATAATAGAAGCTGCAAAGCCTCTTAGGAAAAGAATCTTTAAAGTGGCTTCAGATATTTTAAAATCTCCAAATATTATTGCAAAGGATGGTTTTTTCATTTGTGAGAAAGGAAAGATAAGTTTTGAGGAGGTTATAAAAGAATGCTGGGCATTAAAACTTAAGATGAGTGAACAGGGATGGTATGTATCTCCATCCACTTCATACAATATAAATGACGGTCAGGGAGATGCGTATATAGTTTATAGCTACTCTGCGAATATTGCAGATGTAGAAATAGATATGGAGACAGGTGAGATAGATGTTAAGAAAATTTATTCAGCCTTTGATGTTGGCAAGGTTATAAATCCAGTACTTGCTGTTGGCCAGGCACAGGGGGGGATATTACAGGGGATGAGCTGGGGGGTATATGAGAATCTTGTTATAGAGAAAGGAATTATGAAAAACCCGGGATTTACTGATTATCTGGTTGCAACTTCCTCTGATATGCCGGAGTATGATATAGAATTTGTGGAAAAAGAATATTCAAAAGGACCTTATAAGGCAAAAGGGCTTGGAGAGCTGCCGCTTATAGCGGTAAGCCCTGCCATTAGAAATGCTGTCAAAAGGGCTTGTGGAATAGAGATAAATTATATTCCTTTTTTGCCTGAGAAAAACTTAAAATTGATAAAAGAAAAAAATGCTAAGTAGTGTTTTAAGAGACTTAAATTGTGTTATGAAAATGGTGATTAAATATGAAAAAAATAGTTGAAAAGTTTAAATTAGATTGTATTGTAAATGGTAAAAGGATAGTTCGAGAAGTAGAACCACATTTGAGACTTATTGATTTTTTAAGAAATGATCTTGGTCTTAAAGGGACTAAAGAGGGCTGTGGTGAGGGGGAGTGTGGATCATGTATGGTTCTGCTTAACAATAAAGCTGTAAACTCATGTCTTATAATGGCTTTTCAGGTTGCCGGGAAGGAGATAACTACTATTGAAGGGATAGATAAACTTAAATATGCAAAAGAACTTAAAGAAAGCTTTAAAAAAAATGGTGCTGTTCAATGCGGATTTTGTACCCCTGGTTTTATGATTACTGCTATTGCGATGCTTATGGAAAACCCACAGTTGTCAATTGAAGAGATAAAAAAAGGTCTTAGTGGAAATATTTGCAGATGCACCGGATATGATAAAATCATAAAAGCAGTTGATGAGGCGCGAAGATGATATTAAAGGTTAAAAAGTATTATTTACTTAAAGATTTATTTTTAAATATAAAAAAACTTCCCTCTTCAAGGATGTATATTGCTGGGGGAAGCGATATTTCTGTTTTAATTAAGAATTCGAATATTAATGCTGAATGCCTTATTGATATTTCAGACATAAAAGAATTAAATATAATAAAAAAAGAAGGAGATAGTATTTTTATTGGAAGCGCGGTTAAGATAGCTGAGCTTGAAAAAAATTCTTTAATTAAAAGATTTGCCCCTGCTCTTTATGAGTGTGTATCTTATTATGCAAGTCCATCCATAAGAAACATAGCTACGCTGGGTGGAAATCTTGCTAACGCAAGCCCATGCGCGGATGGAGTTCTGGCTCTTATGGCTTTAAGGGCAAAAGCAGTTTTAAATTTATATGGCAAAAGAAGGATATGTAAGGTAGATGACATACTTGTTAGGCCAAAGAAAACTTTACTCAAAAAAGACGAGTTAATAGAGGGATTTATAGTTGATAAATTTTTTGAAAAATCAGTTTTTATTAAGACCATTGGAAGAAAAGCTTTTGGAATAGCCAAAGCAGGAATTTGTGTTTGCCTGAATTTAGACGGCAGTATTGTAAAAGATATAAATATAGCTGTTTCATCTGTTGCTCCGACAGTTAAAAGCTGTATAGAAACTTCAAAATTTTTAACTGGTAAAAAACTAACTCAAGATTTGATTATCTCTGCTATGGATATTATAAAAAAAGAAATAGCTCCGATAGATGATCATAGATCTGAAGCTGATTACAGGAAAGAAATAACCGGTGTTATGCTTAAGAGAGCTTTATTGCGTTTTATTTAATGAAATTTATAATTACTATCTTATTATTTTCTCAAGTTTTATTTTCTCAAACTCAGATAATAGTTAAGAAGTTTGATTGGAAGATTTATAAAACTGAACATTTTGATATATATTATTATAAAGATAGCGAGAAATTATTAGATTACGCATCATATCTACTTGAAAAGGCTTACGAAAAAGGCAAAAAGGAGTTTAATCCGTTACTTGAAAAAAGAATCCCTTTTTTTCTTTTTGCATCTCAAAACGATATTCAGCAGAATTCAATAATTGAACTAGGGGATGGAACAGGTGGGGTTACTGAGCCATATAAAGATAGATTTATGGCTTATAGCGATGGTTCTAAGATGTGGTTAAGAGATGTTATATTTCATGAATTTGGTCATGAGATTCAGTTTTCAATACTTGTAGATAGCTGGTGGGAAAGTCCAAGAATACTAAAAACTATCTTATATCCTTTATGGATGATGGAAGGAATGAGTGAAAATATGACTGGAGATTGGGATTTAGCTATGGAGGATATGTATGTAAGGGATGCCGTAGTTGATGGTAAGCTTATTCCGCTTATAAAGCTTTTTGGCTTTGGACATCTTAAACCACATCAAACAACCCTTGCATATAAAACAGGCGCTAAAGCAATGAAATTTTTAGCAGAAGAATATGGGAAAGACAAACCATCCCTTATGCTCCATTATTATAGAGATGCTTATGATATTAATAATGTATTAAATAAACTGATTGGAATTGATATAGACAAATTTGATGAAAAATTCAAAAATTATCTTGAGATTAAATATTTTAATCAGATTAAAAGAGAGAATATGTTTGAAGCAGAAACTTATGGCAAAAAGCTAAATATAGAAGCTAATGATGATATCCCTGTTTTTAACACAAGTCCAGTAGTTATTTCAAAAGACAAAATAGCATATATCTCCACCTTTTGGGGACATCCACCGTCAATTATAATAGAAGATTTAATCACTAGAAGGAAAAAAATTATAAATGCACAAGACATAGGAATTGATAATATTCCTTATTCAAGGTTTACACTTTTGGTAAATTCACTTTCTATTTCAAATGATAAGAAATATCTGGTTTTTTCCGGACAGAAAAACCATAAAGAATATCTTTGCGTTTATGATCTTGAAAATAATAAATTTAAAAAAATCCTTTTTGAGGATTTAATTGAAGCAAGACTATTTTCTTTTTCGCCAGATGACAAAAAACTTATTTTTGTTGGAATGGATGAAGGGGAAAATCAACTTTTTGAGCTTGATTTTAGAAGTACTATTTCTCAAAAGAAACTAAAAAAAACTGATTTAGTACGTTTGACTTTTGATTCATCAGATAAATTATCACCAAAATATATAGACGATAATAAAATTATATATTTATGCGAAACTGGCTATTTTGATGATTTGAAAAGGGATATTTGTGTTTTAGATAAGAATCGCAATATTAAAAGAGTTTCAACTCCCTTTAATATAGTTGATATTACTTATGATAAGACAGGGAAAAATATTTATTTTATATCTGATTTTAAAAATAATTATAATCTCTATTCTATTTCTATTGAAAGTGGAAAGATATACAGACACACAAATGTTATAGGCGGAGTTTTTACTCCGTTTGCAGAAGAGGGAAATGTGTATTTTTCATATTTCAGACATGGTTTGATGAATATCTATCAAACAGGCGGGTTATTTTTTGAATGGGTTTTGGTTGGGGAGGTTAAATTTGAAGACTTTTTTTTACATGAAAATAAAAAAGAAGTTAATGGTGAGTTTAAAGAATATAAATTTAATGCTTCTACAGATTTGTTTTTTCCAGCGCTTTTATACTCATCTCCCGGTGGTTTGTTTTTATTCACTTACTGGCAGGCAAGCGATATGCTTTCAAGACATAATCTGTCTTTTTATATCTCTTATAATTCTGCCTATCCCTATCTTAACACAAATATTTCATATCTCTATAATAGATATAGAACTAAATTTTTGTTAATATCTGATATTTACGATTTTTCTAATATAGATGATATTAATATTGATGAAAAATATGATAAAAGATATATTAAAACTCTTTCAGGTTTTCTCTATCCTTTTGACAGGTATAAAAGCCTTGGAATTTATTTAAGCCATAAAGACGAGATAAAGGAATATAATTCTCTTAATCTCAAATATGAGGAGCGCAAAAGAGGATTTATATTATCTTATCTTGATAACAATATAAATGGTCTTTATCTAACAGCGGTATATGGATATAAATTTAATGTAGTTATTTCTCATTATGACGATATATTTAATGGAAACATTAGATATGATACCCTTTCATTAGATTATGTAAAATATTTTCCGCTTTCAAGAAAATCTGCAATTGTAAATAGAGTATTTTTAGGATTTTCAGAAGGCAGGGACAATCCAGATTACTCTTATGGAGGAGTGGGGGGGATAAGAGGATTTATAGATAACTCCACAAATGAATCTAAAAATGTTGCTGTATATAATATAGAATCAAGGTTTCCTTTGCTAAAAATGGATTATTATCTGTACTATATTTTTCCAGACTTTTATTTTAAATCAATTTATTTTAAATTATTTTCTGATAATGCGTATGGTTGGAATAAATCGTTTAATCCTTCTATTGGGAATATAAAAAATTCTATTGGTTTTGGATTGGATATTTATGCTTTTATTCTTCAGTCTTATAAAATATTAATATCGCTTGATTGGTCCTTTAATACCAAAACAGGAACCAGAGTAGCATATTTTTATATTGGTCCTTTGTTTTGATTGGATATTGAAATGACTTAATATTTATATTGTATAATATATAGACGGAGGGTCTTATGAAATTGTTAACTTTAGTATTCGTTATGATGATATATTCATCAGATATATTTTCTCAAAACTCAAATTTTAAAAAACAGCCTTTATCTCAGAAGCAATCCTCTCAACAAATGAGTGAAAAAACATCCTCATCCATTCAGCAACAGATTTATACTCAAACTGATATCTCAGCAACTACATCTCAAATGCTTTCTTCTTCAGATCCTATAATAAGACGACAGGCGATAATTAACCTTTCTCAAACAAGAGATTTAAAATACGCTGATATTATAGAAAAATACATAGAAGATCAAGATAAACTTGTCAGAATGGCGGCTATAGAATCTCTTGGTATGATGAGAAGCGAAAAATCAATTGATAAAATATTGACAATTTTGTCTAAAACTTCTGATAATGATATAAAAAACTCCTGCCTTATAGCTATTTCATATATGCCGAAACTGAACAAACCGGATAAGATAATAGAGTTAGCCCTTAAAGATGAAAATGAAAATATTAAAGTTGTGGCAATAAGAACGCTTGGTTCATTTAACATAAAGAGTATTGAAAATGATATGATTAAGTTAGTTGAAGATAAAAAAAGTAACACTTTTATAAAACAGAGTGCAATAAACTATCTTGGAGCTATTAAATCAACAACTTCGATTGAATTGCTTTTAAAATTAACAAAATCTGAGGAAAAACAGATTAAGATATCGGCTATACGCGCTCTTGGCGATATAGGAGATTTAAAGGCAAGTGAGGCATTAAGGGTGAGGGTTGGGGAGGATGATGCCGATGTTCAGATTGAGTCCGCTTTGGCTCTTGCTAAGATGGGCGATAATTTTGGTTTAAGCTTTATTTACAAATATCTTGATTCTGATAATATAGCATACAAAAATATGGCTTTGAATATAATTGGAATGGTAGGCAATGAACAAAGTATTGCTATACTTGAAGAAAAAATAAAAAAGATTACAGATCCATCTTTGAAATCATTTATGGAGTTTACAAAGGAGAGGATAAAGGCAAGGATTAGATCAAAAGCCTAACCTGATTGTTCTCGGGGGGATATGAAATCCAGAATTTCAGATTTTCAAGAGGGAAAAAAGAAAAATACTAAATCAATAAATTTATCTTTGCTATTTTTACCTGTTATCTTAATAGGAATTGGTAGTTTTTTGCTTACAAAAGCTAATATTTCAAGTTTTTATGCTTTTCTTTCTGTTTCCTTTCTTATTTCAGGCTATATTTCAGTAATTTTTATCCTTTTATATAAGTAAAACCATTATATAGTTGCAGATTAAGTTTCTTGACATTTAAAGCTATCAATAGTTAAGAAGATTTATCTTAATTTTTGCTTAGAAATTATTAATAAAGAAAAGTACTAATAATGTATTTAAAAAAATATTTTAATATTCCAAATATTACTTGTTTGTCTAACTCTATGATAAATATAAATATCATATTCTTTACAAATTTATTCTTTTATCTGGTTTTTATGGGCTGTTAAAAGTTTTTAATAATTTTTCGCAGTTTTATAAAATTTATATAAGTATTATAGGGTTGTAAACTTTAAAGGCTTTTTAAGGTTTTTGTCTTTTAATAATAATTATTTCCTGTTAGGTTTTTAAAAAGCCTGTAGGTTTTCATTTATATAAAAATTTCTTTAAGGGTTTTTTAAAGAGGGGGGTAAAAAATGGATTAAATTTATATAAATAACTTACCTGGTTTTTTTAGTCAATATTTGAAAAACTTATAATAATGAA
>JAINCQ010000043.1:0-3754 GCA_036574205.1 Elusimicrobiota bacterium | reverse complement strand
TGTTTTGCCCGCCTTGTGATAACGATGGTAAATATTTTGTAGATATTCCATTTTTGATTTGTAACTCGGCATGAAACCCTCCTTTCTTTAACAGAAATTTGGGTTACATTATACATTGCTTGATTCGTTATTTGGAAAATGAGTTATTATATTTGTATAATATAATACACATGGAGGTTATAAGTGTTAAAAAAAGATGGTTAAGGTTTATTGAAAAAGTTTAACAAATGGGTATGGCAATGGAAAAAAAACTAAAAAACTTAATCTCAAGATCCAAAAAGCGCAAAGAAAATAATATGAGACTATCAAAAAAAATGAAGTTTTTTACTCTTTTCCCGGGGCAAATTTCTGCTTTTGGCTTGCGACTTCGTTGCTTTTTGCATACAGGTTACTTTGTTAGATGCTTATTATCTTTTTTTATTTTTTTAATTTTTTACTCCTTTGCTTTTTCTGACTCAAAAAAAGAAGAATCTGTGTATAAACTTTTGGCTATAGATATTTCAAGTTATACTGCTAAAGTAGAGAATAAAAGAATTGCAGTTGTTCCCTTTTCTTATGCTGACAGCACTTCTTCTATTAAAGATGGTACGGTTATATCTGAAAGATTAAGTATGGAACTAATTAAATTGAAAAATGAAGTTATAGAGAGGAATGCCTTAGAAAAAGTTTTGAAAGAGTTAAAACTTGAAAATTCCGGGATTGTAGATCCACAAAAAGCCGTAGAGTTGGGCAAAATTTTAGGTGTTGATTTTCTCATAACAGGGACTCTTGTAAGAGCCAAAGATAATAAGATAGAGGTAAATGCCAGGATTGTTGAGGTTGAGACTGCCAGAGCTGTTAAGGCTTTTCAAATTTATGTTATTAAGGATTGGTTGGGAGGGGATGTGGGAGATAAGGAAAAATCTCCTTCAGAAAATAGATTCTTGATACGGCGAAGGAGATAATTTAGCCAAAGTTTTGTTTTTTTAATCTGAAAAATGCTAAAATTTTAACTTAAAGAGATTCTGGAGGAATAAAATGAAAAAGATAATGTTTTTTGCAACAACAATGTTATTATTGAATATATTTTGTTTTGCTGAAGATGCTTATGATAAATTAGCTATGGAATTAGCTAGTTATGCTTCAAATGTAAAAAAAATGGCTGTTATTCCCTTTTCTTATGCTGACAATACAACTTCTACTAAAGACGGATCAATTATTTCTGAAAGATTGACAATGAAGTTGATCAATATGCAGAGATTTGAGATTATTGAAAGAAGCGTTCTTAATAAAGTTTTAGATGAATTAAAACTTCAGAATTCAGGTGTAATAGACCCTTCAAGCGCTAAAGAGCTTGGTAAGGTTTTAGGTGTGGATGCTATAATTACCGGGACTTTAGTTCCGACATCTGATGGTAAAATTGAAGTGAATGCAAGAATAATAAAAACAGATACTGCTCAGGCTATAGGAGCTTCTCAAGTATATGTAGTGAAAGATTGGATCGGGGGAGATGCGCAGATTCTTAGACCTCAGCCAATAGCGCAAAATCAATCTACTAAACCAACTTATACGGATTCTACTAATAAATATAGATATAGTTTTTTTGATGTTATAGTAGGATTTAGTTCTGGTAAATTAGAAGCTACAGCAGATGAAAGTAATCCCTTGCCTTTTCCGGGTCTTATTGGGAGCTGGAGTGAAATGTCAGATGTGACAGTAAATGGGCTAGGCCCGATGGGAATTAGAATTGGTGGATACGGAAAAGGTATAATTGGAGGAGATTTAGAACTTGCTGTGTATAAATATAAAACTCCCAAGCAGAACATTTCATGGAGTAACGGTCAAATCTTATCAATGCCAGATGGTTATTTTGATATAACCTCTTTCCTTATAGGCGGAGATCTGCTTTTAAGGACACTTACTAAAGTTCAGTTTTATTTTGGAATGGGGCTTGGTTTATCAATAGATAAAATAACTTCATCTTATATAACAGACAAATATGGAAAAAAACTTAATGAAATAGCCTTGGGCGTTATGTTAAGATTTCCTATAGGAATAAGATTTAATACGGATAATACTACTTTTTTTGTTGAATTCCGCCCATTGACACATTCTACCAGCTTTGACCGAGGAACTTATGGAAATGAGAGCCATGACATAACAGTTACAAGCCCAAAATTTTGTTTAGGTATAGGCTCTAAATTTTAATGAAAGCAATTTTTTTTGTGGTTTTAAATAATGATGATTTATTATGGATACAATACTTATAGAATGTCCTGATTGTGGGTTAAGAATTGAGATAGATAGGAAAACCGGTAAAATAGTTAATAAATTCAAGAAACCGGATATTTCAAATTCAAATGATCCGCTTTCGGATATGATAAAAAAGACAAAAGAAAATCAAAATAAACTTGACGATTATTTTAAAAATGCCGGAAAAGAAATGGAAAAGAAAAAAGAAGAACTTGAAAAGCAATTTGAAGAAAATAAAAAGAAAGCCAAAGAAGACCCTACCAAACCCATAAATCCAATGGATCTGGATTAATTAAACTTCCTTCTTAAAAGTTCCATGTCAAAATCCTTTTATCATTTCAAAGACGCTTTATTTTTATCTAACCAGTCATTTTCGGAGAGGTTTTTTATGATCATCTAATGTGTCTGATTGAAACCAGGAAGGCAAAGAGTTATAATATTTTATGTTATAATAACAAAATAAAAGGCTTTTAAAGAGAGTACCTAATTTTTTGAAAAATGAATTAAAAAAGAATAAAAGAGTAAAACCATGTCCAGAAAAAATAATACTAACGCTATAAAAGAGTCTAACGGAGCAAATCTGGGTTTTGATCAGAAGCTCTGGCAGCCAGCAAACAAGCTCCAAAGTAACATGGACGCTGCGGAATACAAACATGTGGTACTTGGATTGATTTTTCTAAAATACATATCTGATGCTTTTACAGAAGTCTATAATGAAGTAAAACAAGATAAACTTGCCGATCCCGAAGATAAGGATGAATATATTGCAAGAAGGGTTTTCTGGGTTCCGCAAAATGCAAGATGGGAATATCTTCAGGCAAACGCAAAGAAACCTGAAATAGGAGAGTTAATAGATAAGGCACTGGAGGCGATTGAAAAGGATAATCAATCGCTTAAAGGTGTACTGCCAAAGATTTATTCAAGACCAGCCCTAAATAAACAAAAGCTGGGCGAACTTATTGATTTAATCGGAACAATAGGTTTAGGAGATAAAGAAAATAAAAGTAAAGACATATTGGGAAGGGTTTATGAGTATTTTTTAGGTCAGTTTGCAGATGCAGGAGGAAAGAAAGGCGGCCAGTTCTACACCCCAAGAAGTATTGTCAAACTTCTAGTTGAGATGTTGAAGCCGTATAAAGGAAGAGTTTTTGATCCCTGCTGCGGCTCAGGAGGAATGTTTGTCCAGAGCGAAAAATTCATAGAAGCTCACGGTGGAAAGATTGGCGATATATCCATCTATGGACAGGAAAGCAATCCGACAACATGGCGGCTGTTTAAGATGAACCTTGCAATAAGAAGAATAGATGCTAATGTCAAATTGGGTGATTCTTTTCATGATGACCAATTTAAAGATTTAAAAGCTGATTTTATTTTAGCCAATCCGCCTTTCAATGTTTCAGATTGGGGTGGTGAGCGTTTACAGGAAGATGTTCGCTGGAGATATGGAAAACCACCAAAAGGAAATGCAAACTTTGCATGGGTTCAGCATTTTATCTATCATCTTTCCCCAACAGGCACTGCT
>JAINCQ010000042.1:0-46919 GCA_036574205.1 Elusimicrobiota bacterium | reverse complement strand
TATTAAAAGATCTTTCTAATATAAAAAATATTAGTAATTATCCACAGAATTATGAGATTATTGGCACACACAAAAACTATTCATGTGGATAACTAATATGGTTACATTCTTAGATGAGTTGACAGGGAAAAAATTTATAAGCAAATTATTTAATTTTAATCAGAACATCAATCTATTTCTACACTGGTATCATTTGTAAAAGTATAAAAACCCTTTGCTTTGCTTGTATCAACTTCATCAAACTCATCAGCTGAAGCAGGAGTTATTGCCTGAGAATAAAACCATCCAAATTTAGAGCCATAAGCTTTTACTATCGTCTCATCATTTGTAAAAACAATATTCTCAAAAGAATTTACACTCGCATTGGTGGTAAAATTAAAAGAACCTGTTCCCAATACCTGACCATCTAAAATTATAAACTTATTATGCATAGCCCCTTTATCGTTTCTCCCCCCAGTCCATCTAAATGGCACCCCCGCTTCATAAACCAGTTTTGCCATAACAGAAGATTTAGCCATATCTTTATCTTGCAAGAATCTGACTTTAACCCCTCTTGTATGCGCTCTTATTATAGCGTCCGCTATGGGTTTTGATGAAAAGGTAAAAGTAACTGCATCGACTGAAACCTTTGCCGCATCAATTAAAGAAGCAAGTTTATTCTCAGTATCTGAACCGGGAGAAAAAAGATAAAGCGGGACGCCTGTTCCGTTTAAACTTATCATATTTTGCGGAGACTGCGGCGGCTTTCCGTAGTATCCTTCAGGTACTTCCGGAGAAGCTCCCTGTTCAATAGTTCTTGATTTTGACCACATCCATTCAAAATAATCAATATATCCTTTTACATATGTTGGATGCCTCATAGACAGGAGATTTTCATAATTTGAGAAAGTGGCTCCAAATGTCCAGTTATATGAACCAGTTATAACAAGAGCCTTATCAAATATAGTTATTTTATTATGAGTTACGCCATAACTTCTTGTTCCTCTCAATGTCCTAACCTCCACTCCTTTACCTGCCTGAATAAGTTTTTTAATTTGAGCATCCGCCCTGGGATAAACATGACTTTCATCTATTATTATTCTAACCTTAACACCTCTGTCTCTCGCAGCAATTAAAGCATCAGGAATATCTTTCATATTTATGCTATATATAACACAATCTATCGTTGAAAGTGAAGCGAAGGATGCATTTACAATCATATTATTTAAATAAGAAAAAGCGTAATTTGCAATTGACGAAAAATCGCCTACCTTTTTTCTATCAACATAAGAAGCTTTTATATCAGTTTTAATAGTAAAATCAAAGGATGGTGTTATTGAAAAATTTTCTTTTATTACCTTATCGTTAAAAACTTTAAATTCAGCGGAGTTTAAATTAAAAGATACTGCTATTATAAACCCGGCAAGGATATTTAATATTCTATTCACTTTGCCTCCAATCCAATAATATCATAGAGTATATAATGACAAATGTCAAGACCTTTTTGACTTTTTTAAAATAGGACTAAAGACCTATTTTACATTTTAAGCACAAAATCTAAGACCTTCCTTAGACGGTCAAACCGTTTCTTCTCTCTTAAATCTCATCACACATTTATTTTCCTCTTCTCCTTTCCTTTCTAAACTAGACACAATATTATTATAACATTCAAAATCCCTTCCCCCTTGATGGGGGAAGGTGAAGGATGAGGGTGAAAAATAAATCCCTTTGCTCACACTTATTCTCCTCTCCATTGATGGGAGAGGATTAAGGTGAGGGTGAAAATTAAATCTCCTTGCTGATATCTATTTTCCTCTCCCTCGACGGGAGAGGATTAAGGTGAGGGTGGAAAAAGGAGAGGGGACATAGCAGTTAAACCGTCTAAGGAAAGGAAAAGGTTAAAGAAGGCGAATAATTCAAAAAAGAGCAAGACACAGAACCTCAATTTCCGGCAAAAATCATCCCTGAAAAAGAAAAGCAAAAAGAGAAGAAAAGAAAGATTTTTATCTTTCCTGTAATTATCATATTATTAATATTGTAAGCGGAATAACAAAGGAAATCCTGAAAAAATCCTGAATAATAACCGTGGCAGTATTATATCTTATTCTTCAAAAATCTGATAATTTCACCTATTCCCGCGGAATATATTATTTTTATTCTTTCAAAAATTTCGTTTGAAATTTTTTCATTATATATATGCGAACTCCTATTTCTATCATCAAGCATATCCAGAATAATTTCATCATCCGGGATATAACCATATTTGAATGCCTCTTTAATACAATCCTTTGGTCCGCCAGATGCATCAATTTTATTATACTCAAGAATAATTTTAAGTGTCTTCCACAATAATTCTGATGTAAACTCAAATCTCTGGATCACTCCATCCTTATCAAGTTCATCGCATGCAATCTTTACTGCTTCATCTAAACGCTTATATGCTAACTCTAAATTATTCAATGCCATCAAAACATCACTTTTCCTCATAAAGCACCTTTCCTGTTTTTTCTATCATTTTCTGAAAATCTTCGCGCAAATCTTCCCAGAAAATCAAATCCACAGAATATATTCCAGCCAATTGATCAATTTTCTCCGAAATAATTCTCAATTTCCTATGGTCTGGTTTTGTATCTGTCCTGACACAAATATCAATATCAGAAAAAGACTTTTCATTGCCTTTGCTTCTGGAGCCAAACAAAATTATTTTTTGTGGAGAAATTTCTTTTTTAAGAAGATTAACAATCTCAGTTATTTTCTTTTCCAGAGATTTCATATAGACATTATATATAATTTTTAACTTAAAATTGCCAAACACAAACCCTAAGCCCTTCCATGAAATTCAAACTGTCCCTTCCCCTTAAATTTATTTTCTTCTCCCTTCAATCTCCTCACCCTCACCCTCTCCAAAAAAGGAGAGGGGATATGTGTAGCAAGGAGTGAATATAGAAAAAGAAATAGATGAGTAGTAAAATCCCTTCCCCCTTGATGGGGGAAGGTGAAGGATGAGGGTGAAAAAATGGGAGAGGACTAAGGTGAGGGTGAAGAAAGAAGGGGAGACATAGCAGTTAAACCGTCTAAGGAAGGGAGAAGGTTATGAAATTTGGAAATCGGGTTAGATGATTTGATGCATAAAAAACAGTTTTAATACACTTTTTATAACAGTGATTATTTTCATTTAGTTAAACTCTCCAACTCATCAATTCTTGCCTTTAACCTCTGTTGTTGCTTTATCACTTCAATCAGCAAGGCTTCCACCCCTTCTTTGCACAGCCATTTGTATTCCTGGGAATCGGTTTTGACCCACTCGGTCATGAGTTTCCTTCTACACTTCCTGCGCCATCAGGACCATGTGGCGGCATTCCTGGCTGGGGACGTCTCCCTATGAAAACAGACCAACATCGGCCCTTTATGATGGGCAAGTAACAGAGGTCAGAGTTACGTTCCCGCTATTGTCAACCCCGATTTTCAGACACCTACTCCCATCTGGACTCCTCACAATTAAGCCGCTGCCACTACCAGAAATATAGACATCCCCACCATTAACATCCAATTTTGCCTTTGGGCTCGTCGTCCCGATGCCGACATTGCCGGCTACTAACAAATTAGCATTTGTCCCTGTTACCGTTACAGATCCATTGTTCACCACAAATTTTGTCGTGGGACTCGTCGTCCCAATTCCGACGTTGCCGTTATTTAAAACTACCATCGTAGAATCAGCCACTTTAAACAATGGGTCCGTTCCCGTTACACCACTTCCTGTTATCGTCATACTTGAGACATTATCAATAGCCTTGTTCGCCATATTAAGCGCCTGCGTTGCAATGTGATTGCCTAAGTTATCCCCGGGAACATTTATAAGTCCAGAACCATCACCAATAAATTTGCTAGCATATATCTCCCCTGCTCCAGTTATCCTTATCATTTCACTTGTCCCTGTTGTTATCGCAACTATCACTCCGTTTTCACCAGCACCAGATGAAACCACAAGATTGTATATTGGGTTATTTGTCCCAATTCCAACCTTCCCTTCCTTCACCACAAACGTTGAACCACCTACACTAAAAGCATTGCCTGTAACTGTAAGTGTTGAACCAAATAACAATGTTATGCTATTTTCCCCTCCATCTTGATGTATCACTGATGTGCTCAATACTGTGTCACTTATCCACATCGGTATCCTGTATTGTAATCCACTTCCTGCTACACCACCCTCATCATTTGCCCAGTACAAGTATCCATCACTATGTTTCTTTAAAAGTTGACCACTCGTCCCCCCATTTATAAATATCGCATCAGCTCCACGTATTGTTATACTTGATACATAACTAAATGTGCTTGTTCCAGCTATATATGCTCCACTTGATACTCCAAGAACACCGTTTATTATTACATTTCCAGGAACAGCTGGTATATTTGCAGTATAGGCGCTTTGAGTTGCTCCAAATACTGTAAAACCTTTTATTTCTACGTCTGGATCAAGGTAACTCCCTTCAATCCCAAATACACTAAAGTCGTCCGTTGCACCCATCTCAACGTTAAGATCTCCTGCAAATAATTTTGATATAAAAATTGTTATTATTATAATTGATATGCGAAAAATATTTTTCATTTTACTCCCACTCATATAAAGCAAACTTTTTCTTAAAATATTTTAGCATAAAACATTTCAAAAATCATGAAAAAATTATGAATTTTTTGTTAATTTATTCCATAGTAAATACTTGATTTTTATCAAATCTTTACTTATATTCTTATCTTTCAATTAACTAACCTGGATTTTTTAAAAAAACAAGATCTCTAAAACTTCATAAACCCAGACTTTCATTTTACCCTAAAAAACATCCACTAATTTTACACGACCGTTGAAAAACTGTGGATAATCATTTACCAGAAATTATATAACTCTCTTCTAAACAACATCCACTAATTTTACACGATCGTGTATAAACTGTGGATAATGATAACTTGCTTTATAAGATATATTTTCTACAATTTTCTTCCCCGATATCATATATGGAAGCAATAGAACTAATATTTTCAGATATTTGTAAAGCCCTGGTCTTTAAAATCAATCTCCCATCCTTTAAAAATAAAACATCATCGCAAAACTCCTTTGCAAGTTTTAAATCATGAAGAACAGAAATAACAGTAAGCCCTTTTTCTTTTACTTCATTTTTTAAAATTTCAAAAATCCTGACTTTGTGCTTTATATCTAGATGGGAAGTAGGCTCATCCATAACAACTATTTTGCTACCTTGAGATAATGACTGGGCAAGCAAGACAAGCTGTTTTTCACCATTTGAAAGGGTATTATAGTATCTATCTAAAATATGATTTATCCCTATATCCCTGCTTATACTCTTTATTACTTCATAATCCTTTTTTGAATAAGAATTTAGAAAACCTGTATATGGGATCCTTCCCATCAAAATTATATCATTAACTTTAAAATCAAAAGGGGTATTTACTTCGCTGGGAACATAGGAAATCAATTGAGATATTTCACTTTTTTTATATTCCTTTAAGTTTTTACCATCTATAAAAATCTCGCCTGAATAATTTTTTATTATTTGAGATAAAATTTTAAGCAGCGTTGTTTTACCACTGCCATTTGGACCCGAAAGTGATATTATCCTCCCTTCTTCAATTTCAAAACTTATATCATAAAGCACTCTTTTCCCATTGTATGAAAAACTCAACTTATTTACAGCTATCATAATATTCACCACTTAAAGATATCCTGCTTCCTATAATACATATCCTTTTTTAATATTAAAATTATATCATTTTCAAAATTTCATCTTATTAGAAGAATTTAAGTTTTTAAATGAAAATTCAAAATTAATTTTGTATATTTCTTTAATTTCAGGACCAGCGCAAAGCCATATGAAATTTACTGCCTTTATCAACCATCTTATTCTATCTTCCGGGGAAGTTTTTAACTCTTTGATTAACTGTTTCTTCTCCCACTCCTCCATCTTAACTTTCCTTAAAATATTTTTTCAGCTTGACTAATAATTCTTTGCTTCTTTTCTTAAAATAAGCCAGATAAAAAATAATGAACCAAATATAGACGATATAACACCAGGCGGAAGCTCTAAGGGATAGAAAAACATTCTGGAAATAACATCCGCCATAAGTAAAAATAACCCTCCATAAAGAAGATTAAATATAAAAATAATATTAAAATTTTCTCTATTTAAAAAACTCCTTGTTATATGCGGTATCATAAGACCTATAAACCCAATCATTTGAGATATTGAAACAGATATTGATGTCAAAAATGAAACAATAACAAAGATTATAAATTTTATTTTATTTGAATCTATCCCAAGAGTTTTGCTTTTATCATCATCAAACGAAAATACAAGAATATATTTATTTAAGAAAAATAAAAGAAAAATTAGAATAAAAAAAATTGAGTATAGTACAGTCAATTTATTATAATCAGAATATGAAAAACTGCCAAAACTAATATGCATAAAATTAATTGACCATTCCCTTGAAAATATTATTAAAAGAACTATTAAAGAAAGAATAAATGAATTTATTGCTATGCCGCTTAAAAGTATGTTGTTTGCTGATTTTGATGAACCAAGATAGGAAAGCTTGTATGAGAAAATAGTGACAGAAAGAGAAAAAAATATGATTATGAAAAAATATCTTATATCATAAAAGGAAATTTGCATCAAAGAGCATAAAATTATTCCAAGCATTGAAGCGCCTGATGTCCCGATAATAAAGGGATCGGCAAGCGGATTTTTAGTAACAAGCTGAAGGATAAAGCCAGCAGTTGAAAGCGAAAAACCAGTTAGCAGAATTCCAAGATATCTTGGGATTCTAAGGTTTATTAAAATATCTTTATCAAAATCAGATGGTAGACTCAAAGACAGATAAGAAAGAATTAAAAATACTATTGCTGAAATTATTATCTTAGTCTTATTACAATTAATTTTCACTTTATCATCTCATTGAGCCTTTTTATAATTGTAACTATTCTTGGAGAAGGTCTTGAAAGAATATCTCTTTCCTCATTGTTTAGTTTAAAAATCTTATTTTCTTTAGATGCTCTAATATTTTTAATCATAGGCCTTTTTAAAAACTCATCATAATCTGTATTCAGAAGCATAACAACCTGAGGATCTCTTTTAACAACCTCTTCCCAATTGGACTTAAAATACGATTTTTTGACATTATTAAATATATTTATCCCCCCTGATTTTGAAATGACATCGCTTATAAAACTATCACTTCCACAACTCCATCCACCATTATCAATTTCCACATAAACTTTTTTATAAGATTTATTAAAATTTTTAATTTCTTTTTTCATCCATGATACTAACTTTACCCCTTCTTCTTCTTTATTCAGATATTTTGCTATCGTTTTTATTGTTTTGTATATATCATCAATATTTTTTTCTTCATTCAATACAACAATTTGCGCGTTTAATTCCTTTATTTTTTTAATAAAATCATTTTTCCATCCCCCAATAAAAATTATCTCAGGTTTTAATTTATAAATTTTTTCTATATTCGGATTTATATAATCTCCAACTTTTTCTATGCTTTGAGCTTCTGGAGGATAATTGCAAAAGTTAGTTACCCCTACAAGTTTATCGCCGGCATTTAACGCAAATATTATCTCAGTGTAAGAAGGTAAAAGAGAAACAACTTTTTGAGAATAAAGATAGCAATTAAACAACAAACTAACAATAAATATTAATTTTTTTTTCATTTTTTCAACCTCAAGAAAGATATTAAAGTTTCTGTAAGTTTTTCTATATCTTTAAAGAAATTAGTCTTTGTCAGCATAGTTCTTGATCCAATTGCAGCATCAAGATCTTTATCAAAAAATATTCTGTTTTTATTAGGTGAATTAGATTTAGCCATATTTTCAATGTGAAATATAGGTATTTTTTGATTTTTATAAATATCAAGCATTCTTTTTAGAACTTCCTTTGAAAGCGGAGAGGGTGTGGAAACCGCAATGACGTTGAACCTTTTTATAATTCTCAATATTTCAAGCGCTATATCTGAAAAACCAGCAGGCATATCTATAATTAATATATCAAGTTCTCCCCATATAGTTACACAAAATATCTCTCTGATAGCATCTATTAGTGAATTACCTCTTAAAACTACACCCTTTGATTTACTAAAAAAAGAAAAGCTCATAAATTTTATTCCTTGTATAACTGGTGGAAGTATGCCTTTATCTTCAGCAGGATATGTTTTTTCTCTAACCCCAAGTATAATATGGTCAGTAGAAGAAGTAATATCAAGATCTAAAAGACCAACTTTATATCCTTTTTTAGCAAATGAAAGGGCAAACCCGCTTGAAATTACGCTTTTTCCAATCCCTCCTTTAAAGCCAGTAACGAGAATAATTTTTTTCACTTTTTTCAATCTTTCATTAAAAACAGATTGTCTTGGATCTATAACTAATTCATTTTTCATAAGATAAAGAAACTCCCCTTCCTTTAATTATTTCAAAATCTACGCTCTTGCATTTCGGGCATTTAACAAAAGCTTTAACCATCTCAGGCACAAAATGAATATTTTCCCTTTCATCATCAGTTTTTTTTAAAACCTCGGAAATCGAAAATTTATTGCCGCAGTTATTACACTTAAAACCAGCTTTCTCAACCTTTATTTTGTAATCCAGATTATATTTTTTTTGTTTTAGAATTTCATCTATGGCAAACTTAAAAATCTCTCTATCTATAGATTGAAGTTCCCCAACAATAATTCTAATTTTTTTATTCTTTAAAGAATTCTCCTCAATACTCAATATCACAGACTCAGCTAAAGCCCATTCATGCATAAACACTCCTTTAAAATTAATTTTATCAAATTTTAAATCTAAAATGCCTGCTAACAAAATCAAAGCCGCCATTTTCAAGTTAGGCGGCTTTTTATTTGTTTATTTTTTAAAACTAAGATTATTTTTCTAAAAAGTTAACAAGTGTAATTATATCTGTTTTATCCTCTGATTTAATAACTTCTTTTACAAGCCCTATACCAGGCGCATAATACCTTTCTATCTTGTTGAACTCAGAACTTTTAAGATGAGTCAATATCTTAAGACAGTTTTCATAAACATTGTTTGAAGTTTGAACCCTGGAGGAAAACCCTATTACCCTATTTTCATTTCCATTTTCACTCCATCTTTTATCTTTGAAAAGTGGAATAGGGATTTCAAATCTTTCAATCCCAAGTATAATATCCCTTGAATAAATACCTTTTTCAAGAAGTCTTATTGGAAACTCAATAGTTTTTATATCTTTTTTATTATAGTATGTAACGATTGCAGTTGTAACTGAATCCTTCTCAGAATAACCATTAAATTCTACAATAATTTTCTTTTTACCTGTAAAATCGGTTGATTCATATTCATATTCATATCTTATTTTCTTAAATATTGGAAAATATTTAAAATGGTCAACAACCTCAGAAGCATTTTTTGCTGCAGGCAATTCCATAACTACCTTTGGAACTTCAAGGTCCAACTGTAAAGAAGTGATATCATAATCAAAATTATAATCTTTTAGATCAAAAGCAGTAGCTGATATTCCTATTGATAATGATATTAACGATATAATCATTTTTTTCATAACTTCTCCTCTTATAATTTTAAATAGCCCGCTACCTGCTTTGTGCGTAAGCCCTATACGGTGGGATGGCTTTACGCGCGCCTGCCGCCAGCGGCAGGACATCGTTTTGCAGATAGTTTGTGTTTTTTGGAATATCTGCAAAACTTGTAAGCTTAAAAAGTAGCCTACAATTTATTTTATAATATTTTTAAAAACTATGTCAAGTTTTTTATAATATAATTTAGGAGGAAGTATATGATAAACTTAATTTTTAAAATTATAGTTTTATTCTCACTACCTTCATCTTCTTTAACGCTTCCCTCTTTTCAATCAGAGATAAACCAGATGGTAAATAAGACAAAAGATGCTGTTGTAAATGTGAGAATTTTTAGAGAAGGATATGCAAGTGTAATAGAGCCAGAGTTTTTTTTCGGATATTTAATACCTGAAGAAAAAATCTATAAATATAAAATAGGTGGAATAGGCTCAGGGGTGATTATAAGCGAAGATGGATATGTGGTAACAAATTATCATGTGATAGAAGGAGCGGATGAGATATCAGTTGAATCTTATGAAAATAACAGGAAAACAGTATATAAAGCATCATATGCTGGAGGTGACAAAAAACTTGATATAGCTATTTTAAAAATAAAAAGCGGAAAAAAATTCAATTATCTAACCTTTTCTAAAACACCTGTAAATATTGGTGATATAGTCCTTGCTATAGGATATCCTTTTGGATTTAAGCAAACTTATACAATGGGTATAGTCTCATCAAAAAATGTTAGTCTTAAAGTTGAAGGAAAGGCATATAATGATTTAATACAAACGGATGCTGCTATAAATCAAGGCAACTCAGGCGGTCCGCTTGTAAATATCTATGGCGAGATTGTAGGCATAAACTCAGCGATATATTCACCAAGCGGTGCTTTTGCTGGAGTTGGATTTGCAATACCAAGCTGGAAGGTAAAAGAAGTGGTAGATGAAATAATATACAAAAAACCGGCTTCAAGAGGATGGCTTGGGATATCGCTTCTACCAACAGATATTATAATGAAAAGAATAATGTCAGCGGATATTCCAAAAGGCGGGATAATAAACATGGTCTATAAAAACTCGCCTGCTTATAACGCAAATTTAAAAAGAGGAGATATAATAGTTTCAATAGACGATGAGGATATAGAAAATGATGAGGACCTATCTTATAAAGTATATTATAAAAAACCGGGAGATAAAATAAGGATTTCTTATATAAGAGACGGGAAAAAACTTACAACTGAGGTTATACTTGCTCAAAGACCATCTGAAAAAGAACTTTCAAACTTATTAAAAGAAAATAATAATGAAACGAAGGAAAGCGAGAAATCAAAAGACATATATGAGGTTTCAGGAGTTGAATTTAAATATACAAAGAAAGGGGCAATAGTCTCTAAAATAACGCAAAACTCAGTATTAAAAGGATATTTAAAAGAAGGTGACATAATAGTTTCAATTAACAATAAAAAAATAACAAGTAAACAGGAAATGGTAAATATTTTATCAAATCTTGATTTTTCAGATGGTGCGCTATTTGATATAATTAGAGACGGAGAACCATTTTATTTAAGTATCCAGATTAAATAATTTTTTCACTATAAGTTGTAGTAAAAACTATATTAACATAATTCTGAAGATAGAATTTATTTTATTTATACTCTAAAACAACATCCACTAACTTCACACGATTTACCTTCCGGGAAGGTTTAACTGCTATGTCCCCCTCTCCTTTTTTCACCCTCACCTTAATCCTCTCCCATCAAGGGAGAGGAAATATAAGTATCAGCAAGGGGATTTAATTTTTCACCCTCATCCTTACTTTCCCCCATCAAGGGGGAAGAGATTTTAACACTCATTTATGCCATTTTCTATTTTAAAGAGCCTCCATCTTCCTGCCACACATATCCCCTCTCCTTTCTTGGAGAGGGTTAGGGTGAGGAGATTTAATTATTTCACCCTCACCTTAATCCTCTCCCATCAAGGGAGAGGAAAATAAATTTAAGGAGGAAAGGGACAGTTTGAGCGTAGTGAAAGTGAGCGCCGGACTAACCGGAGCGGTCAGTTGAGGGGGTTTTCCTTCTAACCAACATCCACTAATTTTACACGATCGTGGTTAAACTGTGGATAATGATTTTAGATTAAAATTATATATATGTATTTCTCCATATTAAAATATTAGTTTATCCATAATATTTTCAATTAAAATCTTGCAAAATAATTATGGTATAATGTTTTTATCATGAAAAATTTATTTAAAATTAAAGCTGTAGATGATATTATATCTGAATCACAAGAAGAAAGTAAAAAACTTGCGAAAGTCTTAGGCTCTTTTGATGTAACAATGATAGGGATAGGCGCCATAATTGGCGCCGGTATCTTTGCAATGGTTGGAGAAGCCGCGGTAAAAGGTGGAGCAGGACCATCTTTGATAATATCATTCATAATCACCGCTATAGCCTGCGGGTTTTGCGCTTTGTGTTATGCGGAACTTGCTGCAATGGTACCTGTTTCTGGAAGCGCATACACATATTCATATGCCACAATGGGAGAACTAATAGCCTGGATTATTGGATGGGATTTGATAATAGAATATGCTATAGGCAATGTGGCGGTCGCTATAAGCTGGTCTGGATATTTTAACGATTTTTTAAACAGCGCTTTTGGAATTAATATACCTTTATGGTTAAGGCTTGATTATAGAACTTTTATACAAAAAGGGTTTGATATACTTACCGTGCCACATATCTTTGGTATTCCAATAATCTTTAACCTTCCAGCTGTTTTAATTGTGCTACTGCTTACAGTATTACTTGTCATAGGAATAAAAGAAAGCTCAACAACCAACGCTATAATGGTAGGTATAAAACTTCTTGTTTTAGCTATTTTTGTCGCTGTTGGATTTTATTATTTCAATATAGAAAACTGGAAACCATTTGCCCCCGGAGGTCTTAAAGGAATTCAAATAGGGGCTGCCACAATATTTTTTGCATATATCGGTTTTGATGCTGTCTCAACAGTGGCAGAAGAGACAAGGAATCCTCAAAAAGACATGCCAGTAGGCATTATAGGCTCGCTTATTATATGCACAATAATTTATATTCTTGTTACTGTGGCTCTTACTGGAATGATGCCCTTTATGGAATTAAAAAATAAAATTGCAGAGCCACTTGTAGCTGGACTTGATTATAATAACGCAAATAGATGGATTATAGTTATTGTCTCTTTTGGCTCAGTTGTCGCCCATACCGCAGTTCTGCTTGTCTTTCAGATGGGACAACCAAGAATATTTTTTTCGATGGCAAGAGATGGACTACTGCCTCATTCATTTGCAAAAGTCCATCCTAAATTTAAAACCCTTCATATTACAACAATATGGACAGGTTTTTTTGTCGCCTTACTTTCAGCATTTTGCAATATTGATGAGATGGCAAATTTATGCAATATAGGCACTCTCTTTGCGTTTATCCTGGTGTGTATTGGTGTAATAGTGCTTAGAATAAAACAACCAGAAAGAAAAAGACCATTTAAAGTCCCTTTTGGAATTATAACCCCAATTCTTGGAATAATATTTTGCATATATCTTCTTTTAGGACTTGATAAAATTACATGGATGAGATTTATCATATGGCTTTTAATTGGATTTTCTATATATTTTGCTTATGGTTATAAAAACAGCAGGCTTGTTCAATCTAATTAAAAAACCTTATAAGTTGGAGGAGATATGTTTGATAAAATGAAGGAATTATGGGAGTTAAAGAAAAAAGCTGAAGAAATAAAAAAGGAACTTGAAAATATAGAATTTTCATCGGAAGATGACTTTTCCTGTGTAACTGTAAAAGGAACCCTTGAGGTAAAGTCAATAACTATAAAAAACTTAGATAACAGAGAAAAACTTGAAAGATCAATACTTGAAAATACAAATAAAGCAATGAGAAACGCTCAGATAGAAAGCGCTAAAAAAACATTTGGTCAAATGTAAAACATCTCTTTTCTTTTACATCTATCAGTTTCAAATTGCAGAGTTGTATGATAAATTCCGTATTTTTCTTTAAGTATTTTTTCTACTTCAAAAGAAATTTCGCAGGATTTTGAAACCATACAATCTTCAATCTCTACATGAGCTTCAAAATAGACAGTCTCTTCATTGTTAAGCCAGCAATGGACATGATGAATGTTCTTTACTCCAGCTACCTTCTCTATATCCTGTTTAATTTTATCATAGTTTAGTGCGGGGGCTGATTGCATAAGTATGTTAAAAGATTTTAACAGGATAGGCAATGATTGATAAATTATAAAAAAAGACATCCCAACAGACAATAACGGATCAATCCAGTATATATTCCATCTGCCTATAGAAAAAGCGCCAACAATAACGATAAGCGAAAAGAAAGCGTCACCAAGCATATGAAGATAAGCGCTTTTAAAATTTATATTATGGAAAGAATCTTTATGAAGCATAAACGCAGAGATTATATTTGCGACAAACGCAAAAAAAGCCATTGATATCATAAGAAAATCGTCTATCACATGGGGTTTATAAAATCTTTTGATAGCCTCTGCAATAATAAAAATAGATAAGGATATTAAAAAAATAGAATTAACAAAAGCTGCTATTATTTCAGCTCTTTTATAGCCATATGTCTTACTTTCAGTCGGAGTTTTAAAAGACAACCTCCAGGCAAGAAATGTTATAACAACGGACAAAGTGTCTTGAAAATTATGGAAGGCATCTGATATAAGAGCAAGACTTCCTGAAATAACCCCGGCTGCAATTTCCACAAAAGAAATTAAAAGATTCAGTATTATTATTATAAAAAATCTTTTACTTTTCCGATTTTTTTCATTATGAAAACTGTGATTATGTACCATCATTAACTCCTAAATTTATAAGCGATTTTCCAGTTTCATAAATCACAAAAATAGAAAGTGCTAAAAGGATAATCGCTATATAAAAAACAATATTATAACTTGAGGAAGAAATAGACTCAACTATTTTTAAAACAAGCGCATAAAGCGTGGTTACAACCATAAATATAGCCGGCAATAGTATAAAAACAGTTTTCTTTATCTTTTCTTTTTTCGCCCATAGGTAGATAATTATAAGAACAAGGGCTGCAAGAAGCTGATTTGTTATTCCAAATATAGGCCATATTATCTTCCAGCAGGGGATTATAACACCATCAGACCCTTTTATTTTAAGGTTTAATAGAAGATATGGAATGATCAAAGAAATAATAGTGGCCAGGACTCTAACGCCAATTGAAGCAAGCTGCCTGCCAACTATCTCCTGAAATATATATCTTGCTATTCTTGTAGCGGTATCAAGAGTGGTTAAAACAAATCCTGAAACTATTAAAAAACCGAAGACTTTACCAATAGATTCATTTACTCCAACTAAAGATAAAAAATTAGAAATTCCCATAGCATAAACCTGAGCAGGTTGAAGTGACAAAACACTTTTATCAAAGCTTAAAATCATAACTGTTGAAAGCGCTATTATCGCAACAACAGCTTCAAGAACCATTGATCCATACCCTATAAACCTCGCATTTTTAATATAATCAATCTGTTTTGATGTAGTTCCTGAGGCAACAAGCGAATGAAAACCGGATATTGCTCCACAGGCAATAGTTACAAATAAAAATGGAAAGATAGACCCGATTGGATTTGGATCAATTGATAAAAAAGAAGGGTATGAAATTTTATATCCTCCGCCAAAAAGCCCTAATATACCAATAATAACCGAAAAATACAAAATGTAGCTTGAAAGATAATCCCTTGGCTGAAGTAACAACCACACTGGTAATACTGATGCTATAAATGCATAAAATAATAAAGCGTATATCCATAAAGATTTATCTATAAATATAAACTTAAAATTAAAACTTAGATATATTCCAATAAGTATAACTAAAAGCGAAAAAATGGTAAGCCATAACTTATTTATTTTATACTTATAATTCAGCCAGCCAAAAATTAATGCAATAAATGTATATAACACACTAATCTGTGAAACCTCAGGACTTGATGAAAAAGTTGAAGCAGTTATATCTGCAAAAACAGCCACAACATACATTAAAGCAAACCACACAAAAATCAAAAAAACCTTATATGTCCTTTTATTAATATAAAGATTTGCTATTTCCGCTATTGATTTTCCTTTATGTCTTATTGATATAATCAAAGATGAAAAATCATGAACACCGCCGATAAATATAGTTCCAAGAATTATCCATAACACAGCCGGTCCCCATCCAAAATATAAAGCTGCCATTATGGGTCCAACTATTGGACCTGCGCCTGCTATTGAGGAAAAGTGATGTCCCAATAAAATCCATTTATTTGTGGGAACATAATCATAACCATCATTTATCTCAATAGATGGAGTAGTCTCAGATTCACTGACCCCGTATTTTTTTTCAATAAAATCAGAATAAAAACGATATCCTATATAAAGAATACTAAAAGAAACAATGGAAAAGATTATAAGCATAGTTACCTCGCATTAATTTTAAAATCTATAATAATTTTTCTTCAAGCTCTAATATTTTCTATTTCACCCTCACCTTAATATTCTCCCATTTTTTCACCCCATCCTTCACCTTCCCCCATCAATGGAGAAGGGATTTTAACAGTCGTTTATGCTATTTTTCATCCTAAAAAGCTTCTATCTTCCTGCTACCAAATCCCCTCTCCTTTTTCACCCTCACCTTAATCCTCTCCCATCAAGGGAGAGGAAATATAAGCATCAGCAAGAAGATTTAATTATTTCACCCTCATCCTGCCCTTCCCCCATCAAGGGGGAAGGAAATTTAACACTCATTTATTTCTTTTTCTATATTCATCTCCTTGCTATACATATCCCCTCTCCTTTCATGGAGAGGGTTAGGGTGAGGAAATTTTATTTTCACCCTCACCTTAATCCTCTCCCGTCAAGGGAGAGGAAAATAAGTGTCAGCAAGGGGATTTTATTATTTCACTTTCATCTTACCCTTCTCCCGTCAAGGGAGAGGAAACATAACTTAAGTGATCATTATAAAAATTAACTATTTCATCAGCCGTTTTTTTTACATTTGATGTTAACTCCTCAGAAAAATCTATTTTCTCAGGTTGTATTCCAATAATAGATATTTTAACGCTTTTTAAATCCTCTCTTATTATTTTTAAGATTGCAGTTAATGGAATACTATGAGTGGTAATTATGTTATGATCGGATAATTTTTCTTCCTCTAAAACCATTGCCTGACCACCTTTACCATTAAAAAAGGCTGCATCTATTATGATAAGTTTTGAAGGGGCAAAATTTATTATCTCCTCTACAAAATTTTCTATAACCGGACCTGCATTTATAACTTTGAAATTTTCATTGTTTTTTGAAATAAGTCTATTGGCTATATAAGGACCAACCCCGTCATCCCCCCTTAAATCATTACCAATACCAACCAGAATAGTTTTACCCTCAGGAATAAGAGCTTTTTTAAATTCTTCATTCATAAAGAAGAATTTTTTTCCAAAATCATGTTAGCTAAATTATCCAGAGCCCTAAAATCAGATTCTTTTGGAAAACCTTTTATAATAACTGGCTGTATCAATTCAGCCTTTAAATTTCCTATTGTGTTTTTAATAACATCCATCATCTTTCCACCCCAACCATAAGAACCAATTACAGAAATAAATTTAAGTTTTGGCCTTAAAAGATTTGCCAGATAAACAGAATATAAAGCGCCAGGATGAGGACCACCTAAAACAGTTGGGGAAGCCACAACTAAAGTAGATGCATCTACCAATGCCATTGCAAGCTCACCTATGTCGGTTTTTGTAAGATTGAAAAGTTTTAACTCAATTCCTTTTTCAATTAACCTATCACTTAAATATTGAGCCATTTTTTTTGTTGAATCATGCATTGAAACATATGCAATAATAACTTCCTTTTTAGGAGTGTCAGAAATCCAATCCTTATAAGCATCAAGTATAAACCCGGGATTATTATACACAGGACCATGGCTTGGAGCTATTATGTCTATTTTATAAGATTCAAGTCTCTTTATATGTCCAACTATATGATTTCTAAAAGGCATCATAATCTCAGCATAATATCTTTTAGCAGAGAAATAAACCCTGGCAGTATCCTGGGCATATAAACCGCTTTGAGCTAAATGAGAACCAAATAAATCGCATGGGAAAAGAATTTTGTCTTCTATAAGATATGTTAGCATTGTCTCAGGCCAATGAACCCACGGAGTAATAATAAACTCAAAAGTTTTACCTCCAATAGACAACTTTTCGCCATCTTTTATAACCATAAATTTATCATCAGGTATCAATAAATGCTCTTTAAGCATTTCTTTACATTTTTCATTGGTAACTACTTTAGCTTTAGGCCATAACTTTAAAACTTCAGGTATCGCCCCTGAATGATCCTGCTCTGCATGATTTGAAACAATATAATCAATTTCAAGATTTAAACTCTTGAGGTTTTCTATAAACTCTTCCTTTTTTGTAGGATCAACTGTATCAATAAGCAGATTTTTTTCTTTTCCTTTTATAAAATAGGAATTATAAGTGGTTCCATCTGGAAGAGGTATTAACTCATCAAAAAGCCTTCTATCCCAATCAAGAGTACCGACTGAATATATATCATCTTTTAACTTTATAATTGCCATTTATCCTCCTCATAAAATTACTTATCTTTCTAAAATCCAACATTAAATAATACTCTAAATATATTTTATCTTATTATTTTGAAGTTATAAAATTAATGTAAGATATCTATATTCGTGATTTTGTCTAAATACCCCATCAACGTTTTTTCCAATTTAATCACTCATTTGTAACATTTCTCAATACCATAACATACAATCCATAAGCCCTATCATTTAAACTCTATATGATGAATATTACATTACAAAACGCTTTAACTGTCATATTTTCTTCTCTTTTTTCACCCTCACCCTAATCCTCCCCCATCAAGGGAGAGGGAAATAAGCATTAGCAAGGCATGAATATTACCCTCCGGAACGATTCAACTGTTATATCCCCTCTCCTTTTTTGGAGAGGGTTAGGGTGAGGAGATTTAAGGGGGAAGGGACAGTTTTACCTTCCCGGAAGGTAAAACCCTGGACTGACCGCTCCGGTCAGTCCGGTATTAGAGATATATCTATTTTTTATTACATACTTTTAAATAGATTTACAAATATTATTCTACGACTCCAAGTCCTTAAAAATCTGTCCAATAGCTTTCTAATATTTCACCCCTTCTTGCCTATTTCAAAAAAATCAGTTACTTCACCTACCCCCTGACTTTATTTTATTTTTTTATTAAAATAGATAATACAGATAAATAGGGGGTGTATGGCAGGTCAAATTGAAAAAGCAAATAGGAAGAAACAAAAAAAGAATTGTTAAATATAACAAGGAAATACTAATTTTTTCTTGAACATTTTGAAATTGAAGCTACAAATAACCGTTAAGAAAGACAAATCAGACTCAATGTTGTTTTAAGAAAGATAATTTTCAGTAATCGGTCTCAAACTGGAATAAAAAAACACTCCATCATAATAAATATACTCCAAACAGCAATACTAAATCACAGGAAACCGCTGGACATTCTTTTATCTCTGGTTATAAAACCTGCTAATGACTTATCAAAGTTTACCAACCAAAAAATACTACCAATCTTTAGAACGAGTTACATATTAAATACTAAAAATTTTTTATATTTTCAAAAGCGTTTTCAGAATAAAACCACTTTATGAACTCTTCATCTTTTTTAGATTCTTCTTTAAAAGCGAAATTAAATTTAGTAGATAACCACTTATTCCTTAAACTCTACATTAAGATAATGGGCTGAACATGATATGCATGGGTCATAAGCTCTTACAAGCATCTCCATCTTAAGCCTTATATCTTCCTTTGGCTCATTTATTATTTCAGGTAAAAATTTAAGAAAATCATATTCTATATTATTTATATTCTGGTTAGTTGGAATTATGCAATTTGCATGTTCTATTATTCCCTTTTCATCTATCTCATAATTATGGAACAATATGCCTCTTGGAACCTCCACAGCTCCAACTCCATTTCCTCTTCTGGTTGGAATAATTCCTTTTTCGTTTATCCCAACCACTATTTCTTCAGACAAATCAACTCCATTTTTCTTGAGGTCCTTAAGTATACCAAGCGCATGTTCATAACAGTGAACAATCTCTACAGCCTGAGCTATCGTATTCATAAAGGGATTGAAGTTTGGAGCTTCCAATTTAAGATCTTTAGCCACTTTTTTGGCTTTAGGATGTAGTTTCTTGCTATTTAAATTGAACCTTGCGAGAGCACCAACCATATAAGATTCTCTTGAAAGCTTTGTAAACTTTGCACTGGACCTTGGATCAACAAACTCATTTGTGGCAAGCCTATAATCTTTTTTATTAAATCTTTTTCCATCGCTTGAGCCAATATCTCCTTCAAGAAGCGGATACTCTTCATCATCGCTTACCAGGGCAACATACTCAGTTTCTCTATAAAACTCAGGAAACTTAAGCTTTGAGGCAAGATTAATAACATCATCCATATCATTTCTTAAACCCTCAAGAGTATCTATCATAGCATCTATATCTTTTGGTCTCGGAAGTTTTGTAAATCCCCCAACAATTGCTGATATTGGATGAACATGTCTTCCAACAAGTATATCACAAACATCGTTGAAACATTTTTTCATTCTTAATACCCTTCTAACAAGGGTATTATGAGTTTTAACAAGTGGAACAAATGAAGGAACTCCCAACGCATCAGGAGCTGCTAAAAGATAAACATGAAGCAGATGACTATCAAGAAATTCATAATCAAGCAAAAGCTTCCTTAATTTTATTGTCTGTTTTGACGGTGTAAATCCTAAAGCATCCTCTGCCGCCTGTATTGATGCCAGTGAATGTCCACATGAACAAATGCCGCATATCCTTGAAGTAATATGCTGAGCCTCAAATATACTTCTTCCTCTAAGCATTCCTTCAAAAAGCCTTGGTGTTTCAACAACATGAAATTCGCATTTTTCTATATTACCATTTTTAACGTTTACTATAATATTTCCATGCCCCTCAACTCTTGTTACATACTCAACTTTTATATCTAAATCCTTATTTTTTGCTCCCATTTTGAACCTCCTTTGCTTTATTATACATATCAAACTTTTTATTCATCAAATCTTCTCCTAAATTCTTTATTTTTTCATTAACATTATATTCCTTTATTATATCCTTTGCGGCATTCTTTGCCGGATTTGATACAAGGCCACGGCAGCCATAGCATATGTTACCGTTATTAGTACACCAGCTATTGCATCCAGCTTTAGTCCATGGTCCAAGGCAGACAACTCCTTTCTCATATAAACATACATTTTCATTCAATTTACACTCACTGCATACAGGTTTATCAGGTACGGCATATGGAACACCTCTTAAAATACATTTTATAACCTCAACAACCTCAGGCAAATAAACCGGACATCCATATATATAATAATCTACTTTAACCACCTGATCCACCGCCTTTGTAAGTTTAACATCAAAATAATGAGCTTTATCTCCATAGACATATTTCCTTATCTCTTCTATATCAAAAGAGTTTTTCATTCCATTAACCCCTCCAAGCGCAGCGCATGAGCCATAGGCAACAAGAATCTTTGATCTTTCCCTTATTTTTTTAATTCTTTCTTCTGCGTGATGATCTCCAATAGAACCTTCTATAAATACCACATCATAATCCTTATCCCACTTCTCACTCATAACCTCCCTGAACTCAACTACATCCACAACACCAAGCAGATCTAAAAGAGTTTCTCCAAGATTTGCCACCTGCAACTGACAACCCTCACAGCAGGCAAAGTCAAAAAACGCAACTTTAGGTTTCGTATTTATTTCTTTTGTATTAGCCATAATTACTCCTTATAATTTTTTTGCTTCTTTTACTTCATCATAGGTAAAGGTCGGTCCATCTTTGCAGCAATAATAATTTTTTGGATGATCTATCTGGCAATGGCCACACTTTCCCATTCCACACTTCATATGTCTTTCAAGCGAAAGAACTATATGCCTTTCTGGAATTTTTTTCTTTAAAAGCTCGGCTATCACAAACTTATACATAATTGGCGGACCAACAACAACAGCATATGTCCTTTCAGGATTTAGATTAATTCCGGGAATTAATGTTGTTATAAGACCGACATTTCCTTTCCAATCTGGCGCGGATTTATCAACCGTACAGGCAAAGTTTATATCCATCCTTTTTCCCCATTTTTCTATCTCATCATAAAAAAGCATATCTTTAGGAGTTTTACATCCTAAAAGGATATCAACTTTTCCAAAATCTTTTCTGTTATCCATAACATAATTTATTAAAGATCTCAAAGGTGCTATGCCAAGACCACCTGCTACAAATAAAATATCATTTCCAAACATCTGCTTAACCGGAAAAGGTCTTCCAAAAGGACCCCTTATGTTTACCCTATCCCCATTGCCAAGTTTATGAATTTCTCTTGTAACTCTTCCAGCAGCCCTTATAGTAAGTTCAAAACTGCCTTTTTTAGTAGGTGATGAGCATATAGAAATAGGAACTTCCCCTACTCCAAATAGTTCCACCTGAACAAACTGTCCGGGTTCATGCCCCAATTCTCCATCATCTAATTTTATATCAAACCATTTTTCAGTTTGTGTCATCATCTTTGAGTCTATTATAATACCTTTTCTATAAATCCAGTTTGACTCTTTTATTTCAACAATTTCTTTCTCTTTTGTTTTCATAATCTTTCTCCCTATCAGAATTTAGTCTCTTCGCTTATATTAACAAGTATTTCTTTTAGATTGATTTTAGCCATGCAGGTTCTAGAACACCTTCCACAGCCAGTGCAGAAAAACCTGTTGTATTTATCAACTGGAAACTTAAATTTCCTGTAAACCCTATGCCTCTGCCTTAAAGATCTTTCTTCTCTGAAATTTTCTCCACCACTAACCTTAGCAAATGTCTCAAACTGGCATGAATCCCAGATTCTTATCCTTTCGCCGCTTGCAAGGTCTAAATTAACCTTATCTTGCATATCAAAACAATAACAGGTTGGACAAACATTTGTGCAGTTCCCGCAAGAAAGACATTTAGATGCAACATCCTCCCAGACTTTTGAATTATATGCCTTTTCAAATATCTGCGGTATTTTAGAAGGGTCAACATTAATTTCGTTTTTAAATATCTTCTTTTTTTCTTCCCTTATTTTTTCAAGATCCGCCAGATCTTTTGAAGAAACCTGTGAAAGATTCATATTCTCAACAAATTCCTCGCCTTCTTGTGTATTAACATTTATTATATATCTATCCCCCAAATCTGTAAAAAATAGGTCATAACCGCCATTTGGAAGATGGGCATTGACCAGAGCGCAACTTGCATATTCATCACAATAAGAATTGCATTCAAGTCCAATTATAAATATATTTTCCTTTCTCATTAAAAAATTATGGTCAACTGGCTTTTCATTAAAGACTATATTTAAACACTGCAAACCGCTTAAATCGCAGGTATGCACTCCAAAAATAGCTATCTTTTCTACATTTATAACCGCTTTTTCTTTGAATTCTCCATTTTTCTTAAACTCAATAATTTTTTCTTTAGGCGGCATAAAATATTTTTTAGGTGGGATGATGGTAGGTATATAATCAAACGCAATATCCTGACTTGATGTAACCTCTTGAAAAACATAATTGCCATTCCCTTTTTTAACAGGGGCGACAACCTTCATCTTCTTTAGCAAACCTTTTATAAAAGAATCTATATTCTTTTTATCTATTACATGATACTTCACGATATTCCTCCTTTAAGTTTCATAATAAAATTCTACAAATTAATAATTTAACAAAAATATTAAAAAGTCTTAAAGACAAATTATGTAAACTTATTTTTTAATTTTTTAAGCGTTTTTTGATTGTATATTTTCTTTATATATTTTTAATATGGTGATTATGATAGAAACAAAAATCGGTCCAAGGAACAAACCGACAGGGCCATAAGATTTTATACCCGCGACAAGTCCTAAAAAAACAAGAGAAATTGGAAGCTGCGCGTCTTTGCCTATAAGTAAAGGTCTTATGATATTATCTATAAGTCCGACCACAAAAACACCCCAGATAAGCACAAAAATAGTCATAGTAAGGTCATAATTGAAATAAACATAGATTGTAATTGGAATAGTTATTGTAGCTGTGCCAACAAAAGGTATTAAGGCTGAAAAAATTACAAAAAAGCCTAAAAGAACTGGAGAAGAAAGTCCTGCTATATAATAACCGATAGAGGCTACAATTCCCTGAATAAAAGCAGTCAGGAGCACACCCCGCATTATGGCGTTTGTCGTCTGCGAAAATCTGGACAGTATCCTTTCTATATATCCAGAGTCAAAAGGAATTATCTCAATAATCCATTTCAAAAGATACTTTCCGTCTTTAAATGAAAAAAACATCAATATAATCATAACAAAAAAGTTTACGAAAAACATAAATATATTTTTAATTATTGATAATCCTGTTTTCATTATAGCCTTATGTATGTTTTCAAAGTTAGAAACAATTATCTCTTTTAAATCTATATTTGAAATTGGTATAAATCCATGAATATTTAATTTAAAATTAGAGATATTATTGATATACTCCGCCATTTCGGGATAAATAACTCTAGCTTCCTTAAAAAGCAACCATCCAAAGATTATTAAAGGTAAAACAAAAGTAAAAAGCATTAATAAAAGAGTCATAACACTGGCAATATTTTTATTTATTTTTCTGGAAATAAGAAAATCGTATATGGGGTAATAAATCACAGAAAATATAATTGCAAGAAATATGGAGATAACAAAAGGAGATATTAATTTTATAAAACCATATATTATAAAAAGGAAAAAAATTGCAACTATTATATTTACAATAAACCTTTTATTTAAAACAAACCTATGTTCCATAATTTATTATTATACATAATAAAAAAATAAGAAAAGCAAAAAATGTGCAAAGCAATGTTTAAAAAATAAAATATTTTAAAATTACTAATACCCCAAGCAGCAATCTATAAATAACAAATATTGAAAGATTATTAGTTCTAAGATATGAAAGGAGAAATTTTATAGATAAAATGCCAAATAAGAAGCTTGACAAAAAAGCGATAATAAACTCTCCATTTAAAGAAACCATTGAAAATTTTCTTATTTCAAAAATTCCAGCGCCAAATATTATTGGTATTGCCATAAAAAAAGATATCCTTGCGCTTGAATGTCTTGAGTACCCCATCAAAAGCAAAGCTATAATAGTCATCCCTGACCTTGAAGCCCCCGGAATTATTGCTACTGATTGAAACACCCCGGCTATAATAGCATCTTTTAAATTAAAATCTTTTTCTGTTTTACTGCCTCCATATTTTCTATCAATAAAAAACATAACAAACGAAAATATTATTAAACTTAATGAAACAATCTGAGGCGTTCTAAAAACCCTCTCTGCAATATTTTCCAATAAAACTCCAGCAACCGCTCCAGGTATAGTCGCTATAAATATATAAAACAAAAACTTAGCCTCATAAGATTTAAAATCTTTAACAGCATTTAAAAAAATATTTTTCAAATCACTAAAAAAATAGATAAAAATAGCAAAAAGTGTCCCCATATGAAGCATAACATCAAAAGAAAGCCCCTGATACTCAAATCCTAATAAATATGAATAAAGATAAAGATGAGCGGAAGAGGATATTGGCAAAAACTCTCCGACTCCCTGAATAAGCCCTAAAAAAAATGCATTAATTATTCCCATAATCAAATTTTACTATTTTTATATCCTTATAATAATGTTTCAATATATCTTTATAATCATAGCCAAAACCCGCCATACCATCAGATCCTGCCTGACACATCCCAGCGCCATGTCCATAGCCCTTACCATTAAATATAATGTATTTTTTCTCCCTGGTTATTTCAAAGGCGGTGCTTTTTATGACAAGCCATCCAAGAGCTTTTCCTATTCTGTGATAAAAATTTATACCGGAGATTGATATTTTCCTTCTATTCGTTATAATTTCAAATTCTCTTACACGTCCACCATCTGTATAATAAACATTTCCTATATTAATAAATTTTTCATTTTTTTTTATAATTCCCTTTTTTAAAAAACTTTCAAATTTTTTTATTGATATTTTTGTTCTCCATCTATAACCCCAGGCTGATGAACAGAAATACTTTCCGTTAATTTCATCTCTGACAGAAACCAAATATGGCATTGTATCATATCCCCAAACATCAAACCCAGTTTCAGTCCTTCCCCCACAGACACTATGATACATCGCCCATATAGGTTTGCCCTTATAAGTAATAATAACCCCCTCAGTATCTTTTACAGCTTTATAAATTTTTTCAGAGATATCCTTAAATCCAACATACAGCTGGCAATGAGTAAGGTCGCAAAAATTATAACCCTCTTTAATGTGCCTGTTTGCCGCAGCTATTGCATAAGTTCTTATAGCGATAACGTTTGCCTTAATTGCTTCAAAATTTTTCATATTAGCAGTCTCTTTTGCAGCTACCGCAGCAACATAATCCTCAATATTAATAGAGTTTACAATAAAAAGATAACCACCTACACTTTTAAAATTTAGGTTTCCTTTATAATATCTTTCACCGCCTGTAAATTTAATTTTTGCTTCCTCTTTTATACTTATGTCAACATTTTTCTTTTTTAAAACTAATTTCCCCATAAAATCAACTTTCACTTCATCGTTATACGCATAAATCTTAATGGGATTTTTAAATTCTTTTCCATCCATTAGAATTAAAGAATCATTTATAGGGGTTAAAACAACGTTGTTTAGTTTCTTGTTTGATAATATCCTCACCTTAACATCAAAAGAAACCAAAGATAATCCCAAAAACACGATTAAAATTTTAAGGTAAATATTGCGAAATGATATATGCATTATTATGCTCTTTAAGATATATTCTGAGATATGAACCGCAGGGGAAAAAATACTCTCCGCCACAAAATTTCTTTGCTATTCTTCCAACAATAGGCATATGTCCTACCAGTATAATATTCTCCGTTTGAGTCTTAATAAATTTTATAATTTCTTCAATATCTGAACCGGGTTTTAAAAAATCTTCAACTAAAAAATCTTTAATATTTAAAACCTCCTTTATAATCATAGATGTTTCAACTGCCCTTTTAAAGGGGCTAGAGACTATAATATTGGCAGAAAAATTTTCTTTTTTAAGATTTAAAGCTGATTTTTTTACCTCATAAATTCCCTTTTCTGAAAGAGGTCTTTCAAAATCGTTCATAACCTTAGATTCAAAAATTTGAGGAGAATCACCATGTCTGAATATGACTATTTCCATTTATTTTAAACCTATACTTAAAAGATATTTTTTCATAGTTTTATAATGCCAATTTTCCTGAAATATAATCTCACTGATCGTTTCCTTATATTTATCGTTTCCAATTTTTGTTATAAGATTTTCATAAACCCTTATGCTTTCGCCTTCCCTCATTAAATGAACCCTCAATGTCTTCCTTAAAGAATTTGAAACTTTAACCTCAAAATTATTATGTTTATACTCCTCTTTAAGGATTATCTTTAAGGCCGATATATGTAGCGTCTCCTCTTTTGCAAAATTGATAAATATATCATGAATATGTTCGCCATTTACTATTTTATTTTTAAATAGTTCAGCTTCCTTCATATAAAGATTTACATCAATTATTTCAGAGTCAATTATTGATTTTATAAGATCTTTCATTTAGCCTCAGATAAACTACATACTGATTTTGCAAGACACTTTGCGCAATTGCCTTTTCTATCAAAGATCATGTTTTCCATTTTTCTTCCAGTTTCAATAAGAAAATCAATAAGATAACTATCAAAAATATATTTCATTTTAACCTTTTTGGGATTTATTAAAAAATAATAACTAACAAAAGACACATCTATCATATATTTTTTAGAAACACCATAGGCATATATCATAAGTTGCAGGTCTTTTTTTTCACCATTATCATCAAATCCAAGCTTATAATCTATCACTTCAATTTTTCCGTCTTCATCCCTATCAACCCTGTCAACAGTTCCTTTAAGAACAAAATCTTCATCTATCTTTACCTCAAAAAAATCCTCGAAATAAAGTATCTGAGATCTACTGTGAGATTCAACCTCATAAAAATTTTTTAAAATATCCTTTCCCTTCTCGTAATACTCCATCATCTGTTGAGGAAATGAATATCCATAATTGCACCAGTTTTCTTCATATAAGAACATAAGTTGATGGAGATTTGCTTTGGTTCTGGCATACTCCCTCAAAGTTTTATGTATAGATAAACCAAAGGATGTTTTAGGTGTATGAGGAGTATATTTTTTATCAATATAAATAAATTTATAAAGATATGGACAAAAAAGATAAGAATTTACTTTAGAATAATTGAGCTCAAACATTATTTTTTAGCCTATAAAAATCTATAACTGTATCTCCATATTTTTCGGACCTGTAATTATCAAGCGAATCAGGAATGATAAATATCTCTTTTTTATGGTGTTGAGCTATTATAATTCCAAACTCAGACAACAAATTAGCATTTAAAATGCCATTTATTGTTCTAAGCGTATAATTCAATGGATTATTAAAAGAATCCCTGTAAGGAGGTCCCATATAAACAATATCATAACCATCATTAGAATAATATTTAAGCCATCTAAGATCTTTTAATATATCATTTTTTATAACCACTGCCTGAGTTTCTAATTCAAGGCGTTTTAAATTTCTCTTTATAGTATTTACGCATTCCTTATCATTATCCACAAAAACAACCTTCTGAGCTCCTCTTGAAAGAGCTTCTATTCCAACAAGCCCTATTCCAGCGTAAAGATCTAAAAATATTGAACCAGTTATATATGGTCTTATTATATCAAAAAGAGATTTTCTCATCCTTGCGGAAATTGGCTTTACATGATGACTTAAAGGAAGAGAAAGAACCTGCCTGTTTTTTCTTGTTCCAGCTATTATCCTTATCATAAAAAAATTAAAAAAAACTTAACATTTTCCTAATATAATTTCTATAATATATTATAGCATATGATCAAATTGCTACTATTTAAACTGCTTACTTCCAAAACAAGTTATTGTATAATTTATTAAATGAGGATAAATGGAAAACGTTGATATAATAATAATAGATGATGACCCAATGTCTGGGGAACTTACAAAGGATTTATTGACCGATGATGGATGGAAAGTTTTATTAATAGATGAATCTTTAAAAGCAATAGAAGAGATTAAAAGGATAAAACCCAAACTTGTTATAACTGACATAATGATGCCGGGGATAAACGGGATGGAGATATGTAAAAGGATTAAATCCATGGCTGAAACCAAATCTATAAAAGTCATTATACTCTCAGGAAAATCATATGAATCTGAGAAGCAAAGAGCGTTTGCCCTTGGCGCTGATTATTTCATTGCAAAGCCTTATAACGTTGAAACATTTTCAAAGACAATAAAAGAGATTATAGAAAATAACAGCCAATCTAAAGTTACCCCCCCTCCACCTCCTTCAAAGCAAAAAGAAAGTGCTGAAGATCCTACCTTTAACCCTGAAATAGATGAAAAACAAGTTCGCATTTCAGCATATGGAATAAGATCACTCGGGAAAAAAATTGAGACATCCGAGTCAAAATATGGCAGACAAACATTATCAGTCTCTATAGAGACAAAAAATGACATTATTATTCTTGATGCAGGAACTGGTTTATACGAACTTGGAATGGATATTATAAACAATAAAAAATATTACAAAACTATATGGCTGTTCTTAACACATTTTCATTTAGATAATATAATCGGTCTTCCGCATTTTCTTCCTTTTCTTGACTCATCCTATACAATAAACATACTTGGACCGAATGACCCTGAAAAATCTTTAAAAGAGATAATAAAATCAAATCTTTATAGTTCTTTTTCTCCCATACCATCACCTCCAAAAGCTAAGATAAACTTATATGAGATTCTTGAAGAAAACTATGAAATTTCCAGCGACATAAAGATGGCAACTATGTATTCAAATCATCCTACCACAACTATGATATACCTATTTAACATAAAAGGTTTTAAACTTGCTTATGCGCCTGATAGTGAAATATGGGAGCAATCCACTGCATTTCAGGATTACAATGAGCGTTTAGGTAAGTTTACATCTAATTTTGATTTATTAATCCATGATTGCTATTATGATGATGAAGATTATCAAAATTATCATCATAAAGGACATAGTTCAATATCAGTGCTTCTTCGTTTTGCAATAAGAAATAAAATAAAAAATTTAATTCCCATTAATATAAACTCTGATTACGATGATAATAGAATAGATAAAATGTTATTAACTGGAGAAAATATACTAAAAACCTCAGGCGCCGCCACAAAACTTACAATACTTAAAGAAAAGGAAAGCGCTGTATTTAATATCTCTGGCACCTAACCTTCTATTTACTTTTTGAAATTGAGATGATACTAAATATAAAGATCACAAATACTAATATACAATTTCCCTTACAACAATAGTTTCAAGAAATTTTTTATTCCCTTCTTTTTTCAGATATTTAAATTCTTTTATCCAGTTTCCCTTCTCATCCGTCTCATATTCAAATACATAGTTTTTATATATCATTTCATTTGAATCGTAATATTTTTCTTCCTCTTTTATCCCGCGCTCATTATAAAATGTTTCAACTCTTGAATCAAGATTTCCGCTAAAAGTATATTTTGTGAAAATCTTTTTTCTTAATGTTCCATCAATCCTTCTCTCCTCTTTCATTATATCTATAATATTATTATTGCTATTATATGTTTTTATGTATCTTAGCAGTTTAGAAGGGCTTTCATACGAAACCCTATAAATCATATCGCCAAGATCATTATAAGTGATTTTTTCCTTTAACTCCCCCTGTTCACCGTAATTATAAATTTCCTTTTCCATAAAATTATCATCCATATCATAAATCAAAACATCATCACTCTTTTCTTTTTTAATTAGAAAATAAGTTTTAAAAGCTGTTCCATCTTTAATCTTTTCAATTTTAATCTCAGATATCTTTTTTATATATCTTTCACATAAGTACTCAATACTTTTTTCTTCCGACTTTCTCTCTTCATCTATCTTTTGCGAACAATATGCAGATATTCCCTGCGGTGTGGTTATATATGAATATTTTCTATAGTTTACAATTTCCTCGCCATTTTTCTTCTCTGCTTCTTCAACTATCCTTTTCCCCTCCATTTTAATCTCATATTCGCTATTTATTTTCTCAAAAACAATTTTTGCTTTCTTATAAGAAGGAGTAATATATTTTATTTTAATAGATTTTATGTTACCATTTACAGATCTGTATTCGTTTTGCAGGGAAGAAAGCGGAGATAGATAAAAATAAAAAAATAAAAGCATCAAGTATTTCATATAATATATTATATCATCAAATCCATAAGGAGGAAAGATGTCTGAAAAAAAGGAAAATCAAACACAGTTAGAAATACAAATAGATGACGCCACAGCGCAGGGTTTATATACAAATCTTGCTGGTATAACCCACAGTGAAACTGAGTTTATATTTGATTTTTTGTTTATGCAACCTAATCAACCGAAAGCCAAGTTAAGAGCAAGGATAATATCTAGCCCCATTCACACAAAAAGATTTCTTTTAGCTTTAAGCGAAAATATAAGGAAATATGAAGAAAGATTTGGCAAAATACCTGAAAGAGATTATACTGTAGGCGGACATTCCTGATTCAGTAAATAAAAGTTAACTAAAACCAGTAAATTAAAAAGAAATTCAATATAATTTACGAAGTTTTTGCCTATTTTTGTGGATGTTGTATAATTTAATTATGGAATTAAATGAATATTTAACACAATCGAAAGCCATCGTAGAAAAAAGGATAAATGAATTTATCAGGAAAAAGAAATTTGCTCATAAGTTATTAAAGAAATCTATGCTTTATTCAATAAACGCCGGAGGTAAAAGAATAAGACCTGCGCTTATGTTTTTGGTCTACGAGATGCTTTGTGGAAAAGACAAAAAAAATATAGTAGATGCAGCCGCCGCTATAGAAATGGTACATACATATTCCCTTATTCACGATGACCTTCCTGCAATGGATAACGACGATTTAAGAAGAGGAAAACCGACAAATCATAAAGTTTTTGGCGAAGGTATAGCAATACTGGCTGGGGATGGACTTTTAACAGACGCTTTTAACATAATAGCTTCTTCAAGGGATATAAAAGAAAACTTAAAAGCAAAGGTAATAGAAATTCTTTCCTATCATTCTGGTTCAAGTGGAATGGTGTCTGGACAGGTGGAAGATTTGCTGAGCGAAGGAAAATTTCGCAAAAAATCAGAGAAAAAGAGTTTAAAAAAAATTATTGACTATATTCATCTGCACAAAACAGCAGATATGATAATGGCAGGTTGTGAAATAGGATGTATTTTATCTGAAAAATATTCTCAATTTAATAATATATCTGATTTCGGGAAAAAAATAGGGCTTGCTTTTCAAATAACTGATGATATTCTTGATATTATCGGGAATAAGAAAAAACTTGGAAAAATGGGAAGTGACTTAAAAAATCAAAAACTTACATATGTATCGTTATTTGGAATTGAAGAATCACAAAAAATTGCTGAACGTCTTTTTAACTCTGCCATAAATAGTCTTGAAAAAATAGTCTTAAATAATATTTATAAGCAACTTTTGAAAGATCTTGCCTTTCTTATAATAAGGAGAGATAAATGAGATATTTACCTTATATAAAAGGACCAAATGATTTAAAGAGATTAAAAGTAGAAGAATTAGAGATACTTGCAAAGGAAATAAGGGATCATATAATAGATGTTATAAGTAAAAATGGCGGACATTTAGCCTCAAGCCTTGGGGCTACTGATTTAATAATAGCCCTGCATTATGTTTATAACTCCCCCACCGACAAAATAATATTTGACACCGGTCATCAGGCATACGCTCATAAGATTATTACCGGAAGATATGAAAAATTTGAAACTATAAGAAAGATGGGAGGCATTTCTGGATTTTTGAAAAGAAGTGAAAGCGAACATGATGTTTTTGGTGCAGGACATGCCTCCACAGCTTTAAGCGCAGCCTGCGGGATTGCCTCTGCAAGAGATATTTTAAAAGAAAATTATAAGGTTATATGCGTGGTGGCGGATGGCGCTATGACCGGAGGAATGAGCTGGGAGGCAATGCAAAATATAGGACATTTAGGTCAGGATATGCTTGTTGTTTTAAACGATAACCAGATGTTTATATCACATAGAGTTGGACAGCTTGGAAAGATACTTGCAAAACTTTTGACTTTAGGAACAATAAAAAATGCTGGTGAAAAAATGGAGGTATTTCTTAACAGATTTCAGTTCTGGGGCAAAAATATACTTAAACTGGCAAAAAGAGCGAAGGTTTTGTTTTTCCCTGGAATGATATTTGAAGAAATGGGATTTAGATACTTCGGTCCTATTGACGGACACAACATAAAAGAAATGGTTGAAGTTTTAGGATACCTTAAGGATTTAAAAGGACCAGTTTTGCTGCATTTAGTTACAAAAAAAGGTAAAGGTTATGAACATGCTGAAGATAAACCCATAAACTTTCACGGGACAGCTCAGTTTGATGTTGAGTCTGGAGAGGTCATAAAAATAGCGGGAGATAAAAATATTCCAACATTTACTGAGGTTTTTTCAAAAACTATAGTTGAACTTGCTTATAAAGATCCACGTATAGTTGCAATTACTGCAGCAATGCCGGAAGGCACCGGACTTGATAGATTTAGAGACAAATTTCCATACCGATATTTTGATGTAGGCATAGCCGAAGAGCATGCTTTAACATTTGCAGCAGGGCTTGCAACCCAGGGATTTAGACCAGTAGTTGCAATATACTCTTCCTTTATGCAAAGAGCATTTGATCAGGTAATGCACGATATATGCCTTCAAAAACTTCCAGTAATTATCTGTATGGATAGATCTGGAATTGTGGGAGAAGACGGGCCTACTCATCATGGAGTTTTTGATATAGGACTTTTCAGAATGCTTCCAGATATTGTCATCATGGCGCCATCTGATGAAAATGAACTTAGAAATTGTTTATATACAGCTACCACAATTTCAAAACCTGTTATAATAAGATACCCAAGAGGCAAGGCTTTTGGTGTAAAAATCGGAGAATTTGAAAAATATGAGATTGGAAAAGCGGTAAAAATAAAAGAAGGAAAAGATATTAACATTATCGCTACTGGTAGTAGACTTTTTCCAGCTATAAAAGCTGCGGAAAAACTTGAAAAGGAAAATATAAATGCAGGGGTTTACTATTTTAGATTTATAAAACCGATTGACAGAGAAGCCTTAAAAGAAGCGGCAAAAATAAAAATAATAACTGTAGAAGATAATGCCTTAGCCTGCGGTTTTTCAAGCGCTGTGCTTGAAACACTTTCAGATATGGGGATTAAACAGGAAATATTTAGAACTGGCATACCTGATGAATTTATAGAGTACGGAAAACAACAAGAACTTTATGAAAAATTGAAAATTGATGAAAAAGGAATTTTTGAAAATTCGATAAACTTTTTAAGAAAAAGGGGTTAAAATGGATAAAGAAATGAAGAAGGAAACAGGAATCTATGATAACATAAAACTTGAAAGAGTAAACAGGCTTAAACACGCTAAATCTTACAGAAAAGCTTATGAAGATCTTGAATTTTTAAGAAGCGATGAATTAAGACCAATAAGACTTCAATTAGAGTTAATGAAACCACATATGATACTTAATAAGTATAAAATTGAAAATACTATAGTCTGTTTTGGAAGCGCAAGAATATTCAATAGAGAAGATTCACTTAAAAGAATAAAGGTAATAGAAGATGAATTAAAGAAAAATCCATCAGATAAAGAACTTATAGAAAAATTGAAGAGCGCTAAGGTACTTTTAAAATCAGAAAAATATTATGATGAGGCACTTAAATTTGCAAAACTTGTTTCAAAAAATAAAATAAACGGCAAAAAATTGATAATAGTCACTGGTGGCGGGCCAGGCATAATGGAAGCTGCCAACAGAGGCGCATGGGAATGTGGAGAAAAAAGCATAGGTTTAAACATAACACTACCAATGGAACAGGATCCAAATCCCTATATATCAGAAGAATTTTGTTTCAGGTTTCATTATTTTGCAATAAGAAAAATGCATTTTGTTATGCGCGCAAAAGCCATGGTTGCTTTTCCAGGCGGGTTTGGAACTCTGGATGAGCTTTTTGAAGTTTTAACCCTTCTTCAAACAGGGAAAAAAAGAAGAATACCTGTTATCCTCGTTGGGAAAAAATACTGGAAGAAAGTAATAAATTTTAATCTTATGGCAAAATGTGGATATATATCTTATGATGATTTAAACATATTTACATATGTTGAAACTGCAAATGAAGCCTGGAAATTTATAACGGAATTTTATAAAAAAAATAAAATTTAAAAAATGATAAAAATACTTATTTTTTATTTAATAACTCTACTTTTTTCAGATATTGGACCATATGTTAATGGAAAATTCTATCCTGATAAAAAAGAAGATATAGAAAACTTCATAAAAAACTCATTTGAGAAAACTAAATCTTATAAAAAACTTGCTGAAAACTTAGAATTAAAAGCAATTATATCGCCACATGCAGGATATCAATTTTCCGGAAGACTTATGGCAATTTCATACTCTGTAATAAATGGTACATATGAAAGCTTTATAATAATATCACCATCTCATAGAGTATTAATAGATGGAGCAATAACCTGTGATGAGGATTTTCTTACCCCTCTTGGGAAAGTGGAGGTAGACCAAGAATTTATAAAAATACTTAAAGAAAACAAGCTTTTTAAGATAGATAAAATTGCTTTTGAGAATGAACATGCTATAGAAGTTCAACTACCATTTATTCAATATAAATTTAAGAAAACAAAGATAATACCAATATTAGTCAACACACAGGATGTATCACAACTAATTAAAATAGCTGAAGAAATCAAAAATACAATTGAAAAAACAAAAAGGAAAGTATTTATTATTATATCCTCTGATTTTTCTCATTACCCAGATTACGAAACAGCCCATAATAGCGACAGAACCGCAATAGAGGCAATCAAAACAATGAACGAGCAGTATTTTGATTTAACTCAGAAAATGATTTTATCAAAAAATATTAAAAACCTTAATACAATTGCCTGTGGCTCATCAGCGATAATTGTCGGGATAAGGCTTTCTAAACTTCTTGGAGCAAACACCTTTACCGCATTTGAAAATAAAAACTCAAACGATGAAAATCCAATTTATTCTTCTAAAGAAAGTGTAGTGGGATATATAAGCGGAGCCTTTGTTTATGATAAGAATATAACAAAAAAGCAAGAAAAACTTGAAACAGAGGAACGTAAATATTTACTTAAAAAAGCAAGAAACTCAATAGAGTCATATCTAAAAGGCGATAAAAACATAATAGAATCAAAACTTGAGCAAAATCCGAAGTTGAATCTTCCAAAAGCAGTATTTGTTACAATAACCGAAAACGGATATCTGAGGGGATGTATGGGAAGCACAGAACCCAGATTGACTCTTTCTGACGCTGTGGGATATTTTGCAGTTGTAGCTGGATTTAATGATCCAAGATTTTCACCTCTTAAGGCAGAAGAGCTTAAAAAGATAAAAATTGAAATATCAATACTCTCGCCGATGAAAAAAATAAATTCTATAGATGAAATAAAACAAAAACAACAGGGAGTAGTTGTCGTATCCAGTAAGGGAAGTGGATTATTTCTTCCTCAGGTCTGGGATTATTTTAACACTAAAGAAGATTTTCTTGGAGAACTTTGCCAGCAGAAAGCAGGACTTGAAAGAAACTGCTGGAAAGACAAAAATACCCAGCTTTTTACTTTTACTGTGGAAAAATTTGAGGAATAGTTTTTTATTTTTTAGGCTCTTCTTTCTTTTCTTCTTTTTTAACAGCTAATGGAACAACTTTGGTAGCTTTAAGCCCTTTTTCGCCCTGAGAGGCTTCAAATTCAACTTCCTGATTTTCCTTAAGGGTTTTAAAACCCTGTTTTTCTATAACGCTATAATGGACAAATACATCCTGCGAATTATCTTCGGGAGTTATAAATCCGAAACCTTTCTTATTATTAAACCACTTTACTTTTCCTTTTGCCATTTTCAAGCTCCTTTACTTTTATCTAATATAATTATACCAAATTTGATAAACTTTATAAAATCTTTAAAATTCTCTTGATTTTTCTATCTATTCCATAAAAACCGGAATAGAATCTTGATAAAAACGCATTTGAATAAATTTTCATTCTGTTTTTAAACCAGCGCTCATCGTTTTTCCATATATTTATCCTATTAATTCTGTAAACATCCCCCCCAAAAAAATTACTTCCTGTTTTTGTGGTAAGACACCCTTTATAACCAGCAGATTTAGCCATTTCTATCATATACTCATCATATCTTCCCCATGGCCAGCATATAAAATCGCAAGTTTTTTTAGTTTTCGATTCAATCATTTTTTTTGACAGAATCAAATCCTGTTTTATATCCATATCAGCCACTTTTTCCCATGATTTTCCATCCCTGTAATGCAAATGTGTATGTGATTGTATGTCTATTACTCCGCTTTCCACCATCTCCTTTGCTTCTTCCCAGGTTATAAAATTATCTGGATTATTTTTATTGTTATAAGATTCATTTTCAAAATCTACCTTGCATTCTCTTTTATCTTTAATCCTGCTTGTTATCACAAATATTGTTCCCTTAAAATTAAACTTTCTTAAAATAGGATATGCGAAAGCATAATTATCATAATATCCATCGTCAAAGGTTATAACAACTGGCTTTGAAACATTAATAGCGCCATAAAGCATAAAATTACGAAGTTCATAAAGCGTTATTGCCGAATACCCTTTTAAACTGAGATATTCTATCTGCTTTTCAAAAACTGATGGATGAATATCTAAATATGGCGACACATGATGATAAAAAATTACAGGAATGCATTTAGGTTTAGACATATACTATTCATTCCAAACGACAAATCCAGGGATGAAAACATCGGGAAGGTCTTTATGAAAAGGAACCGCTCTTACAGCAAAATCATGTCTTCCGCTCTTATAACATTTAACCTCAGCTTGATAAAAATAATCTGATCCTTTTTTATCAACCATTTTCATTTCAAATGCCCTTCCATATTTAAATATCAAATCTCCATCAAGAGATCCAACGACAATCTCAACCTTGATATCCTCAGGTAGAATATCATGAGATTTAACAATAGCGTTTACCATAAATTTGTCACCTGTCTTTATTTCTGAATCTAACTTGAAATTGTATATTTCAATTTTTATATTCATAAAATTTTTTAATATCCTATCCCACCATTTACTAACGCTTTCTTTTATCAAATTTTGACAAACAAGCTTCTTAAAATAAGAATGAGATTTAACATAAAACTTTTCATAATACTCTCTAAGCATTCTGTCGGTGTTAAAATAAGGGACAAGCTTTGAAACAGATTTTTTTGACATAGAAATCCACTTCCTTGGAATTCCGTTGTCCCTGTCATAATAAAGTGGAACAATCACCTTTTCAAGTAAATTATATATTGCCTCAGATTCTACATAATCCCTTTCTTCATCGCTTCTGTATGTGTCAACTCCGCCAATAGCCCATCCAACTTCAGGGCTGTATCCCTCTACCCACCATCCATCAAGAACGGAAAGGTTGAGAACCCCATTTATAGCTGCCTTCATTCCGCTTGTCCCGCTTGCTTCAAGCGGTCTTATAGGATTATTAAGCCATACATCCACTCCCTGAACCATATATCTTGCCACATTCATATTATAATCTTCCACAAAAATTATTCTGGATTTAAATCTTTTATCAAGATTTAATGAAGCAACCTGTTTTATAAGTTCTTTCCCGGCAGTATCTGCCTGATGGGCCTTTCCCGATATAATAAATTGAACTGGCATATTATCATTATTTACAATATTCATAAGTCTTTCAATATTTCTCATAAAAAGGTTTGCTCTTTTATAGGTTGCAAACCTTCTTGCAAAACCTACTGTCAAATAATCCGGATTTAAAATGTTCTCTAACTCTTTAATAACAGTTGTATCCGCTCCAAGTCTTTTATACTGCCTTACTAACCTTTCCCTGACAAGTTTAATAAGTTTGTTTTTCCTTATTTTTTTTATCTCCCACAATACTTCATCAGGAATATTGTTTATATTTTCCCAATTGCAAGTCTCAACCATAGAACTATCAATCGCTTTATCGCATATATATTTTTTATACTCCTCATAATGTTCATGACTTATCCAGGAACTGGTATGAACGCCATTGGTGATATTGTCTATCGGAATTTCATATAATGGCAGATTATTCCATACTTTATGCCACATTTTTTTAGTTGTCTCCTGATGCAACTTGCTAACAGAATTATTATAAGCGCAGAGCCTCATTGCAAGAACCGTCATACAAAAACCCAATGAATTTTTTTCTTCTTTTCCAAGATCAAGAAACTCCGGAAAACTAATCCCAAGATCTCTGGAATAATCAGCAAAATATTTTTTTATAAGATCAAAATCAAAATATTCATTTCCAGCCATAACCGGAGTATGGGTTGTAAAAACACTTGTAGCCCATACTGCTTTCTTTGCTTCGTAAAAACTGAATTTTTTTTCAACCATAAAATCCCTTATCCTTTCAAGCAACAAAAACGCAGAATGTCCTTCATTGACATGATAAACTGTTGGAGATAAACCCATTGCTTTAAGTGCTTTGTATCCCCCAACCCCAAGAACAATTTCTTGCTTTATTCTGTTTTCCCTATCTCCGCCATAAAGTTGCTCGGTTATACCTTTTGATAGGGGAGAATTTTCAGGGACATTTGTATCAAGCAAAAAAAGTGAAGTCCTTCCAACCGGCACCCTCCAGACTCCTATCTTTACTTCTTCTCCCGCTAAATTAACGCTTACCCTTAAAGGTTTTCCTTCTCTATCTTTGACTATCTCCACAGGCATATTATACCAGTCGTTTTCAGGGTATGCCTCTGTCTGCCAGTTATCTCTATTTAAAACCTGTTGAACATATCCTTTTCTATATAAAAGACCAACTCCAATAACAGGAAGTCCCATATCAGATGATGATTTTAAATGGTCTCCACTAAGCATTCCAAGTCCTCCCGAATATATTGGAAGTCCTTCGCCTATTCCATACTCCATTGAAAAATAAGCAACAAGCATATCAGTTTCATTATCTGTTTTATGTTTATTAAACCATGTATCTTTAAAATTCATATAATCATCATATTTCTTTTTAACTTCATAAAGTTTTTTGAGAAACTCCTCGTTTTTTCCCAGTTCCTCTAGGCGCTCGTGTGAAAGCGTACCCAATACCCACTTAGGGTTTCTGTGCGATTTATGCCACAAATCCTCATCTATTGAAACGAACATCATAATAGCTTCCCAGTTCCAGGTAAACCACATATTTGTGGCAAGTTCCTCTAAAGGTTTAAGATTTTCTGGAAGATCTGGAATAACATTCAAAGAATATGTCTTCATTTTTTTGTATCTCCTTTTCTATAATAAAAATTAATACCAATAAACATTTTAGCATTTTTTATTTATTACTTATTGTTAATTACTGACTTATGAGTTCAAAACGCTTAAACTATTGCAAAATATCAGAAACATATTGGACAGATTTAAGGTTGTGGGGTTGTAAAATGATATTTGTAAATCTATTGAAAGGTGTGTAAAAAAACAGATATATTTCCAGTAGCAGACTGGGCTGAGCGGTTAATTGAGTGTGTTTGTCTTCAGAAAAACATCCACTGATTTTACACGGTCGTGGTTAAAGTGTGGATGATTTTTTTAAACCAAACAAAAGCTGGTTTTACATTCCGGAAAGGTTAAACTATCCCTTCCCCCTTAAATTTCCTCAGCCATTTATTTTCCTCTCCCTTGATGGGAGAGGATTAAGGTGAGGGTGAAAAATTAAATCTCCTCACCCTAACCCTCTCCAAAAAAGGAGAGGGGATATGTGTAGCAGGAAGATGGAGGCTCTTTAGAATGTAGCGTAAACGAGTGTTAAAATCCCTTCCCCCTTGATGGGGGAAGGTGAAGGATGAGGGTGAAAAATGATAGAGGATATGACAGTTAAACTATCCCGGAAGGTAATATTATCTATTTTGACAATTTTGAACAATTTGCAATTGAAAATTATAACACAATCCTATTTTAATGATTTTGTCGTTTTACCTCATATTAGAGAATAAAAACCACATAGGTTTATTATATTTGGATTTGCTAATTGGATGCCTGTCAACTCATCTAAAAATAACCATATTAGTTATCACATAAACGTTTTTTTTGTGTGTGTTAGATCATAAAAACATATTTATGACATTTTATCTTCCAAAATTAACTCCATTCTGGAAGACGATCGTCTTTTAAAGTGGAGTCTGGGTTTTCTAAATTTTAAGCTAATTAGTCAAAATAATAAATATCCTGCTTTTGCCAAATAATTTAAAAATTTTATGGATTATATAGCTTTTACATGCTAAAACCCTTAGACTTTAATGTTGTATATGTATCGTAACTTTTTCAAATTATAAAATGATTATCTAAACAAAAAAAGATGTTAAATTAATATTTTGTATCTTTTACTAAATAAAGATAATAGTGGTAAATTTTATTATAATATAATATGAAAATGAGTTTAGAAATAAATATGAAGATAATAGATTATTTTACTAACACTTCTGATAAGAAAGTATTAGTGTCAAACTTTTTTTATCTTAGTATTTTGCAGGCAATAAATTATCTATTGCCACTTGTAACTTTTCCGTATTTAGTGCGTGTGTTAGGTGTGGAATATTTTGGACTATTATCATTTGCTGGAGCGACTGTGGCGTATTTTAATATTATTACGGATTATGGATTTAATTTAACTGCGACCAGGGAAATAAGTATTCATAGGGATGATAAGTCTAAATTGAGTGAGATATTTTCATCTGTAATGATAATTAAGTTTGCGCTTATGTGCATATCTTTTTTGTTGCTTGGTATTTTGATATATAGTTTTGAAAAGTTTAGGAAAGATGCGATGATATATTTTCTTATATTTGGCGGTGTGATAGGACAGGTGCTTTTTCCGGTATGGTTTTTTCAAGGTATTGAGAGGATGAAGTATATTACCTACATTAACTTGTTAAGTAGATTGATTTTTACCGTAGCAATATTTATTTTTGTAAAAAAGAAAGATGATTATTATATGGTTCCGATACTTGGGGGTTTAGGAGGTATAGTTGGTGGGGTTTATGCATTATATTTTATCAGGCGATATTTTGGCATAGAATTTGCATTTCAAAAAATTGATACTTTAAAGTATTATTTAAGAGAGGCAACGCAAATTTTTATTTCTAATGTGGCTATTAGTTTATATACAGTTTCAACTACATTTATATTAGGGCTATTTACAAATAATACAATAGTAGGCTATTATGCAGCGGCAGATAAAATAATACACGCATTTAAAGTACTAATGGTTCCTTTATCTCAAACTTTATATCCATTTATGTCAAGTAAATTTCATAATGATCCACAAAGAGCTTTTCGGGTCATAAGAAAATTAGCAAAGGTTATTTTTGCTTTTACATTTTTAATTTCTATGTTTATTCTTCTATATTCTAAGACAATAATTTACTTGTTTTTGGGTAATCAATTTAAAGATTCTATTATTCTTCTTCAAATAATGTCCTTTTTACCAATGATTGTTGCATTAAGCAATTTATATGCAGTTCAAGGTCTATTTGCTCTTCGAAGGCAAGAGATAGTAAATAATTTCTTATTAAAAATATCTTTATTTCACATAATGCATATTTTTATTACGACTTACTATTTTGAAGCTATTGGCGCTTCTATCTCAGTTGTGTTGACGGAAATATTAGTCACTGTGTTTTCAATGTTAAAATTTAATCAAATAAAGAAGGAAGTTGATAGCGATGAAGCAATATTTTAAAAATAAAATTAGAAATTTTATAATTGACATTCTAAATTATGTTCTTAATTCACAAACACAAAATATTAAACTCGAATTAGCATATAGAGCATTAAAATCGACGGCTGATTATGTTGAAAAGAACATGAAAGATGTTATTTCAGTTGATAGCAAATACAAAGTTCATGATATAGCCATTAATAATGTCACTATTGAAAACGGAATAGTTTTGGAATTTGGCGTTTATAAAGGTGATACACTAAACTATATAGCGAAAAAACTTTCAAAATATGACGTATATGGATTTGATTCTTTTGAAGGGTTGCCTGAATTTTGGAGAGATGGTTTCCCTAAGGAAGCATTTGCTCTTAATAATTTACCACAAGTAGAAAAAAATGTTAAATTGATAAAGGGCTTGTTTGAGGAAACGTTACCTTTGTTTGTGCAAAAGGAAAAGCGAAAAATAGCTTATCTTCATATAGATTGTGATGTATATTCCTCGACGAAAACAGTTTTTAATTTTTTAAAAAATCAAATAGTTAGTGGTACGGTAATCGTTTTTGATGAATATTTTAATTATCCAGGATGGGAGGATCACGAATATAAAGCGTTTCAAGAATTCATTAAAGAAACAGGAAAGAAATACAAATATTTAACTTATAATAGTTTACATGAACAGGTAGCTTTAATTATTATATGAGGAGGATAAACGAATGATTGACTACATTGTAGTAGGTGCAGGATTAGCAGGTTCTGTGTTGTCAGAGCGCATTGCTACGCAGTTAAATAAAAAAGTGCTTTTAATAGAAAAGAGGAATCATATTGCGGGTAATTGCTTTGATTATAAGGACGAGAATAATATTCTAATTCACAAATATGGTCCGCATTTATTTCACACCAACAGTGAGAAGGTAGTACAGTATTTATCGCAATTTACAGATTGGCATATATATAATCATGAAGTATCAGCCTATATAGATGATAAAAAGGTGCCAATACCATTTAATTTTAATACCCTCTATGAATTATTTCCCCATTCAAAGGCAAGGACTCTTGAAGAAAAACTATTAAAAACATACGCCTACAATACCAGGGTTCCTATATTAGAATTAAAAAAGTCAACTGATCCTGATTTACAGTTTTTAGCAGATTACATTTATAATAAGGTATTTTTAAATTATACCATAAAACAATGGGGTATGAAACCTGAAGATATGGATGAAGCTGTTACAGCAAGGGTTCCTATTTTTATAGGACGTGATAATAAATATTTTAATGACAAATACCAGTTTGTGCCTAAGGATGGGTATACCAGAATGGTAGAAAGGATGTTATCACATAAAAATATTAAAATTTTGCTTAATACTGATTTTAGAGAGGTTTGTGAATTAAGGGGTTACGATTTTTATTTTTTGGGTTTTAAGTTTGAAGGGAAAGTAATTTATACTGGACAAATAGATGAACTTTTTGACTATAAGTTTGGAGAGCTGCCTTATAGAAGTTTGGATATGAGGTTTGAAACTGTTGAAAAAGAGTTTTATCAGGAAAAAGCAACGGTAAATTATCCGAATGATTATGAGTTTACACGAATAACAGAGTTTAAACATATTCATCCAGTTAAAACTCCAAAAACGACAATTTTAAAAGAGTATCCACAAGAGCATAAAAGAGGTAAGAACATACCTTATTATCCTATCTTTACAAAAGAGAATCAAGAAAAGTATTCTAAGTATTTTGAATATTCAAAAAAATTTAAAAATCTTATTTTGGTAGGAAGATTGGCAGAGTACAAATACTATGATATGGATGACGTGGTAGAGAGGGCTTTAGAAGTTTTTGAGAAGGAAGTGAAATGACAAAGCAATTAATTATTAAAAAGAATATTACTAAAATATTTGTAGCATGCCCAGCAAACCGCATAACTGGTGGTCCAGAGGCATTACACCAATTAGTTCATGAATTGACTAATTTGGGTTTTGATGCTTATATGTTTTATTATGACAGAAATAAGAATTTAGATCCAGTAGCTGAGGATTATAAAGGTTATAATAATAAATTCGTCGAGGAAATTGAGGATGATTATAACAATATTTTAGTGGTTCCAGAAACAAAGACAGAATTACTGTATAACTATTATTCAATACAAAAAGTTATATGGTGGCTGAGTGTAGATAATCATTTTGGTTTTTTAAATTCAAAGAATAAACTTAAAAAAATGATTAAATCTATTTTATATTACTTACATATTTACCCAAGACAAATTTATAGATTTAGTAAAAAAGAAAAAATTATTCATTTTGTTCAGAGTGAATATGCAAGGCAGATGTTAAAAAATAAAAGTATAAATAATATATTTTTTCTAGGCGATTATTTAAATAATCTATTTATTGAACGACAGATAAACAACATTAATACTAAAAAAGAAGATATTGTTGTCTATAATCCTAAAAAAGGTATTGAATTTACTAAAGCGATTATAGAAGAGGCTAAAGATATTAAGTTTGTACCGATAGAGAATATGACAAGAGATGAAGTCGCAAATTTGCTTTCAACTGCAAAAGTATATATAGACTTTGGTAATCATCCAGGTAAAGATAGAATCCCAAGAGAAGCAGCAATATCAGGTTGTTGTGTAATTGTTGGTAAAAATGGATCAGCAAAATTTTATGAAGATGTTCCCATAGAAGATGAGTTTAAATATGATTTAAGTATTAAAAACATTCCTTTGATAATTAAAAAAATAAGAAGTTGTTTTGATAATTATGAAGAAGAAGTTAAGAAATTTGCAAAATACAGAGAAATTATAAAGAATGAACGAGCTAAATTCATTGATGATATAAAAAATATTTTTCAGGTTAGTCAATGACCACCTTTGCAGTAACAGTAACATATGGGAATCGTTTTCATCTTGTTAAACAAGTTATAGACGGTGCTTTAAGGGAAGGACTATCAAAAGTTATAGTAGTTGATAACAATTCAGCACCTCAAAGTAGAGAACAGCTAAAAGCTTATGAACAAGAGTTAGGAAGCGATAAAATAAAAGTCCTTTATCTTGTTGATAATTATGGCTCAGCTGGAGGATTTAAAAGAGGGCTTGAAGAGGCATATAATGATCCAGAATGTGAATTTATATGGCTTTTGGATGATGATAATGTTCCTCAAGAAAATTCTTTAAAAAATTTAGCTAAAACTTTGGAATGTTTTAATAATGATAAAGTTGTACTTGTTTCTTATCGGAAAATATTAGATCCTCTCTCAAAGCAAATTTTGGATAAAAATTCTCTTTATCAGAATGTATCAACTGGTGAATTTTTGGGTCAAGACAAAACTTTTTTAGAGAAAATGATATCAAAATTTTCCCAGAAAGATAATGATAAAAAAGAAATTAATTTTCCAGTAGCACGAAGGAGACATGCTTCTTATGGTGGTTTATTTATCAATAAAAAAATAATTGAAAAAATAGGTTATCCTAATGAAGCTTTTTACTTATATGCTGATGACACCGAATATTCACAAAGAATGGAAAATAATCAATATGTAATCTATACATGTTTTTTAGTCAAATAATTGATATAGATGTGCAACTTGGTGGAAATGGTTATTTTAGTAAAGAGCAAAGTGATATGAAAGTTTATTATGCAATAAGGAATCATACTTATTTATCATCTAAAAATCATAGTCGAATATATTTCGGAATTAAATTTCTTCAAATAATTGTGAGAAATATCAATAAATTAAAAGATTATGAATTTTTTATTAATCGATTAAAACTTATAAAAAAAGCTTTTATTGATGGTATAAATGGAAATTTAGGGAGAATTATATAATGGATAATAAGTTCAATATTTTACTTACTGGAGATTTCGCCCCATGCAGAAGATTTGAAAAAATAGTATTAGAAAAAAAAGAAGAAGTTTTTGGTAATGCACTTCCCTTGATACAAAATGCAGACATATCTTTTGTAAACCTAGAGTGCCCTTTGACTACTCATGGTGGCACTTGTCAAGAATATTGTGTCTCATTGTAAAACCTCATATTAAAGAGCTGTAAAAGTTCATATGCTTTCGCTTTCATTACAGCCGCAGCAGCCTTCCATTTTCTTGTTTTAAGTCTATCAATCTGTAGCATTATGTTAATCTCAAGGATACTTTGAGACTGAAAGTAACCACCAA
>JAINCQ010000006.1:0-27195 GCA_036574205.1 Elusimicrobiota bacterium | reverse complement strand
ATTTTGAACCTCAACTTCATAATGCAACCCTCCTTTATTGAGGGTTACATTATATAAATTTCAGTTACATTTTAAATGAGTTGACATTTAGCCTTATGGTTACATTTTACATGATTTGATTCGTTTTTAGTAATTGGATTACAAAAATTGATATAATTTATTTTTAGTGTAAGTCTTTTAGAAAGATTTAATTAGTTGAAGGGTGGCTGCGCTCGACTTAACGTGGGTTTTCTGCTCAGGGAGAGTTTGGCGCGGAGTCGCCAACGCGGTGTAACCGCGAAGCAAAAAAGTTTTGAAAACAAAAGTTCTATTAGAAGACAGATTAGAACTGGATAAATGTAAGTTTAATGGAAGGGTGGCTGAGCGGTTGAAAGCGCCGGTCTTGAAAACCGGTAGGCGGTTTATCCGCCTCGTGGGTTCGAATCCCACCCCTTCCGTGCTTTGCTAAGAAATGCGTCAAGCATTTCGCGGGATTCGAAAGTCCGCAGGCAAACTTGTGCTTTACAGTTTGCCGAGGAGCGGGTTGCGAAAAAATGAGCGGTGAGCGAATTTTATTTGCAACCGAATCCCACCCCTTCCGTGCTTTACTAAGAAATGCGTCAAGCATTTCGCGGGATTCGAAAGCCCGCAGCAAAACATTTGCAATACAGTTTTGCGAGGGGCGGCCTGCGAAAAAATTTTTTATAATAAAACTGTGATTTTAGGAGGATAAAATGCTACCAGAAATGGGAGAATATTTGGTAAGAGCTTACTTAGAACACTGTAAAGGCTGTAAAATTGTCTGTTATAATGTAAAAACGGGTAAGGGTCAAGGAGAAATAGATGTTATGGGCTTTAATTTTCCTGAAAAGACTATATTTATTTGTGAAGTTGCTACACATTTGGATGGGATATTATATGGAAAAACTCTAGACACAACAGTAGAGAAAATCTTAAGTAAATTTGAGAATATGAAAACTTATGTAGAAGAAAATATTAACAAAAATAAATGTTTTAATAAAGTTCATTATATGTTTTGGGCTCCTAAAGTTTCAGGAAATACTCTTAAAGCATTAGAAGAAAAAATTAGTGAATTTAAAAAAACACTAAATAGTGAAGAAGAGCTTAAATTGGTTATCAATGATGAATATACTAAATGCTTTCATGAACTCAAGGAGAAAGCTAAAAAGAGTACTACTGATACAGGAAATCCTGCTTTTAGAATGCTTCAGATTGAACAACATTTCCTTATTAAGGTGAAAAAAAACAAATTTAAAAGGGAAATAGAAGAAGCCTTTAACCGGGCAGCTCATCTAAAAATGTAACCATATTAGTTATCCACATAAGCAGTTTTTTTGTGTGTGTTAGATCATAAAAACATATTTATAACATTTTATCTTCCAAAATTTACTCCACTCTGGAAGACGATCGTCTTTTAAAGTGGAGTTGATAAAAATCAATCTAATGGATATTTAATTTTACTTTCTTCAAATTAAGATATTCCATTTTAATTTCATTTTAAAGCTCAAGTTCATAATGCAACACTCCTTTAGTTGGGGATTATATAAATTTCGGTTACATTCTAAATGAGTTGACATTGAGCCTCATGGTTACTTTTAGATGATTTGATTCGTGTAATTGCAAAATATCAGAAACATGTTGGACAGATTTTTAAGGCCGCTGGAGCCGTAGAATAATATTTGTAAATCTATTGAAAAGTGTGTAATAAAAAATAGATATATCTCCAATAGCGGACTGACCGGGGCGGTCAGTCTAGGGTATTTTACTTTCAAAAAAACATCCACTAATTTTACACGATCGTGTTTAAACTGTGGATGATAATTCTTTATAAAATTAGCTGTTTATCTTTTAAAATTTTCTACGACTGTAATTGGTTATGTATATGTTATGGTATTGAGAAACGCCATAAATAATTGAATCGGGAAAACACCGATGAATTGTTTTTTAATGGGAGGAAACAAAGTGAGTGTCAAAATCTCTTCCCCCTTGATGGGGGAAGGTGAAGGATGAGGGTGAAAAATTAAATCTCCTCACCCTAATCCTCTCCAAAAAAGGAGAGGGGATATGATAGTTAAACCGTCCCGGCAGGTAATATTCATATTATTTCATGTCCTTTAGACCCTTGATGTTTTTAATATCTTTTATTAAAATTTTTATATAGATGTATGAGCATAATCATTGTGTTGATAATTTCAGTAATAAGTTTTAATGTAGAAGCTTTTGAATTTAGGTTTACCCAAGAAACCGATTTGCCATCTCCTTCCCCCACTTTTTTTGAAAATAAAAACTCCTGTCCAAAAAGTTTCTCTGAAATAAAAGGCGTTGAATATTATGATATAGACAATCCTGTCAAAGATGTTTCCTCTACCGATTTTAGCGCCTTAACCAAACTGGAAGACGACATAGATAGAAATTCGCTTTTAAAAGCGATTTCTGAAAATATAGAATACTGGGAGGTAAAACCTGAAAGTTTTTATGCAAAAATAGGAAAAGATTCATATTCAAAATCTAAAATGCTTAAAGCTAACAAAAGGCTTTATGAAATTTTTTCATCTTCAATGTCTTTAAGCGAAATTTTAAATGTCTTAAAAAAAGAGTTTAACATTTATAAAGCAGTAAGCGATGAAACAAATGATGTTACAATTACTGGATACTATGAAAGTGAAATAGCTGTTAAAAGGGAAAAAGATGATATATACAAATATCCACTTCATCTAAAACCACCGGATCTTGTTAAAGTGAATGGTATGGATTTTGACTACGGAAGATATGATGAAAACGGAAATCTTGTAAAATATTATTCCACTGAAGAGATAAGAAAAGGGGAAATAGATAAGTTTAATATTGAAATAGCATATTCAAATCACCCTGCTGAGATAATGCTTGCTCAAATTCAGGGCTCTTCCATCCTGCGCTTTTTAGATGGGGATTATGCAAGGATAGGATTTGATGGAGCAAATGGCTGGAAGTTTGTAAGTGTTCAAAAAATACTTATGGATTGTGGTGAAATCCCTTCAATGAATTTTAAAAGTTTTATTAAATATCTTTCATCTCAACCTCAGGATAGGGAGGAAAGACTTGTAAATTTAAATCCAAGATATATATTTTTCACCATCAAAGATAAGGACTCATCTCCTCAAGGAGCTATATCAAAAGATCTTGTAAGTGGTCGTTCAGTAGCTATAGATCCTGCTTATATCCCATATGGTTTTGTTGCTTATATAAGCTCTACAAAACCTGTTAGCGATGAAAACGGAGAAACTATAATTGAGTTTAAAAGATTTTCTAGATTTATAGTCACTCACGATACAGGAAGTGCTATAAGAGGCGCAGGCAGGATAGATTTGTTCTGGGGAAGTGGGAAAAAAGCTGAGTTAGAAGCCTCGTCAATGAAAGCAAATGGAAGTTTTTATATATTTGCTCCTAAAAATTAGGATTTATTAGAAAATCATCCTTAAACGCTTTTTTTAAACATTTTTAATTAATTAGATTTAGGTTTTCAATAAGTTTTTCGCTAAAATAGGCTATATCTGGAATATTAAAATGAGAACCTCCAACAAGAAGTATTTTATTTTTTGATGGAAGATTAACTGAATTATAAAAAGTCTCAAATTCTTCAAGAGTTATAAATTCATCTTTATCGCCATATATAAAAATTATAGGACGATTGAGGTTATTGCTTGAAAAATTTAACTCAAGATTAAAATCTTTTGTTTTAAGATATTTCTTAATAAAAAACTCTGGCAAAAAGGGTATTTTAATCTTTTCTTTTGCATATTTCCTAAGAAATTTGAAGAAGTTTATTGAAGGAGATTTAAGAATAAGAAAATCAATATCTGTTTTACAAAAGGTATCAACACCAGCAAAAGAATGACATGATGAAGAGTAAAGCCCAACTTTTCTGGCAAATTCTATTTTCACAGTTTTCAAAAAATCATATGCTCCAAGTATATCCCTTGATTCATAAAATCCATATGAGCAGATCTTACCTTTACTTTCTCCACAGGCTCTAAAATCAAAATATAAAAGATTAAAGTACTTAGCCAGAAATGAGGTTTGTTTCAAAGCATCTGATTTGTTTTCTCCAGCACCATGACCAACTATAACAGTAGTATCACTTTCACCATCCAGCTTTGGGATGAACCAGCCGCTTAACTCAATTCCATCCTGAGATTTAAAATAAACTGGCTCATATACCATTCTTAAATCCTCAGGTGAAAAATTTATATTTTTTTTTGAATTTGTGAAAAGGCTAAAAAATTTTCCGTCCAACCATTTATAAAAAAAGAAGAAAACTAATACTCCTATAAACAATACATATATATACATCATATATCCCACCTTATCTCAGAAATCTTCTTCATCGCTTTTTCAAGGAGTTCATCATTTTCAGTTGTTGAAATTCTAACATATCCTTCCCCATATTTTCCAAATCCACTTCCAGGTGCAAGTAATACTCCCGTTTTATTTAAAATAAAATCACATGCTTTAATTGAATCCATATCTATTGGAGGTTTTGCCCAGACAAAACAACTTCCAGATGGTTTTATAAAACGCCATCCACTTTTATACAATACATCACAAAATCTATCACATCTTTTTCTAAAGACCTCTCTAATTGCAGGAACTATTTTCTCATGATTATCCAGGGCATAGGCGGATGCATTTTGAATCGCATTAAACTGACCTGAATCTATGTTTTCTTTTACAGTATTTAATGCACATACTACTTTTGAATTTCCACATACCCAGCCGATTCTCCATCCAGCCATTGAATATGTTTTTGATACTGAATAAAATTCAACTGCTATATCCCTTGCCCCATCTATTTCAAAAATTGAATGCGTGGGTTTATCAAAATATATCTCAGAGTAAGCACAGTCAAGAGCAAGAAAAATATTATTTTTTTTCGCCCATTTAACAAGTTCTTTCATATAATCAAAATCCATGGTTGCGCCGGTTGGATTATTGGGGTAATTTAAGAAAAAAAGTTTTGCCCTTGAAATTATTTTCTTTGGTATTTTAGCAAGATCCGGTAAAAAATTATTTTTTTCTTTAAGAGGAACGTTATATATTTTTCCCCCAACCATCCACACCCCGGTTCTATATGTTGGATATGTCGGATCACATATTAGACAAATATCATTTTTATTCATCAAAACAACTGGTAAATGAGCTATTCCTTCTTTTGAACCTATCAATATAGAAACTTCATCATTATAATCTAAGGTAATTTGATGTCTCCTTTTATGCCAGTTTGAAATAGCTTTTCTTAATTTTTCATTCCCCTTTGTATTTGGATATCTATGATTAACTGGATTTTTAATTTCATCAACTGCAACATTGACAATATCCTTATTGGTTGGTAAATCTGGATCTCCTATTGCAAGATTGATTACCTCAACTCCATCTTCTGCGCATCTTCTTGCTTTTCTGTATAACTCCTCAAAAAGATAAGGCTTAAAGAGCCTCATAAAATTTGAAAGTTTAATCATATCTTCACCTCAAAAATATTTTTAAAATTATAAAAGCCCGGCTGTTGATTTATAAGCCACTTCAAAGCAGTTAAAGCACCCTCAGCAAATATTTCTCTATTATAAGCAGTATGTGAGAGCAAGATTTTTTCACCATTTAACGCAAAAATAATTTCATGCTCGCCTGTAATATCTCCTATTCTTGAGCTTGAAATAGAAACTTTTTTTCCATTTGATTCCATTATCTTTTTAAATTGTAAAGCTGTGCCACTTGGCGCGTCTTTTTTAAACTTATGATGAGTCTCATTAATATGGATATCACAATCAATACTTTTTGATATTATATCAGCTACAATGAAACATATATTAACCCCCAGACTCATATTCGGAGATAAGAAAATTGGAATTTTCTTAGAGTATTCTTTTATATTTTCAATTTGAATATCACTAAAACCAGTAGTTCCGATTACTATTGGTTTTTTAAGATCCAATGCTAATTTTATTATCTCAAAAGATCCCTCTGGCGAGGAAAAATCTATAATCCCATCAAAATTTATAGTTTTTAATTCCTCTATTGAATAAACTTTTTCATCTTTTTTGATATCTACTGGAAAAATATTTATTTCTTTATATTTTCGCTTACATAAATCTATAATGGATCTGCCCATTTTCCCACAAGCGCCGTTCAAAACTATATTCATACCTTCTCCTTTTCGCTTGTTTTATCTTGTTCATCATCAATGGGATTGTCTGTTTCCTCTTTAATTTTCTTTTCCTCATCCTGAAGCTGAGCTGAAATCATAATTATCAAATCATCAGTGCCAAGAGCCTCTGAAAGAACTGCGTATAATTTTTTTTTCAAGCGAATTTTCAATGGCTATCTTTGACTCAATTGAATTTGAACTTGCCTGAGCCCCCCAGGCAATTAAATTGAAAAAAAATACAAAAACACCAGCAAAACTCATTATTTTTTTCATTATATCTCCCTGATTTCAAAAATATTCTCATTATATTATATATAAATTTTAGGTTTTTAGTGGTTTTAATTTTCACAACCTTTCCTATTTTCTTCTGAAAATTTGTTTTGTGGCTATTATTTACAATAAAACCAGGCAATAAAAATATTATAGCGCTCAAACGCTATAAATATTTTTGCCTTTTTCATATCTTCTCAGCTTAAAAATCATTTTATAATTTCTTTTCTTCTTTTCTGTCAGGATAATGCAATTATATATAACCTACTTGAAACATCTCTAAAAACAATCATTTTTTTGAATTAACATTATTTCAACTGGGATTTATAAAGTTTAATAAATCTTTCATCTAAAACTGCTTTATCATAAGATTTATATATAAACTGGATAGCCTTTTTACCCATTAAAACTATTTCATCACATCTTTTTATTGGGGAAAGACGATGAGAAATAAATATAAAAATTCTATCTTTACAACCAAGTTTTTCCTCAAGTTCGTTAAGAAATACTTCTTCTAACCTTGGATCCATTGCGGATGTAGCCTCATCAAAAATAACCACATCAGGTCTTTTTATGAACACCCTTGCGCAGGCTATAGCCTGCTTTTCACCACTGGATAAGGTAACCCCTTTTGAAAGTAATCTCTTCTCAAAATCATATTTAGAAAGAAGATCTCAAAGAAAAGACATTTTTTTAACATCATCATATCTACTTTTTTCTTCTTCACTCGCCCCTATAAGAATGTTCTCCTTTATAGACAGAGGAAAAATTTGTGGTTGATGGGGTAAAAGAAATATTTTATTTCTCAATGACTCTAAAGAATATTGATGAATATTTTTTCCATTTATCATTACACCATCGCTTTCATATAGCTTTACAAAAAGTTTAACAAGCGTAGATTTACCACAACCAGAATCTCCAACAATCCCATATTTCTTACCGGGTATAAAAGACGTCCTGATATTCTCAAGTACTATTTTGTTACCATAGTTAAAACTTTTAATATCTACTTCAATCTTCTCAACCTTAACTAAATTTACATTCCCGCTATTTACCTCCTTCATATCAAATACTTCATTTTTAATAAAACTTATCCCCGCTTTTAAAATCCCCTGGAGGGAAATTCACTGCGCGAAATTCTATTGGGTCAGAAAACAAATTAATATGGGATAAATCAACATTATTTGTATGAATGTAAACCAGACTGGAATGTGTGTAAGTAATTATAGCTGCCTCATCATAAATAGTTTTATTTATTTTTTCAGCAATCTGTTTCCGTATATTAGGGTCATCAACAGATTCTGCTTGTTCAATAAGTCTTGATATAGTATTTGATGGATCAGGGATACATGCTCCAATATTACTCATAAACATCATTCTAAGGGCAGCATAGGGATCATCAATTGATACCCCAGAAAATCTAAACAAGACATCAAAATCACCACGTCTTCTCCTTTCTATCAATTCTCCTCCGTCACACCTAATCACCTTAGGTTTTAATCCGTGCATCTTTAAGGTTTGCAGAATCTTTTGTTCAAGGATTTTTTGAATTTTCTGCCCCTTATTTATCGGATACTCTTCTACAGGAGACAATAAGACCACAACCTCTTTTTCTGCAACCTTTTTGATTTTTACATTTCGGGGTATTTTAAACGATATATATCCAACCCCTCCTTTAGGGATAAAAGAAGGATTTAGTTCTGTTTCTGATAAAAATGTAGTGTCTTTTTGCAATAGATTTAAAAACACATCGCGAATGGATTGGCGGAGAGTTTTGTTATTAAACGGCGGCCTATATGCATTCAATTGCATGAAATGCATACGCGCTGTAGGTTCCGATGTTATTTGTAGTTCTGAATAACACACTTTATTTAAAACCTCATCACTCAAATCAAAACTGGGTTGTATTATTAAATCAGCATTTCCTTTCAAAATCTCTTCTATCGTATTTCTATCTGTTCTGGCTCTAATTTCAACAATATCCGGAGCAAATTGAACTTTCGGAAAAATATGTCTGGATTCCAACACAATCTTAGATGTTGTTATCTCCTTTATTTTATATTGTCCAGATGATGAAATACATAATGCATCCTTCCACTGTCCTTTTTCATCAAAACATTTTGGATTGGCTATACCATATATGGGCATGCTTATTTCCTCAAATAGGTTTACAGGTCTTTTACTAAACTTAAAAACAATTATGTCGTTTTCTACATATATACAACTAAGTGGTTTATCATATTTTTCCCATTCTGATATTTCCGGCATTAATGAATTTAAAAGTAACCCCTCTTTGCGGGTTAGCCATAAAATACGTCTGAAATTTTTAAGGACAATATCTGCAGTAATGGGAGTGCCATCATCAAATCTAAGACCTTTTCTAATTTTAAAATGCCATATTTTTCCCGCGCTATCAATTTCCCAACTTTCCGCAATCATTCCCTGTGGTTTACCATCAAGAAATGTTGAAACCAAAGGAGCATATATATTTTTGGCAACCATCATAACACCGGCTCGATCTGATTTATAAGTATCAAGTGTAGTTGGTAAATACCAAAACCAATAACGCAAAGGTTGTTTATTCATAATCTCCTCCACAGGATTTACTACTGGCATACCTGAAATAATTATTTATCTAAACTAAGCAAATTTTATCTTTTTTAAACCATGCAATCTTCCTCAAGAACCACTCCTATTTTACTCAGAATATCTTTTTTCAACGCTCTTCCTTGCAACATGCGCCGCTCAAGCAACACGCACCAGTGAAACGACTACTTTCAACTGTTTCTGAGTCACTAATTCCTCTTTGATACCATATAAACATATTATTTTCTTTATTTTATCTAATTTTGGAATTTTCTTGTAAATTTAAGTTAAATCTATATGTTTTAATTAAAGCAGATTTCAACTGGTCTTCAGATAAATAACATATGTTTTTTTGTTCCTTTCTCATACGAGGACATCCCCCCCTGACAGATAGGCAACAATTTACAATCAAGGCATTTTTGGGTTTCACCTTCCTCATAAATATTTTTATCCCAATTATAAGTGTCCATGTATTTTTTTATGTCACCGTTTTCTAGTAATTCACCGACTGCCTGATCTTTATTCCCTATATAAGAATCACACTTAAATATTAAATCTCTCATCTTTGCCAAATACATCGGCAAATTTTTTTGCCGGTGATTCTATTTCTACTTCCATTCCTTTTAAGAAATTTACTCTTATCGCCATATCATAGTGTTCTTTTAACCCTTTTATATCTTCAAGATTTTTCTATATTACACTAAATGTGCCCGCGCCATTTATTAGACATCTCGTCTTGTTGTGGGATATCTCATCCCCATCAAGTGTAATATGATAAAATATAATTATGATAGATTCAAATTATAAACCGCTTTTAAGAAGTGAAATAGAAATTCTGCCCGCAAGAGATGAAAAACAGGATGCAAATTTTATTTTGATTAGAGATAAAGAAGGACTTACCGATAAAAGTCTCATAATGCCCTTTGAAATGTTGATAATAATCGGGATGTTTGATGGAAATACTTCAATAAAAGACATCCAAACTGAAATTATGAAAGAGACTAAAACTCTTTTGCCAGAATCAGAGTTAATTCACATTGTAAAAGAGCTTGATGATGCTTACTTCCTTGAAAATGAGCGATCAAAAGAGCTTAGGGAAAAAATAATATCTGAATTTAAAAACTCTAATGTTCGCAAACCAATACATTCTGGTTTATCTTATCCAAAGGAAATTCTGGAGTTAACATCCTTTATGTCAAAGTTTTATAGAATTGAAAAAATAACTCCAATATCACCTGTTACAGGGGCTATATCTCCGCATATAGATTTTCATAGAGGAGGAAGGGTTTACGCTGCTACCTATGCAAAGCTTAATAATTCCATAAAGCCAGAAGTAATTATAGCATTTGGCACATCTCACAGAGGCGGAAACAGTCCTTTCATATTAACCCCAAAAAAATATGAAACACCATATGGTTTGATAGAGGTTGATAAAGAAATTTATGATAAATTCAAAGAAATACTATGGTATGATCCAGATGCTGAAGAATATTATCATAAAAACGAGCATTCGCTTGAATTTCAGGCAGTGTGGCTAAAATATATATGGCGGGAAGAAACTCCAAAATGGATTCCAATACTTACTTCAAACTTTGAAAGATTTGCTAGTGATAGTCCTCCATCAAAAATAGAAACTGTTGAGAAATTATTTAAAGAAACTGAAAATTTTATAAAAGAGCTTGCGAAAAATAAAAAGGTCCTCATACTTGCTGGTGCAGATCTTTCTCATGTCGGTCCTCGCTTTGGTGATCCGATAGAAATAACTCCGCAGTTAAAATCAGAGATAGAGAAAAAGGACAAAGAAAAAATAGACAAGATACTCAATCTTGACCCTGATGGTTTTTATATGTCTGTTATGAGTGAAAAAAATGCCACAAACATATGTGGGCTTTCTGCCATCTATTCCGCTTTAAGAATGATAAAAGCATTAAATCCAAATTCAAAACCAGAGCTCTTGGATTATTCTCAAGCTGACGATCCATTTGGCGGTTTTGTATCATTTGCTTCAATTGTCTTCTAACTTTTTATGAAAAAAAATCGGCAAGATCAAAAATCTTTTTAAAGAGTAGTAATCCTTAAATGGTAGAAATTATAAAATCAAATCTTTTAGAAAAAACAAACATACAGCACGGTTTTTCAAAAAAACTGAAAGATTATAAAGATTTGTCTTTGAATATCCCTGTTTTCTTGTTAAATCAAAAACATACCGATAATATCATTTTCTTAAATGATTATAATATGCTTACCCAAAAAATTACTGGCGATAGTATAATAACAAACTTAAAAAATGTTGCCATTGCTATTAAAACAGCAGATTGCCTTCCAATATTAATTGCGGATAAAAACAAAAATTTTGTCTCATGTGTTCATAGCGGATGGAGAGGAACTGCTAAAAATATAGCAGGAAAGAGTGTAATGGAAATTAAAAAAAACTTTTCAGTAAGTGATGAAAATATAGTCGTAGCAATTGGTCCTTCTATATGTAAAAATTGTTATATTGTTAGAAATGATGTAATAGATGAGATTAGAAAAATTATTGATTTTAAGTTTTACCACGAAATAGACAATGAGCATTTTAAAATAGATTTAAAAGAGATAAATGTTCATCTTTTAATCAAGGAAGGAATAAAACCTGAAAATATAGACATTATTAATGACTGCACTTACTGTAAAAATGACGAATATCAATCTTTTAGATACCATAAAAATACTAATTTCTATCAATTAAGCTTTATTTATTTATGATAAAATTAGGTGTTCACAACTCAATAAATGGCGGAGTATTAAATGTTTTAGAAGAATGTAGTTATTTAAAAACCAACGCTACGCAGTTTTTCTGCCATTCGCCAAGAAACTGGGACATGCTTGAAATAAAAAATGAAGAGGCTAAAAATTTTGTTTTAAAATCAAAAGAGATAGGAATCTATTTCATTATAATACATTCATCTTATTTAATAAATCCGCTTTCAGAAAATAAAGAAACTATAAGAAAGTCAAGAAAATTAATTGAAAGTGAGCTTAAAACCGCAAACAAACTTTCAGCTGATTATTATGTATTACATATAAGATGTAATAAAAATAAAAGTATAGATGAAAACATAAAAAATGCTATTAAATTTTTTAAAGATATCAATTTAAATATAAAAACAAAAATTTTACTGGAAAACTCAGCCTCAGGATTAACATCAGTTATTGAGAATCTCATAAAGTTTTATAAAGAACTTAAAAAGACTGGTCTATTTTCTGGAATTTGCTTAGATACAGCTCATTTATTTGAAGCTGGTTATGATATAAGAAAAAAAGAAGATCTTGAAAGGATAAAAAAAGAAGTTAAAGATTTACAACTCATTAAATTAATCCATCTAAATGATTCTAAAACTAAACTTTCATCAAGAATAGACAGACATGATCATATAGGAAAAGGAGAAATAAAAACAGAAGGATTTAAAAATTTCTTCTCAATAACTCGTTTCAAAGAAATACCAATAATTCTTGAAACCCCTAAAAAAAGTTTGAAAGATGATTTAATTAATCTCTCAAACACAAGGAAGATTTTAAACAGTATTTAGTTGATATTACTTAAAAAATCTCTCTAAAATTATCTCTGCTATCTGAATTGAATTTAGAGCTGCGCCTTTATACAAATTATCCCCGCATAACCAGAGTGAAAATTCATTTTTAAATGGAGTTGTTTTAAGTCTTGACGCAGTAACATAATATTTTTTTTCAACATCGCAGGGGGTTTGATAGTCAATATGATTTTCAAAAAATTTACATCCTTTGGTGTTAGAGAGTATCTCTTTAATATCTCCTATCTTCCATGGTCTTTCGGTTTTTACCCATACACAAAGACTATGCCCTCTTATTACAGAAACCCTAACAGCATAAACACTCATTTTTATGTTTTCATCCCCCCATATCTTCTTAAGTTCAGCCTCTACTTTATTTTCTTCAACGCTATTTCCCTTTTCATCAAAATCTCCAACCTGCGGAAAGAGATTAAATGCGATTTGTCTCGGCAATACTTTTTCCTTTATTTTAACTTTTCCATTTTTAATAAAACTTTTAACTTCATAAAACATTTCATTCAAAGCTCTCCACCCTGCGCCTGAAACAGCCTGATATGTAGCAACCCTGATTTCCGTAATTTTATATTTTTTATGGATATTATAGCATGAAATAGCAAGCGGGGTTAATGTGCAGTTTGGCCCGGCAATTAGTTTTGTTTTTGAGCTTATCAAACTACCATTTATTTCTGGTATTATTAAAGGAACATCTTTATCCATTCTAAAAGCCGAAGAATCATCTATGCACCATACCCCTTCTTTAGAAACTTCTTTTGCAAATTTTCTTGAAACCTCATCGCTACTCACAAAAAAAACAATATCTGAGTCTTTAAGTTTTTCAAGTGTAGATTCTTCTAAAAAATATTTCTTATTTTTAAAAAAGAGATATTTTTTTCTCTTTCCTGAACCAAAAAATCTTATCTCTCTATAAGGTAATTTTCTTTTAACTATTAAATCCAACAATTCCCCCCCTACCATTCCCCCCGCTCCTACAATTGATAATATTGGTTTATTCATAAATCCTCTTTCTTTTCTTGTTTAATCAAATTCATATTTATATGATTTGAGCAACCAACATTCTCATAAATATCAGTAGCGCAGGCTCTCAAATAAAAAATATCTTTTGGCATATCAGCTGATGAAAAAGAGATAAAATATGGCGGAGAATAAACATAATCTCCATATTTCTTCCATTCAAGCCTGTCATAAGAAATTTCAATCCAGCTTTTATAAACATCAGTCCCAATAACATTCCAGTTATAAATGTATCTGTCATCCAAAAATTCGTAAGAAAAGTTTTTAATAACTACCTTAAAATCGTTTTCAGCTATAAGCTTGACAACAATAGCTGGTTTAAGCCCTGATATAGCCATTTCAAGTGCGCTATCATTAACCGGCATAGCTCCTTTTATAGAATGATTAACCCAGACATTTTCAACTCCATCTTCTAAATACCCTGCCGCTATTATAGGGGATTTAGAAGAATCGGAAAGATCTTGAGACTGAGCCCAGACAGAGATATAATTATCCTTTTCAGATGAAAATCTGTTTAAAGGAACATTAACCCAAAACCATTTTGCGCTATCAACTTTTTTTAAACTATCACCGGCAAGCGGCTCTAAAGGTATCTCTGAATTTTCGGCTATAACATAAGAAAAACTCGGAAATACAGAAGACTGAGAAACTGAAATAAGTATTTTACTTTCATAAACATCTGTATCATCAGATGTTGGGTATGTTTTATTTTTTGTTCTTCCCATTTTAACGCCAACATAAGCCCTTGAATAATTTTTTATATCCATTGGCGGAAGTTTTACAATCCATGCATTATTATATCCTATGTACCAATCAGCATGAAATCCTCCGTTTGCATATAAATAATAATCATTAAGGTCTTTTATTAAAGATACATATTTTATCGGAGGAAATTTATAATATTTCTGCTGTTCCTGCGAGAAGGAAGGCAGCAAAAAAACAAAAAAAGTATTAAAAAATAACATTTTTTTTATAAAATTCATATTCCTCCTTTAATTTAAGAAAGTTTATTTTTTATTCTTTCAAAATCCTCTAATGAAAAATAGTTTATAATTATTTTTCCTGATGTTTCGCTTGATTGCTTAATCTCTACTTTTGTACCCAGCTTTGATTCAAAATATTTTTCCATTTCTATTGTATGTGGAGTTTTATGCGTTTTTTTCTGGGATTTAGGCCTTAAGTTAGAATAAAACTGTTTCGAATAATTTTCTACATCTCTAACGCTTAATTTTTCTACTATTATTTTTTGATAAACACGTTTTCTTTCCTCAATATCCGGGATTTGCATAAGAGCCCTTGCATGTCCCTCTGTTATTATGTTATTTTTCAAAGCATCTATTATTTCATCGTCAAGTTCCAGTATTCTAAGAGTATTTGAAATAGAAGCCTTTGATTTTCCACAATAACTGGCTATTTGATTCTGATTCATTCCCATTTCAATCATCTTTTTGTAAGCAAGCGCTTTTTCCACTGGATTTAAATCTTCTCTCTGGATATTTTCTATTAAAGAAATTGTAAGTTTTTTATTGTCATTTATTTCATTTTTTACTATTGCATCTATTTCTTTCCAACCTAAATACTTACAAGCTCTATACCTTCTCTCCCCTGCTATTATCTCATATTTATTTTCGTTTATCCTTGTTACCAATATAGGTTGAGCCAGACCGTTTTCTTTAATTGATTGAGCTAATTCCTTTATATTATCCTCATCAAAATTATGTCTTGGTTGAAATCTATTTGGAATTATATTCTCCAGAGGTATTTTATATACTGATTCTGTTTCCCTTGAACTTTCGTTGACCTTTGAAATTATAGCATCTATTCCTCTACCTAAAGCTCTTTTTGACATATTTCCTCCTTCTTTTATTCCAGTATGACTTCATCTGTAACAGATATCTCTGATTTATTATAATCATCAGGGTTAAATCCCCTTCTTGACAAAAATTCAACAGCTAAATTTTTATATGCCTTTGCTCCTCTTGAACTTGGATCATATATAAATATAGGTTGGCCGAAACTAGGTGCTTCGGCTAATCTTATATTTCTTGGGATAACTGTATTATAAAGTTTTTCGCCATAAAATTTTCTTATCTCTTCAAGCACCTGATTAGCCAAATTAATTCTTGAATCAAACATCGTAACAACAGCGCCATCTATCTTTAAATTAGGATTTAACGCCTGTTTTATTTTATCAACAGTAGTGGTAAAATAAGTAAGCCCTTCCATTGCATAATACTCACACTGGACTGGAGTTATTATGCTATCAGCCGCATTTAGAGCATTTACAGTAAGAAGACCTAAAGAAGGCGGACAATCTATTATTACAAACTTATACATATTTTTAATAGGTTCTATCGTCCTTTTCAATACACTTTCTCTGGAAAACTCGCTTACCAATTCTATTTCAGCTCCGGCCAAATTATGATCAGTTGGAAGTATATCAAGCCATTCTATAGAAGTTTGAGCCACAGCTTTTTCAATACTTACATTTTCACAAATTGCGTCATAAATTGTATTAACACCTGATTTAACTTCTATACCAAGACCTGAAGTGGCATTCCCCTGCGGATCAAAATCTATAATAAGGGTTTCAAAATCAAAACTTGCAAGAGCAACAGCAAGATTTATAGCCGTGGTAGTCTTTCCAACACCACCCTTTTGATTTGCTATACACACAATCTCACACATAACATCTCCCTTTCAATACCTCAAAATTTTTACTCAATTAATTTTCTTAAAAAGTTTTCACGTGAAAACTCAATAAATAAATTATAACCTAAAAATTAGTTTAAAGTCAATAACCTGTAAAATATCTATACATACCTGTCTGAGTGCCTGCCTGAGCGAAGACACTCGCAGTCAGGCGGACACGCACAGGCAGGTTGGACTTTTTATGATTTTTAAATTGTTTATCTAAAAACCAATTTATTGCGTTTTTCAATACTAATCCATAAGCCCTATCACTTAAATTTTATGTGATAAATATTACCTTTCTGGATGGTTTAACTGTCTTATTCCCCTCTCATTTTTTAACCCTTACCTTAATCCTCTCACATCAATGGAGAGGAAAATAAGTGTCAGCAAGGCATGAATATTAGATTTCAGGACAGCTTAATTCCTTTCATATGTTTATATTTGCCCCCTCCCCCATTTTAATACATCCCCTCTCCTTTTTTGGAGAGGGTTAGGGTGAGGAGATATAAGGGGGAAGGGACGGTTTTACAGTCCCGGAAGCGAGCACTGGACTGGCCGCCCCGGTCAGTCCACTATTGGAGATATATCTGTTTTTTATTACACATTTCAATAGATTTACAAATATTTTACAAATATTATTCTACGGTTTAATGGCCTTAAAAATCTCTCTAATATGTTTCTGATATTTTGCATAACCTAAATTGTAGAAGAATGCATTTTTTGCATAATACATAATTATTAAATTGAATATATGGATTAAATGATAATATAAATTCCCCCCTACTCTGAATATTTAATTTCTAAGATTTCTTGTTTTACTGGAAATCAGGTTTTATCTATTGTTTTTAATTGTAATAAATCACCTTACATTTAAAAAAAGGAAAAAATATTGAAGAAAATCATATAAATCACAATTAACTAATTTTATATCAACCGGAGAATAGTTCATCCCGCCAGTTAATTTTCCTGATATCTTATCAAACTTTAACTCAACGGGAGAATAATTTGCATATCCCTTTATCTCAATAATATTTTCTCCCGCCACGCCCTCTTTCATATCAAATTCAACTTTTATAGGACTATTATTAGAATATCCTTCTAAAATGCCTTTTTTCCAGTTGACTTTATATCTAACAGGACTCAAATTCGCTCCCCCCTCTATAATAACTTCTTCATCTGACCATTCAAATTTTAAATCAACGGGGCTGTGATTGACTCCGCCTTTTATTGTTTTACTCTGATGATCTATTGTTATATCTACTGGACTTAAATTTATTCCTCCTTTTATTGTCCATGCTATCTTGTTTATTGTTATATCTACTGGAGAGTGGTTCATCCCTCCTGTTATGGTTCCAATTCTGGTAGCATATGATTTGCTAAAATTTGTCTTATTTTTTAATACAAAAATTTCATCATAAACCTTTTTGCTAACCAGAACTTCGTTTACATAGTAATACTTTCCAAGCCCAACAGCAGCATCAGCAATATAAGGGATATCTTTGCCGGTAAAATCTACAGATATAAAATAAAAACCAAGATTATCAATATAAGCTTTTGCATTAAAACCATCTTTGTTAAGGTCTTTTACCATAAAATCTATATCACCTTTATCAAGTTTAAGTATTATTGTATTATCCATATCAGGTTGTACCTTATTTACTTTTATTTTTCTTAAAGCGATATTTTGCTGATTATATTTATCACTAACAGCATTTGGATGAGGCAGATGATATCCCTCTAAAATATTTTTATTAATATTAAAATCAGTTAACTCCTCAGTTAAAGAAAAAAGATTTAATCCTAAAACAAATGACAATACTAACCACATTTTTCCTCCCTGTCATATAATTATTTTCATTATATAATTCATTTTAGCATAATAATAACAAAATTAATTTACTAAAAGGCCTAAATTAAGAAATTTTTATTTACTATAAAAAAATAGGACTAAAGTTCCATTGTTAAAAAAGTAAAAATTAAAGTAAAATATGTATTTGAGGTTTTATGAAGACGATTTTAATTATATTGTTATTTCATTCTTATGGATTTTCCAATGAAACTCTGGATATAAACGAGACAGAGTTAAAAAAGATTGAAACCGGAAAACCGCAGGCTCAGATAGAGTTGTCTCAAACTCAACCATCAAAATTTCTTACATATACAACAGATGAAGAGTTTAGCTTTGAATCAGAAGCTAAAAAGGAGTGCAATGACAGAGTTAGCCTCTTTAAAAACTATGGCATATCTACAATAGGATGCAATATTTTTGAAAAAAACGGAAACTATACATTTACAATAGAATATCTTCCAGAATTAAAAAACCCAGATGCGATAAATTCAATTCTGATAAAAGAGTATCTGCCACAAAAACTATACTGGAACGAAAATCTTGCAAAAAAAGAACTTTCAAATTCACTCTCAAAATTTAAAAACTCGCCATTAAAAACAATTGATTCAAAAATAATTGAGGTTGAAAACAATTATTCTTTTAAAATCACTTATATTGCAGGAAATATCCTGAAAAAATCAAAAACTTATTATGCTATTTTTGGCAGGTTTAAATATGGAAAATATACTTTTGAATCAGAAGCAAAGAAAAATATACCAATAGTTTTAAATCTTTTAAAACAAGATGGTGTTGCATCTGTGAGGGGAAAAGTTATTGAGAATGAAAACGATTATGCTATAGAGGTTGAGTATCTAAATAAATCAGACAATATAGAATTCGTAAAAGAAAATCCGCAATATTCTGTGGAAACATATAAATCCAGCGAAATCTTTCCATTTGAAGACAATGCATTAAAAGAAGGAATAAAAAGAAATGAACTTTTTACAAAAGCTGGATTATATCCAATTCATAACTATGCTTATGAAATAGACGATGATTGGTCTTTTTCAACTGATTATGTTGTTAAAAATATATACAGATGGGGGAATTTTGTGGGGAAAGAACATCTAATAAAAAGATATCATAGCATGCAAACATTTGACTTTGAAAATGAAGCTAAAAAAGCAATGGAGGAAAAAAGTGATGCTTTTAATTCGGCAGGGTTATATGTTATAAGCTCTGTCGTTTATGAAATTGAAAGTGGTTATTCCTTTTATATAGACTATATTGAAAAACAAAACTATAATCGTGAAAAAAACTGAGGAGGAACTATAAAAAAAATAATTACAATAATGTCAATATTTCTTCTTGCATCTTTTACATTAAAACTTTCTGAAATTAAAGAGTTAGAAATAAAAACTCAAATAAAACCAATTTTAGAAAAGCAGGGAAAACCCGGAAACTGCACAACACCAGTAGAGGTAGATCCAGAGGAAGCATATTATTTCATTATTGAGAAAAAGCCATTAATAATAGATGTAAGAACTCAAGAAGAATATAAAACAGAAAGACTTTGTAACGTTTCATATAATATAGATTTTTATTCCCCGGATTTTAAAGATAGATTAAATCAACTTGATAAAAATCAAAACTATTTAATTTATTGTAGAACAGGAAGAAGAAGCGCACAGACACTTGAAATAATGAAAGAACTTGGCTTCAGGAACATACACCATATAAAGGGGGGGATAAGTGCGTGGAAGGAAAAGGGATACCCAACCTGCAAAGATTGAAAATTCTGATAGGGAAAAAATTCCAATAAAAAAATGGATCAAGGAAGAAAGACCAAGGGAGATGCTTTTTGAAAAAGGACCAGAAAACCTGCCTCTTTCAAAACTTTTAGCAATAATTCTAAGAACTGGAACAAGGGGAAAAACCGCTGAAGACCTTGCATTAGATCTTTTAAATAAATTCGGTTCACTTAGAGAAATAGACAAACTAACAGCCTATGAACTTTCAAAAATAAAAGGGATAGGATTTTCCAAAGCAGCTCAGATAAAAGCTGTATTTGAGATAGGAAGGAGGTTTATAGTAGAGGAGAAAAATAAATCTGCGGCTAAAATTACTTCTTTTAATGAAGCAATTGATTATATTTTTGAAACCATAGGAGTTTATTCCAGAGACAAAGAAAAAGAAGAATTTCATATTCTGCTTTTAAACAACAAACATATTCCCATGGGACATTATTGTATAAGTATCGGCAGTTCAAACACAACGGTTGTTGATATAAAGGAAATAGTCAAACTTGTTTCAACTAAATCCGCCTCAGCTGTAATCCTTATTCATAATCACCCATCTGGTGAGACAGAACCATCAAAAAATGACATTGACCTAACTAAAAAAATAAAATCAGCGCTTGAATTTATAAATGTTCGCATCCTTGATCATATAATCATCGGGAAAAATAAATATAATTCATTTAGTTTCCTTCAACATGGTTTATTATAAAACAAAATAACACCAGAAAAATAATTTTTTTGCACAAAATCTCAGAAAGATATTGGACAGATTTAAGATCAGAAAATCCTAAAATGATGTTTGTAAATCTATTGAAAACTGTGTAATAAAAAAAACAACAACAAAACCAGAGTGACCGCCCTGCTCAGTTTAGGGTATTTTGCTTTTAAAACAACATCCACTAATTTTACACGGCCGTGTTTAAACTGTGGATAATAATTTGGCATAAAATCAATCACTATCTTTCAAAAAAATATTACTAATTCAATATGTGGAGATATTTTACAAATTTTTCTAAAAATTACTAAAAAATTGTATAATAAAATTTGTAAAAGTCCAGATTTTAAGGAGAGTTTATGAAAGTTGAGATAAAAAAATTACATCCGGATGAAATACAAAACCTTAAAATCAAAACATGGCCAGTCTGGACAAAGGAAATATCAGAATTTAATTGGTATTACGATACAAAAGAAATGTGTTATTTTCTTGAAGGTGAAGTAATCGTTAAAACTGAAAATGAAGAATACGCTATAAAAAAAGGAGATTTTGTTGTTTTTCCGAAAGGACTTCATTGTAAGTGGATAGTAAAATCTCCAGTGAAAAAACATTATAAATTTGAGTAGGAGGATTTATGAGTAGTTTTGGAATACTTGTTATAAATCCTGGTTCTACAAGTGATGAGGTTAGTTTTTTTAAAGGAAGAAAGCTTATATTTCATAAAACAGTAAGATACACCCCGGAAGATCTAAAGCCATTTGAGAATCAAAAAGTAACAGCTCAATTTGAGATGAGGAAAAAGGTAGTGATGGATGCTTTGACGGAAAATGGGATAGAAATTTCAGAAATCAACGCAGTAATAGGAAGGGGGGGACTTGTTAAGCCAATTGAGAGCGGAGTTTATGAGGTAACTGATAAACTAACTGAGGATTTAAAAACTGGTGTTATGGGGGATCATCCGTCAAATCTTGGAGGACTTATAGCAAAAAGCATAGCAAATGATTTAAAGATAAAAGCATTTATTGCTGATCCAGTTGTAGTTGATGAGATGGATCCTCTGGCAAGATACTCCGGCATGCCAGAAAATCCAAGAATTTCAATTTTCCATGCTTTAAATCAAAAAAGGGTTGCAAGACATGCCGCAAAACAACTCGGCAAACCCTATGAGGAATGCAATCTAATTGTAATGCATGGCGGAGGTGGGATTTCTGTAGGGGCACATAAAAAGGGGAAAGTTGTTGATGTAAATAATGCTCTTGATGGAGAAGGCCCTTTTACCCCTCAAAGAAGCGGCGGAGTCCCATCAGGGGGGCTGGTTAAAATGTGTTTTTCAGGCAAATATACTCTGGAAGAGATGAAATTAAAACTAAAAGGTAGAGGTGGGCTTGTTGCATATACCGGAACAAGCGATATAGTCGCTATTAAAAAATATATAAAAACAGGAGAGATAAGCGGTGGAATAAAATCAGAACTTGTAACTCGAGAAAAGGCCAAAGAGGTTTTACTTGCAATGGCATATCAAATTGCCAAAGAAATCGGAGCGCTTTCTACAGTTTTAGAAGGAAAGGTTGACGCTATAGTTTTGACAGGCGGAATAGTTTATGATGATGAATTCATAGTTCCTGAAATCAAAAAAAGGGTTGAATGGATAGCCCCCATAATAGTCTATCCAGGCGGGGATGAGATGACTGCTCTTATGATAGCATGTGAAACAGCTCTTAAAAACCCTAAAAAAATTAAAATTTACAATTAAATTAATAAATTAAAATTAAAAGGAGATGTTATGATCAAATTCAAAACCTATGATGAATTAATAAAAAAAGTCAGTGGGATGCCAAACAGGGTGGTTGTTCCCGGAGCAAATAATCTTGAAGTAATGGAAGCTCTTGAAATGGGAATTGAAAATAAGTTGATATCTCAAGGAATACTAATAGGGCCAAAAAAAGATATAGAAAATCTTTTAAAAAGCAAAAATATTCCATTAAACAAGTTTGAAATTATAAACGAGGATAACCCTGAAAATATGTCAAATAAAGCAGTTGAATTGATTAAGGAAGGAAAAGGTGATTTTCTGGTAAAAGGGCTTGTTGATACAAAGCTTTATATGAAGGCTATTTTAAGAAAAGATATAGGAGCTGTAAAAGAAGGCGGACTTCTTTCTCACTTTGTTCTATTTAAACTTGATAACTATCCTAAGTTTTTTGCTCTCACAGATGCGGCAATTGTAATAAAACCAACTATTGAAGATAAGGTCAAAATAATAAACAACGCGGTTGAGCTAATGAGACTTTTAGGTGTTGAGAAACCAAAAGTTTCAATGATATGTCCGGTTGAAAAGCCAAATCCAAAGATTCAAAGCACAATGGACGCGGTTGAACTTGTAAAAATTAACAAAGAAGGTAAGATTAAAGACTGTATAATAGAAGGACCTTACGATGTCTATATAACCTTCTCAAAAAAACTTGCTTTAGAAAAAGGTGTAAAAGACGGGGTGGTGCCGGGCGATGTGGATATTGTAGTTTTAGATGATCTTGATGCGGCAAATTCATCATATAAATTTATATCTTTCTTTGGAGCAGGGATGACATCAGCCACAATACTGGCAGGAGCAAATTTTCCAGTAATACTGCCTTCAAGAACAGATTCTCCAAAAACAAAACTATATTCAATAGCTCTTAGCTCCTACATTAAACAGATTAATGAATCAAAAGTGAAATGAAAAAAATCAGGAGAATATTGTTTACAGGGGGGCCCTCTGCTGGAAAAACATCAATAATTGAAATAATCCAGCGTAGATACCCAAGATATTTTGTTTCAGTCCCTGAAGCTGCCTCAATACTTTACTCTGGCGGTTTTCCCAGAATAAAAGATGATGATGCAATGATGCATACTCAAAGGGCGATCTACTTTACGATAGTTGAGCTTGAGGATATGTATTTAAAATTATATCCAGATAAAATTCAGCTATGTGATAGAGGGACTCTTGATGGAATTGCATACTGGCCTGAAAGTTCAAGAATTAGTTTTATAAAATCTGTTGGCACAACTATAGAAAGGGAAATAAACAGGTATGATATTCTTATACATCTAAAATCACCTGTTGACCCTCAGCTATATAAAATCTCTGGATCGAGAAATGAAACTCATAAACTAGCATTAGAACTTGATTTAAAAACCCAGAAAGCCTGGAAAAAACACCCAGAAAGATATTTGATAGCAGACAAGAAGGATTTTCTAATAAAAGTTGAAAAAGCAATAGAAATAGTGGAAGATAAAGTTATTAAATCTAAATAGCCTTTAAGGCAAAGGAGATAATATGAACTTCTTTAAAAAAATACTTGAAAAATTCACAGGCAAAGATAATCTTAAAGAAAAAATAAAAGAAACCGAAGTGCAAAAAGATGCTCAACAACAGGATATAAAACAACCAGAAAAAATTACTGAAAGCGTAAAAGAAAAATCAGAAGAGGAAATTATAGCAGAAATAAACGATTTAGCTCCAGGAATATTTTCTCAGGCTAAAACACCTGAGATGAAAAGAATGATAATCGATATATATAAAAAAATGGTGGCAGATGGAGTTAATTTAAAAAATGAGAAGGAAGTTCAAAAATGGATGGATAAAAATGCTCATTTATTTCAAGGAAGAGGAATTCAAAAAGTTGAAACATATAGAAGGGAAAAACCAAAGGTGGGAAGAAATGAGCCATGTCCATGCGGAAGCGGGAAAAAATATAAAAAATGCTGTGGAGCAAAAGAATGATACATCCTTAATGAATACTTATAGGGAGTAACTTTAATGTGAAGATAGAAATAAATCCTGAATTTCAAAAAGCCATAGATATAATGGAATATTCCCGCGATAATCTCTTTTTGACAGGAAAAGCTGGAACAGGAAAATCAACCTTACTAAATTATTTTAAAAAAATAACAAGAAAAAATATTGTAATTTTAGCTCCGACAGGCGTAAGTGCGTTAAATGTTGGAGGACAAACAATACACTCTTTTTTCAGATTCAAACCGGACATAACAGAAGATAAAATAGAAAAACTCAAAGAAAAATCAGTTAAAATTTATAAAAAATTAGAGACAATAGTAATAGACGAAGTATCTATGGTCAGAGCAGACCTGATGGATTATATTGATATTTTTTTAAGAAAAAACCTTAATAACAACATTCCTTTTGCCGGCAAACAAATGATTTTCATAGGCGATCTTTACCAGCTACCGCCTGTGGTAAAATCAGACGAAAAAAATATTTTTAAAGAAAAATACCAATCACAATATTTTTTTGATTCTAATGTTTTTAAAAAAATAGATATAAGATTCGTAGAGCTTGAAAAAATTTACAGGCAAAGCGAGAAAGAATTCATAACAATATTAAATAAAATAAGAAACAATACAATAGATGAGCACGATCTTAACTTGTTGAATAAAAAAGTTCGATTACCGAAAAAAGGTGAAAATTATCTCGTCTATCTCACTCCGCTCAACAAAACCGCTACAGAGATAAATGAAAGGGAGCTTCATTCCTTAAACAAAAAAATATATTCTTTTCCCGCATATATAGAGGGAGAATTTAATGAAACAGACTATCCAACAGATGCAAAACTAAAGCTTTGCGTCGGTGCTCAGGTAATGTTTTTAAACAACGACAAAAACGAAAGATGGGCCAATGGAACACTTGGGAAAATAGTGGATTTTGAAATATCTGAGGAGGGGGAATATTCTGTTATAGTAGAAAAGGAAGACGGAGATATCGTAAAGGTTAAACCATATAAATGGGAAATATTCAAATATATATATGATGAGAAAAACAAAAAAATAACCACACAAACCATTGGAAGTTTTACTCAACTTCCTCTAAAACTCGCATGGGCTATCACCATACATAAAAGCCAGGGTAAAACATTTGATAAGGTTTGTATAGATCTTTCATCTGGAGTTTTTGCACATGGGCAGACATATGTAGCTCTTTCAAGATGCAGGACAATAGAAGGTCTTTATCTTAAAACGCCAATAAAAAAGCGTCATATAATAATGGACAGGAAAATAGTTCATTTCCTTACAAACCAACAATACTCAATATCCGAGAAGAATTTACCACAGGAAATAAAAAAAGAGATTATAGATAAAGCCATAAAGAATAAAAAGAAGCTGGAAATAACCTATTTAAAAACCACGGATGAAAAATCAAAAAGGGTAATAGAGCCAATAAGCTTTGAAAAAATTATTTTTGGTAATAAAGAAATAGAAGGGGTCAAAGCTTATTGCCACACAAGAAAAGCGGAGCGATTTTTCAAAGTAGATAGAATTCTAAATATAAAAACAGTGTAACTTATTTTTAAGTTAATTTTTATATAATAAATTATGAATATGAAAATGAAAAGAATTGCTATTTATCCAGGAAGCTTTGATCCACTTACTTATGGCCATCTTGATATAATAGAAAGAAGCCTTGAAATATTTGATAAAGTAATAGTAAGTGTTTTTATAAATCACAATAAAAAGCCACTTTTTAGTCTTGAAGAAAGAATAGATATCTTAAAAAATGTTCTAAGAAAATACAGGAATATAGAAATAGATTGTTTTGAGGGGCTACTGGTTAACTATCTTAAAAGGAAAAAAATAAAAATTATAATAAGAGGGCTTAGAGCTGTTTCAGATCTTGAATATGAATTTCAATATGCGGCTGCAAATAGAACTCTTTGTCCTAAAATAGAAACTATATTCTTTATGCCAAAATTAAGGTATTCATACCTTTCATCCTCAGTTGTAAGAGAAATAGCCAGATTTAATGGTGATATATCAAAAATGGTCCCTCCATATGTAGTTAAAAAAGTAAAAGAAAAACTCAAAGAAATCAATTGATATCAAAATTTTTTCCTATAATTATTTGGGTTTTTTAAGTTCCTCCCCTTTTTGAAAATCTTTCGCTGACTTATCATATTCACCTAATTTCTCATAAATAAGCCGGTGTTTATGATATGTTTCAGCATCTAGAAAAGTTATAAATTTGTCTTAACTGCGGGATTGAATATCTTCTATACACCGGGAGTGTAAATTAATAAAGAAATATACATATTGATTTTACATAAACTTAAAATATTATAATAAAGAAGTTGAAAACGGTTTAAATGACAGCCCCAGAAAATGTCTGGGCTTTAAAACACCGGCAGAAGTGTTTAACGGTTTTGTTGCAGTTACTACTTGAATCCACTAACTGATAATATAATTATGTTAATTATATTACGGGGCTGCAAAATATCAGAAACATATTGGACAGACTTTTAAGTCTGTGGAACCGTAGAATAATATTTGTAAATCTATTGAAAAGTGTGTAATAAAAAACAGATATATCTCCAATAGTGGACTGACCGGGGCGGTCAGTCTAAGGTATTTTGCCTTCAAAACAACATCCACTAATTTTCCACGGCCGTGGTTAAACTGTGGATGATTTTTTTAACCCAAATAAAACTGGTTTTACTTTCCTTAGACTGTTAAACCGTCTCTTCCCCCTTAAA
>JAINCQ010000005.1:0-35443 GCA_036574205.1 Elusimicrobiota bacterium | reverse complement strand
CTTATTTTAACTTATTTCTCTTTATTTCTCTTCAGGGTTTTTTTATGATTTTTAAAATAGAAAAAAAGTTGGCAAATTTTTGGATGTTTTTTTGCGTTTTTTTTATCCTTCTTCTATCCCCCAATTTTCTTTTTTAGTTGCTAAGAATAAAAATTTATAAATTATATTAAATTTTATTGTTTTATAATTATTTTATAAACATATTTTAATATTTCTTGACATATTTTATAGTTTTTTTAGACTTTATTTAAAAGTTAATAAGTTAACATAATATATCTTATCGTAAGTAACATATAGGGCTACCCAAAACAGCGTTATATTTAGAATAAAATGGTATTATTTCCTTTGTTTTATAATTAATTAAATTGATTAACATTTTTTGTTGTTATTTTTCAAATCTAAATAAATAATTTATTTAATTTTTGCTTATTTTTGTGATTTTTATGTTATTTTTCGGATATATTGAATAGTTTTATTGCGGCTTTTGTGAGTCCTCTTTCGGTTATGGAATATGATCTTGATCTTTTGGATCCGTATGAATCTATGCTTTTATCTTTTATTAATTCTCTGGCTATTCTATCAAGCCTTTTTGGACTATAGCCTGATAGCTTTAATGCTTTTGAAAGAGATATGGCTGAAACCTCGCTTAAATTTTGTAATAGTTTATATCCGCATAATATTATTAGAAAAGCCATTTCTTGATCAAGTTCTGGTAGTCTGATTTTTATATATGGAATATTTGACTTGAAATCTATTATTTTTGATATGGTTTCGCTTATATTATCACGCTTTTTGGCGTCTTTTATCCTTCCGGCAAGCGAAAGTATTTCGTTCTTCTGTTCAACAACAAACTCTTTTGTGCCTTCTACCTCAAATTCAAGCCCATCGGGATATCTTAATTTGATTCTATATTTATTATAGTTATTAACATCCATATACATAATTATATCTTATATAGATTTATATGTCAATTATATGACTTATATGATATTTATATGTTAATAAAATGTTGATAATTGTTTAAATAATAATATTAATTTGTTGAATTAATTTGGTGTTGTATAATAAAATTTTCTGAGTTCTGATGGGGGAGATGCATAAAAAAATACTTGAACACTTGAACAAAAGAATAAAGAGAGTAAAAAAACTAATTTTTAAGTTAATATAAAGTTATTGTTAAAACCAGGCTTGAATATTTATTGAAAACAATTTTGTTGATTCTATTTCCTTAAATTCCTGTATTATGGCTGATTTAGGGGTAAAAATTGAATAAAGAATATAGAGACTTGTTTTTCCCCCCATCTTTATTGTGTATTTGATGTCTGTTTCATATCCAAGAAATATAGATTTATTTGGGTTAGATGATTGAGCAGCCTGATAATTAAAATAATCAAGCGATAAAATACCTTTTTTATATGGGATGTCTATGCCAATATTTATAGCATTAATTCCGCTTAATCCATCAGGCAAGCCATTTAAGGTATCTGAGGTTTTAATTGTATCGTATGTTGAGGCTTTATATATTTCTCCAAGCCCATATTTTTCAAATCCATTGTATTTTCTGGAAAAAGGGCTATAAAATGCTCTATTTTCCTTAAAAACAGATGCTGAATTTCCTGATGATTTAATATAATTAAATCTAGTGTTTGTTTTGCCTAAAGTGGGGAGCCTTGTCTGCCACTGGGCGGATGTAAAAAGAGCATAAGCATTATGGGATATCTTATTGTTATTAAGATATGAATGCCCTTTTTCCACAGCAAATTCACATGAATATTTTATATTGTTTTTATCAAGATAATATGATATACCATAAAAAAACTTATTGTTTTTATCGCTATAAAATGAAATATCAGGTGTTCTGCCATAGTTTTTATTTGAAATCCCGTAAATCTGCCATATCCCATCTCCAAATGATTTATTAAAGGTTAACCCATAGATATCTTCGGAAACATTTATGTTTGTAAAAGAATTGTTAACTCTAAAGTAAAATGTCTCTATTGTATCAAAAAACATCTTATTTATGAAATCTAATTTAATGCCATCAAGACCTTTCCCATTGTCTGATAAAACAAGTCCATGAGAAAGAGTATATGGTTGTTTGCCAAAAGTGGCGATAATGTTGTCTTTTATAAAATTGTGTATTTTTATGTATGCCTTATTAGGTATAAAAATAGATGATTTCCCCTGATAAAAATCGCTTAACTCTTTCAAATAAAAAGAATTAATTACTTTTGAGCTATTATCTACTGAAAAAAATTTCATTCCGATAGAAACATCCATCCAGGAATTTTCTGTTTTTTCAAGCATGATGGTTTTTAAAGTAAAAGATATTTCTGAATTTTGGCTATAGTATGAAAGATTATAATTTTTATTTTTGTCTATTAGATTAGAAAATGATTTAATTGCAAAATAATTTTCAGCCGTTATATCAAGTTTTGCGCAATAAACCATTGGGTAGCTGAAAATATATATAAATAAAAATAAAAATCTCTTCATTAATTAAATTATACAAAAAACTTTTGATTTACCAAACTAAAATCACTCGATAAGAATATGTTTAATTTCAGCCAATTTTTTTTGATAATCAGCCCTATCTTCAACAAATCTATGATATTCTCCTTTAAAATCATAATTTTCTGGAAAATATTTTATAAATTTACATATATTTTCTTCTCCATTTAGATATTCCTTGTAAGAAGAATAATTCCATTCTTCGGGTCTATTAACTAAAAATGCCGTGACTGGATTTAAATGTATATATCTTGTGAGATGAATAAAGTAGTTATCATTGTCTACCAATAATTTTTTTGACCTTGACTGCCATAAAGGTCCTTTTCTTTTATGTTTGGCATTAAAATATTTACTGTAACTATCTAAAACATTTTGAATATATTTTGAGGAATAATTTTGTTCATCTGATACGAGAATATGAAAATGAGTGGGCATTATACAGTAGCATAATAATTCTATATTTTTTGATTTTATTGGTGTTTTTTCTTGATAAGCTTTTTTTTTATAAAACTTCTAAAAGAAATGGAGGTCTCCTTTTTGCTGTAAGAGTAATATCTTAAAGCTAATATAAAACGTTTATAGTCATTTTCATCATTGAATATTTGATATCCTTCAATGCTTTTATTAAATATATGAAAAATCATAAACCCTCCAGTCAACCTGCGAGGTTGTCTTATTGGTTTTTTATATTTTAGCAGAGAAAATAATAAATTTCAAGTGGTCAACCTGCGAGGTTGTCATGAGGGTTAATTAAAAAGCCCGCTTGCTATAATAGCAAAGCGGGCTTTTTGAGGTTTTAATAGTTTGTTATTAGAATTTTACATTGAGAGCTGCGCCGAGCATTTTTGTGGCATCACCATCATAGCCAAGAATATCTTCATCATAGTCAAACATTGCATAGTAAGCTGTTATTCCAAGTTTGTCTGAATGATTCCAATTGAGAGCGATGTCTAATTCATTTCCAATAGCATCGCCGTTTATTTCATCAGTAAAGTTATAGTATTTTGCTCCTGCTGTAAGTTTATTTATGCTCTCAGGTGTCCATTTTACACCAAGATTCCAGGTTTTGAAATCATTTGTCTGTGTAGTTATATCTCCACCCCAGATTATTCCAGGTCTATAGTCACCAGCTATAGATTGAAATCCTTCCTCTTTTGTTGGACTATCATTACCAGAAAGGGAGGCATATTCGCCACAGAAATAAATCTTTCCGGCAAGATCCATTCCATAACCTAATCTTGCAAGGTATGCAGAACCTTCAAGTTTATCAGTTCCAACTTTTCCATAGTTCTTTGCATATTCTGCGTAGTAGTCAAAGCCGCTGTATTTTCCAAAAGCTTTAAGACCAACTACATCAGTAAGGTCATCACGTGAAGTATCATTGTAATCTTTCTTTTCATATATATATGCTCCCAGAGTAACATTATCGTTAAGAGCATATTTTGCATCTAAACCGGCTATATCGCTATCTAAATCTTCAACGCCAGTATTTGAATTAGAAAGTTTGAACAAAGCTGCTGTAAGGTCAAGTTTTCCGTTTTTGTAATAGCCGGTCCAGCCATCTACTCCTGTTACACCAAGATTATTTGCCCCTGGTACGGATAGATTAAACTGATATGGCCAGCCTTTTGGTCCATAGTATATTACAAGGTCGCCCTCATTGCCATAATACTGTCTTCCAAATTTATGGTCTATTCCGAAGACGCCTTTTATATCAAGATATGCCTGATCCACAAAAAGGTTATTTTGAAGCGTATTTAAATGTTCGCTACCATCCCCATACTGTCTGTTTGCTTTTACTATGGAGACGTTTGCTCTTACGTCTTCGTTTAAGTCAAATCCCATATTTAGCTGGACTCTTGTGTCAACATCGCTTGTTGTGTCTTTTCCATCAGAGTTATGGTCATAGTAGTTTTGTGTTGTGTATGCGTTTACTTCTATTTTGCCGTCATATTTGAAGTTTTTAAGCAATTCGGCATTTGCAACTGAATAGACAATTGCTATCGCCGTCACTGCTGCTATTATTTTTTTCATTTAACCCTCCTTAACAGGTTAATAATATTGCCGCTTTAAACCAGCGATCTTAATCTATTTTAATAAATTTTAATGGGCAATGTCAAGTTATTTAAGAGTGGGGTAGATTAAATGATAAATTATGAGTTTTTAGTAGCAAGTTCGGAGATTTTTTTAATAAGACCTTTGAATACAAAATGGTGTATTGGATAGCAAAGATACCAGTATATATATCCTAAAAAGCCACGTGGTTCAAAGTATGCGGTTATATTAAGAATGTTTGTATTATTTGAATTTTTTATGTCAAATTTAAGCCAGCCTTTTCCCGGAAGTTTCATCTCCGATCTTAAAAGTAACAATGAGTTCTCTTTTATGTTTTCAACCCGCCAGAAATCAATTGTTTCGCCAATGTGGACGTTAAAAGGATCTCTTCTTCCATTTCTTTTTCTTATTCCGCCTATTAGTTTATCTATAAATGCTCTTATATCCCAGAGAATGTTTGCAAAGTAATATCCGTTTTCCCCACCTATGGATTTTATAAGTTTAAATATTTTCTCTTCAGAAGCATTTATGACAGAGGAGTATGTTTGTGTTATTATCCCCTGAGATTCGCTTAAAACTTTTTTTTGTTTTATGTAGTGTGGTATATATGAGGTTGTCCAGATGCTTTCTACAGTGTTTCCAACTATTCTCCTTAAAGCGTAATGAACCTGAGTGGTGTAATCAATAGGGGCTATTTCAGGAAATATTTTTTCAGCAAGGTCCTGGGTTTTATGAGCCTGAATTGCTAAACTTTCAAGTAGGTTTTTAGATATTGTATATGGAATTGGAGATAATAATGAAATAACAGTTGCGCAGATTTTTGGATTATTTATTGGACAGGGGAATATTATTTTTTTTTATACCTTTAATTTTAATATAGGTTTTGATCATGTCTATATACCTTAATATATCAGGTCCACCTATTTCTATTATCTGACCGTCTGCTTCTTTTTTTTCAAGGGAAAGGATCAAATATGAAAGCACATCTCTTATGCCTATCGGCTGGCATAATGAGTCAAGCATTTTTGGGTGTGGTATAAGAGGAAGACGTTCGGCAGTGTATCGTATCATTTCAAAGGATATACTGCCAGAACCGATTATTATCCCTGCTCTTAACTCAACGACGTTTAATCCGCTTTCCCTTAATATGTTGCCTACCTCTGCCCGCGTTTTCATATGCCGGGAAAGTTTTTCAGTTTTTTTAAAAAAGTCCACCGAGATAAACGACTTTTTTAATTTTATTTCTTTTCGCAAAGCGAGCAAAATTATTAGCGCAGGTTTTTTCTATATCCTCAAATCTCTCAGAGTCACTCATTGAATGAATTAAATAATACGCATAATTAGAACCTTTGAAAGCAAGGTCAAGGTTTTCTTCGGTTTTAAAATCGGCTTTTACTATTTCTATTTTATCAGTAAACTCCCTGTTTAACAGATAGGAAGGGTCTCTTGCAACACATTTGAGTTTATATCCTTTTTCCAGAAGTCGTGGAATAAGTCTAAGCCCTATGTATCCCGTTGAGCCGGTTAGTGTGATGGTTTCCATTGATTTACGCCGAAATTTTAACAGCTATTTTGGTTTGTTCCCTGTTTCGTATTTCTTTAAAGCTTCCTTAGCAAGCCCTTCCCATTGAGTTTGAGGATAAAGTATCATTATTTTCTGATATGTTTCCTTTGCAAGGTTTTTCTCCCCCTTTTTTTCATATGATATCGCAAGCGAAAGATATACTTCTGGAGTGAAATAATGGTCGGGATAGGTGTTTATAAACTCGTTAAACTTTGGGATGGCATTATTATAATCTCCAAGCGCCTGATATGTTTTTGATATTGAATATAAAGCAAATGGCAGAAGCTCTTTGTTTGAAAGATTGGAGTATGTTTTTTGATATTCTTCCAGAGCTTTTGCGTAATTTCCAGATGTAAAGTAAATATCACCTTTTAAAAACATGGCGAAATCTTTAGCAGGATAGTTTGAAAAATTTTTTTCTATTATATCCAGTTGAGCCAGAGCTTCCTCAGGTTTTCCAGCACCATAATATTGTTGAGCCAGAAAAAGATATTTTTCAGCTGTTTCCTTGTTTTTGGAAAGATTTAAGATTATGACTATGACTATTATTATTGTAGCAACAATGATAGCTATTATGGACCATAGCGCCTGTCTGTTCTCTTTAATCCATTTATGAATAGATTCGTTTTTTGACGTTATAGAGCTCTCGTCTTTTATCCATGTTGATTCCGGCATATTTTCCCTCCTGATTTTTGTGATCACAAAAAATGGGTAAGCGCCCCCGGCCGGAGTTGAACCAGCAACCTTCTCCTTAGGACGGAGCAGCTCTATCCAGTTGAGCTACGGGGGCAAAATTAAGTATTAAGCGATTAAAATTTAAGGTAAGGCCTGTTATTACGCTTAAATTTTTATTCAGATTTTTATAAAAATTAAAAGCATTTTTCAATACGCGCTTAATATTTTATTAGAGAGAACAAATTGTAATCTTTAAGTTTTTCTCTTCCTTTAAGAAATTCAAGTTCTATAAGCATAAATATTTCATAGACATTTCCGCCAAGTTTTTCTATGAGTTTACACACAGCATTTGCGGTGCCGCCTGTAGCAAGGACGTCGTCTACTATTATTACATTTTCCCCTTTTTTTAACGCATCTTCATGTATTTGAAGTGTGTCCTGCCCGTATTCAAGGTCATATGATATAGAAACGGTTTTATAGGGAAGTTTCCCTTTTTTCCTTACTGGAATAAAACCTGCTCCTATCTCAAGAGCTAAGGGAGCTGCTAATATAAAACCTCTTGCCTCTATGCCAATAACCTTTGATATATTTTTATTTTTATATCTAAGGGAAAGGTTTTTTATGGTTTTCTTAAAGGATTTATTATTAGCTAAAAAAGGCATTATATCCTTAAATATTATGCCCGGTTTTGGAAAATCTGGAACATCCCTTATTAGTTTTTTTATTTCTGTTGCTAATTTTTGTTCTTTTGTATCTGTCATTTTTTCCCCCTTTTCAAAGGATTACCAAGTATATCTGTCTGGGGTTTTGGTATATTCCATCCCGGTTTAAGATTTGGACTCATCTTTCTACTTATTTCTATTAATCCCATATTTGCCGCAACTCTTCTTAACCTTAGAACTGCCCTTTCTTCTATTTGTCTTACTCTTTCTCTGGAGAGTTTCAGTTTCTCTCCTATTTCCTGAAGGGTCATTGGATTTGTTCCGCTTAGTCCATACCTCATTTCAAGTATCATCCTTTCTCTATCTCCTATTTCAGAAAGAGCATTTTTTAATTCGTCATGCATTTTAAGTATGGATATCAGATCTTCCGGAGAGGATTGCTGGTTATCCTGTATCATATGACCGAGCGTGTCTTCATCATGGTCTTCGTTGTAAACTGGATTTTCAAGAGATGTCGCTCCTTTTACAATTTCATAAGCGCTTAAAACAGTTCTTATCTGGTTTGCATTCCAGTGCATTTCTTTTGCCATCTCAGTTAATGTTGGGTCACGGCCAAGCTTACCGTGAAGAGCATCCCATTGCCTCAGCCATTTTCTTAAAGCAGTCCAGGCATGTGGTGGTATTCTTATGGTTTTTGACTGCTCTTCCACAGCTCTTCTTATATATTGTTCTATCCAGTATGAAGCATATGTTGAAAATCTATATCCTTTTTTGGGGTCAAATTTATCTATTGCATGAAGAAGTCCAAGGTTACCTTCCTCTATCAAATCCATAAGATCTGAGCCAGGATATAAATATTTTTTCGCTATTGGGATTACAAGTTTCAAGTTCATTTTTAAAATCTTGTCTTTTGCTCTCCTATCCCCTCTTTTAACCCTCTGCCATAATTGATGAAGTTCTTCTCTTGAGATATTTGTTTCTATCTGGCTTATTGTTTTTATATATTGTTTTGTTGAATCAATTGAAAGATTTGCTGTTGGCGAAAGGCCTTCCACTTCGTTTCTTGAAATAGTGTCTTGAGAATCTGTAGTTTCAGTATCGATTTTTTCTTCATTATCTGATATTTGAAAAGCGTTTCTTGTCCCAAGAATCTTTTTGAGATTGTGTTCAGGTTTTGATCTTTTCTTCATCCTCATTTTTCCCCCTTAATATTTTATCGTAAATTCTTCTGGCAATTCTATTTCGTCTTCAACTTTTGAGACCTCTATTTTCTCTATTACAGCAGAGGGATGACCTGTTTTTATTTCGTTTATAAAATCATTTATGTCGTCAATACATCCTTTAATACAACATTCAACACTTCCATCGGTTAGGTTTCTCACCCATCCACAAAGATTCTTTTTTTTAGCTACTTCAAAAATAAACCATCTATACCCAATTCCTTGAACCTTACCAAAAATTTTTATTCTTACTTTATCCATTAGATAAATCTTACTAAAAAAATTTTTTTTAAGCAAGATATCTTGACAATGCAAGATTAAAATTTAAAATTATGAGCTTTGAAGTTAAGGAATTAGTCTTTGTTAAGCATACAAAAATTTGATTTTTTAAAAATAATTTTGTTAAATATATCTATTCGCCTGTCTCACAGGCGAGGCGTAAATTGCCGCGGTAGCTCAGTGGTAGAGCACTGGTCTGAAAAACCAGGTGTCGTTGGTTCGATCCCAACCCGCGGCAATTTCCTTCAAGGGGTTTGTTATGGAAAATAAAATAGCCATAATAGATGATGATGTGGATATGCTTGCAGTTCTTGATAATGTTCTTAAATCAAACGGCTATGAAGTAAGATGTTATAACGATCCACAATATGTTGTTGCCAAAATAAGAGAGTATCTCCCATCGCTTATTATGCTTGATATGCATATGCCCAAAAAAAGCGGGATAGATGTTCTTAAAGAAATAAAGGCGGATGCTGTTTTAAAAAAAATTCCAGTAATTATGCTAACAGTTGAAGGTAATCCTTCTGAAATTCATCTAAGTATGCTTTATGGCGCAAACACGTATATTTTAAAACCTGCTAAAACTGAAGAAGTCTTGAATATAATAAAAAATATACTTGTAGTTTGATTCTCTGATCTATAATTTGCTAAACTATAAGATTATATGGCAAATGTAAAAACAAAAAGACATAAAAATGCGTTAAAGGCTTATAGAAAGTCTTTGAAAAGAGAAAGTGCTAATCGCGGAATAAAGATCAGGATACATAAAAGGATAAAAGAATTTAAAAATCTTTTATCCCATAAAAACTTTGAATCAGCTGCTAAAATGTTACCAGAGCTTTATTCTATAATAGACAAAGCGGCAAAAACAAATACGATACACTGGAAAAATGCTGCAAGGAAGAAATCCGAGATTTCCAAACTTCTTAAGAAGTCATTAGGTAATCAACAATAATATATAAAATATTTCTTAAAAGCAGTTGAGGATCCTGAGTGTGAGTGGTTTTTAGAACACTTTCTACTTCAAGGCAGTAATCTATTGTTTTTAAAATTTTGTTTTCATTCAGATTAATTCCTTCACACAAGGTTAGTTCTTTTCGGTAAACTCCTATTGAGAGAGCAGTTTGATAATCCGTTTTTTTCTCCTTCTTTAACATAGTTATCTTAAGTAATTTTTCAAGCGCCGTTAATATTATTGCGATTATCATAAGAGGCTGTTCATTTTTAGATATTAACTCTTCCATTATTTTTTTCAAACTCTCTCCATTTTTAGAAAGTATGGCATTTGCAATAAGGAAAACATTTTGCTCCTTTAAATCACTAGATAACTCCATCACTTCTTCAAGGGTAATGTTTTTTTTATTTTTAAGGTATGTAAGAATTTTCTGTGTTTCATTTTTTAGCTCGCCGTAATTTGATATAGATTCACTCAAGTATTTAAGTGCGTCATCGGTTATTTCTTTAGAATTTTTTTCCAGTTCTTTTTTTATATATGAGGTTATTAGTCTTTCATCGGGTGGCATAATCTCTATGCATGTTATGGAATATTCTCCAAAATCTTTTTCAATTTCATTTCTTTTTAATTCTTCATTATAGGTTATTATAAGAAGAGTGGATGGGTTGGGATTTAAAAAATAGGAGTAAAGAGATTTTTTCAGTTCTTTTTTAATTTTTTCTATCCTTTTAAGAATAACAAGTTTTTTGGGTGAAAACAGCGGAGTAGATGAAACATCATTTAAAAAGAGATTTATATCAAAGGAATCAGAAGAGTGATTTGAAATATCGAAATTATTATCTATTTTTTTTTCAGCTGTTTTTATTATTTCATTTTTCCTTATGTCATCTGAGCCGTAGAGAAGGTAGATCGGATCTACTTTTAATGAAAGGATGTCTGAAAGCAATTGCTCTTCTGTTTTAAATTTCATATTTTTTTGGAAGAAACCCCTGTAACCGAACCAAAACCCTCAACTGTTCTTTTGACGACATCTTTGGAAATTATATCCCATATCTTTTCCCTTGCTGCTTCCTCAGTCATCCCACCGGGAAGCGTTGGAGCTGAATATATCTGATTTGCAACAAGTGTGTTCTCTTCCCATAGTATTGAGTTATTCTTTCTGTCTATCAGTTTTATCGAATAGTTTATAGTTATTTTATAAACAGTTGGAACCATGTTAGAGTCGTATTGTATTGGGACCATAAGGTAATTTTTTATTTCTCCCGAGATTATTCCATCAGCAATCTCCTCAGAAACAACCTTGTATTGTCCGTCCCTTAAGAATTCATCTATTATTTTAAGAGTAAGCTTTTCCTCTATCCCGAATATAGAGCTTTTATTGGAAAAAGGAAGAACAGCGAGGGATTTTATGTGTTGAGGAAGTATTTGAGGAGCTGGATTATATACCATATTGCTTGAGGAAGAGCAGGAAACAATGAAGGCATAAAACAGAATAATTAATTTTTTCATAGATTATCCCCCAATACAAAATTTATAATTTTGTCTTTTACATATATTATTTTAACAATTTTTTTAGTGGATATAAACTTTTCTACTTCTTTTTTGGCGGCTTCTTCTATCTCAGATTGTTCTCTTTGAGGAAGAGTTTTTATTTTACCTCTAAGTTTTCCGTTTACCTGAATAGCTATCTCTATAGTTTTTTCATTAATAATATTTTCATCATAAGAAGGCCATTTCTCCAAGGTTAGAAAATTACTTGCGCCATATCTTTGCCATAATTCTTCTGTTATATGTGGAGCAAATGGATGAAGAAGTTTTAGAAATATCTCAAAATCTGCGCGGGATGGAGATTCAGATATAGAATTAAAATATATCATTAGTTGAGATATTGCTGTATTGAATTTAAGTTTTTCTATATCATCCGTGACTTTTTTTATGGTTTCATTTCTGATTATGATAATATCTTTTTTAGTTTCATTATCTTTGAGATTTTCAATATTGGATATCCCCCATATCCATATTCTTTTCAGAAATCTATGAACCCCCTCTATTGCCTGCATATCCCACGGTTTTGAGTCTTCAAGCGGACCCATAAACATTTCATACATTCTAAAAGTATCAGCCCCATATTTTTCAAGTATTTCATCAGGGTTTATAACATTTTTTTTAGATTTTGACATTTTTTCCACCATTGGCTTTATTTTTTCACCTTCTTTTGTCTTTGCAGTTCCATCGGGTTCAAATTCAAGATCCTTATAACTGTGGTATACTCCTTTTGAGTCGCGATATGAGTAGGATAAAATCATTCCTTGATGGACAAGTTTTTTAAATGGTTCTTTTGTTGAAACAACCCCTATATCATATAAAAATTTATGCCAGAACCTTGCATAAAGCAGATGTAAAACGGCATGCTCAGCGCCTCCAACATACAAATCTACAGGCATCCATTTTTTCTCTATCTCGGGATCTATAAGTCGTTCAGCGTTTTTAGGGTCTAAGTATCTAAGGTAGTACCAGCAGGAACCAGCCCACTGAGGCATTGTGTTAGTTTCTCTTGTTGCGTTTAAACCACATTTTGGGCATTTTGTTTTTAACCAATCACCAGCATTAACTAATGGGGATTCTCCTGTTCCACTGGGTTCATATTTTTCAAGTTGAGGGAGTAGTAACGGAAGATCTTTTTCTGAAAGGGGAACTATTCCGCAGGATGGGCAGTGAACAACAGGTATGGGTTCTCCCCAATATCTTTGTCTTGAAAAAATCCAATCTCTTAATTTATAATTTATTTTTTTATTCCCTATCTGAAGTTTTTCAATTTCTCTTATTATTTTTTCTTTAGCCTCAGTAGTTTCAAGCCCGTTTATAAGCGGAGAGTTTATAGATATCCCCTCTTCCACAAAGGCTTTGTCTTTAGTAAATTCTCCATTTTTAGGTTTTACAACCCATTTTATTTCAAGATTAAATTTTTTTGCAAATTCAAAATCTCTTTCATCATGGGCTGGTACAGCCATTATCGCTCCGCTTCCATATGTTGAAAGGACATAGTCAGAGATAAATATTGGAATTTTTTCTCCATTTATAGGATTTATAGCATAACTGCCAGTAAAAACCCCAGTTTTTTCTTTATTTAGTATTCTATCTTCATCAGTTTTTTTAATTGCGGATTGAATATATTTTTTTATCTCATCAAGTTTTTCTTTTGGCGATATTTTTTCAATAAGTTCATGCTCGGGAGCAAGAACCATGTAAGTTGCTCCATATATTGTGTCTGGTCTTGTGGTAAATACCTTTATCTTTTCATTTGAATTAACAACCGGAAAATATATTTCAGCGCCTTCGCTTTTTCCTATCCAATTTTTTTGCATTTCTATAGTTGATTTTGGCCAATCTAATTCCTTAAGGTCTTCAAGAAGCCTTTCGGCATAGGCTGTTATTTTTAAAACCCACTGTCTCAAGTTTTTCTTTTCAACAGGTGTGGAACATCTTTCACATCTTCCTCCAAAAACTTCTTCATTTGCAAGACCTGTTTTGCATTTTGGACACCAATTTATCGGTATAAAATCAACATAAGCAAGGCCTTTTTCGTAAAGCTTTAAGAAAATCCACTGAGTCCATTTATAATATTGAGGATCGGTTGTGTTAATTTCCCTTGAAAAATCGTAAGAAAATCCGAGGGATTTTATCTGTCTTCTGAAGTTGTCTATATTTTTTTTTGTTATTATTGATGGATGAATCTGATTTGCCATAGCATAGTTTTCCGCTGGAAGTCCAAAAGCATCCCAGCCGATTGGATGCATAACATCAAACCCATTCATTCTTTTATATCTTGAAATTATATCTGTGGCTGTATATCCTTCAGGATGACCAACATGAAGACCATCTCCACTTGGGTATGGAAACATATCAAGGCAATAAAACTTCTGTTTTGATGGATAAACTGGCGCGGAAAATATATCAGAGGAATACCATCTTTTTTGCTGTTTCTTGTCTATTTCTGCAAAATTAGGCTCGCCTGGTTTCATATATATCTCCTTCTTTAAATAATTATTTTATCAAATACTCAAATAGAATTTAGTATTTTAAGACAAGCAATAGACATTCTTTTTTTCTCTAAATAGCTTCTATCTTCGTATCCACATAGATGAAGAGTTCCATGGATAGATAGTATTAGAATCTCCGTTTTAAAAGTTAGCTGATAAATTTTGGAATTTTTCTTGGCGGTTTCAAGAGATATAAAGATATCCGCTGTTTTTATTCCTGCATTTTCTGGATAAGAAAATGCTATAACATCCGTCGGGCGATTTTTCCCGAGATATTTTTTGTTTATTTCTTTTATTTTTTTGTCATTAGTAAATATAAAATTTAATTCACTTAGGAAAAACTTATGATTTTTAAAAATCTTTTTGACCGCTGCCCCAATCTTTTTTATTAAGGATTGTGGAATTTTTTCTTTTGTTTGATTTATAAAAGTGATATTCATTTTTTTTCCCAGGCTTGATATGCGTCCACTATTTTTGAAACAAGAGGATGCCTGATTATATCTGAATTGTCAAGCTTAACTATTTTTATCTCTTTTATTTCTTTCAATATTTCCATAGATGTTATAAGTCCTGAGACAGATGATTCTTTAAGATCTATCTGGGTTATGTCTCCTGTTATAACTATCTTTGAATTCATCCCCATTCTTGTAAGAAACATTTTCATTTGAAGAGTAGTGGTATTTTGCGCTTCATCAAGTATTATAAAAGAGTTGTTAAGAGTTCTGCCACGCATATAAGCCAGAGGAAGGGTTTCTATTATCTCTTCATCTTTATAAATCTGAAATTTTTCTGGACCAAGAAGATTGTAAAAATTATCATAAACCGGTTTTAGGTATGGGTTTACTTTATTATCTATATCCCCTGGAAGAAATCCAAGTTTTTCCCCTACTTCCACTATTGGACGTGTAACCACTATTTTTTTTACTTTTTTGTCTTTTAAAAATCTTAGAGCAACAGCTGTTGCAAGAAAAGTTTTTCCGGTTCCTGCAGGTCCTATTGATATTACTATATCATTATCATATATGCTCTCTACATAAAATTTTTGGTTAGGAGTCTTTGGTTTTATTTTTTCACCAAACTCAGAACAATATACTACCCCTTGTTCTTCAGTGATTTGTTTTTCAAAATCATTGTTATTTGTAAGAGTGTTTTCTTTTTCATAGTATCTTTCAAGAATTCCTTTGATCCTATTTTCTGCTTTATTGACATTCCTGAGTTTCCCCTTGATTGTTAGAAAAGCCTCTTCAGAATTATTGCGATTATCCACAAAAATTTTTACTTTAAACTCTTTTTCCATTTCCCTCAGGTAGATATCCTGAGGACCGAGAATCAAAAGGAGATCAGAGGTGTTTTTAATATAGATTTGCTTTGATATCATTGGTTTTTCCTATATTTAGTTTCCATAAAAGTTTTTCAAGCCCAAGATTTTTGATAGCCTCTATAACTTTTTTGTCAACTTCATCAAAAGTTTCTATATTGTTTATTATAAGCTTTGCTATTTCATATAAGAAAGGGATATGCATATTTGTTTCAAGTTTTTTTGAAAATAGATTTAAAAAGTTTTGCTTTATAATCTTGATTTTTTCATCGGTATGATCAAATGATAGGATAAGATAGTAAAATTGCTTTAAAGTTAAATCGGATTGTTTTTTAGAAAACAGTATAGATAAGAGGTTTGCAGTTTCGATATTAAAATCAGAAAGGTTAAACGGTTCAAATCCCGTAAAATTATTGGATTGAATATTTTCAACCTCTTTTTCAAAATCTTCAGTTTTTTTTATGCGCGAGATAAAACATCCATTTTCGTCTAACAGGCAAACAGTCCAGAGTTCTTCTTTCAAAGTAATTATATCGTCTGATTTTATTAAATAAATGTTGTGCAATTTTCCAGTTTTTTTTATAATTTTAAACCGATATCTTGTTTTATAAAATGGATTGGTATAGCCTATATAGTCAAAAACAGCAAATTCCATAACACTTATTTTCTGTGAGTTTGACAGTTTTTTTAATTTTAATATAATTTCGTCAAGATTTATTTTAAAATTGCTTTTTTCCATAGAAAGATTTTTAATATATCTATCTGTATCTATCCCATAATTTTTTGTAAAATCAGAAAGCCATATAAGATGCTTAATATTATTTAAGGCTTCTATGCCAGATATGTCGTCGAAAAACCATCCACAACTTGTATAAGATAGAGCCAGATGTATTTGAGATTCAAAAAGAGAAAGAATAAGAGGAATTTCTTTAGGCAGAATTTTATTTTCAGCATGTTTTTCTATAAATTCAAGAAAAAGATGCGGGCTTTTGTCTTCATATGGTATAACATAATCCTCTAAGGCTTTTAGAGGATTTGATATTTTTGAAATTGTTTCCTTTACAAATACCTCATGGCTTTTTTGCGCAATAGAATCAACGGATTCTTTAAGAGTTTTTCGCCATTTTTGATAAGTGTTTGAAGGATTTATCCTGCATCCGCAATCTTCCTGCCATCTTCCAACTCCATGGGGACAGGACCATGAAGAAGGTGAAATTATATCCACTTCAAATTCTGGTTTAAATGTTTCATTTAAAAGAGAGAGGTTTGATATTGAAATTTCTTTTTTTAGTGAAAGTATATGATGAAGTAATTTTTTGAGACATTTATCGCCATCTTTAAGATGATGCCCCCAATTTTCACCATCTGACGCCAAAAGAGAAAATCCATTTTTTTTGCCTGATTTATCAAGAGATGATTTTATCCTGAGTGTAAATTTTTCAGTATTTGAGCTTTCTGATATTATTTTTGAAGAAAGATGCTGATCGTATAAAAATATAGTTATAGATTTTGAAGGATTTGATTTTGATACCCATAGATATGGTATTGTTGTATCTATTTCACCATTATTTATTAAAGTCTCATCTGCATTATGGCGTTTTATGGATTTTATCTGAGATGGTGAAAGTATTGTAAATTTAAATCCAGATTCTATTAAGACCTCAAGTGTTTCATAATCAACTGCGGTTTCAGGTAGCCATATCCCTGATGGTTTTCTATTAAATTTTTTTTCAAAATAATTAACCCCCCACTTGATATATAGCTTTTTTTGATATAAGTTTAGATGAGGAAATATGGCGTGAACATAAGGATGAGCTATGGCATTTCCATAGCCAAATAATTTAGATGATATAATATCGGATTCAATTATAGATATATAAAGTTTTGGAAAATTTTCTTCTATATAATTTAAAAGGCTTGGAGCTATATCATAATTTATAAGAGAGTATGCTGAAACAAAATATTCTCTATCAAATTTTATATCTTTTATCCCCAATGGGCCATAACATTCATCTGTTATAAGTTGATTGAAATTGGAATAAGATGGATTTGGTGTCTCTTCAAAAACAGGATTTAACCATGGATCTTTTCTTAAAGGTTGATAAAAATGAGCATGTATCGCAAATTTTTTTATTATTCCCATTTTGAAATTCCTCTTGGGAGGATTACTATTCCGCTTGGGTCTATATAGTAATTCTGAGCATCTTTTTCAAAATTATAACCTATAGTTGTTTTTGCCTCAATAGTGTTATATCTATCAATTATAGCTTTTTTAATTTTTGTCTGAGGCCTTATTTCGCAGTTATCCATTATTATGCAATCGCTCAGCTCACATTTTTCATGAATAATAACATTTGAGGCTATAACACATCTTTTAAGAGAAGATTTTTTTATTACTGATCCATCACAGATAAGACTGTCTTCTATTTCCGACTGGATTATTTTTGCGGGACCTGAGATAAATTTTTGCGATATTATTGGCCATTTTGAGTTATTCAAATCAAGAAGTGGTTTTTCTCCAAGGAGATCCATATGAGCGTCAAAATATGATTGTATGGTTCCCACATCCCTCCAATAATTTGATTCCTCATATTTTTTTATGCCAGGAAGATTCTGGCTTGAGTAGTTGTATGCAAATACATTATGCTTTTTGTATATTGCTGGAAGTATAGTTTTTCCAAAATCACAGTCATCTTTATTAGCAAATTCGTGCATTATTTTTTGCAACACATCAAAATTGAATATATAATTTCCCATAGACGCATAAACAAGATTTGGATTTAATGGAAGAGGTTTTGGATCTTTTGGTTTTTCTTCAAACCCACAAACCCTGTCTTTTTCATCTGAAATTATAATTCCAAATCTGGATGCCTCTTTAATTGGAACTGTTATTGCGCTTATAGTTACATCTGCCTTTTTTCTTAAATGAAATTCTATCATCTGTCTTATGTCCATTCTATATATATGGTCGGCGCCAAATATCGCAACTAAATCTGGAGAATAATCCGTAATAAGGTTAAGATTTTGTTTTACAGCATCAGCTGTTCCTCTATACCACATCTCCCCTAAACGCATCTGAGGTGGAACAACTGTGATAAAGTGATCTTTTGTTATTCCGCTTCCTCCCCAGTTCTGTCTTATATGTTCTATAAGAGACTGGGAAAGATATTGCACAAGAACATAGTTTGCGAATATTCCTGAGTTTATAAAATTTGACAGGACAAAATCAATTATTCTATATTTTCCGGCAAATGGAACTGCAGGTTTGGATCTTTCTTTTGTCAGCGGATAAAGCCTTTCCCCCTTACCGCCTGCCATTATTATCCCTATAGTTCTCATATTTTTCCCCCTTAGCTTATGTTATCAAGTATTTCTCGTAAATCCTTTCCGATACATAAAAATACTGGTTTATCTCCAATAGTAAATGATTTACTTTTTTGCTTTTTTAGTTCAGCTGTTGCCTGAACTAAAACATTTATATCCGCTGCTTCTCTTGTAACTATCATATCCTGATCGTCTATTCCAAAAGATACAAAGAAATTTTCAAGTATCTTATTGTAGTTTAAAAAAATCTTTTTTCTTTCCTCAATAATATTGTTCCTCTCTTCCTCCGACAATTCGTACCATTTGAATGATTTGTTCAAAGGGTGAAGAAGGAAATATGGATATATTCCTATTTTTGAATTTAGTTCTTCAATATTTTCAATTTTGAATTCTTTAACACCTATATAGGTATATCTTATCTCCATATACTTTCCTATTCCAACCGCAAAGGTTTTTGCGCATATATCTTGCAGATAATCAAGGCTCGGGTGCATTCTCCAGAATAGTATATCGCAATCTTCTTTAAGCCCGCTGACAAAATAAGTCCTTAAAAAAATTTTTTCCTGACATCCTGCAAGCATATTTTCAAAATCTTGTTTCAGGGTTATTTTTTCATTTTGCTCAAGCATTTTAAATTTATTTAAAAGCCTGACAAATGTAAATATTGAGAAAAGTTTCATATCAGTCTCCGTTTTTTATTCTAAGATAATTTAACCTAAATCCAGCTATTTCTACTTCTTGTGAGGTTATAAGTCCAGGCTCAAACTCTAAAAGAATGTATTTTTTCCCATTATGTTCAATAATATCATCTGAAGGAACAACCCTGGCGCTTTGTTTCTTTGCTATCATCATTACCCCTTCCACCTTTTCTCCAAGTTTTATTTGAGGAATTTCTTCAAAATCAAAAAAAAGTTTGTAAAAATATTTTCCATCTGGAATAAAATTATAAAGGGTAAGCTTATATTTGCCAAGTTTCTTATCTTCAACTATGCCATTAAGTCCTTTTTCTAAAGGTATATAAATTTCTTCTGTATTTTTAGCTATTACCCTCATATTTCTGGCTATTGTCATTATCTTATCGCCCTTAGAGATAAAGCTTTCATCTTTTACATATATCCTTGTCACTATCCCGTCATGGGGTGCTTGTATATCGGTATAATTAAAAAGTCCTTTCCATCTTTTTAGTATTTCTTTTTTTTCGTTTTCATCTTTAGCAGTTTTAAGCAGCGCTGCGACCTCTCCAGTCACAAGTCTCACTATCGGGCTTGATGCTTTTACGACATCAAATAGAGATGGCAATATCGCAACAACTTTGCCGTCAAATCCAGCTTTTATATCATATTCATTGTATGCCTGAGTTATCCCGGATATTGGAACTATTATCTCTATCTTTTTATCCTCTATTTTTTTTTCTTCAAAATAAACTTTCCCCGCCTCGCCATATAAGAAACAAAAAGGAAGGATATATATTATTAGAAAGGAACAAAATATTTTATTTTTCTTTATTGACATATATCTTATTGAAATACTCCCATGTCCAGGGCATTTTTTCTTCAAATATTTTAGCTATGATATTTGCATATTCCCTTATTTCATATTGCGCATGTGTGTCCATTCTCAAACTAAGGAAATTTAATAGACTTCTTGCGTTTACTGTCCAGTAAAATTGAGTATATTGACTTACTGGAAGAAGCATCCTTGCCATCTCTCTTGCAACTCCTTTTTTTAAAAGAGTTTGATATGAAGAATATGCTTTTTCTATGGCAGATTTATATTCTTTTATCAGTTCATCGTTATTCATTGATTCAGAGTCCACAGAACCTTGTTTGTTTTTAAAATCCTGAGCTCTAAATTTTTTCGGAATATAAAACTCATCTTTTACCTCAGTGTATCTTGCGCTTACTTCATTATATGAACCCCATCTGTGTCTCATCCATTGCCTTGCGACAAATATAGGGGTTTTGATGTGAAACTGAAATATGGAATGTTCAAATGGAGTTAAGTGTCCGTGTTTTAAAAGATACTCAACTAATTTTCTATCTTTTTCTTCCCCTTTAAGGGTCATATCAAAACTAACACGAGCGGAAAGCACAACCTTCTTGTCTCCACCAATAAAATCAATAAGCTTAACAAACCCTTTATCCAAGACTTCATAATAATTTTGAGTCTTAATCATAATCTCCTCTTTGAGCTGAAAAGTAAAATTATATATACTTTAATTTTAGCAAATTATGAAAAGCAAAAGAATAAGATTTAATAGGCTTTTAAAAATAATGGAAAAGCTTCTTTCAAAGGATGGCTGTCCTTGGGATAGGGAGCAAACTCATAAAACGCTTTTGAAGCATCTTGAAAGCGAGGTCAAAGAGTTTAAGATTGCTGTGAGAAATAGAGATTTTGAAAATATGAAAGAAGAGCTTGGTGATATATTGCTTCAGGTTGTATTTCATTGCGAGATTGCAAAAAAGAAAAAAAAGTTTGATATATCAGATGTGATAGATTTACTGATTTCAAAGCTTGTAAGGAGGCATCCTCATGTTTTTGGAAATGCATCTGTCAAAAATAGTGATGATGTTGTAAAACAGTGGAATAAAATAAAAAAAATGGAGGCAAAATGGAAATATCAAAAAAAATAGCAAGGTTGATATATCCTCATTTCAGATTCGGAGAGTCTAAAGTTGAGGATGCGATAAAGCTTGTCAAACTTGGAGTAGGTGGTTTTTGTCTTTATGGTGGAAGCCTGGATGAGGTTATAGATTTTATAAGAACGGTTAGAAGTAATGCTTTAAATCCTGTTATTTTCGCAGCTGATTATGAAAATGGGGTTGGGCAGTGGGTTAGTGGAGCGACAAAACTTCCTTCCAATATGGCTATCTGCGCAAGTGGAAATATTGATTTTGCTGTGAGAAAAGGGCAGATAACAGCAATAGAATCTGACGCTCTTGGGGTTGACTGGGTTTTTGCTCCTGTGCTTGATATTGCAAATAATCATGCTAATCCAATAGTAAATTTGAGGGCTTTTTCAGATGAGATTGAAAAAATAATTTCTTTTTCAAAAGCATTTATATCGGGATTAAATTCTTTTAATATCCTTAACTCAATAAAACATTTTCCCGGACATGGCGATACTTCAGTTGATTCGCATCTTGTCCTTCCTGAAATAAGGAAAAGCGAAGAAGAAATTGAAAATATGGAACTTTTACCGTTCAAAGCAGTTCTTGATTTTGCCGATTCGGTTATGGTAGGGCATTTAAAAATTTTGTCTATGGATAATAAAAATCCAGCATCATTATCTAAAAATATAATAACTGATTTGCTAAGGGAAAAGATGCAATATAAAAAAATTGTTGTGACTGATGCTTTGATGATGAAAGCAATATCTAATGAGATAGAATCCGGATTGAATGCGTTTCTTGCCGGCGCGGATATACTTCTTTATCCTGAAGATCCATACAGACTTTATGCTGCGTTAATGGATAATTATAATAGAGGAGTAATAACGGAAGATATGGTTAACAAAGCTATAAGAAGACAGGATGCTTTAATAGCTAAAAGAAGAGCAATGAATTATAAAACTAAGGATATTTCAGTTATAGGCTGCAATGAACACAAAAAATTTGTTTATGATTGCGCTATACATTGTATTTCATGGGTTAAGAAAAATAAGGAACCCTTGCCTAAAAAAATTTACTATTATGAAACACTTTCTACTAAAGAAATTAAGGGCGAGGTTTTTGTTAAGGAATTGATGAAAAATGGTTTTGAGATAAAATCCGAAGTAAACAACTCAGATGCCATTGTTGTTGGAATATTTTCAAAACCTAAGGCTTTTAGTGGTAGCATAAATATGAATGAAGAAGAAAAAAAAGAAATTGATAAACTTATTTTAACAGGTAAAAAAGTTATCTTTATTTCTTTTGGCAGCCCTTTCATTTTTGATGGATATCTAAAAAAAATAGAGGCTGGAATATGTTGTTTTTCAGATCTTGAGGAGTTCCAAAAAGTAGCGGCTGATGCTATTTGTGGTATATCCGAGGTTTATGGTAAAATGCCAGTAAAAATTTATGACTAATCTATCATTTGCCGATTACACTGTCTTTTTTGCCGGAATAGTTGTACTTATAGTTATTGGGTATCTTAAAGGAAAAAAGCAACAAAATTTGTCAGATTTTTTCCTTGCGTCCAGAAAAACACCTATTTTAGTTTCAACGCTTTCTTTTGTTGCAGCTGAAGTAAGTGCGATGACAATAGTTGGTGTGCCTGCAGTAAGTTTCAAAGAAAACTGGACATATCTACAGTTTTTTATAGGCTCAGCGGTTTCACGGATTATAATAGCTTATTTTTTTATTCCGGTTTTTTATAAATATAACTGTACAACTATTTACGATTTTATCGGGGTCAGATTTTCAAAGCAGGTACAATATGCTTCAAGTATATTTTTCTTTATTACAAGGCTTCTTGCCTCCTGGATAAGGCTTTACGCCACAGCTCTCGCTTTATCGGTAATTATGGGAATAAGGATAGAGATTGCGAAATAATCTTTCTATTAATCTCCCTTTTCTTCATAAGTTTTGGAGGAATAAAGTCTGTTTTATATACAGGGGTTTATCAGGCTTTAAGTTTTTACTTAATGGCGGCAATAGTTTTGTTTTTTATTTTTCAATCGCCAGGTTTTGATTCAGCAGGATTTTTACAAGTTATAAAAGCAGATAATAAACTTAAAATATTGAAGTTAGGCTTTAATTTTAAAGAACCAGATATTCTTATCCTTGCAGTTTTAAATGGGGTTTTTGGATCCCTGGCATCTTTTGGAACTGATTATGAAATGATGCAAAGGCTTTTAACGCTTGAAACAAGAAAAGAAAGTCAGAAAAGTTTGTTTTTTACAATTATAGCTACCTTCTTACTTGTTATAATGTATCTTACTGTTGGAACTGCTATTTATGTTTTTTTAAAAATAAATTTCATTCAATATATGGACAATAGCGATAAAATAGTATCCTATTTCGCTGTAAATTTTCTCCCATCTGGTATTAAAGGTTTTGTATTTCTGACAATATTTCTTGCTTCAATAGATCTTCCGCTTGTATCACTTTCAACCTCATTTGTCAATGACATATATAGAAATATTTCAAAAAACAGCAAGGAGATAAAACTAATTAGATTATCCAGGATATCAATGATTTTTTTTGCTTGCGCGCTTGGGGCAGTAGCTTATATTTCAAGACATGTTGAAGGGATGCTGTGGTTTGCTTTTGAGATAAATGGAGTAACAACTGGAAGTCTTCTTGGAGTTTTTCTATTAGGGATATTTACATCGGTAAATAATTCTAAAAGCGTTGTCGTTTGTATGATTTTATCATCTATTGTCTGCCTTTCCTTTATGATATTAAACAAAATGGGTATTATTCGAGTTCCCTGGAGTTCTTTTGTTGTTATAGGCACTATTTTAAGTTTTGCTATACCTCTGATTATTCATAAAATTACCAATATCAAAAACTGATATAAGATCAAAAAAACATTCTTCCCAAAATTTACTATTTTTCCTGATTATTTCTGGGAATTTATGTTTATTCGTAATTTTATTTGACAAATTCTTCTTTTTTCTTCTTTATCTCTTCTTCAAGTTTTTTAAGAGCTTCCATTGCGTCTTCTTTTTTTTCATCAACCCAATCTCCAAGTCTTTCTCTTGTTACTTTCCCAGCAGCTGGAGCAAATAGTATTCCTATTATTGCGCCAACAAGTCCGCCTACTACAAACGCTGTAAGTATATCTCCGGTTCTATTGTCAGACATATTATCCTCCAAATTTTATAAAATGCTTAATAGATATTATACAAAGTTATGAATTTACTTAAAAGTATATTTCTAATTTCTTTTTTTCTTCCTCCTTTTCTAAATGCTTACGAGTATGATAATGAGCTTAGTAAAAAACTCAACAGAGAGTATAGAAAATTAATAACTAAAACGGAATCAGGGAAAAAATTTTATAAGAGATTTTTTAATTATAGGAAGAAAATTCCAAAAACACTTTTAAGATATTCAAAAGATAACTGGCTTGCGTCTTATGATACTTTCAATGATGTTATCTATCTTAACACCAAATATATTATGATATTTTTCGAAATTAAAGATTACGATGATAAAAAAATAATAGAGGTTTTAAATTTTTCTAGCGAAACAAGAAAAGAGTTTATCTATTATACAGACGCGCTCTATCTTCATGAACTTGTTCATTCCCTTCAAGACTCTATTTATATCGGGGCAAGGCATATGAAAGAAGGAGGTTTTTTTCTTGAGTTTGAATATGAAGCATATCTTATCTCCGATTTATATTTTTATGAAAAACTAAAAAATGACAAAAAGTTTTTATTAAAACTCATTTTAAATAAATATATTGATTTTTATACAGCAAACAGTGCGGGTGGGCTTTTTGAAATGAGTTCTAATATCGATGATTATAAAGAGCTTATAAAAGACAGATATATCAAAGAATCAGCTGGATATGTGAGTTTAACTGAGGAGGAAAAGAAAATAAAAGATAATCTTGATGAGAAAAAATTTCTTTCCTATGCCGGTGGTGATAGGAAAGAGGTTGATATTGAAGTCGTTAATTTTGAGCGGATAAAAAAACAAAGGCAAGAGTATGAAAAGTTTATTAATAAGTTTTATCTTGATCTGTGGCCTTCTTTCAGTTATAATGTTTTAAAACTGATTTTTGATGTCTCATTTGAGGTAAAAAATTATTATCTTGCTTTTAAATCAATTTCATCGCTTGAAAGAAATATTTCTTATTATAAAAAAACAGAAGATGATCTTAAAGATATAAGAGAAAAAACCGCAATCTTAATTCTTGATTTTATCCCATGGTGTGTGGAAAATTGCAGGAAGATAGGATGGGAAGAGGCTGCTTTAAGTATTTGTTTTTTTGAAAAAACTATTGAAGCAACAAAGAGGGTATTTCCAAATGAATTAATAGAAATTAGAGATGATATTTATTCTATTGCACTTAAGAAATATCTGGCCCTTTATGATAGTGAAAAAGATGGATATAAAAAAAGTGAGTATAAAAAATATATAGATTATTTTTCCATACGCATCTCAGATAGTATTGAAAATAATTTGATAAAATAATATATAAGTATGAAATAAATAAAATAAAACTGTAAATAACTGGAGGAGTTATGATATTAGCTACAGATTTTAAAGAGGGAACAATATTTGTTAATGAAAATGGTCAGATAGTTCAGGTGCTTTCTTATCAACATCATAGAAAATCTCAGGCAAAAGCAGTTGTGCGGGTAAAACTTAAAAATCTTGAAACAGGTGGTATTATAGAAACCAGTTATAGGCCTGAGGATAAGTTTAAGGATGTTATGGTAGAAAAAAGACCAAAGCTTTACATGTATTCAGATTCTAATATGGCTTATTTTATGGACACGACTACATATGAGCAGGTTGGGGTTCCAATTGAGAAACTTGGAGAGCAGATAAAACTTCTTGTGGAAAATATGGAAGTTGAAGGACTTTACTTAAATGGCTCTTTTTTTAATATATTACTTCCCCCCTCAGTTGTGCTTGAGGTGGTTGAGACAGTTCCGGGAGTAAAAGGAGATTCTGTTAGCAATATAATGAAACCGGCAAAACTTTCAAGTGGGGTTGAGATAAAAGTCCCTCTTTTTGTAAACGTGGGTGATAAAGTCAAAGTAGATACCAGAACTTTTGAATATGTGGAAAGGGTTTGATGAAAGTCGAAGCAGTCATATTTGACATAGATAATACCTTGATGGATTTTATGAAGATGAAACGGGCCGCTGTAGATGCCGCGGTTGATCATATGATAGATGCTGGACTTAAAGCAAAAAAACATGAGATGATAGATAAAATATTTAAGATTTACTGGGAGGAAGGAATAGAAGATCAGAATATATTTGATAAGGTTCTTGAAAAAGAGTTTGGTGAGATAGATTATAAAATACTTGCTTCTGGAATAATAGGATATAGAAAAGCTAAAGAAGCCAATATGACCCTTTATCCTCATACCGGCTTAACTCTCTCTGGACTTTTGAAAATGGGGATAAGACTTGGGATAGTTTCTGATGCCCCACGTTTGCCTGTGTGGCTTAGAATAGTTTCGCTTGGTTTGCATCATTATTTTGAGAAGGTTGTTACCTTTGAAGATACTTTTGAAAGAAAACCAAGTCCAAAACCTTTTAAAAAAATAATTGAACTGATGAATATTACACCTGGCAAAACAATTATGGTTGGAGACTGGGCTGAAAGGGATATAGTTGGAGCAAAAAATATAGGAATGATTACTGCATGGGCAAAGTATGGAAACCAATTTGACACAAAGGATTCTGGTGCAGATTTTGTCCTTGAGGATATTTCTGATCTCTTAGAGATAGTAAGAAATCTAAATGCTGAGGGAGCAAAAAATTGAAATTCATATTTTTTGTTTTTCTCAATTTTTTAAAACCTGCTTATACTCTTGATATAACTGGATGTATAAAAGAAACTCAAAGTTATACGTTATCTTTTAACTATGTCTTTAATATAACGGGGATAAAATATAATTTTAAAGAATATTCTTATTTTAATATGCCTTATGATGAATTTCATGATAGAAAATTTGAAAATATATATGTATCTTCCAGAAAAACTTATATGGATATATTAAATTCAATAAGAGAATGTGATAGAAGTTTTAAAAATACATCTAAAAAGCCAGATTATAAAATTATTGATATAAAAAAACTTAACTCAAAATCGAGGATAGCAAATCTTGTTGTTAGTTTTGATGATGAGATAAATGTTATTTTTGGATTAATAAAGAAGAATAATTTTTATATAGTATATCCACCTAAAAATTTTAAATTCATAGATGATGAATATAAAAAAAAGTTTAATCTAGATATTATAGATAAATGGAAATCTTTAAGTGAGGGTGAGGAGAAATGAAAAAATTAATTTTTTTGTTATTTATGTTTGGCTATAGTTCTTTTGCTATTGAAACGGAAAAATTTAAGGTTTTAATCAACGGTCAGGAGATTGAAATTGAAGCAGTAAAAGGACAGATTATTTTAGAAATTAATGAATTGAATAAAGATGAGGTTATAAGTAGATTAAAGGCATCAGGATATGATAAAATTGAAAAAATATACAAAAATTTTTATATAGCCAGCGGTAAAAAAGATATTTCTTTTAATTCCTCTTTTAAGATACTTTCTGCATCTGGTTTTAAAATTTATCCAAATAGAGTGTTTAAGTTGTTTAATGTTCCAAATGACCCTTATTTTTCAAAGCAGTATTATTTAAATAAAATACAGGCCACGATGGCATGGGATTTTGAGGAATACAAAACAACTGTTACTGTTGTGGTAGTTGATTCTGGAATTGATTCCACCCACCCGGATATATCAGAGATACTATATTCAACTCAAATTGTTATATCTGAAAATGATTTTGGAGTAAATATATCAACTGAGAATAAACCCAGTTTTAATCAATCTGAAAGTCATGGAACCTTGGTAAGCGGAATAATAGGAGCTATAAGAAATAACCTCAAAGGAATAAGTGGTATAGCTGTAAGTAGTAGTTCATCAGGCATAACTGGGGTAAAGATATATTCGTATGATGTTTTTAGAGGAGATTTTTTGACAGAAGCTGGGCTTATAGGGGCTCTTAGCCATATTTTAAATAATCTTATTAATGACTCTTATGGAAAAATAGTTATAAATATGAGCCTTGGAGGTGAAGGAGAGTGTTATCAGCCCTTACAAACAGTTGTGACTGATGTTTATAATAGCGGTGCTATAATAGTGGCGGCAGCAGGTAATGAAGGTGGACCAGTTGGTACTCCGGCAAACTGTTTAAATGTTGTTCCAGTAAGTGCAACTGATGAAAACGACGAGTTAGCATATTTTTCTAACTATGGTTCGCCTATGCTAAACGGGGTATCGGCTCCGGGGACAAATATTTATACGACATTAGTTGGGGGAGTTTATGGTGATACGGTTAGTGGAGATCCAATTAGTGGGACTTCTTTTTCTTCTCCTATTACAGCGGCTGTTTTGGCAGCTGTATGGGGTAAAAGACCTCAATTAAAAAATTATGAGGTTATTAATATAGTTAAAAAGACTGCGAAAGATCTTGGTGATGAGGGTCCGGATAAAAAATATGGTTGGGGAAGGGTGGATATGTATAAAGCTTTATCATATCTTGAGTCAGATCTTAGCGAAAAGGGTATATCAGATGATTTTGTTGCATGGCCTAATCCATTTTATATTTCAAAACATGGTTTTATAAAATTTTCTGTTAAGAATACTGCAATATATCCGGATGATAAACTTCTTATATATGATTTTAGTGGAAGTTTTGTTGCTTATGCAGCAAAAGATGGGGTTAAAGGTTTTATCTGGGATGGTAAAAACTCTAGTGGCCTATATGTAGCCCCAGGTGTATATGTTGCTTACTATAAGTCTGATAAAGGGCATTTCAAAACTAAATTTCTGCTTTTTAGATGATTTTATATAACAAGACAAAAAATATTGTGGTTTCTGATAAATTAAAAATTGCAAATAATTTTATTAACAGATTTCTTGGTTTGATACCTAAAAAAAAATTAGAGGAATCTGAATGTTTAATGATAACAAATTGTCCAGCAGTTCACAGTTGTTTTATGAGATTTACTATTGATGTTGTCTTTGTTTCAAAAGAAAATAAGGTGCTTGATATTGTCAGAATGAAGCCATGGAGGTTTTCAAAATTTTATGATAGTAAGTATGCTATAGAATTTAATTCAGGCTTTGTTTATGGTAAAATATCAATTGGAGATGAAGTTGAGGTGAAATAGTTTTTTATTTATGATACTTCAAAAAAAGAAGAATGTAAAAGAGATACTTATATCTTATAAGTTTATTTCGGAAGAAAATTATGTTAAATATTTTGAAGAAGCGAAAAAAGAAAATAAAAATATACTTTCCTATCTTTGCGAAAAAAAATTGATAGATGAAGTAAAATGTCTTAAAGCAATGTCCATTGAATGGGGATATAAGCCAGTTGATTTAAGCAAAATAGATCCTCCCCCCGAGGTTCTTTCTATAGTTCCAGAAGTAGTTGCAAAAAAACACATTTGCATAGCGTTTGGCAAAAAGGAAAAGGATCTTTATCTTGCAATGTCAGATCCTCGCGATTTTATGGTTGCGGAGGATATATCATTAAGAACCGGGTTTAATGTTCAGGTATATCTTTCTCTTCCACACTGGATTAGCAGGCTTATAGAACACACTTATGGTGTTCAGTCAACTGCCAAGGTTGCTCAGATAGTTGAGGAGATAACTCAAAAAGCAAGCGATACAGAAATTTCTCAGTTTGAAAAGGTTGAAAAGAAAGATATAACAGACATAGACCCATCTGCACCTGAGGTTGAGAAAATAGTGAATGGAATTTTTTTAGGCGCGTTGTCCCAGAAAGCCAGCGATATACATATAGAGCCTTTTGAAGATCCTTCTGGAAAAAATTCAAAAGTTCTTGTCAGATATAGGATAGACGGAATGCTTAAATTAGCTCCTTTTAATATTCCATGGAGTTTCAGGAATGCTGTTATAGCTAAGATAAAAATAATGACAAATTCAATGAATATAACCGAGCGTAGAATTCCTCAAAGCGGTAGAATACAACTTATTGCCAAGGGAAATCCAATAGAATTTAGAGTTGAGGTTATTCCGACAGTTTATGGCGAGTCATGTGTTATGCGTATTTTGGATAGAAAAGCTGTTCAGGTGGATATAAAGAAACTTGCTTTTCTTGAAGATACTCTTGATAAATTTTTAAAACTACTTGGTGGTATAGGTGGAAAGAAGAACTTTGGTCTTATTCTTGTTTGTGGCCCTACCGGTTCAGGGAAATCCACAACCTTATATGCTGCATTAAATTATATTAACCGTCCTGATATAAAAATACTTACAGCCGAAAATCCTGTTGAATACAATCTTGATGGAATAGTTCAGGTACCGGTAAATCCAGATATAAAATTAGGTGAGGACAAGAAATTTGATTTTGCGCTTGCATTAAGATCTTTTTTGAGGCTTGATCCTGATGTTATAATGGTTGGAGAGATAAGGGATAAAGAGACCGCTGAAATAGCCATGGAAGCTGCGATGACCGGACATCTTGTTTTTTCAACTATACATACCAATGATGCCACATCAAGTGTTTCACGATTAATTGAGATGGGAATCCCGGGTTATATTGTTGCTTCAACACTAAAAGCTGTTCTTTCCCAAAGACTTGCCAGACGCTTATGCGACGAGTGTAAAGAGCCTTATGATCCCAGACCTGAGGAGATAGAGATTTTTAATGCTAATAACATTCAATTACCAGAAGGTGTTAAATTTTATCAGCCTAAGGGTTGCAAAAGTTGCAATAACAGCGGATTTAAGGGAAGAATAGGGATGCATGAACTTCTTGTTTTAGATGATGCCATAAGAGAGTTTATGTTAAAAGATTATGCGAATGAACCTTTAAGAAAACTTGCTATTTCGCGCGGAATGAGAACGATAGTTTGTGATGGACTGATGAAAGTTATAAATGGAATGACAACCGTAAGAGAGGTTATAGGTGGAACTGGCGGAAAATAAGTATTTAATGTTTTGTAAAGATAAAGAAATAGAAGATATTTTTGATCTTAAATTTTATCATCCTTTTGGTTACAGATTTGCTTTGATATTTAATCGTCTTGGTTTTTCCCCGAATACTGTTTCTATTATTGGTATGTTTGTTGGAATTTTAGGTGGTTTTTTAATATATTATGATTTTTTATTTTTGGGAGCAATTTTTATAGTTTTAGCCAGCGTGCTTGATAGCTCAGACGGTCAGCTTGCGAGAATGACTGGTAAAAAATCTATTTATGGAAGGATAATAGATGGACTTGCTGGTTATCTTATGTTTGGTTTTATTTATCTTGTAATAGGTATAAAGTATTTTAAAACAACTGGATACATTTCTTTTATTCTAATGATTATAGCGGGGCTATCAAATATTATTCATTCAAGCGTCTATGATTTTTATAGAACTGCAATAATACATATTTCAAAAAACAAATTTGACGAATTATATAACTATGGTAGCGGGATGATGAAAAAAATTTATATTTTTTATTCGTCATATCAAAAGGCAATATGTAGCGTTCATATGGAATATATAAAAAATATTGTTGAAAAAAAGAATTCTATTTTAAGCGATAGTGAGATATTGGAATATAGGAAGAAAATGCTTTCAAATATACAATTTATAAATCTTTTAGGAGATAACTGGAAAATAAACGGGATTATAATACTTTCATTTTTTGGAAGGATAGAACTTTTCTTCCTTTATGTGATTGTTGTTTTAAATATAGCTTTTATTTTTGCTATTATTCGCCAGCGGCGAATTGATGAAGAACTTTATAAAAAAATTAGCTTTACTGGAGGTTAGGCTATGAAAGCAAGATTTTTAATATATAATATTTTTATTTTTTTGATTTTTGGTCAGGTTTTTATGTTTGGTAATGATTATAATAATTTTAAAAGCGCATCTTTAACATCAATACAGGCGTTTACCGAAGACCTTGGCAATATTGTTGGGGCTTCCACTCTTTATAGCGCAAGGGTGCTTGGTTTTGGCGGTTTTGCTGTAAGCTACAAAACTGCATATCAAACAAAGCCGCTGGATGATGATACAATTTTTAATAAAAATAAGGCTTTTGGAATAAATTATGTTCAGGTTGAAACAGGTCTACCATATAGAATAGACACATATTTAAGGGCTGGTGGTGATGATGGATTTAATGTAATAGGCGGTGGAATAAAATATGGTATTAGAAATGTTACTGACGAATTGTACAAAGTGAATATAGCTCTTTCTTTAAATTCTCATATGGGTTTATATAAATATTTTTATATGACAAGTTTTGGAGCGCAACTTGCCTTTTCAATGAGACTGACAAACTATATGATGCCTTATATAAGCGGAGGATTTGATTCAGTTGAATTAAGGATTAAAACCAATAATGATATTTCGTTGGAAGATAAATCAATTTTTAAAAAAATACAGAGATATACTATTGGGATGAGGTTTAAGATAAAATTGGTAAACCTTTCAGTGGCTTACGATTTATATAAAGAAAGAAGCGGTTTTAACGCATCTGCAGGGATCAGGTTTTAATTTAAAGTTAATAATTTAATTCTCTACGGGTTTGTTTTTCTATATCTTTTTCTTTAAGATATTCTTTCTTATCGAATTTTTTTCTTCCTTTTCCAACTGCAAGTTTTATTTTAGCCCAGCCATTTTTAAGAAATATTTCAAGAGGTATTATTGAATATCCCTTTTTCTCTGTTTGAGATTTAAGTCTTTTAATCTCCCTTTTCTTCAATAATAATTTTCTTTTTCTAAACTCATCAATATTATGAATGGTGTTGTATTCATAGGGAGATATCTGCATTCCATATAAAAAAACCTCTTCATTTTCCACTTTAGCAAATCCTGAGTTCATATTGACATGTTTTAATCTTATAGATTTGATTTCAGGTCCAAGCAAAACTATTCCAGCAGTATAAGTTTCAAGTATTTCATAGTCAAACCTTGCTCTTCTATTTGTGGCTATAATTTCTATTTCACCCTTTTTTTTCATAAAATATAGTTTAGCAATTTTTAATAGTTCTTTTAAATATAAGCCGAAGTGGCGGAACTGGCAGACGCGTACGGCTCAGGACCGTATTCCCTTTCGGGATTGAGGGTTCGAATCCCTCCTTCGGCATGCTTTACTAAGAAATGCGTTAAGCATTTCGCGGGATTCGAAAGCCCGCAGCAAAACTTGTGCTTGCAGTTTTGCGAGGGGCGTGGACCTTGAGAAAAATTTTGCGGTTAGCAAAATTTATTTGTGGGAGAGTTCTTTTGAGATATTAAAATTCCTTCCCCCTTGATGGGGGAAGACAAAGGATGAGGGTGAAAAATATAGCAGTTAAACCGTCCCGGAAGGTAATATTCATGCCGAGGAATGGGTTTTGAGAGAAAAATGAGCGGCAAGCGATTTTTATTTTCTATAAAATTTTTTATATGCTTAATTTTAGTTTTCAATATTTATTATGCTTGAAATATTGATTTTTATAACCGGGTTATGTATTGGTAGTTTTTTAAATGTCGTAATATATCGCAATATAAAAGAAATTTCAATAATTTATCCCCCCTCGTTTTGTCCAAAGTGTAAAATTCCTATAAAATGGTATGATAACATACCAATTGTAAGTTATATAATCTTAAATGGAAGATGCAGAAATTGCCAAGAGAAAATAAGTATTGAATACCCAATGATTGAGCTTATTTCAGGGATAATAACCCTTGTTTTTTATATGAAATGGGGAAGCGAAAACTTTTTATGGTTTTTATCCGCTACATTTATATCTTATGTTTTAATAATTATAAGTGTTATTGATTTTAAAACGATGATGCTTTCAGATTTATTTTCATATATTATTGCCTTTATAGGGGTAATGTCTTGTTTTATAAATCCACTTTATAACGGATATTTCTTAAACAGATTAATATCATGTTTTTCAGGGATTGTTATGGGAGCTGGAGTTGTATATTTGTTGTTAATAATAGGAAAAATAATATATAAAAAAGAAGCAATGGGTGAAGGAGATATTTTTTTACTTGGTTCAATTGGAAGCATTGTTGGGGTTAAGGGAGTTATAGATGTGATAATTATAGCATCTTTTATTGGTGCTTTCTATGGTATTTTACTTATCCTTTTTAAAAAAATATCAAGATTTTCTTATATACCATTTGGTCCTTTCCTTGCCTCAGGATGTCTTATTAAGATATATTTCAATATAAATACACTAAATTTATTTTAAAAGTTGGAAAAAATAAAAAGCCCGCTTTTGAAAAGCGGGCTTTTAAAAAGTTTTCCTTAAGTTTTAACTAAAGCTCAGAAACTTGTCCATGATACATTTGTGAGGGTGTAACCTGAGCAGTTTACTCTAAGGTCTCCCCATGTATTATTAGTATCAGAGCCATCATATGCCCAACCACCCTGTGTTGTACTTGCATTTTGTGTAGGCACATTTACCACATATACCTGTGAGTTTTCTCTTGCACAAGTATGATTTCCAGTTTTTACAGGAAGCTTTGCCATTCCTATATCAGATATATATTTTGGTATAAGGGTTGTGTTAAGCACAACAGAATCTGCCTGAGGAGTGTTGGTTTGGGAGACTGAAGTTCGAGGGAATTTTCCCTCATTATCCCCATAATAAACCTGAAGCGCTGATCTTAATGCTGTAAGCTGAGCTTTTGTAGCACCCTCTTTTGACTTATCAACCATATCAGCAAACTTCGGTATTGCAACGGCTGCCAGTATACCGATAATAACTATAACTATCATAAGTTCAACTAACGTGAATCCTCTCTTTTTCATTTAACCTCCTAATACTTTTATAAATATTTTTTATCATATTTTACAAGTCCATGTCAATAGTATGTATGAGTTACGGTAATGTCAATAATTTTGTGTAATTTCTCAAAAATTGGGTATCCTCCATTATATTCAAATTATTGCCATATTTTTTATTCATTCTATAAAATATTGCATATATTATCCTTTCTAAACTATCCTTATTTTGAAAACAACTCATTGTCCGCGTCCTTCTTCTTACTTCACGAAACACCCTCTCTATTGCATTTGTAGTTCGTAAGTGCTTGGAAAATTCCTTAGGACATCTGTAAAAATTCAGTAACTCTTCTATATCTTCTTCTAAACATTTAACTGCATCAGGTAATATACTCTCCCATCTTTTCCTCCA
>JAINCQ010000041.1:0-3200 GCA_036574205.1 Elusimicrobiota bacterium | reverse complement strand
CTCAGTTTAAAATTACTATGTAAATATATTTGTTGCATATTGGCTACTTCCAAAAGTAGTTATATATAATTATTATTTTAAGATTTTTTGACCTTAAATCTGTCCAATATGTTTCTGATATTTTGCATAAATAAGATGCAATTTTGTATAATATATTTAGCTCTATCATTCCGGGATGGTGTAACGGTAGCACAAGCGGCTCTGGACCGTTTAGTCTAGGTTCGAATCCTAGTCCCGGAGATTATTAATGTGTAGAAATTTCAGGATGATAACTAATATATGTGACATGTTAGGAGGATTAGATGGAAAACAAAGAAACAAAGAAATCAAATAACACAGGCAGATATGTATACGATAAAAATCTCAAGAAAGTGGTAAAAATTTCAGATGAGATAACAGGATTGAAAAAAAATAACTCCTCAACCTCTTCCAATAACACACCAAGTTGCGGATTAGGTGGTTGCTGCCCAACTTGTGGCTAAAAAATAAAAAAAGCCGACGATCGGATTCGAACCGATGACCTATCGCTTACAAGGCGATTGCTCTACCGCTGAGCTACGTCGGCAATACTTATATTATACAAAAATCAATAACTCTTGCTAAAAAGTTATTCTCATACCAATATCAACCCTTCTTGGCGAACCAGGATAGTAACCGTTCCAGCTATCAGCAGTTAATGCATATCTTTTGTTGAATAAATTTGATATCGTAACGAATAAGTCAAGATTTGATAATTTTTTACTCAGCTCAAGCAAGCCCAAAATATATCCTGGAACTTTTTTACCAGTCTCCCCTATTGCGGTATAATAACTACCAATATTTTCAAGCCTGAAGTCAACATCAAATAACTTATGATTAAGATACTTTACATCAAAAACATTTTTGTTATGTGGGACATATGGCATTCTCTTATATGATCCTTCACCCACATCTTTTCCCATTGATTTTATATAACTATTTGAAATAGATATTACAAACGGATGATATGAATATGAAGCAGAAATATCAATGCCCCTCACATAACCTTTTGCAAGATTAACAGCTTTGTATGATTGAGATGAATCAAGCATTATTCTGTCTGTTATATCATAATAATATCCACCAATTGAAAAATCAATTTTATCAAATATAAGCTTTACATTAAGTTCATTTCCAACTGATTTTTCAGGTTTTATATCCGGATTTTCCGGAATTCCCCATGAAGAATTACCGTATCTATCAGCAAATGTAGGGCTTCTCCAGGATTTTGACGCAGAATAAGATACAATCGTTGAACCATTTTCCGAGACCCATCTTATTATGGCTTTTGGACTTAAAACATCAGAATAAGCTTTACTATCATCATATCTCAAATATGCAAACAGATCAATCTTACTGCTTAAATTAAATTTACCGTTTATAAAATATCCTATGTTTTTCATTGAATGATTACCATACTTATTGGACCTTAAATAATCTGCCTGAAACTCAGCGCCATAGCCAAAATTTTTAAAATTTCCGTTTAAAAGAAAAACATCTGAAAATGTTTTTATCTTAGTAAGACTACTCCATTGATATGCTTCCCTAATTAAGTTGCTTCTTGCATAAGATAAATTAATTGCCCCATCCTCAAACTTTACTGTATGCCTTGCGCTTAAAAAAACATTTTCATTTGACATCCAGTCATCAGGTGTGTTTGCCTTTTTCTCTTTTTTCCCATCAAACTCAGAAATATCATACGGAGTGCCAGATGGGATACCTGTTTTAAGTGAAACTCCAAAGCCACTTAGTACCGTCTTTCCAAAAGTTCCAAAATCATAACTAATCTTAATACTCAATGAGTTCTTATTGCTCGTTGAGTTTTCTTGAAAACCATCTGAAAAATAATTTTCTGCTGAAGTAATTATTGAAAACTTATCTTTTGAAAAGCCAGAAACTAACGAATATCTTTTTGTATCATAATCTCCAAATTCAGCTTTAAGCAAAGCAACCTGATCATTTTCTTTTATATCAAGGCTTTTTAATGCAATAGCTCCTGCAGATGAATCAACTCCATATAACGCTGACCAGCCACCTTTAAGAAGATAAACTTCACTATTATATAATGGTGGGAGCAAAGACATATCATATACACCGGTAATATCCTTTGGAAGTTTTATGTCATCATATATAACGGCACTGTGATTTGATGAAAAACCTCTTATAAAAAGAGTTGAAACTCCATAGTTTTCATTGGTTTTTTTTATAAATATTGATGCTGAATCATCTATGCTTTTTAATACATCTCCATCAGATTTATAATGCTCAACATAGCTGCCGTAATAAGGAAGATATGAATATTTCTTATCATCAATCTTTCTTTCAAGGGAAAAAAAGACCTCATCTGTCCTTTCTTCCGAAACAAGTATGTTAGGGATTATTAGTAACGACAGGAATATAATTATTATCATCATTCCTCCCTCGAGGTTTTTTAAAAACTCCGAGGGAAGAATTTTATCCAAAAAGATAAATTATTAATTCCTTCCCTCGAAGGTTACACTTTTGCGTGATAGTCCGGGCTTGTCCCTGACTTATATCAGGGCTTTACCGTTGCGGGGCAGCATGGGAATCTAACCCAATTTCCCCCACGCAAAATTTTCATCTACTGTTTTCTAGGAGCAACAATCCAGAAACTAAAATATACAACCAGCGTTGCCAGTGTTAAAACTCCAGAGACCAAATCAGCTAAGGAAAAAATTATATCAAATAATATTTTTTTTTCAAAATTTCGCGTTAGCTCGGTAATGTCAATAATTTTGTGTAATTTCTCAAAAATTGGGTATCCTCCATTATATTCAAATTGTTGCCATATTTTTTATTCATTCTATAAAATATCGCATATATTATCCTTTCTAAACTATCCCTATTTTGAAAACAACTCATTGTCCGCGTCCTTCTTCTTACTTCACGAAACACCCTCTCTATTGCATTTGTAGTTCGTAATTGCTTGGAAAATTCCTTAGGACATCTGTAAAAATTCAGTAACTCATCTATATCTTCTTCTAAACATTTAACTGCATCAGGTAATATACTCTCCCATCTTTTCCTCCAACCCTTGTATATCCATAACGCTCTATCATAATTGTCTGCCCTGTATATCTTTTTAGCATCTTCTATGCAATCACTATGCCGTTTAGCAACTCCTTTGGCTACATTCCTCAATTTATGTGCCCAGCAAAGTT
>JAINCQ010000040.1:0-109427 GCA_036574205.1 Elusimicrobiota bacterium | reverse complement strand
TTCCATTTTGAACCTCAACTTCATAATGCAACCCTCCTTTATTGAGGGTTACATTATATAAATTTCAGTTACATTTTAAATGAGTTGACATTTAGCCTTATGGTTACATTTTACATGATTTGATTCGGATATTTGCCACCATTCTATAAAAGTGATAGAATATACTCTATGACACCATTAAATAAAAAGGGATATAGGATTATATTCCTTGTTACTGTAATCTTTGGAGTATATTTTGAGACCATTGTTTTTTTTTATTTCCAGAGCATTAGAATAAGCAAAATTCTTATTGATGATTTCAGGGTTATTGCGGCTTTAAGAAAAAATCCAGATTATAAATCCATTAATGAAGGTCTTTCAAGGATAAAAGGGATTAAGTCAGTTAAATTTATAGAACAGAAGACAACCCTTGAGAAAATCGAAAAAGAGGATAAAGAGCTTTATCTTTCCATAAAATCAATGGCTTCCAATCCTGTTCCAGAAATTGTAGAAATTGAGATTTATGAGGAAGCGATCGGAAACATGGATATTCTTATTGAAGATATATCAAAGGTGAAGGATATAATAGATATAAGGTATAAACCTGATGAAGCTATTGCTATAATGCATCTAATGTTTTATTCTAAATTGCTTTTTCTGGTTATAGGGGCTACAATTCTTATAGTAGGAGTGATGGTTTTTGCAGGAGCGGCATATGTTGGCTTTAGCAATTTTTTTAATTCCGTAAGAGAGTCTTTTAAATGGTTTTTAAATGGAATGTTTGGAGCGTTAGTGTCCGTAATTTTTATTTATCTTGCGGTTTATCCTGTTAAGTATATAAGTCAGGTATGGAGATGGCCTGAACAAATGTGGCATGTTATAACACTTCTTTTTGGCGGATTTATGGGATGGGTTTTATATCAATGGAAAAAAAACTAATATTTGCTGTTTTTTCTATTGTTTTTTTGTTGCCTTTGTGCCTGTCTTCTCAGAAGATGTATAACGAGAAAAAGGCGAAACTTGAAAATATAAAATTACAAATTGATCAAAAAAACAAAGAGCTTGAAGAATATATGGAAAAATATGAAAAGATTTTTATGGATATAAAAAAACTTAAAAACAATGAAAAAGGTATAACCGAAAAAAAAGAAAAACTTAATCTTGCGCTTGAAAAAATAAAATCCGAAATAAATAACGCAAAGCTAAAATATGAGTCATTGAAGAAAAGTTATGCTGAGATGATTGATGAAATGAATAATGATATCTCCTCCTTATATTTGTCAGGGTTATCAAACTCTTATTTTTATGGCAAAGATCAGATGATTTTAGATATAATTAAAAGAAATATGATTATGTATAAATCTGCTTTTGTAAAGTCCATAGACCAGAAAAGAAACTTTTTTTCAAAAAGCATAACAAAACTTTCCACTGATAAAAACAAATATTCACAGCAGGCACATATTCTGGAAAAAGAGCTTGTGGATAATAAAAAACAGATGAAAGATAGTGAAAAAAAGCTTATTGAAGCAGATGCTAAATTAAAAAAACTTAGATTTGAGATAGATGAACTTAACAAAACCGCAAGCGAACTTAACAACCTTATAAGGAAAATAGAGAAAAATTCTCCATATAAAAAAAATACATCTGGTTTTTTGCCCCTATCCAGGAAATCTTTGCCATGGCCGGTGGTTGGAACGGTTATCAGAAAATTTGGGAAAGAATATGTTGACGAGCTTAAAACATGGCTTGTAAATGATGGTATTAAGATAAAACCAGCCACAAGGGTTGATGTTAAGGCAGTTATGAGCGGAAAGGTTGTTTATAGTGGTGCTTTTCGTGGTTTTGGTAATGTTGTTATAATTGATCATGAAAATAATATTTATACTACATATGGATTTTTAAGTGATATTTATGTAAATAATGGAGCTGTTGTCAACGAAGATACCATTATTGGTAAAACTGGAATTGATCCTCGTAATATTGAAGGGATGCAGGAAGATGTTTTATATTTTGAGGTAAGAAATGGTGAGGATGCATTAAATCCTCTTGATTATCTTAAATAAATTTTAATTAATTATGTTTTTAAATGAGGTAGATAGTAACGAATAAAAAATGGAGGAGTTATGAAATTAAAAAGAATTTTTTTGATATCTTTGGTATCAGCTATTATTGGTTTTTCAGTCCCATATGTAAATTATGCTATTGATTCCACGTATGAGAAAATTAAAGTGTTTATTGAGGCTTTTGAGATTATTAAGGATAATTATGTTGAGATAAAAGAAGATGGAGATTTAATTTATTCGGCAATAAACGGAATGGTTAATAGTCTTGATGATTTTTCGCAGTTTATGAGACCCAAGGTTTATGAAAGAGTAAAAAGCGACACTGAGGGAGAGTTTGGAGGTATAGGGATAAGAATTGATGTGAAAGATGGATGGCCTATTGTAATAACCCCCATACCCGGCACCCCGGCTTTTAAAGCTAAAATATACCCGGGAGACAGGATTATAAAAATAGAAGGGCAATCAACTGAAAATATAACAAGTGAAGAGGTTCTGGAGAAACTTAGAGGCAAGCCCGGAACAAAGGTTAAAATTACTATAGCAAGAGAACCCGAGAATAAAGATAGTGAATGGAATGTTTTTGATGTAGAACTTACAAGAAGTATGATAAAAGTCGATGCTCTGGTTTACAAGATGATAGACAGTGAAACAGGGTTTATAAGAATTCTTGAATTCTCAGGCCATATGGTTGATGATTTTAAAAAGGCAATGAACGATTTAGAATCTAAAGGAATGCAAAAACTCATTATAGACTTAAGATATAACCCCGGTGGACTTCTGCTTGGAAGTATTGATATCGCAAAGATGTTTTTAGACTCAAATAAAATGATAGTTTACACCAAAGGAAGAAGCGAGAAAGATTATAGTGAATATAGAGCAAATTCTCAAGCTCCTTATTCAAAAATACCGCTTGTCGTTCTTGTAAACAGATATTCGGCATCCGCAAGCGAGATTTTAGCAGGAGCCTTAAAAGATAATAAAAGAGCGATTATTGTTGGGGAAAACACATTTGGCAAAGCAAGTGTTCAGACTATTGTTCCTTTATCCGATAAATCTGCTATAAGGCTTACTGTGGCAAAATATTATACTCCAAATGGAGATATGATACAAAGAGATCCAAAAACTGGCAAAGGTGGAATTGTTCCAGATATAGAATTGAAGATTCAAAGGGATGAGGAAACTGCTTTATATGAACAGTTACAGGAGATTTATTATCCAGATGGAAAGCAAAAAAAGGCAGAGAAAAAAGAAATAGAAGACAAAGTTTTGAAAAAAGGAATTGAAATCTTGAGGATGATGGATATAATCAAAGGGACTATGTCATTTGCTGAAAAAAAATAAGGCAATATATGAGTGTTAAAGAAATTAACATGCTTAGGTTTAGATTTATAAGATATTTTTCTTTTTATCTTATATATTGCTTACTTAATTCTTACTGCTTATGCAGTTTTTGGGTAAACATACTTTTTGAATAAACACTATGTAATTTAATTGTTATGCATTTTATAGCGATTGAAACAAGTTGCGATGAGACATCTGTTGCGTTATTTAGAAATAACACAATAGTATCTCATTATGTTTATTCTCAAATAGAGGCTCATAAAAAATACTGTGGGGTTGTCCCTGAAATAGCCAGCAGGGAGCATAGCAAAAAAATATATGAGTTGATTAGTAAGCTTAAAATAAAAAAGCTGGATGCTGTGGGATTTACAAAAGGACCGGGGCTTAAAGGCTCTCTTTTAGTAGGGAAGATAGCTGCATTAACTCTTTCCAGGTATTTTAAGACTAAGATAATTGGCGTAAATCATCTTGAAGGACACTTGCTTTCAACTGAGATAGAGGGTAAAAGGGTTATAAAAAAACTTAAGTTTCCGCTAATTGCGCTTATAGTTTCTGGTGGACATACTGAGTTGTGGTATGTGAAAGATTATGGGGTTTATAGTCTTATAGGAAAAACTAGAGATGATGCGTGTGGTGAAGCTTTTGATAAGGTAGCAAGGATACTTGGACTTGGTTATCCTGGTGGTCCTAAAATAGAAAAAATAGCTGAAAAATCTAAGTTTTCAAATATTAAATTTACCGTACCATATATTAAAAATAGTTTTGAGTATTCTTTTAGTGGGATAAAAACCCAGATAGCCTATTATGTAAAGGGCTTAAAGAGTATTACAGTTGCCCAGAAAAGTGAAATAGCCGCGGCTTTTCAAAAATCTGTTTTTGAAAGTCTTATAAATAAACTTGATGAAGCAGTTAAGAAATTTGGAGTTTGCAATATAGTGGTTTGTGGTGGAGTTTCAGTTAATTCTTTTTTGAGAGAAAGATTGATGGATAGATTTGGCAATACAGGAATTAATATTTTTCTTCCTGACAAAGAATATACTTCTGACAATGCCGCTATGATTGGTGTAGCTGTTTTAAGAAGACTTGATAAGGGAAAATATAAAAACAATATTCAGATAGATTCTTCCCTTAAAATAAGTGGATGGATTTGATATGAAAATATGGATATTAAACGACTATAATTATAATAAATATTCTTTCTTCTTTGAAATGGCAAAAAGTTTTTATAAGGAAAGAGGAATACCTATTGAAATAGAAATAAAAAGCAGAGAGAATATCTGGAAAAGCCTGTTTTGTTTTTTTGAAAAACCTGATTTAAAATTGGCTGATATCATAGAAATTCCTCACCAATGGACATCTCTTGCTGCAAAATTGGGACTTTCTCTTCCAGTTGAAGTTATAGCCATGGATTTTGATTGTAATAAGATATTTGAATTTCTCAAAAAAACTATGACATATGAAAACACTTCTAATTTTTTTTCCCTTCCAGTTTATTTTGAGATTATGGCTCTTTTTTATAAAAAAGACATGCTCTTAAGAGTTGCAAAACCTTCTGAGATGGAAAATCTTAAATGGACAGATCTTCCTGTTATTTGTGAAAAATTGAAGAAAAAATATCGTGGGAAAAATTATTATCCATTTGATAATACAAATCCTTGCGGATATATAACATCGGATGATTCACTTGTTGCAGTTATGAATAGAAGTGAAGGATATTTTTCGGATGATGGCACAACCGTTAATACTCATAAGGATGAGGTTGTAATTTCATTATCTGAGTTCCTGGATCTTGCGGTAAAAGGATATTTTCCTCTTTTTGAAGAAAGTTTTTTTGATATGGGTTTTTTAAAAAGGAATTTAAGTTCTCTTGCTTTCAGTTTTAGAAGAGATCTTATGGAAATTAAGAATATAGAGGTTTGCCGCTTTCCTGACATAATGAGAAAAAATGAATTAGTAAGAAGTTATAATTTTATATTTTTTTCTGGAACCTCCCTTATAGAGGAGTTGCGCCAGTTTATATCATGGTTTTATGAGCCACAGAAAATTATACCTCTTATAAAATCTATTGGTGTTTTTTCGCCATTTAAGTCAGATCCCGAAAAATATATTACAAAGAAAGAGCTTAATTTTTATTTAAAGCTTATTGAAAATGCTTCCCCCATACCCAATCGCACAGTTTATCCTAGTTTTGAAAATGCTCTTAATGAGGTTTTAAAAAATAATTGTGTTAAAATTCTTAGTGGGGATTACGATTATCTCAGGTTTAAAGAGGAGTTAATTGAGGTAAAAGGGTTTACAGAGTATCTTATTACATCTTATTAATATGGAAAACATAAACGAAGTAAATTTTATAAAAAGCATATTATCAAAGCTGGCGGAAAACTGTGGTATAAAAAATATTACGGTTTTTGAATATTCGCAAAGATTAAGTATATTAAAAGCGGTTTTAAGGTTAAGATTGGATATAGTGTTTGAACATACAGAGTATGTCTGGGTTAAAGAATCCAAAGAGTTTTATGATGCCATTCTTTCAGGGCTTAATTATCCTGTAAAAGTGGGAAAATGTGTTTTTGTGTATATACCGTATGTTTTTAAAAGTCAGATATCTGAAACTGGAGAGAGAAGATTTATATTCAGGGTAGAGAGGTTTGACGGAAAAAAATATTCTGGTAGAGAGCTGGCCAAGATAAAGGATCAAATAGCTTCTCAAATGTTTGAATATTATAAGGTTGATTTTGAGATCTTAAGGGAAACATATTACAGGAATCTTAATATCTCAACTTCTCTTGGTAAAATATTTGCAAAAAGCATAAGGGAGAAAGAAGGGTTTAAATTTATGATGAGAGGACTTGAAAATTTTTTTAGTTTTGACAGGATAAGGCTCTACAGGGTAGACGAAACCAAAAATACCCTTTGTGGTGTTTATAGTATAGATAGGACAATGAAAATAAATGATATTTCCCACGATGTCATTTCTTTTAAAAGTGGTAACTCTACCCTTGTAGATATCCTTATGAGCGGTGAGGATGTAGTGGTAAAGGAATACCTTGTTTATCTGCCACTTAAGATTGATTATAATAAAATAGGTATTATTGTTGTGGATAACCTTTTAAGTAGATTGCCTATCAGGGAATATTATATAGATTTATTAAAATCTTTTTCATCTCTTATAGCCCTTGCAATGGAGAATATTGTTTTATTTGAGAAGATACAGGAGATGTCATTATATGATGAGCTTACAAAACTTCCAATAAGACGATATTTCAATCAAAGGTTTCAGGAAGAGTTTTATCGCGCTGTGCGATTTAATCAAAGCCTTTCGCTTATCTGGATAGATATAGACTATTTTAAAGAAATAAATGATAGTTTTGGTCATCAGGTTGGAGATGCGGTTTTGAGAGAAGTCTCTAAATGTATAATTAGAACAATAAGAAAAATAGATTTCCCATGTCGTTATGGTGGAGATGAGATAGTTATTCTTTTGCCGCAAAGCAGCAAAGAACATGCTCTTGGGCTTGCAAAAAGGTTAAGCGATGAAATTAAGAAGATAAGAGTGGATCTTAGTGGATTTGAGATAAACAAAAGCTTGCAGATAACAACAAGTATGGGGATAGCAAGTTACCCGGATGATGCTAAAAATATGGAAGATCTTCTTTCAAACTCAGATGAAGCTTTATATTGGGTCAAATCACACGGAAGGAATGGGATAAAAAGTTATTCGGAAATTATTGAAGATCAAAATCAAAAATAGGATATTTTAAAAGGGGTTCAATAGAATTGAAAATTTGATAAAATAGAATAATAAGGGCTTGAGCCCTAAGTTTGTTTATTGATAAAAGGTTATATTCAGATTTTAAACCTTTTTATGGAGGAAATATGAAGGAAATAGTTGTCAACGCAGCGATAAGGAGTAAACCGGGCGTAAGAAGCGAACTCAAAAATTTAAGAAATTCAAAAATGGTTCCTGCTGTAATATATGGCAGTGATAGAAAACCAGTAAATATTTCAGTAAATGCTATTGATATTGAGAAGGTTTTAAAAGAGGCAAGAAATTCTATAATAACTATAAAATACAATAATGCCGAAGAGAAAGTCATTATAAAGGAGTTGCATAAACATGTAGTTACAGATAAAATTATTCATGTGGATTTTCATAGAGTTATGATGGATAAGAAAATAGATATTAAGGTTCCGATCAAATTTATTGGAGAAGCTTATGGGGTTAAAACGCAGGGTGGGTTGATAGAGTATGATATGAGAGAAATAACTGTGCGATGTTTGCCTGCTAATATACCAGCTAATATAGAGGTTGATCTTACAAATCTTAAGATAGGTGATTCTATAAGGATAAAAGACTTAAAATCCGAAAAGTTTGAGATAAGAGAAAATCCTGAAAATATTATTGTTAGTGTAATATCGGCTAAAGAAGAAATTGCAACTCCCGCCGCAACTCAAACCGAGCAGCCTGAAGTTATAGAAAAAGGAAAGAAAGCCGAAGGCGCTGAAGAAAAGACAGATTCATCTTCCTCAAAAGATTCAGAGAAAGAGCCTAAAAAAGGAGATAAAAAATAAAATCAGTTTTTAAAGGTGGCTGGAAATAAATAGTAGTTTTTGCTTGGTGAGATAAATGGATAAATTTTGTTTTGTTGGACTTGGCAATCCGGGGGAAAAATATAAACTTACCAGACACAATGCGGGTTTTATTGTAATTGATTATTTGAAAGAGTATTTTAATCTGAAAGATTATCAAAATTTTAAATCAGAAGTTGATTTTTTTGAGAAAAATCTTGGTGATGTCAGGGTCTATTTCGTAAAACCACTTTTATTTATGAATAACTCCGGTTTGGCTGTTAAAAGATTTTGTGAATATAACTCACTTACTGTAATAAATCTGATAATTATATATGACGATGTGGATATTGAGATTGGCAGAATAAGAATAAGAGAAAAAGGAAGCTCTGGAGGGCATAATGGAATGGAATCTGTGATAAAAAATTTTAAAACAGATGAGATATCAAGAATAAGAATTGGTATAGGTCCAAAGCCAGATAATGTTGATTTAAGCGACTATGTTCTTTCTGATTTTACCAGCTTTGAAAAGCAAAGGTTTGATACTTTCATTGCAAAATTCCCTGAAATAATTAATTCTTTTGTTTCGGCAGGAATTAAAAAAACGATGAATGTTTTTAATAAATAAATGCTAAACTTACTGTTTTATCTTGTCTATTTTTATATTTGCATTTCTTGAGAATATATTTATGTTTAGATTATCCGAGATCAAATCCCCTTTTTTTAAGCTGCCTATTTCTCCATGATAATTTAAGGTAGCATAGATATTTGTCTTAAAAGTAGTTAGATCGGGAAATAAAACATTCTTTTTTGTTATCTTAAATTTAAGAGGAAAAACTGGATTTATATATTCTTTAATAGCAAATGTATTCCCTTTTTCATTTTTTAGTATTATGTATAAAACGGAATTTGGTTTAAACCCTTTGTTAAGTCCTTCCTCTATTTCAATATTACCATGTATGTTTATCAGATTGCTGTATATGATAATCCTGCTTTTATAAATCAGGTAAACAAAAAAAGATGCCATAAGGATAAAAAAAATTTTTCTCATATATATATATTTTACCTGATTTAGTTGTCTATATTTAACTTTTACAGTTTTTATAAAATAAGAATGAAGTAAATCAGTGCGTTATGAAATAATTATTTAATATCTATTTAATAAACATTTTATATATTTTAATATAGAATATTTAAAACGGAGCAAATTATGGAAAATGATATAGAAAGAATTATCGGTGATATTTCAAATATCGATACTGCCAGAATGAGTTTGAGATGGGCACTTGAGAAAATATCTAACCTTGAAAAAGAAAAAATAGATTTAAAGAAGAATGTGGAGTTTCTTGAAGAAGAAAAGAAAAAACTTTCAGAAAGGCTTTCTCAAATAGAGTTCAATCTTTCTTCAAGACTTAAGACCGTTGAAGAAAAGGAGGACTTTTACAAAAAACTTGAAGCGACCATATCTCTTTTAGGGGAGGGAAAACTTGATATAAACGATTTGATAAAGAAAGAAGCAAAAATTGAGATATTAAGAAAAGAGCTTGAGGAAGAATATCAGAAACGTTTTGAAGAGCTTGATAGAAATCAAAGAAATGCTATAGACAACTGGAATAAAAGGATTCTTGAACTTGAAAATGATTATGCCTTAAGACTTTCGCAGGCGCAGAAAAAATATGATGAACTCAAAAAAAATCTGGAAGATGACTACCTGAAAAAAACAGCTGAGATGGAGGCAAGATACAGGGAAAAAGAAGAAGAGATGAAGCTTAAAGTTGGGGAACTTGAGAAAAGATTAAAAGACAGAGAAGAGACTCTTGAAGCAGAAAAAGCTTCTATTTTGATGGAATATGAGGTTAAAAAGCAAGAGCTTGAAGAAAATCATAAAAAAATGAGTGATTTACTCTTACATAATTTCCACAAAAAAATTAATGCAATGGAGATTGAAAGAAAGGAGGAGATAGAAAAAATACATAGATCCTTTGATGCTGAAAGGGAAAGGCTTTCTGCCAGAGCAAAAGAGATGGAAGCTAAATATATTGAAAGTCAAAATATTATAAAAAATCTTGAAAAAGAGATATCTGATATCAAAGAAAATTTTCGTCAGGAACTTTTAAATCAGGTAAGTGAAAGGGACTTAGAATATGGTAAGAATATTAAAAAATTTGAAGAGGAAAGGGAGAAACTCTATGCTATAAACCGGGAGCTTTCTGATAAAATAAAACAACTTTATGAAACTATGGAAAAACAAAAAGAATCTTTGCTCAAGGATTATAATGAAAAGATTTCCGCTATGGAAACAAAATTTAATAAAGCCCAGATTGCAATGAAAGAAGAATATGAGGCTAAGTTTAAAGAAAAGGAAGCTGTTTATAACGAGATTATAAACGAAAAAGATATAAGGCTTAAAGAATTTGAAGCAAGATATTTCCAGATTCAAAGACATTTTGATGATAAAGTAGTTGAAATGATGTCTATAAAAGAATCTGAGTTGCTTGATGAGATTAAAAAACTTAACGAAGCTAAAGAAAACTACAAAAAACAATTAAATGAAATGGCAGAAAAATTTACTCTCAAGGAAAAGGAATATGAAACTAAAATAGAAAAGATTAAAGCCAGGTTGTATGATGAAAAAGACAAGCAGATTGAAATTATAAAACAGGAGTATGAGAAAGAATTAAAAAAGGCAAATGATGAATATATAAAAATAAAAGAAAACTATGAGTTGAAAATTAAAGAATATATTTCCGTAATAGAAAAACTAAACTTAAGTATTGCTGAAAAGGAGAAGGAATTTGAAAACAGACTTGTTTCTTTTATAGAAAGCAGAGAGAAAGAGCTTCATGATGAAATAAACAGGCTTGAGGCGATAAGATTCAGCAATATTGAAGAGATAAAACAACTAAGGAATAAAATTTCAAGAATTGAACTTGATTATGAAGATAAAATTAGGAAAATAATAGAGGATAAGAACAGAGAGATAGAAGAGGCTGTAAGAAAACTTTCAGAAGAAAATAAAAAACAATTGAAGGATCTTGAAGAATTTTATGAAAACCAGAAACGAGATCTTTGCGCCGAGTTTGAAGAGCAAAAGAAGAACCTCTCTGAGATTTTTTCTCAGGAGCTTTCATACAAGGAACAAAGAATAAACAATCTTCTAACAGAACTTTCAAAAAAACAATCTGAATTTGACACAAAAATTTCTGAAATAATTTCTCAAAAAGATGCTGAACTTGCCAAACAAATATCTGAACTTGAAAAATTAAAATCAAATTATCTTTCAACTATAGAAAGTCTTAAAAAAATACTTGAAGATGAAAGGAAGAAGCATGATGCAATATTAGCTGAAAAAGAAAGCACTATTTCAGCAGAATATGAAAAGAAATTAGAGGAGTACAGAAAAAAAGTTTCAGAGTTGATTGATGTTATGTCCGCCAAAGAAAAAGAATATAACGACAAAATAGCATGTGTTTTAAGAGAGAAAGAAAAAGAGTTTGCTGAAAGAATTGAAAATCTTGAAAAAATAAAAACTGATTATAAAGCTGAAATAGAAAAATTAAAACAAAGATTAATGGAGAAAGATTCTGATTTTGAAGTTGAAAAAAATGGATTAATAGATTTTTACAACAAGAAAATAAAAGAAGTAAAAGATGAGCTTTCAAGAAATTTTGAAAAAATAATTGATGAAGAAAGAACGAAATTTGAGGCAAAAGAAAAGGAATATCATAAAATGTTGGCGAAAAAAGATGAGGATTTTTCCCAAAAAATGTTGGAGTTAAATCTGAGGTTTGAGACTAATTTAAAAGATATTTCTCAAAAATATGAAGTGGATATAAAAAGAAAAGAGGAAGAGATAGAATCACTTAAAGAGGAAATTTTAAGATTGAAGCAGGAAAATGATGAAAGAGTTCTTTCGGTAATAATGGAAAAAGAAGAAATTCTTAAGAGAGAAATATCAAAGATAGAAGAGATTAAAAAGTCTTATGAAATCAAACTTAATGAGGAAAAGGAAAAATTTGAGAAAGAAAAACAGGATCAGGAGGTATTGATTAAAGAGATTGAAGCAGAATATAAAAATACAATTAGGGAAATGGAAAAAAATTATGAAGATAAAATTTGTGAGATGCGTAAAGAAATTGAAAAAGAGTATGCTGAGCGGTTAAAAGGAATTAAAAATGATTATGCTTTAAAAGAAGATGAACTTTCAAAAAAATATTCTGAAATACTTGAACGAGAGAAAGAGCTGTGGCAAAGAGAGAAAGCCAATTATGAAAAGGTTATAAATGAGCTGAGAGAAATATATCAGAATTCTCAGCAGGTTATAGTTGGACTTATCTCAGAAAACAACGATTTATCCAATAGGATTGGTGAGATAGAGCTTGATTCTAATAAAAAAATGGCTGAGTTTAGAGCAGCTCTTGAAAATAATTTTGAGAAAAAATTAAATGAGATAATTAAGTTAGAAACAGAAAGTTTATCTAAAAAAGTTAGGGAATCTGAAGAAAGAATAAAACAGCTTCTGGAAACTCTCAAATATAAAGATGAACAGATAGCAAAATTTGAAAGTCAAATAAACGAGATTAATTTCAGTTGGGAGAAAAAACTAAGAGACTTTGAAAATAAGATAAGTAGAGAAAAAGAGGAATATTATAAATCAAAACTTAGTGAAGAATCAGCAAGCTTTGAGGAAAAATTCACCAACCTCAAAATAGAGTTAATGAGCGATTATCAAAGAAAATATGAGGAGTTAAAAAAAGACTATGAGACGAAACTTGATAGGCTTTTATCTGAAAAAGAAGCGGCCAATAAAACCAATATTGAGTTATATAGTAGCATTGAAGATGCTAATAAAACAATAAGTGATCTCAGAAAAAAAATAGTAGAAATGGAGAAAACATTTAACGAAGAAAAATCAATGCTTGAGAAGGAGTATAATGAAAAACTTTTTAATGAAATTTCTCAAAATACGAAGAAAATAGAAGAGATATATAATAGCAGAATATTAAAGTTAGATCAAGAAAAAGAAAGTATTTCAAAACAATATGAATTTGAGATAGAAAAACTCAAAGATTCAATAAAAAATATTATAAAAGAAAATTCTGAAAAGCTAAGAGAAGTAATTCAGGAAAAAGAAAAAGAGAAGACAGAAGTAGAGCAGAAATTGATTGAAAGTTATGAGTTTAAGATAAAACAGATCAATGATCAGCTAAAATTAAAGGAAGAAGAGTTAAAAAATAGTTATGCCGAGCGGTTGGCAAATGAAAGGGAGATCTGGCGTGGAGAGAGGGAGAATTTTGAAAGAATGGTAAAAGAGCTTAAAGAGGAGAACAAGAACTTAATTGAGGAGATAAGTAGAAGTAAGAGCTATTATGAAGGTGAGCTGAAATCGCTGAGGGAGGAATATCAGAATAAGATTGCAGCTGAGAGGGAAGGGATAATGAAGAGTTACGAATTAGAGATAACGAAGCTCAAAGGGGTTATAGAGGCAAAGAGGGCTGAATATGAGCAAGCGATGGAAGAATTTAAGAGGGATAAGGAGGCTAAGGTTGAAGCGGTTAGGTTAGATCTAGAAGGGAGGTATAACAGGGTAATAGAGGGGTTAAAGGGCGAGAGGATGAGTTTAGAGGGTGAGGTGAAGGAGTTGGTGGAGAAGAACAAGAATCTGCTTAGTGAGATAAAGGAGAAGGAATTTAATCACATAAAGGAGATGGATGAACAGAGGAAAGCTATTGAAAACGAATACAAGGCTAAACTTGAAGAATCTGTGAAGGCACAGAGGGATTATTATGAGAAAGAGATAATGGAACTGAAGAAGAGGAATGAGGAGATGAAGTCTGAGATAACTAAGACCGAGAAGCTAATGGAGGAGAGCATAAGCAAGGTTGAGAAGGAGAGTGCATTGAAATACGAGGAAGAGATAAAAGCGATGAAGGATAATTTTATAAAGAAGATAAATGAGATGAATGAAGAGATAAAGGTTCTTAATGAGAGGTTGATAGAAAACGACAGGAAATGGCAACAGAATCTAAAAGAGATGATAATGCTGAAGGAGGAGGAGAAGGAGAAAGATCTGAAGGAGTTAAGGGATAGGAATGAGAGAGAGATATTAGCCGAGAGGGAGAGGCTTAATGCAGATATAGCATTACTTAGAGAAGAGAAGGAGAAGCTTAATAATGAGATGACAGAATTAAAGAAGAGATATGAAGTGATGATAGAAGAGAGAGCGAAGGAGCAGGAGCAAAAGATAATGGAGGTTAAGGAGAATTTAACGAAGGAATATAATAAGAGAATTTCTGAAATAGAAAAGGATTTCAAAGAGAAGGAGAAGGAAGTTTTAAAGAAGTATACTGAAATGATTGAATCGGAAAGGGGTATATGGGAGGGTGAGCGAAGTAATTATGAGAGGATGATAAAAGAGATTAAAGAGGAATATGAAAAATCAAAGAAAGAAGTGGCGGATTTAATGACTGAAAATAATGCTCTTTCTCAAAAAATGAATGAGATTAATAATTCATATTCCAAAAAGGTATCTGAAATAAGAACTTTGGTAGAAAAAGAATTTAATGAAAAGCTGGATGAGATAATATCTGAGCAGAAGAAAATTTATGATTCTGCTATCGAAAGAGAGATGAATAAATCTGAAGAACTTAAAGAAGAAATATCCAGAATATCTTTAATAAATCAGGAGTATGAATCTCAGTTAAAAGCTTTAAAAAACGAAATTGAGGAACTTAAGAAATCCTATGAAAATAGGATAAGTGAAATTATAGAGCAAAATAAAAAAGAAATTGAGAATATCATTAAAATGCAATCTAAAACTGTGCTGGAATATCAAAATAAAATAAAAGTTCTTGAAAAGGAAATTGTAGATGCAAACAACCGATATGAAAAAATTATGAGTGAAGGGAAAGAAAAAGAAATAGAATATCAAAAGGAAATAAATGAAATTTTAAATAGCAAAAAGATTGAAATAGAGAATTTAAAAAGTGAACATCAAAAACAAATGGAAGAAGTTAAAAGCGAGCTTTTAAAACAGTTGTCGTCTTATGAATCCAGAGCGGAACGTCTTGAAAAAGAAATTAATGAAACTAAAACATCTTATCAGAAAAAAGTTGATGAAATAACAAAATTTTATGAAAATGAACTAATTAAAAAGGATGATAATTTAAGAGCTCTTCAGGAAAAATACCAATATCAGATAGATAAATCTCTTAAAGAAAAAAGTATTGAGTATAATAATGAGATAGAAGCTATTAAAAAGGAGTATGAAGACAGGTTAAATTATATTAAAATGGAAAAGGAAAGGATTGAAAATTCTTTAATTCTACTTTCTTCAAAAGCTGATGAGATGTCCAGAAAAAACATAGAGCTTGAAAATCTTCTTTATGAAAAGGAAAAACAATTTATTGAGTATACAAAAAACATAGAAAGACAATACAAAGATATTTTAAAAGAGCAGGTTGAAAAAGAAATAAACGCTGCTGTTATGGAATATAAAACCAGAGTAGAAATTTATGAAAAAAACATAGCTGAAATTAAAGAAAATTATAGAAAAAATATAGATAATCTTATGGAAAATTTTGCGTCGGAGAAGCAATCCTATATTAATAAAATAACAGAGTTAGAAAATGTTATATCTGATTTCAAAAAAGCGCTTGATGAAAAAGATGCTTTGATAATGGAAAACAGGAGAGAGATTGTTGAAATGGAAAAGGCAATAAATGATAAAATAATCTTATATGAAAAAGAGCTTTCCAGCAAAAAAGCTGAGTTGATGGAAAAAGAAAAAGCGCTTAACGAGGAAAGAATAAATTTGGAAAGAGAATATGCAAGAAAAGAGGCTGAGCTGGAAAAACTTAGAGTTGAACTTGTTAAAGCTATAAATCAGAATAAAAGATAGTTATGAATATATTAAAAGGTGTAAAATGTATTCCAGAAGAACTTTATTCTAAACTTGTTAAGTTTGCTGATAAATTATGGGCTGATAAAAATCCAGCATCTGTTGAGATGATAGCGCTTATGGAGGAGTTTGCCTCTCAGATTCAGTCCTCTGATGAATTTATAAGAGAAAAGGAAAGAGAGTATGAAGAGAAAATGAAATATTTGCAGAAGAAATTTGATGCCAAAATTGAAAAACTCAACTCAGAGATATCCGCTCTTAAGGAAGAAAACGAGGATTTGAAAAAGCAAAGGGATAAGATTATAAGTGAGAATCTTTCATTAAAAAAGGAGATTGAAGAACAAAATCGCAAAATGGAAGCCAAGATGATGGAGATTTCCTCAGAAAGAGCTAGATTGGTAAGCGAATATTCAAGAAAAACTCAGGAATTTTATGACAATTTTAGAATAAAAGAAATGGAACTTTTAAAAAGATGGGATGAGAAAAATAAAGAACTGGAAACACTTAAAAGTAAACTTGAAAATGAATATGATAAGAAAAACATAGAGATTAAAATCAAAGAGAGAAAACTTGAGGAGGAATATTTGAGAAAAAAGAAGGAGCTTGTTAAAACGTTTGAAAAACTCAAAGATGATCTTAATATAAGAGAAAAGATTATATCCGAAAGAGAAAAAAAGTTAGATGATGTAATTAGAAAACTTGGAATAAATGAAAGTGAAATGAAATTTGATGGAGATAGCGATGAGGGGAAATAAATTAGAAAAGCTTATTAATGATTTGAAATCTGAGATGGACATAGATGATAGTGTTAAATCTTTTGTAGAGATAAACGAGCAAGTTTCTGACAATGAGTTGCCTAAATATCAAATTATCTCTTCTCATACCCACCAGCCCCCCTCTAGCAAGTTTAATGTTATATGGAGTGAAAACAAAGAAACACTTCTCTTTTCTCTTCTTTCAGCAATAATTGTTATTATTCTTGGACTTATTTCTGGATATGAATATGTTCTTTTTGCCGGGATTATTGCATTTCTTCTTTTCAGTATATTGGTTTTTATGGCTTTTTTTAAGTATATAACTGTTTCTTCAAGTAGCGCTAAAATACCAGATGAGATATCTAATAGAATAAATATGCTTGAAAGCAAGCTTGATTTTCTTTCAAAAAAAGGAAAGACTGGACTTGGTTCTGTGTCGGGAGAGAGGATTTCAGAACTTGAAAACTCAGTTGAAGAATTAAGAACAATAGTAAAAACTATTGTTGGACAAATAAAATGAAAAGGGAAGAAATATGACAAAAAAAATAATTTCCATTTTTATTATAATTTTGTTTTTTTCGCAGAGTACATTGTTTTCTATTGATTTGCCCTCTGGTGTTCAGATTTTAAACTCTGATTATCGTATTTCAAATGGCGATGTTTTGAGTATAAATATTTCTCCTGCTGAGGAGTTTTCAAAAGAGATAACTGTTTCGCCTGATGGAACAATAGATCTTGCCTTATTGGGAGGAATAAAAGTAAGTGGGATGAAAATATCGGAAATAGAAAATCTTCTCTCTGATATGTATTCTAAATATGTTGCAAATCCAAGGGTGACTGTTAGTGTAAGAAAATTTTCGGCATATAAAGTGGCTATAATAGGGCAGATTCAAAGGAGCGGTTATTATGAATATAGTGAAGGAATGAAACTTCTTGATTTAATAGCTGCCAGTGGTGGTCCCACTGATTATGCTGATAGCAAGAATATAAAGGTTTATAGAAAATTGAAGGATAAACAGGGAAAAATCAAGGAGGAAATTTTTGCTGTCTCAATGGAAAGTTTTTTTAAAGGTAGCCTGGATAAAAATATAGAGCTTATGCCCGGTGATATAGTCTATATCCCAAGACAAAAATTCACATCCACAACTAAATGGATAAGTGATAATATAATACCATGGACGATCCTTGCCACTTTTGCTATGAGTGTTGGAATTATAGCGAGGAAATAAAATATGAACAGTAATGACGGATTTACACTTTATGATTACTGGAGAATACTTAATAAGAGAAAATTTGCTTTTTTTTCTATCTTTCTTATTACTATTCTTGCAACTGTTTTCTATACAAAACTTTCCCCACCTATATACTCAAGTTCAGCGGTTATAAAGATTCAGCCACCGAAAATATATTCGCAGATTCCCGGATCTGATGTTATGGATATAGATCCATGGGGTGCAGTTAACACTGAAATAAAAGTTATTTCTTCAATTGAGATAGCAAAAAAAGCTGTATTAAAATTAAACCTTGTTACTTCTCAAAGCGAATTGGATTTGAATAAAATTGCATTGGAGGTGCTTGCCTCATATAAAGCCGAGAGGGTTCAGGATACAAATCTTATATCCATAACTTCTTATTCCCCAAATCCATATAAAGCTTATGATATAGTTAATGCTGTAATTGATTCTTACAAGGAATATGATCTTGAACAAAAAAGCGCTCAGGCAAAAAAAACGTTTAACGATATACTTCAGAGAAAGATGGAGGTGGAAAGGAAGCTTGAAAGTCTTGAAAGCCAGAAGAGAAATTTTATACAAAAAAATCCAAATACTGGAATGGCTTCAATAATAAGCGATCAGATATCAGATCTTGAAATAAAAAAGAAAGAATTAATGGAAAAATATACTGAAAATCATCCTGATGTAGTTTTGATAGATAAAAAACTTCAAACTCTTAACGCACGCTTAAAACAAATGCCTTATCGCGAGCTGGAATTATTAAGAATTGAAAGAGAAATTAAACTTCAAGAAGAACTTTATACAACAATAAATAAACAGTATGAAGAGGCAAAGCTTGGGCTTTCGTCAATAGTTTCTTTTGTCACTGTCATAAATCCTCCTGTTTTAAATACCACCCCTATACTTCCAAATAAAAAATTGAATCTTGCAGTAGGTATATTGATGGGGCTTTTTCTTGGCATTGTTATAGTCTTCATTCTTGAAAATCTTGATGTTTCAATAAGTACGATAGAAGATATAGAAGCATTTTTAAATGCCCCAATCCTTGGTATAATTCCACATATAAGATCTTCGCAAATTTCTGATAACTGGCTTGTTAATTTATTTAAAAAAGAAAGGTTTTCGCTTGAAGGATTTAGAAGCGCTCTTATCTTTAATAAAAGGATAACTACAAATATTGTGGAGTCCTATCATACATTAAGGGCAAACATAATGTCTAATACAGAAAAAAAGGGTTCGCTGGCTTTAGTGATAACATCTGCTGGCGCGGCTGAAGGTAAAACTTTAACTGCTTTAAATCTGGCATTGGCATCATCAAGTGCTGGATTAAAAACTCTTTTTGTTGAAGCAGACTTTAGAAGACCTGTTATCCATCAGATATTTTCAACTTATAAAAGTCCAGGATTGGCTGATTTGCTTGTAAATAAAGCCGATTTAGATGAAGTTTTAAGAGATGTTACAGATTTTGTTAGTGGAGATTTTTCTCCGGGTGCTCTTATTAAATTTCCCGGAGCAGAAAACCTTAAAATAATAACAAGTGGTACAACACCGTATAACCCTATTGATATCATAGATAATGCCAACTGGAAGGACATAATAGATGATATGAAGTCATATTTTGATCTTATAATATTTGATGGCCCGCCGGTTCTTCTTTTCGTAGATAGCATAGTAATAGGTAAAAAAGTTGATGGTGCTATACTTGTTTATAAATCAGGTAAAATAGCAAGGACCGCGTTAAAACGCGCAAAAGACCAGATAACTGGCGTTGGGGTTAAAATGATAGGCGTTGTTTTAAATGGTATTAAGACTAGCGAATTAGGACCAAGATATAGTTATTATACCGAATATTCGGAGTATTCTACTTCAAGGCGATGAAATGCAATTAGCTGTTTTTCTTTTTTTTATTTTTATCGCTTTTTTTATAGGGAAAAATGCAGGGAGTATAAATCCAGCAAAACTTATCATTTTTATATTTAGCCTTATTGTTGTTTTTATAACATTTATAAACCCTGTAAAAGCAGTTATAATATTAATTTTTTCAATGCTTTTTTCTCCAGAAATTGGGGTTGGAAAAATTCCGGGAAGAGAGGTCGTTGTTAGATATGACGATATTTTATTGGTCCTTATATTTTTGATATGGCTTTTAAAATCTGCTGTTGTTAAGAAGGAGCCTTTTTTAATAAAAACTCCATTTCAACTTCCACTGTTTTTGTATACTTCTGTTTATGTTTTATCAAGTTTTCTTGGAATTTTAAGGGGAGATTTAATTTGGCAAAAGGTTTTTTTCTATGTTCTAAAAGTTATTGAATATTATCTTATGTATTTTATGGTTGTCAATATTTTAAAAGACGAGAAGAATTTTTATAAATATTTAAAATATGGAGTTATTGTTTTGATAATTGTTGTAATTTATTCATATTACTATTATTTTAATTCATCAGGTGAATTTGTAAGAACTACTGCTCCTTTTGAGGCTCCTCTTAATAAACCACAGGAATCGGAACCAGCATCACTTGGAGGATATTATCTACTTTGTATGGGAATAATACTTGCTTTGATATCTGAGGTAAGAGGGAAAAAAGCGCTTTTTTTAATGCTTCTTATTGTCTTTATATATCCTTCTTTTTTACTAACTTTTTCAAGAGCAAGTTATATGGGGTTTATTGCTTTATTTTTAACTTTTTTGTTTTTTGTTAAGAAGAAAAAGCCTTTTTTTATTATTACAAGTTTTTTTATTTTTTCTTTTAGTATTTTGCTTCCGGGTGTTGGTGAAAAAGTTAGAATGAGAATAAAATCAACATATGAAGGAGGGGAGGCAAGAAATCTGGTTGTAACTCCTTTTGGTATTGTTAAGCTTGAGGATTCAGCATATGCAAGATATAGATCCATTGAGAATGTTATTTTAAATGTCCTGCCAAATTATCCACTTTTAGGTAAAGGGGTTACTGGGATAGGACTCGGTGATAATCAATATTCACTACTTTTGGGTGAAACCGGAATAACTGGTTTTTTACTTTTTTTATGGCTTATATATTCTATTTTAAATATTTCTTTAAAAGTTTATAACAAAAGTGAAGATATTTATGAAAGGTCAATTGGGCTTGGAGTTTTTTGTGCGACTATTGGTTTTTTGGTGCAGAGCCTTGGTGTCAATACCTTTATTATTGTGAGGATAATGGAGCCATACTGGTTTTCCCTTGCACTTTTAAGCTTAAGTTATCTAAAGATTAATAAATATTTGCTTAAATCTTGAGTTTTTGAAAAACATTATGTCAAAAGTTTCGATTATTATAGTCAACTACAATGGAAAAGATTATTTAAAGGGATGCATTGAGTCAGTATTAAAACAAGAATATGATGACTTCAATGTTATTATAGTTGACAATGCTTCAACCGATGGCTCAGTGGAGTTTATAAAAGCTCATTTCCCACAGGTTCAGATTATACAACTTGATAATAATTATGGTTTTACAGGAGGAAATAATGCAGGCATAAAAAAGGCTATGGAAGATGTAAATATAAAGTATGTAGCATTATTAAATAATGATGCAATAGTAGATAAAAATTGGCTTAAGGAGTTAGTTGTAGTTGCAGAAAGTGAAGAAAAAATTGGAATTTGTCAGCCAAAAATACTTTCACTGGAAAACCCTAAGATTATAGATGCTGTTGGAATGGGAATAAAACGTGATGGACTTGTTTATCATATCGGATGGGGAGAAGAAGATATAGGACAGTATAAAAACTCCTTTGAGATATTTGGTGCTACTGCAGCATCTGTCCTGTATAAAATTAAGATGCTTAAAGAAATAGGATTATTTGATGAAGATTTTTTTGCTTACTATGAAGATGTAGATATCTCTATTAGAGCAAGAATTTATGGGTGGAAAGCAGTTTATGTTCCAGAAGCAGTGGCATATCATAAAGGAGCAGGTACAAGCAAAAAAAACTCTCCATTTACGTTTTTTTACATGGCAAGAAATTATAATTATTGCATAATAAAAAACTTACCAGTTGATATGATTTTTTATGGATTGTTTAAGAGATTTCAAAGTGTTCTCTATGCTATTTTTAAGATAATTATTTTTTTAAAATCAAAAGATTTTGAAAAAGCCAGGTTAAACTTTTTTTATGTTAAAGGAAATATTATGGCATTAGGTAAACTTTTTAAGATGATAAGGAAAAGAAAAAAAATTTTTTCAGAACGGGTAATATCTAATGAGGAACTAAAAAAATGGTTTGTGTAGTATTGTTTATATTATATGAGGATAGCAATTGATTCACTTCCTTTACTTGCACATGCAGGAGGAAAAAGTTATCTTTCCTCTCTCTTAAAGCATCTTTTTAAGATTGATAAGTCTAATGATTATTTTTTATTTTTTAGAACTTTAAAATCGTTTAGCTTTAAAAAACAGTTCAACTATCCAGAAAATGTTTCTTTTCATAGAATAGCTATTCCAAATCGTCTTTTAGAATTCTTGTGGACTAAAAATGATTTTTATATTCCTTATACAGAAAGCTTTTTTCTAAATCCAGATGTATATTTTGCAACTATGTATTTTTCCCCTGTTTTTGCTAAATGTAGTATTGTGGCGGTGGTGTATGATCTCACTGTATTAAAATATGAAGGTTATAAGGAAAATGCTAAAATTTTTGATATGAGGCTTAAAAATATGATAAAAAGAGCAAAATATATAATTAGCATCTCTGAATATACAAAAAAAGATTTGTGTGAGCATTATCAGGTTAATCCAGATAAAGTTTTTGTAACTCCTTTAGCAGCTGATGAAAGATTTAAAGTCATAGAGGATAAAGAAAAGATTATTAAAGTTAAAAGTAAATATAAAATAACAAATGAATATATTCTGTATGTTGGGAACTTAGGTCCACACAAAAATCTCGTAAGACTTATAAAAGTTTTTGAAAAGTTAAAGAAGGTTTATAGGATATCACACAAATTACTTTTATGTGGTAAAAAATACTGGGGTGGTGAGGTAGTGGATAAAATAAAAAGTTTGTTTCTTGAAGATGAAGTTTTGTTGCTTGATTATGTGCCTGATGAAGATTTACCATATCTTTATAATGGAGCGGATGTGTTTGTGTATATTTCTTTATATGAAGGCTTTGGACTTCCAGTTCTTGAGGCAATGAATTGTGGAACTGCTGTGGTGGCTTCAAATACAACATCGCTTCCTGAGGTGGTTAGAGATGGAGGAGTACTCGTAAATCCTATAGATGAAGAGGAAATCCTTGGTGCAATATTAAAAGTTTTAAGTGATAAAGCTTTTCGTAATAAACTTTCTGAAAAAGCCTTAAGTGTTTCTAGAAATTTTAACTGGGATAAAACAGCCAAACTTACTTTAGACGTTTTTAAGAGAGCAGTTTTATGAAAGTTCTTTTTGTAACTCCTCATATACCGCATCTTTATGGCGGAGGGCTGAGAATGTACTATCAGCTTAAATATTTAAGTAGAAATGGGATAAAACCTCATCTATTATGTTTTAGTGCTCAAGGAGAAAAAATCTCTGATGATATAAAAAGTTTTACAGAAGCGGTATATACAGTTCCCTTAAAACCTAATAATCTAACTAAGCGTCTTAAAAAATTAATGACTCTGAAAGCATATGACATAGACAGGAATTTTTTAAACCTGGCTAACAGCTTGCTTAGGAATAAAACATATGATTTAATTCACATACATAAATTTCAAATGGCAGAGTATTTTTTAATGCAACACCATATTCCTGTTATTGTAGATTTGTGGGCATGTGGTTTGTCTGGCGCATTAAATGAGGTGCTTTATGAAAAAAATTTATTTGATAAACTTATAAAACTTACAAGACTGCCGAGATTCTATCTTGCTGATAGAAAGTATTATAGAAATTTTGATTATTTCTTTGTTGTATCAAATGAAGCTAAAAGTTATATCCTTAAACGTTTTCCTTCAAAAAAGGTTTATGTAGTTCCTAATGGAGTTGAGTTAGAGATGATAAAAAGATCCAGTAATGATCACATTAACTACACTTTGATATTTACGGGTGATATGAGTTTTTTTCAAAACGTAGATACTGTAATTTTCTTTGTCAATGAGATTTACCCATATATAAAAGCTAAAATTCCACAGATAAGGTTTTATGTAGTAGGTAAAAACCCTCACAAAAGTATTTTGGGTTTAAGTCAAAAAGATAACTCTATAATCGTTACTGGGTATGTAGAAAATATGTGGGAGTATTTATCAAAGGCTTCGGTTTTTGTGGCTCCTATCAGAACTGGAGCAGGTATAAGAAATAAGATCCTTGAAGCTTTAGCATGTGGTCTTGTAGTTGTTGCGACTAAAAATGCTGTTGAGGGTATTTCGGTGGAGGATCAAAAAAACGTGATAATTGCCCAGCGTAAAGATTTTGCTGACAAAGTTATAGAAGTACTTTTAGATCATAATAAAAGAAAAAGAATTTCTGAAAATGCACGCAAGCTAGTTGAGGAAAATTACCGGTGGGATAAGATTGCAAGTGATATGGTAAATTACTGTAATGAAATATTAAATGAATTTTATAGCAAAAATAGGTGAGGTGTTGGCTTAATACTGGAAAGTTATCATTAGGTTATATGAAGAATTTTTCAATAGTTATAATTACTGCAGATAGGCATGAGAGATTATTAAATTGTTTGGATAAGTTAAAATATTTTGAGGTATATAAAGAGGCTGAGGTAGTTGTAGTTGATGCAAGTAAAGAGTTTTTTAAGTTAAACTACGATTTTGTAAAGCAAATAAGGGTTTTACCACAGCATAAAGGTTTTTCGCAGCAAAGAAATATTGGGGTAAAAAACTCAAGTTATGAATATATTGTTTTTATAGATGATGATGTTGAGATAACTGATAGATGGTTTGATGAATTTGTAAAAAAAGCTCAAAAAAAGCTTTTAGAAAATAAAGAAATTTTTGGAGCAATGGGAGCGGTCTTTCCAAAAGAAATGGGTTTTATAAGTTTTATAACCGGAGTATTAGGCCATCCTGGAGGAGGTTTTAAGTTACATGCTTACTCAAAAGGTAAGGATATTTTTTTATCTCAAGTTGCAACATGCAATACCGTGATTAAGAAAAGCATAATTGAAGAGCTTGGAGGATTTGACGAAGCAAATAGATATGGTAGTGAGGATAGCGAATTTTGTTTAAGAGTAATTGAAAAATTTGGTAGAAACAGATTTTTATATATGCCATCGGTATTTGTATGGCATTACTCACCTAATAAGATTTTCGATTATATAAGATGGTATATTAGAAGGGGAATTTCTGATGCTGATTTACTGCTTTCCCACAAAAGTCATCTGAGTTATTTTTTAAGAACAAGTTTTCTTCTCAAGGTTTTGTTTGTATTAACAGTTTCTTTAATAACTAATATCTATGTTTTTGTTTATGTATTTTTCATGTGGTATTTGCTTGTACTTTATAGAGCACGGTTTATGTTTGATTATTTTAAATATTATGATTATAAAGCAGGGAGTAAAGTTTTTATTTTTATTATTTATCCATTCTTTAAAGCCATTTCCGATCTTTCTTTTGATTTTGGGAGGTTAAAAAGAATACTATGAATGAAATAATAAAGAGAAAAGAAAAAATAAGTGCTGTGCTTATAGTTAGAAATGAGGAAAAAAATATAAAAGATTGTCTTGAAAGCATAAAGTGGGTTGATGAAATAATAGTTGTTGATCAATCATCAACTGATAAAACTGTTGAGATAGCCAAAAACTACACTGATAAGATATATATAACAGAGCCTAAGGGAATATGTGAGCCAGATAGAAATTTTGCTATTCAAATGGCTTCAAACAGTTGGATATTACTTATTGATGCTGATTTAAGAATAACAGATGAATTAAGGAAAGAAATTCTTCTATCACTTTCTAGCGATAAAGAAGTTTTTTATCTACCTGCTAAGAATTATTTTATAGGGAAATGGATTAGGGGTTGTGGCTGGTGGCCTGGTTATATGCCGAGGCTTTTTATTAAAGGAAAAATAAAGTTTTCACCTAATATTCATGAAGAAGGTGAAATATTTACCAAAAAGATAGGATACTTAAAAAATCCGATAATTCATTACTCATATGATTCAATAGGCAGTTGGATCTCTAAGTTTGATAGGTATACTTCTAAATATGCAGAAGAATATTTAGCTAAATATAAAACTCCAAATTTTTTTCTTTCAGTAAAAGAGTTAGTAATAAGACCTATATATTTTTTTATTTTGAAATATTTTTTTAAAAAAGGTTTTTTAGATGGATGGAGAGGCTTTTTTATAAGCGTATCAAGTGCTATAACTGTTTTTATGTCTTACATTAAATTTTTAGAATTAACAGAGAAAAATGAAAAGAATAATTTATATAGATGAGCCTCTTAATCCTCCTGGTGGCGGTCAGATAAGTCTTTTAACTATCATAAAGAATATTGATAAAGAAAAATATGATTTTGTTGTTTTCTTAAAAAAAGATTATTTATTTAAAGACATTCTTGAAAAAAATGGTGTTAAAGTTGAATTCGTAAAAACGTATGAACTTTTCGGAAAGATAAAAGAATTTAACCCTGATATAGTTCATATAAACTCTGCATGTACGAAATATACTTTTTGGGGCGCTTTTTTCTCAAAGATATTAAAGAAAAAGGTAGTATGGCATAACAGGGTTTTAGAATCATCTCCATTAAAGGAAAGAGTTATAACATTTTTTGTTGATAGAATTATTGCCATATCAAATGAGGTAGCAAAAAAGTTTCGATATGCGGATAAAAAAGTGGTTGTGTTGTATAATCCAGTTGATTTAAATAATATCAGACTTGAAATAAAAGCTGATGAATTAAAGGAAAGGCTTAATATCCCTAGGGATTTAAAAGTTATTGGAGTTTTTTCAAGGCTTGAAAAATGGAAAGGTCATAGAATTTTATTTGAAGCTATATCCAGGTTGAAATATAATGTATTTTTGATTGTGTGCGGAGAGGGAAGTGAAAAAAATAATTTGATTGAATTTGCTAAAACCCTTAATATATATGAAAGGATTAAATTTATGGGGTTTGTTGAAAATGTCTATGATTATATAAATATATGTGATATAGTTGTAAATCCCTCTGTTGAGGCAGAACCATTTGGAAGGGTTATAATTGAGGCAATGGCTATGGGAAAAGTAGTTATAGCCACAGATATGGGAGGCCCTTCTGAAATTATTATAGATGGCATAGATGGCATTCTGGTAAAAACGAATGCTGAATCTTTAAAACTTGCTATTGAGAAAGTATTAAGTGATGGAAATTTATATAAAAAAATCTCTGATAATGCTAAAATAAAGTCATTTAACTTTGATGTTTTAAATTATATTAAAAAATTAGAAATAATTTATGAAAAAGATCCTTTTTGATGTGAGAGAACTTGAAAGGAAAAAGTTTAGCGGTATAGGTAGATTTGTTTTAGCTATTCTGGAGAATAAGGATTACTTTAAGGATTTTGAGTTTATTTTGGTCGGGAATAAAAAAACTGATTTTGATAAATCTTTATTGATTAACTTTGAAAAACATATAATTAATGATTCATTCCCTTTTATTTCTGAACAAATTGCAATTAGTAGATTAATAAAAAAGATTAAACCAGATATTTATTTTTCACCTTATTATAAATATCCAATTTTTACAAAAATTCCTGTAATTACAAGTGTTTTTGATGTTACTTATTTAAAGATAGAACCATATAAAAGCAAACTTATAAACAAGTTTTATATTAAAAATTTCATTAAATATTTTACTGCACGAACAAATATTATTATAACTTCTTCCTATAACACAAAGAAGGATATCCTTTCTTTTTTTGATATAAATGAAGAAAAAATAAAGGTAATATATCTTCCTATCAAAGATTCATTTAAACCGCAAAGCAAAGAAAAAACGGATTCTGTTAAGCAAAAGTTTAAAATTGATAGAAAGTATATCCTGCATGTTGGCAATAACTCTGCGCATAAAAATATAAAAACACTCTATGAGGCTTATAAACTTTTGCCTGAAAATATAAAAAAAGAATATTTGCTTATTTTAGTTGGTTTTAAAGATATAAAAAATGAATATCCACTGGCAAAAGTTTTAAGTTATGTTGAAGATGATGATTTAAAAGCTTTATATTCAATGTGCAGTCTGTTTGTTTTCCCATCACTTTATGAGGGTTTTGGTTATCCTCCCCTTGAAGCTGTTAGTTGTGGCGCAAGGGTTCTTTCTTCCAATAAATCTTCTTTACCAGAAATACTTGGAGATATGGTGTTTTATTTTAATCCAGATGATGTAGATGAACTTAAAGAAAGAATAATAAAACTATTAAAGGAGGATATAGAAAAAAAGAATATTGATTTGTCACGTTTTAAACTTGAGAATTTTCTTTGTAATGTTAAAGAGGTTTTAAATAGCTTAGTCTAGTAGGTTATTAGTTTTTTGAATATGACTATGAATTATCTTATTTTAAATGTTGCAGGTATAGGGGATTTTTTTGAACTTATAAGATGGATTTATTTAACTAAAAAACAAAAACCAGATGTAAATATAGATTTATTAGTTTCAGATAGGGTTTATAATTATGCTAAAAAGTGTCCTTATGTTAGAAATGTTTTTTATTTAAAAACAAGAAAGAATTATGTAAGTATTTGGAATGCTGATTTATTTAAGATTATAAAAAAAATTAGAGAAAATTATTATGATGTTGTTTTAAATACTCATGGTGTTTATAGCCTTTCTGGCCATATTAAAATGTTGTTATTTTTAAAGTTCCTAAGATTTAAAAAGAGCATTGGATTAAAAACTGACTTTTTAAATTATTATGATGAGTATATAGAAGATGATTTTAAGAAAAGTTATTATTTTTATTATTCCTTGCTTTTCAATAAAATAGGTGTTTTTGATGAAGATGTTAATTATAATGAAATAATCTGGTATGGAAATGATATTGAGTTGAAAATAAAAGAAAATCTAAAGAATTTTGAAGGTAAGAAAATAATTTTAATAAATCCTTTTACAAATGTTCCTTCTAAAAAATTTGATAATTATAAATGGAGGGAATTAATCAACTTTCTTATAAAAAATGAAAAACATATCATTTTTTTAATTGGAACTAAAGAATTTTTACTGGAATTAAAAGAAATATTAGCAAATTTAAACTCATCTAATATTATAGGATTAAATGATCTTTCGTTTGTAGAATGGATATTATATATAAAACACTCTGATATCGTTATTTCTGTTGATTCAGCTACATATCACATAGCTTCTCTTTTAGGAAAAAAGGTTATCTTGTTGCTTGGTTCTACAAACTTTGAAAGAGGAAAATCTTACAATAATAATTTTGTATATGCAATTTCAAAAAAAGTTTTCTGTTCCCCATGTGATAAATATAGATGTCCAAATAAAGGAGAAGATTATATGATTTGTGTGAAAAAAATAGGAGTGGAGGATATTATCAGAACTTTTAATGAGATATAAATATGAAATTGATATATATTATAACAAGGCTTGATTGGGGCGGATCAAGCGAGAATTTAATAGAACTTGCTGAAGGTTTTTATAATGAAGGGAATGATATTATTTTAATTTATGGAGGAAGTGCTCTAAGAAATTTTAAATTTAAAAGTTATCATATTCCAACTTTAAGACGAGAAATAAATTTAATTTATGATTTAAAAACTTTTTGGAAAATATTTAATATAATAAAAAAAGAAAAACCAGATATTATCCATACTCATACTTCAAAAGCAGGTATTATTGGTAGATGGACGGCTTTTTTTTATAATTTAACTCATTTTAGAAGAATTAAAATAATTCACACTCCTCATGGTCATATATTCTATGGGTATTTTAATAGATTAAAATCTTATCTATTTTTGTTTATTGAGAAAATATCCTCTTTGATAACTGATAAACTAATAGCCTTAACTGAAAATGAAAAAAAAGAAAGTATTAACTTTGGAGTTGCTAAGGAAGATAAATGGCTTGTAATACCAAGTGGAATTAGTTATGATATAAAAATTGCTAATCGTAATTTGAAAAAGGAACTTTTAATTTCTGAAGATAAAATTGTTGCTGGAACTGCTGGTAGATTAGAGAAGGTGAAAGGGATGGAATATTTTGTTAGAAGTTTAAAATACTTAATGAATATACTCATGCTAAATGATATAAATAAAGATATTGTTTACCTTATTGTTGGAGATGGAAGCGAGCTTAATTATTTGAAAGAGATATCTTTAAAGGATAATGTTAGTAGTAAAATAATTTTCACAGGTTATAGAAAAGATGTTGTAGATTTAATTAATATTATGGATATATATGTTCAGTCATCTTTAAATGAAGGTATGGGAAGAGCAGTTGTTATTGCGGAACTTTTATCAAAACCTGTTATTGCTTCAAATGTATGTGGACTTAAAGATTTAGTTCAGGATGGGTATAATGGGTTTCTTGTAGAAAGTCAGAATTCACTTCAAATAGCTATTAAAATTTATGATCTTATAAAGGATGAGGAATTAAGAATTAAGATGGGTAAAAATTCATTTGATTTCATAAATAGAGAAGAAGATGGTTTTAAAAAATATTCTTTTGAAAGATGTTTTTATCTCCATAAAAAATTATATTTTTCTATATCAAATAAAAGTGATTCTTTGTAGTTTTTTATAAAAAATAATTTATATTTGGTTTTAGCGTATAATTTTATCTCTTTAATTTCCATTTTTTGATAAACTATTTTTATGATATTATCAGCTCATCAGATCCATTTTATGCCTGGACTTAGATTTTTTTCTAAGATGAGACAATCCGATTTGTTTGTTTTCTTAGATGATGTCCAATATGAAAAAAGGGAGTTTCAAAATAGAAATAAGATAAAGACATCATATGGATTTCAGTATTTAACAGTTCCAGTAATTACAAAAGGAAGATTCAATCAGATTATTAAAGATGTTGAGATAAATAATAGTTATAATTGGAAGACTGAACATCTAAAAGCAATTGAGATAAATTATGCAAAAGCAAAATATTTTTATAAATATTTTCCTGAGTTAGTTAAAATTTATAATTCAGATTACAACAAACTTATTGATATTTCACTTAAACTAATAGATTTTTTTAGAAAACATCTTAATATAAAAACTCCTTTTGTTTTTTCATCAAGCTTAAATATTGATAAAAAGTCTACTGAAAGACTGGTTGAGTTATGTAAAAGATTAAATGCTGATATGTATCTATCTGGCAGGGGCGCAAAAAGTTATCTTGATGAAAAGGAGTTTGAAAAAGCAGATATAAAAGTTATATGGCAGGATTTTGAAGTAAAAGAATATCCGCAACTCTACGGTAAGTTTTTGGCTGATCTTTCAACCCTTGATCTTCTTTTTAATTGTGGAGAATATTCAGTAAATTATATATGAAAAAATTCTTTTTTATTTTTTTTATAATATCTGCTTTTTACATTTATCTTCATTATTTTATATCTTCTTTCTTCTCAAAATTTGCATATACTAAGATTTTTTGGAATAGGTTTTTTTTAACCCTGTGTTTGATTAGTATATTAACGCTTTTTTTAAGAAGATTTTTAAACGGTGGTTTATTGGAGTATCTTTATATACTGGCTTTTGTCTGGATGGGATATGTAATTATATTTTCATTTTTAATACTTTTAGCAAAAATTCTTACTTTATTTTATCCATTTGAATTTAAAAAAGTTTTTATAATAACATGTGCTCTTTCAGTTTTTATTTTATTTAAGTCATTTTATAATATTTTTAAAACCCCTAAGGTAAAGGAGATTAATATATATTCTCCATATGTTTCAAGAAATTATAAATTAGTTTTTATTTCTGATATTCATCTTGACTTCAGTTTTAAGAATAAATTATTTTCAACTATTACTAAAAAAATAGAAGAAATATCACCAGATGCCTTGATTATAGGTGGAGATTTGTTTGATCCCGGATTTAAACTGGATGAATATGTATACAGGATAAAAAAAGTTAAATTTCCAGTTTTTTTTGTTTTTGGCAATCATGAATATTATTACGGAATTTATAAATCAATGGAAATTACCCACCAACTTGGTTTTAAAGTTTTAGATAATTCAGCTATGTCATTAGGTGATATAAATATTATTGGTCTTTGCGATATTAAAACAAAATACATGGAAGTTGAAACAGTTAAAAATATTATTTCAAAAAACTACAAAAAAAATGCCTTTAATATCCTTGTCTCTCATCAACCTCTTTATTTTAAAGAGGTTTCTGAAATCTATGATATCTTGATGTTAAGTGGACATACACATTGTGGACAAATATTCCCATTCCATCTTTTTACCAGGATTTTTTATAACTATTTTTGTGGAGAATATAAAAATAAAAACTCAATATTATTTGTAAGTTCAGGAGCAGGAAGCTGGGGACCACCTCTACGTTTCCTTTCAACGGCTGAAATTCTTGTTATTAATATAGTTTCTGATGAAAGAAATTAATATTAAAATAGCCTGTTTTTGTATAAGCTTTGTATTTAAAAATTCAGATGAGATTTTTTTAAATGAAGTTTTTCAAAGATATAATTCTTTTCTTACAAAGCAAAAATCAAATTTTAGAATTTTAACGATTTTAAACAAAGAAATCTCTTTTAAAGAAACATCTGTTAAATTAGTTTTTAAGAATCAAAAAATTTTTGAAATAAAAAGAGAAGATTTCTATTTTGATGGTAAAACTTTAATAATAAAACCTAATATTTATTCTTTTGATAGCTTTCTTAGAATTTTTATGTCAGTAAATCTTGTTAAGAAAAATGGATTTCTTTTGCATACTGCAGGGATAAAAATAAACAAAAGTGCTGTTTTATTTGTTGGTAAAAGTGGAAGTGGAAAAACTACGATATCTGAAATGGTAAAAGATAATTTCGAAGTTCTAAGCGATGAGCTTTTGCCAATAATTGTTAACAAGAATGGAGCTTATACATATTCATCACCTTTTTGGGGGAGCATGAAAAGACCTTACAATAAATGGATGAAGCTTCCAGTTAAAAATATAAATTTTATTAGTAAATCAGATGATTTTAAAATAAAAAAAATATCTTTTAAATCTGCTTATATAAAGATTCTTAAATGTCTGATGAATTTTAATCATGATATAAATGTGTTGTCAAATATTGCGCATTATGCCTGTTTATTGCTTTCAGTAAGCAACTATTCAATATTGTATTTTCCAAAAGACAAAAGAAAATTTATTAAAGGATTATTTGATAATTTTATTAAGGGATAGAAAAATAAGGTTTAAAATTGCTATATAAATAGCCGCATAATAAAAACCAAAGATTGATATAAAAAAGAATGGTAGAAAGGCTGTTGCAATCGCAGATCCTATGATATCAAAGACATAGACAATTATTTCTTTCCCAAAACTTTCTTGAATGTTTTTTGAAAATACATATCCGTTTATTGCCCCTGCCGCAAAAGCAGCTAAATAAAATCCAGGTTGATTTTCAAGTATAAATGGTAAAGAGATAGCAAATAGTGAGATTAAATTTGTATTTGCAGATATCTTTTTGGCATTATATATAGCAACGCCGGATAAAATTCCAATCATAAATAACATAATTATTATAGTTATTGCAAGGTAGATATATCCATATTTTAGTTGAAATAAAAATATTGAGATAATCTCTACTGACATCATACTAAATGAAGTTATCGCCATAGAAGCAGCATTTCTGTTTTTAAAAAATATTAGTATTAAAATTATGGTAATAAATAAAAATAGAATTTTAGATAATAGATTTGCGTTTTTAGTAATGAAGTAAGTGGTTTTAGGGTAAAATCTTGAGGTTTCATAAAGAATGCTATAAAAAAATAAAATTGGATTTTTATCGTGATTTATTCTTACATCTTTTTTATCAAAATATAATCTCTTTGTTAAAAAATAATCAATATAATCTTCGTTTAAAAATTTTGCTTTACTAAAAATATCTGTTGTTTTTACTTTTATTATTGAATCTGATGCTATTAAGCTTATTTCATCATCATAAAATACAGATATATTTGTGAAAATCTCAGATAGGGTTTTAAAAACTATATTAATGGCAGATTTTAATTCTACTGATGGAATAGAATCTGGGTAAGGAAGGTTTATTGATAAGATACCTTCATTTTTAAGAGTTTTTTTGATTTTATGATAAAATTCCGTAGTATAAAATCTGTTGGAATATATACTTTGTGGGAAGCCATTTGATATTATTATCAAATCAATTTCATTCCTTTTTTTAAAAAAATCCTGAGGAGTTATGAAATATAAATTGTTTAAGTTGCTTTTTGCATATTTCTTCTGAATCTTAAAAAGTTTTTCATCATCATCAACCACATACAACACTGATGCATTTTCAAGAATTTTACTTGCGATATTTAAGTCAGTTCCGAATAATGCTACTTTTGGGTTTTTATTTGTAAAGACCATTGGTATGTATGATTTTCTTTCAATAGATATATCATCAATATCAAGATAGCATAATGATGAGTTAGAATATATAAAAGTATTTGAGTAGCTTTTATAAACTTCTAGTTTGGAAAATCTTGAGTTTGCGGTTTCTATTATCTTCTTATTTAAATACGATTTTTTAAAATATGCATTATATGTGATAAAGGATAAGACAATGAATAATAAGGAAAATAAAAATAGATTTTTACTTTTATAATGTTTGTACAGGAATAAGATATTTAGTATTCCAGTGAAAATAATCAGGCAGATAGCAGTAAGTTTCGGGATAAGGATATATAACAGTAAGCCACCTATAGCATATCCAATAGCTTCTATATAATATGCTTTAGTATATCCATTTGTTCCAATTTTTCTTGCTGCGGCTATATAGTATATCCCGTTGAAGGAGCTATATATAAGCGATGAAAAAAAAGATATAATTGAAGCAGTGAAAAAATCAACATTTTCGCCTAATGGTGAGAGATTTATTTTAATCGTTTTTATTATGAATATCGGAAGTATTATTAAAAAAGGAACAGCTAGATGATATGTTTTAATTATCCTCTCATCATAACTTTTATTTTTGAATAAGAATACCCCAAAAACTGAACCGCCAAGCCACCCTGCTAATGAAAGTGAAAGAAAAATCTCATTGGAGTAAAAATTTGAAGCTATTTCTCTTATTATTAATGTTTGAGCAAGAATTGAGTTTATGCCATATAGTGCAATGAGGTAAGTCATCAGTATAATTATACCAATTAATAATATGCTAAAATATAATGAGGCAAAAAGTTATAAACTAATGCTTTTATTTCAAAGAGAGGTATTTATGAAAGAAAATATTCATCCTAAATATGAGTTATGTGAAGTTGTTTGTGCTTGCGGAAACTCTTTTACAACAAGATCAACAAAAGGATCTATAAAAGTGGAAATATGCTCAAATTGCCATCCTTTTTATACTGGAAAACATAAAATATTGGATACAGAAGGAAGGGTAGAGAAGTTTAATAAGAAATATTCTTCTGTCAAAAAAATAGAAAAGAAGACAGTTAAAGCCAAAATTCCAAAAGTTACTCCTGCTCATAGGAAATCAACCCCAACAGGAGTTGCAAAGAAGATCACCAAAAAAATTGAAAAACAGGATACCAAGAAAAAAACAAAATAGTTAGACTTTTTTAAAGGCCGGGCATTTTTGAGTGTCTGGCCTTTTTTGTTTTATGGTTCAGATAGAGGAAAAGATAAAGATTATAGAGGAAGAGTTTAAAAAACTTGAAGAAAGACTTTCTTCTACTTTATCTTCTTCGGAATATGAAACTTTTTCTAAAAGATATCATCAGTTAAAACAAATTCTTGACTTATATAAAAATTATTGTAAAATCAAAGAAAATATCCTTCATGTAAAAGAGATGGTTGGCTGTTGTGATAAAGAAATGTCTGAGATAGCTGCTGCTGAACTTGAATCTTTGCTTAAAAAAGAAAAGGAATATTACAACCTTTTGAGGCTGAGTTTTATACCCCCAGATAAAAATGATGAGAAAAATATATATCTTGAGATAAGGGCAGGGGTGGGGGGGGAAGAAGCCGCATTGTTTGCTTCTGAGCTCTTAAGAGCTTATACAAAATTTGCTCAAAACCTGGGTATGAAGGTTGAGATAGAAGATATATCTTTGAGTGATTTAAAAGGCATTAAAACAGCAGTTATTTATATAAAAGGTAATAAACCTTATTGGTGGTTTAAGTATGAGGCTGGTGTTCATCGGGTTCAAAGAGTTCCACAGACTGAAGCAGGTGGAAGAATACATACATCAACAGTGACAGTTGCGGTTCTCCCGGAAGTAGAAGCTAAAGAAGTGAAGATTGATCCATCTGAATTAAAAATAGATACATATCGTGCTGGCGGACATGGTGGACAGAATGTAAACAAGGTTGAGACAGCAGTTAGAATAACTCATATCCCCACACAAATAGTGGTTCAATGTCAAAAAGAACGTTCTCAAGCGCAAAACCGCGAAAGGGCTTTAAATTTACTTTATGCCAAGCTTAACGAGATAAATGAGCAAAATACTAATAATGAAATTGTAAGGCAAAGAAAGAAACAGGTTGGTAGCGGCGATAGGTCTGAAAAAATAAGGACATATAATTTTCCACAAAATAGAGTCACTGATCACAGAGTTAATATGTCATGGTTTAATATAGATGAGATAATGGAAGGGGATATGAAAAAGATGTTTGAAGACATACAACTTGCGATGGGTGAAAATGACGATTAGAGAACTTTATAATAATTTGAGTTGTTTCTTTAAAAAAAATTGTGATGGTTTTTGTGATGCTGAGGTGGAATATATAATCTCAGAAGCTTTAGGAATAAAAAGGCTTGATGTTCTGGCTTTTCCAGACAAAATAGTCTCTGATTCTAATATCAAAAAAACATATGAGTTTGCTAAAAAAAGAGCTAAAAAAATACCTTTAAGCTGGATTTTCAAGAAACATAATTTTTGTGGAATGGAAATTATAATAGACACAGGCGTTTTTGTCCCAAGGCCTGAAACCGAAGATCTTGCTCAGATGGTATTGGAATATAGCTTTAAAATAGAAAAACCTATTATACTTGATTTTTGTTCTGGTAGCGGAGCAATAGGGCTTTATATAGCTTTTAAAAACCAAAACGCGAATGTTTTTGCTATAGAAAAATTAAAAAAATCTTATAGAATAGCAATTGAAAATAAGAAAAAGATGAAACTACAAAATTATTTTTGTGTTAATTCTGATAAGTTAAATTATTTTACAAGAAAATTTGATATAATAGTTTCAAATCCTCCATATGTGCCTTCTTATATGTATGATTCTCTTCCAGACGATGTCAAAATTGAACCAAAATCAGCCCTTATTTCTGGCAATGACGGGCTTTTGATGATAAAACATTTAGCTATTAATGCAAAAGATGTTTTAAAAAAAGGTGGGGTATTATTTGTTGAAGTAGGAGAATATTATTCTGATAAGTTGATAAAAATATTCAAATTGCCATTTATAAAAGAGTTTCAAATTATAAAGGATTATAACAATAAGGATAGGTATATTAAGGCGGTATATAATGGATAGTTTTATAATAGAGGGGCCATCTAAAATAAAAGGCGAAATTAACATAAGTGGTTCAAAAAATTCTGCTCTTGCTATCCTCTTTGCAACGATATTAACCGGGGATGAGTGTAAGCTGGAAAATGTTCCACAGCTTATGGATATAAAAACTACTTATGAACTTTTGTCATATTCGGGAAAGACGTGTTTTTTTGAAAATAATCGTTTTAAGGTAATTGAAAATAGCAAAATAAAAACAGAAGCTCCTTATGATCTTGTTAGGAAGATGAGAGCATCTGTTCTGGTTTCAGGTCCAATGCTGGCAAGATTTGGTTATGCTAAATTTTCTATGCCCGGCGGGTGTGCTATAGGTGTAAGGCCAATAGATATACATTTAGAGGGTTTTAAAAAAATGGGAGCAAATGTAGTTTTAGATGGTGGATATGTTATTCTCAAAGCAAAAAAATTGAAACCAGCTAATATTTATCTTAAATTTCCAAGCGTTGGAGCAACTGAAAATTTAATGATGGCAGCTTCATTAATAGATGGTAAAACTGTTATAAGAAATGCTGCTAAAGAACCTGAGATATCGGATCTTGCTGCTGTTTTGAAAAAAATGGGAGCTGATATATCAGGAGACGGTAGTTCTGAGATAGTTATAAAAGGAACAAAAAATCTTATTGGTTTTTCTCATAGCGTTATACCTGATAGAATTGAAGCCGGGACGTTTCTTTTATTATGTGCGACCTGTGGTGGAGTGCTTACTTTAAAATCCTGTCAACCCTCACATCTTACTGCTTTAATATCAAAATTAAAAAAGACTGGCGCAGAAATAAAAATTTGTGAAGAGAATATCCATATAAAGTCCAGTGGCAGGATAAAACCTTGCTCAATAACTACCGCTCCTTATCCTGGTTTTCCGACTGATTTACAGGCTCAGTGGATGGCTTATATGAGCGTAGCCAGCGGCTCTTCAAAAATAGTTGAAAGCATATTTGAAAATAGATTTATGCATGTTCCTGAGATGGTTAGAATGGGCGCTGATATAACCATAAAAAGAAATACTGCGTTCGTTAATGGAGTAAAGAGTCTTATTGGGGCAACGGTTATGGCAAGCGATCTAAGAGCCGCAGCCGGTCTTGTTATAGCAGGAGCAAAAGCTGAGGGAATCAGTAAAATTAGAAGGGTCTACCACATAGATAGAGGATATGAAGGGATAGAATCCAAGCTGGCTTTATTGGGTGTTAAAATTAAGAGGGTTGGAGAATAATGATAGACGAAAAGATAGATGTTAGATTTGCTGAGATTGAAAATCTTTTATATACAAAGCATTCCCAGATTAAAAAAAGCGGGTTTGGGAATATTGTAGAGGTGCTTGAAAAACTTGAAAATCCCCATAAAAGAATTGGAGAAGTAATTCATATAACTGGTACAAATGGGAAGGGCTCCGTTGCTTATATAACTGAATCTATATTGAGAAATCTTGGCTATAGAACGGCGCTTTACGTTTCTCCGCATATAAACTCACTTACAGAAAGAATTCAGTTAAATGGTAAAAATATTACAAAAGTGGAATTTATAAAAATATTTGAGGATGTTTATGCTATTTCAAGGGATTTAAGTTTTTTTGAGATAATGACACTTATAGCTTTCAGATATTTCGCCGATAAAGTGGATTATGCGGTTATAGAGGTTGGAATAGGCGGGATTTATGATACCACAAATGTAATTGAAAACTCCAGATTATGTTTTATAACCTCAATAGATCTTGACCATACTGAAATGCTTGGAAAAGAAAAAATTGAGATAGCACGGCAAAAATCAGGGATTATAAAGAAAAATTCAGTGTGTGTAGTTGGTGATATAGATGATGATTCAAAAAAAGCAATACAGGAAAAATGTAGTATAGAAAACGCAAAAATGGTTGTAAGTCGCGATAGATTTAAGATTATTGATTTTGATATAAAAAATCGCCTTATGACAATTGAAAGCGACGAGGATGGGATAAAATGCGATATAAATATTATGGGGATCAAACAGACAGCAAATCTTTCAATGGTTTTAGACGGGCTTAAGGAGATTGGGGTTAAAGTTGATAAAGCAGTTTTAAAAACAGCTGTCTCTAATATATCTATAAATTGCAGATTTGATATTATTGAAAAATATATAAATGGCGTAAAAAAGCGTTTTATTCTTGATGGAGCGCATAATCCTCAAGCTATTTCAATCTTTATAGAAAATGTTCTATTTTTTAAAATAACCGATCCTGTTTTAATATTCTCTATTTTATCTACAAAAGACTATGAGTCTGTTATTAAAAAAATAATTGACGCAGGGATATTTAAAAATATTTTCATTTCTGATATAGATAATTATAAAAGAATTAATCCAGTTTTTATAGCCAATAAAATTTCTTCATTAGATCCCTCGATTGATGTCTCTGTAAACTCCGATATAGAAATGGCTTTAAAAGCGGCATTAGATGTCTCTGATAATATTTGCGTCTGTGGTTCTTTTTATCTTGCTTCTGATGCAATTAAGATTATAAAGGAGAAATTATGATATCTTTAGGTATTGATGTTGGAGGCACAAATATAAAAGTTGCGGCTATGAATGAAAAAAAGGAACTCCTTGAAGTATTTGAGACTACTACCGATGTTGAAAAAGGATATGGATTATTTATAAGAAAAATCTCTAACATCATCTCTGATATGAGAAAAAAATATAAACAGAAACTAGCAGGGTGTTGTTTTGCCATAGCCGGAGATGTTGATAGTAATAACGGGGTGTTGAGATACGCTCCAAATTTAAGTGGCTGGAAAAATAAGTATATTAAAAAAGATATTGAGAATCTCTCTAATCTTAAGTGTATAGTTCAAAACGATGCCAATATGGCAGCATGGGGATGCTTTATATTTGACTTAAAAAGAAAATTTAAGAATGTCGCAGTTTTTACGCTTGGAACAGGAATTGGAGGTGGAATAATATTGGATGGTAAACTTTATTGTGGTTCAAGCTCAAGCGCTGGAGAGTTTGGCCATATGGTTATCAATTATAGAGGTGAGAAATGCAACTGTGGAAATTATGGTTGTCTTGAAGCATATTGTTCTACATATTCTCTTAAAAAAAATGCCATTAAAAAAATTAAGAATTTGTCTGATTATATTAAAAAATATTCTATGGAGGAAAAAGAATTATCTCCAAAACTTCTGTATAATGCTGCTTTAAAAGGCGATCCTGTGGCTCTTAAATTATGGAGTGAATATGGGGTTAGTCTTGGTACCGGGATAGGGAATGTGATTTTATCTTTTAACCCGGATAGAGTTGTTTTATGCGGTGGAGTTTCACGGGCGGCAAGATTCTTTATGCCATATGTAAAAAAAAGGCTTTGCGAATTTGGTATAAAAGCTCCGATAAAATTTTCAAAAATAATAGTTTCTCGTCATTATAATGTTGGAGTAATGGGGGCAGCAGCTTTTGTTTTTGAAAAAAGATGAAATTAATCGCTTTTCTATTCTTTTTTTGTTCATTCTCTTATTCTTATCAGTTTGATGAATCATCTTTTAAAAAAATAGAGTTTAAAAGTGAATGGGCTTTCTATGATGATATAAAATCAGTAATAGAACTTTCCACAAATGTTATTATAAATAATTTGAACGAAGATAATTTAGTTATAGTGAAAATTAAAAGTGATAATGCAATAGTCAATATAGCATCTTCAAGTATTGTTCTTAAGACTTCTTTTACTGTGGAAACATCTTCTATGATAATAAATGCTGAAAAAGGAGAATATGATTTTAAGGAAAACAAAGGTGTTTTTGAAAAAGGCATTTCACGTTATGACCGATTTATAATGAAAGGAAAAAAAATAGAAATAAATGGGGATAAATATATTTATAAATCCTCTTTTTTTACTACATGCGATAAGAACCCTCCGCATTATCATATATCTTCACAGAGATTAAGCTTTGTTTCCGGAAAATATTTTCTTTCATATAATAATATTTTTTATATTGGTAAAGTTCCTATCTTATATTTCCCATTGATATACAAACCGCTTGGGAAAGGAACGCCTGTTTTAAGTCAGTTTTACCCGGGGTATGATAAAAGAAACGGTTTTTATATTAAGTCCAACTATACTTATAAATTCTCAAGTTATACCAAGTTCAAGCTCTTTGTGGATTATTTTTCCAGAAGAGGATGGGGATTTGGTGGTGAGGTGTACAAGTATAACAAAGACAATATAAAACTTGATGTTTCATATTATAGAATAGACGAATATGGTGATGGACAGATTCAATGGGGCTTAAATGGTGGGATGTGGACAAAAATATACGAAAAAGACAGAAATGAGCTTTATCTACAAAATTATATAAGACTTATGTCATCCCCCGATTTTAATAATAATTATTTCAGGTCAAATCCTTTTGCCATATCTGACGACAAACAATGGGATATTTCTTTAACCTATAAGATGCCTTTTTCATATTTAAGGGCAAATACAAAAGTGTTATATAAACGTTATGGAGATTATGAATTTATTGAAGCAACGAATATATCTCCAAAACTTGAATACCAAACAATAACTCAAAAAATAAAATTTCTTCCTATAAATCATTCTCTTTATCTTTCTGTTGAAAATTCAAGATATGATAATACATTTTTTCGCAAAAAAATATCCGGAGTTTATACTCTGTCAAATAGTTTCAATATTTCTAAAAAGGTTTCATTTTATAATTCGGTTTCTTATTCAGGGAATATAAAATTTTCCACATCTTCTAACTTAAGCGATGTTGTGATTTCAAGATATTATTATAATTCAGGTTTAAGATATTCAACTCTTTCAAACTCATATGAATTGGGATATAATGGAATTTTCAGGTCTAAAGAAAATAAAATTTCTATAGATAAAGACTCTGCTGATAAGGGGGTTGAAAAAAGTAATCTGAGTCTTAGTATTTACCTTTTTAATAGTATAGATAAATATTTTAGATTTAATAACAATTACGATTTAAGGAACAATCACCTTAAATTTAAGGACAGGTTTTCGCCATTTTCCTTTGAGTTTTATAAAAAGTTTTCCAACTATGAAATATATTTCAAAGACGATTACGATATAAACAAAGGAAATAAAAGTTTTATTACTCAATTGAGTTCAGATTATGATAAAAATTATCTTAATATTGGTTTTGCTAACTATGCAAGCAATAGAGAGCGATTTATAATTTCAAATACTATTGGATATTACCCTTCCCCACAAAAAGGATGGTATGGAGAATTTACACTGCGATATTATGTGGATTTTTCAAAAGATATGGGGGTAAAGTTTTTTGAAAAATCATTTATCATAAACAAGGAGTTTCATGATTTCAGGGCTAAATTTTTATTTAGAAATAGAAAAGATGTAAATGAGTTTTTCTTTTATGTTACAATGAAAATGAACGATCCTTACAGGAAAAACAATATAGATAGAGAGATTGATGAATTCTTCAAGCCCTGGCGAAAATTTGATGAAGAAAGAGATTATTAGTATTGTTTATTTTATGGTTTAATCTTTTTTGTTTTAAAAAAAATAGCATGATCATTCATATAGTAATATAGTAGAGTAATAACGTACTGTTTGCTATAATAGATAGTGTAGGATTCGTAAATTAAGGAGAAAGATATGCAAGATGATGAAATAAAGAAAATAGCTGATGAGATGGTAAAAATAAATCCTCTTGAAAATCAGAATAATGATATAACTGAACAAAATAATCTCGATAAAGCCCCTCTTCAATTAGCTGGTATAATAGATCATACTCTTTTAAAAGCCAACGCTACAGAGCAAGAGATAGTAAAATTATGTCAGGAAGCAAGGCAATATGGTTTTGCATCTGTTTGCGTAAACCCAGTTTATGTGTCACTTGCTTCAAAGCTTTTAAAAGGAAGCAAAGTAAAAGTATGTACGGTTATAGGCTTTCCTCTTGGTTCAACTACTCATATAGTAAAAGCTATAGAAGCGCGGGATGGAATAGCTAATGGGGCTGATGAAATAGATATGGTCATAAATATAGGAGCTTTAAAATCTGGAAATGATACACTTGTATTGGAGGACATAAAAGCAGTTAGAGAAGCAACTTATGGCAAAATTTTGAAGGTGATAATAGAAACTGCTTATCTTACAAGGGATGAAAAGATAAAAGCATGTAAATTAGCAAAACTTGCAAAAGCTGATTTTGTTAAGACATCAACTGGTTTTGCTCCAGCTGGCGCTACAGTTGAAGATGTTAAGTTAATGAGAGAGGTTGTAGGTCCTGAAATGGGTGTGAAGGCTTCAGGTGGTATAAGAGACGCAAAAACTGCCTATGAGATGATTAAAGCTGGAGCAACAAGACTTGGAACCAGCGCAAGTGTAGCTATAATTACTGCTAAAGCTTCAGGTGATGGAAAATATTGATAATTATTTATGGAGTATTATGGCAGAGATGAAAGAAGATCCTACAATGGTAGAGACAAAGGATTTACAGCTATGACAGAAACTTCAGACGCTATGGCTAAAGCTTATAAGGTAAGACTTATAGGATATGAGAAGATAGGGTCTGGATATGTAACTACTTTATGCGTTGGGGAGGTTAAAGCGGTAAGATCGGCTGTAGAAGCTGGTGCCGCTAGTGCTCAGAAAGTTGGAGAGCGTGTTGGCATACATCTGATCCCAAGACCTCATGAGGATCTTGAAAAATATCTTTCGAGAATTTCAGTTAAAGTTGTCTGAATGTGAATTTTTGAAGATTATTCTATGGATATAAGGCATATAGCCGAGGTAATATATTGTAATATTTTAAAGGAAGTTGATGTTTTAGATAAAGACGCTGTTAAAAGAAAATTGTCAGAACCACAAAGAAAAGTTTTCATAGGCGACTGGGAGTTGAGGAAAAAGTATTTCAAAAATAACGAAATTGTACTTCCAGCAACCTCTATAGTAAGTCCTTTGTCAATTGAACGGATAAAATATAATTCAGTCGGAGTTATAGGAAAATAGCAAATTTCATATATGGATTTTTTAAGTGATAAAAAAAACAAGATTTTTATCTTCATTTTTTACTTGCATTTGTAATAAGTTTTCTTTTTATATCTTTCCCTGTATATAATGCCGATCTTGGATGGCATCTTGCAGATGGGAAACATATCCTTGAAAACAAGAGTATAACAAATTATGATTTTATAAGCTGGACGAATGAAAATAAACAGTGGATAAGTCATAGCTGGGCGGTGAATTTGATATCCTGGCTTTTTTACTTTTTTTGGGGATATGGGGGTATATATGTTTTTAAAATAATAACCTTGCTTGTTCTATTTTTAGCGGTTGGCGGATTATTGAAGGATTTGAAATTTCCTTCCTTAAACTTATTATGGTTTTTCCCGCTTTTTTCATATATTTTAATAGACAGTCTTGACTTTAAGAGCGAAAATTATTCTGTTGTTTTCTTTGTTATAATACTTCGGCTTTTAAACAGGATAGATTTTGGGATTGGAATGGAAAAAAGGAAAAAATATTATTTTTATTTTGTAATTATCTTTGCTTTATGGGCTAATGTACATAGTGGTTTTGTATATGGATTGTTTTTGATATCTGTTTTTTTTATAGGAGGTTTAATAAATAGAGTTATATCATTTGAAAAAAGAAAGTGGTTTAACCTGAACGACATCTATCTACAGCTCTTTATTGTTTCTTTTTTTGCCACTTTAATAAATCCATTTGGGTTAAAGATATATTTAGTTTTTTTGGAAAACCTTGTAAGCGTTAAAATCTTTGAAAAATATATATATGAGTGGATGCCTGTGGATATAAAACGGGAAAATTATATTACATATATTATTTCAGTTGGAGTAAATCTTATCGCTTACATTTACTGGAATTTTAAAAATAAACGGTTGAATTTTACCGAAATTATTTTAATTGCTTATTTTGTTATTTCAGGTTTTTTGCATCAAAGGATAACTATCTATACTTTTATTATTGTATCTTTTTTGGGGATTAAGTATTTTCTTGGTTTTGCTTCATCAGCACTAAAAAATATCTTGGCAATTTTGCTTGTATCATTTATTTTATTTAAAGGGTTTAATCAGTTTGAAAAGAATATAAAAGTTTTAATTGAAAACGGTTTTTATGTCAATCAGTGGGTAAGCGATGCGTCTATAAATTTTATTGTTAAAAACAAAGAATATCTTGGATCTCTTAAGCTTTATAATGGATGGAATACTGGTGGCAGTCTTGCTTTTGGATTGTATGGCTATAATAAAACATTTATGGATGGAAGATATATATTTTCAAATATGCTTGAAGAATATATTGAAACTACTAAGAATTCAAATAATTTCGAAAAATATGACAGAAAATACAACTTTGGCCTTCTTTATTTTCATATTCCTCCATCTGTCAAAAAGGAAATGTATAAAGTTATCAATAATGAAAGAGAATATTTTGTAGCAAGGCCATATTTTATTAAGAATATAAATTTTGATAAGTGGGGGTTGATTTATTTTGATAGAAAGAATATGGTTTTTGTGAAAAAAACTCTTGTTGATAAAGAATTTTTAAAAAGAAACGAATATAAATTTTTAAAACCTTATGATTTTGAATATATTTATCTAATAGCGGAAAAAGATACTCGCTCTTTTAAAAAAATTAAGGATGAGATGTTAAGATATATAAAAGATAATGGTGTTGGGAAAGATAATTTCTCAGAGATTTTTATTTATATTCTTTTAGATTTGAGAAAATAAATTTAAAATTCATTAGAAAATACTTTTTGCTTTTGGGATGTTTTGATTATATGGACAGCATTCCTGGCATATGTCACATCCAAAAATATATTCAGATGTTTTCATTAAATTATCCGGGATTTTGTGTTTTCCCGGATGAGTTGTCCAGTATGAAATGCATTTTGAGGGATCTATTTTAAAATCCTTCAACGCCTTTGTGGGACATCTTTCTTCACACAATCTACAACTATTGCACAGTAAATTTTCTTTTTTGGAGGGTATCATTTCATCCAATTTTATATTTAATGCAATTCCACCTATAAAAAAATAACTTCCATATACAGGATTTATTAAAACTGTGTTTCTTCCATAAAATCCAAGGTTTGATGCAGCAGCAATTTGTTTTTCAAATATCCCTGAACTATCCACAAATATTTTGCCTTTAGTTTCTGGATTTATAGTTTTAATTTTATCAATCATATTTTTAAGTGTTTCTTTTATTTTTTTATGATATTCATCCACAAGAGCATATCTTGATATTTTAAACTTTCTATTCTTTATTAATTGGGGATTTTCTATTTTTCCCTTTCTTTGATTTAGAAAAAGATTTATATCATTTATTTTCTTAATTTCAGACTCATAACTTTTTTTACTGTTCCAGTATTGAAAGATACAGACTATTACAGATTTAACCTCAGGGAAAAAATTTTTTAAATCAACATTTTCTTCCTCTAAGTATTTTTTTATTTCAGGAGGATATCCCTTTAATATTTCATATGGATATTTTATTGCTTTTTTAAGGCTTTCATATGATATTATCGCAAAATCTGTAATATTAAGTTCTTTTGAAATTTCTGCTATTTTATGGTTCATATAAAAAATCTGTCAATTTAAAGTATTTAGAAAAAAAATCTTTAAGAAATAGCTCCTGATTATTTTTTCTTTTTGTAATCTCATATATTGTTGTGGCGGTATTTTTTAGTTCTTGTGGGATTTTGTTATGGAAGTTAACTCCTATGCCAGTAATTATATATCTTATCTTACCATATGGAATTGTTTCAATTAATATCCCTGATATCTTTTTATTGTTTTGATTGACATAAATATCATTTGGATGCTTTATAAAACATTTTATATTATAAATTTTTTCTATTGTATCTTTTATCGCTTTTGCTGTGATTAATGATAATTTCTGGATATCTTTTATATTTTTTTCACCTGTTCTGGTAATAAAAGAAAAATAAAGTCCTCCATATTCACTTGACCATTTGTTATCTTTTTGTCCTCTTCCAGCATATTGAGTTTTTGAAATTATTAATATTTTATCTTTTTTTTGAATCTGACTATTGTTAATTAATTTTTTTGCCAGTGTTTGCGTAGAGTCAATCTTATTAAGAACGACTAAAAAATTTATCCCACATAAGTTCATCTTATTTTCTCAATTTCAAGAGATATATCTGCGGAGTCATATGAGTGAGTAAGAGCGCCGATTGAGATTCTATCCGGTTTCAATTTAAGGTAATCCACAAAATTTTTTTCAGTTATTCCGCCAGATATTTCAATTTCAATGTCTTTTCTCTTTTTTCTTATGATTTCAATGGCTTTTTTTGCATCTTTGAGTTTTATGTTATCTAACATTATAACATCAATATCAAGATCTGCAAAATTACTTGCCTGTTTTATATTTTGCGCTTCTATCTCAATCTCTTTTTCAGGATGTTTTTTTCTTGCAATTTTAATTTTTTTTTCTATCTCATTTAAATTATTAAAAGCCTTTATATGATTATCTTTTATCATAAATGCATCAAAAAGTCCAAATCTATGATTAACTCCTCCACCGCAGTTTACAGCATATTTTTCCATTATTCTTAGATTGGGTGTCGTTTTCCTTGTATCAAATATACTAACACCATATTTTTCTGCTATTTTAACAAAGTTATGAGTCTTTGATGCTATCCCGCTTAATCTCTGAACTATATTTAAAGCAGTTCTTTCGGCGCTTAAAATACTTCTATCTGAGATTATCTCCATTATAATTTCTTTCTTTTTAACGAAATCGCCATCATTCTTTAATTTTTTAACTTTTAAATTATTATTTAGAAGCCTAAAACAGGTTATAGCAAAATCTGTGCCGCATAAAATCATATTTGATTTTGCTATCATAACACCCTTAAATAAAGATTTTTTATCAATAAAAAACATTGTTGTAATATCCCCGCCATTAATATCTTCCCTTAATGCGCTTTTTATTATTTTTTCTATTTGTTTCATAAGTAAATTATATAAAACTATCAATGTTTTGCCTGCATATCTTTTAGAAATTTTATTTTATCTCTAATCTCTATTGCAAGCTCAAAGTTCAAATTGTCAGCTGCTTCTTTCATTTGTCTTTCAAGTTCTTTTATTAGTTCAGTTAGATTATCAGGGGTTATTTTGGAGTATATCTCTTCAATGGTTTTAATTGTTTTTGTATTTTTCTGTTTTCTTAGTTCCTCATAGGTTATAAATTCTTTTTGTATTGTTTGTGGTGTTATTTTATGTTTTTTGTTATATTCAATCTGTATCTTTCTTCGTCTATCCATCTCAGATTTTGCTTCTTTAATAGCTTCAGTAATTGTGTCAGCAAATAACAAAACCCTTCCGCATTTATTTCTTGCCGCTCTGCCTGAAATTTGTATTAAAGTTGTCTTGCTTCTTAGATAACCGCTGGCATCAGCATTTAGTATTGCTACAAGAGAAACTTCTGGAATATCTATACCCTCCCTTAAAAGGTTTATTCCAACAAGAACATCAAATTCCCCTTTTCTGAATTTTTCTATTATCTCAAGTCTTTCAAGGGTATCCATGGAAGAATGTATATAGCTTGATTTTATTTTATTCTGGTTAAAAAAATTTGAAAGATCTTCGCTAATTTTTTTTGTCAGGGTTAGGACAAGTGTTCTCTGTTTTTTTTCAATCTGTTTTTTTATTTCTTCAATTAAAAATTTAATCTGGTTATTATATGGCATTATTTTTATTTCTGGATCAACAAGTCCCGTTGGCCTTATTATTTGCTCTACTATTTTTTCGCCTGATATAGATAGCTCATATGGACCTGGTGTTGCGGAGACAAATATAGTTTGAGGTCTAATATTTTCAAATTCTTCAAATTTTAAAGGTCTATTATCAAGAGCCGATGGAAGTCTAAAGCCATAATCTACAAGAGTTTGCTTACGTGATCTATCCCCTTCATACATTCCCCTGATTTGAGGAATTGATATGTGAGATTCGTCTATAAATAATATGTAATCTTCTGGAAAATAATCCATAAGACATATTGGGCGTGCTCCCGGAGGCCTTTGTGTAATGTGTCTTGAGTAATTTTCTATGCCATGACAGAAGCCTGTGGTTCTTAACATTTCTATATCATAGTTTGTTCTCTGTTTTAAACGTTCAGCATATAAAGTTTTTTTCATCTTCATAAGTTCTTTATATCTTTGATTGAGTTCTTCTTGTATGCTTTTTATAGCAATTTCTATAGTGTTAAAATCTGTTATAAAATGTGAGGTTGGAGAAATTATATATTCATTAAGTCGGGCTCTTTCAGTTATGTTCAGCGGGTCCATCTCTATTATGTTCTCTATCACACTTGAAGTTTCTAATCTTATAAAGTTATCTGAATCTGATGGAAAAATATCTATTATATTTCCTCTTATCCTGAAACTTGATCTTTCAAATTTATTATCATTCCTTGTGTATCCCATCTCAACAAGTCTTTCTATGAATGTTTTTCTATTAAATTCGTCTCCTTTTTTTATTAAAAAAGTAAACCTTTCAAAGTTCTTTGGAGAACCAATATTATAAATTGCCGATACTGATGCTACTACAATAGTATCTGAAAAATTTAAAACTGAGGTTGTGGCTTTTATTCTAAGTTTGTCTATATGCTCATTTATTGAGGCATCTTTTTCTATATAGGTGTCTGTTTGTGGAATGTATGCTTCAGGCTGGTAATAATCGTAGTAAGATATAAAATATTCAACATGATTGTTAGGAAAAAAAGTTTTAAACTCAGAATAAAGTTGCGCTGCAAGAACTTTATTTGGAGAAATTACCAGAGCGGGTTTGTTTAGCTTTGCTATTAGATTTGCCATTGTAAAGGTCTTACCACTTCCAGTAACACCTAAAAGAGTGTGATTTCTTGCTCCGCTTTTTATATTTTCAAATAATTTTTGTATTGCTTTGGGTTGATCACCTTTAGGTTTGAATCTTGATATAAGGTTAAAGTTCATTTATCCAATAATATTCTTTAAAAAACCGTTGTTGTCATTTATAAGTTTTTTGGCTTCTTTTTGTGAAATTCCCTTAACAGCCATAACAATTGCCGTTTTTAAATCGTAATTTGTTTCCTTTAAAATTTTTTTTGCTGTTTTTATATCCTTGCCAGTTATCTCGCAAAAGATTCTCTGGGCTCTTAAAATTAATTTATAATTTGTTGGTTTTAAATCCACCATCCAGTTGTGATATACCTTTCCTGATAATACCATTGCGGAGGTGGTAATCATGTTTAAAACAAGCTTGGTTGCTGTTCCACTTTTCATTCGTGTGGATCCATTTATAGGCTCAGGTCCTACATCTACTGCTATTGTAATATCAGCTTTATTTGTTTCTATTTTTGTGTTTGAGGTTATGAATATAACTTTCATTTTTTGATCTTTAGCTTGATCTATTGCTCCTCTTACATATGGGGTTATGCCGCTTGCTGCAATAGCTATCAATATATCACCTTCTTTGCCGATTTTTTTAATCTCTTTCTTCCCATTTATATATAAATCTTCAGCACCTTCTTTAGCTTTAAACATAGCAGTTTTCCCACCAGCTATTATGGGTATAAATCTGTTTGAATTAACTCCATATGTTGGAACTAATTCTACCGCCTCTAAAACTCCAAGTCTCCCGCTTGTGCCTGCGCCAATAAATAAAGTTTTTTTACCATTTAAAAAAGCATCAGAAACGATTTGTGCCGCTTTTGCTATTTCTTTTAGCTTTTTTGAAATTGCTAATGGGATTTTTTTATCTTCATCATTTAATTTTTTCACAACACTTAAAATATCAATTCTATCTATATTAAACGTGTTCTTATTTATTTTTTCAGTTGGAAGTCTGGAATAAATTAAAAAATTATCCTCTTTTTTATTCATTCTTTTTTTTATTCTCCTTTTCTTCATCATCATTTAATATAATATATGGCGAAGATGCAGTAATTGTATCAATAACTGTTTGGGACGATATTAAAATATCGTCAATCTCTATAATTTTTGGCATAACTGGATTTTTTATCCAGTTTAAAATTTTGTATATTCCTGATTTTGAGATATCATCAGCAGACTTAAATGCATATTCAACAATTAAAAAAGTATTTTCAAAACCTGTTTTTTTCTTTGTTATTTCATAAAGTATAAGCCCTTCTCCCATTTTCCTTCTATTATTTTGTGATGTTACAAACAAAATAGGTCTTTCTCCGTAAAGCCTTGCCGGGTTAACTGTTAAAACATCATTTATATTGGTAGAAGGGTTTATAACTACTGCAGCATATATATTTTTATTTATTGCAGCATATTTCATAGCTAAATTTGCCCCTAAGTTTGAACCGACCAGGATTATTTTATCCTCTGTTATTCCCATAGAAGAAAGATATATTACAGCAGAATCTATATCCCTTATCATTTTATTATAATCATTACTGAAATCAGAGATAGAAAAGGACAGATAGCTTTGAGTGCTTCCATCAGTTTTATATGTTGAAATTCCATGCCCTCTTAAATCTAATGCCATCCAGCCAAATCCGTATTTTTCTATATCCCCAAACCACTTCTTCCATTCAGTATGATTTGATTTCTGAGAATGTATTAATAAAAGCGTTGGGATAAAATCTTTTTTTGGTTTTACAAATTTAGCATGTATTTTCCATCCGTCATCTGTTTCAAGAAATACACTTTCCTGTGAAAACAAAAAGCATGAAAATACAAAAAGCAAAAAACACAAGAAAATGTTTTTTTTCATTCTATTATTTCTTCCGGCTTAAACCATAATTTTATTTCTCTCTCAGCATCTTCAGTATTTCCACTTGCATGTATAACATTTTCAAATTGTCCATTTGTTGTTATCCTTCCAAATGACCCTCTTATTGTAGTTGGGTCGGCTTCTTCCGGGTTTGTTTTTCCAACAATCTTTCTCATTTCCGCTACAACATTTTCTCCCTTATATACAAGAGCAAGTATTTTATTATTAGGTATGTTATGAAATTCTCCTTTTATGTATTTTATGAGGTTTTCAAAAAATGGCTGATCTTTTAATGCTTCATAATGTTTTCTTGCTAAGGAATCGCTTACCTTTACAAGTTTTGCAGCTACCATTTCAAAACCTGAGTTTTCAAGTCTGTCTATTATAAGTCCTGTCAGTTTTCTTTTAGCAGCATCCGGTTTTATTAGTAAAAGAGTTTTTTCAATTGGCATTTCATCTCCTTGATAAGTTTAATTTATATTATAATTAAATTTTATAAAATATTATTCTATGAAAAAAGTTAATGGAGGTAAAAAAAAGGGTGTATTTATACTTTTTGAAGGACCTGATAGAAGTGGAAAAACTACTCAGGCTAAGTTGTTGTGTGATTTTTTAAAAAAAAGTGGATTTAAAGTTTTAATGACAAGAGAACCTGGTGGCACAGATGTAGGGGAAAAAATACGGGAAATATTGCTGGATCCTTCAAATAAAATATTTCCATTAACTGAACTTTTGCTCTATGAGGCTTCAAGAGCGCAGCATGTTTTTGAAAAAATAAAGCCTGCCATTGACAAGGGGTATATAGTTATCTGCGACAGATTTACTATTGCTACTATGGCATATCAGGGGTATGGAAGGAAGATAGAATTGAAATTGGTTAAAGATTTAAACGATATAGCAACTTTAGGCCTTAAACCTGATATTATTGTAGGTTTTAAGATATCGGATGAAGAATATGAAAAAAGAAATAGAGGGGATAACGATAGGATTGAACAGGAAGATGAGGATTTTAGAAGAAGGGTTAATATGGGTTATTCTAAAATTTTCAGTAAAACCAGAGATATTGTACTTATTGATGCGTCAAAGCCAATACACAAGATAAGTGAGTATATTGGAAAGGTTGTTTTGAAGAAGGTAAAATGTCTTTTGAATTTATAAAGGGTCATAGAAACATTATTGAAAAACTAAAACAAATGATTGATTTGGGTGAAATTCCCTCAACTATCATTTTTTACGGCAAAGATGGGATTGGGAAACTTATGGTCGCAAAAGAGTTTGCCAGAGAGATACTTTTAAAATATTGCGGCGGAGATTCTAATTTGTTTGGCGCAATAGCCGATGAGGATAAAAAATCAGAATGCGAAAATATGTTTGATAAAGGTATTCATCCAGACTTTTTGCTTGTTAATATGGGATATCAGGCTGCGCTTTTGAATGAGAAAATTGAGGATCAAAAAAGTTTAAAGATAGATACATTGCGTGAGGTTATAAAGTTTTCAAATTTAAGCCCTTCCTTTTGTCAAAGGAAGGTTATAATTATAGATACGGCTGATAAGATGACTATTGATGCCCAGAATTCTATGCTTAAAACTCTTGAGGAACCACCGCAAAATACTGTTATATTGCTTGTTTCATCAAATCCAAATTTACTACTTCCAACTGTTCTTTCCAGATGCTATAAAATAATGTTTAAAAAATTGAGAGAGCAGGATGTGATGGATATCCTTATATCTAAAAATTACGAGTTTAAAAGAGCTGAGTTATTAGCTAAGTTAAGCGAAGGTTCGGTTTCTATTGCTTTAAAATATGATGAAATATTAAGTATTTTTAGTGAAGTTTCTATTTACCGCTCTTTATCCCCTTTTTTAATTGTTTCAAAGCTTTCAAAAAGAGGGGATTTCAGAGAATTTGCAAATCTTGTTATTAATTTTATAAATGCTTATTTATATCTTAAAATTGGAGAGGGGAATGCAGGGATGGAACAGATTCTTGAGCTTTTGAGAGAAAATTTTAAATATAAAGAGTATATTAAAAGAAACGTAAACACAAAGATTATATTAACGGTTGTTATTTACAAATTTCTCAAAAATTTTAACTATTTTATTAAGGGAGTTGTTTTATGAAAAAATATTATATATCCACTCCGCTTTATTATGTTAATTCAAAGCCGCATATAGGACATGCCTATACCACACTTGCTGCCGATGTGCTTAAAAGACATTTAAAAGCCACAGGCAAAGAGGTTTACCTTCAAACTGGTACGGATGAACATGGGATAAATATAGAGAGAGTTGCAAGGGAAAATTTAAAATCGCCAAAGGAATGGGCTGATATCATAGTTGGCGAATTTAAAGATATGTGGCACAGCCTTCATATAGAATATGATTATTTTATAAGAACTACTGATGACAATCATGTTAGACAGGTTCAGGTTATATTTGAGAAGATGATAGCAAACGGGGATATATATAAAGGTGAATATGATGGGCTTTATTGTAGTTCATGTGAAAACTTTTATGATGAATCTGAACTTATTAACGGTATGTGCCCTATACATAAAAAACCGGTTGAAAAAGTCAATGAAGAAACTTATTTTTTTAAACTTTCAAAATATCAGGAAAGACTTCTTGAATATTATAATAAAAATCCAGAGTTTTTATCCCCGTCGTTTAGAGCGCCTGAGATATTAAGGTTTGTGGAAAGTGGATTAAAGGATATATCTGTTTCAAGAACCAGGGTTAAATGGGGAATACCTGTTTTAAGTGATAGTCGCCATACAATTTACGTTTGGTTTGATGCTTTGCTTAATTATATAACTGGAGCGGGATACAGAGCGGAAGATGAAAACAATGAGGTATTTAAAAGTTTATGGCCATGCGATGTCCATCTTATAGGCAAAGAAATATCAAGGTTTCATTGTGTAATATGGCCTGCTATGCTGATGTCTTTAGGACTTCCACTTCCTAAAAAAGTTTATTCGCATGGATGGTGGACTGTAGAGGGTGAAAAGATGTCTAAGTCAAGAGGGAATATAATAAATCCTATAGATATAGTTCAGGAGTATGGTGTGGATGTTTTCAGATATTTTATATTCAGGGAAGTCCCTTTTGGACAGGATGGAGATTTTTCAACACAAATGCTTAAGGTAAGATATAATGCTGATCTCGCTAATGGACTTGGAAACTTATTTTCAAGAGTTATTAATATGATTAAAAAATATCTTGATAATGTTATGCCTGAAAAACCCGAAGAATCCGAACTTTTTTCAAGACTTCTTGATATGCAAAAAGATATTTACGAAAGTATAGAGTCTCTTCAATTTTCAGTTGCTCTTGATAATATATGGAAGGCAATCGCTATAGTAAATAGGGAGATTGGAGATAAAAAGCCATGGGATATGGCTAAGGATAATCTTGAGGGCTTAAGAAAGTTTCTTAATGAAACAGTATGGTGTCTGAGACTTATTTCAAGATGGATTTATCCGTTTATGCCTGATACATCAGCGAGAATGAATATGTATCTTGCTATTGGAGATGCCAGAGGTAGCGAACAAAAATCAGAAAAAATTCCTCCTCTTTTCCCAAAAAAAAGTTAGTTAAAAAAATTATTTATTTTCAGTGTTTCCGGTATTTTTTGAGAAAAATAATCTATAAAAGAAATATATTATGCCAGATATGGCGTATAAGAAAAAGAATATTAATAAAGCATTTTGCGGGTAAAAAATAAAAAGAAAGATAACAGAAACTGTTGCTAATAAACCCAATGGAGATTTTACTTTAAAGTTTTTCCCTGATTTTAGCGCAACATATGGTACTGATGATATCATCAAAAGAGATATAATTATCATTATAAATGGGAATATAGTATAAAGCAGTGGCATGTGTTTGTTTAAAAGAGATATTGTTTTTGAAGGTAAATCGCTTTCTATTATTGAATAAGATAAAACGAAAAATACTATCACACCTGCTGCAGCTGGTATTGGTAGCCCTTGAAAAAAAGTTTTTGAGCTTTCTCCTGATAGTGATTTAAGATTGAATCTGACAAGCCTTAATGCGCCACATATAACATATATAAGGACTACGGGATAGGCGACAATACCATATTCTTTAAGCGCAAATTCATATATCATATAAGCTGGTGCTATACCAAAGGATAACCAGTCAGAAAATGAATCAAGTTCAATTCCTATTTCTGTCTCCGCGCCTATAAATCTTGCCACTCTTCCATCAAGTATATCCATAATGTATGAGCCTATTATAAAATAACATGCTGTTATATACTCCTCTCTCGATATGCTTAAAATAGCCATCATCCCGAATGCCATATTGGAAAGAGTAAATATAGATGGAATTGCGTTTTTAGTTTTTATTTTTATAGATGAAGTTTTATTTAATTCTTCTTCCATAAACCCAGCAATGTTTCCCCGGCTTTTACCTTATCTCCCACTGAGACTTTTAATTCAACATCCTTTGGCAGATATAATGCAACCTGCGAACCGAAATAAATCATTCCTATCTTATCACCAGTTTTTACATAGTCTCCAACCTTAACATATGATACTATTCTTCTGGCTATTGCGCCAGTTATCTGTTCAACCCATGCCCATTTATTGTTTTCTCCTTCTATTTTTATTATGTTTCTTTGGTTATCCTTTGCCTGGGGCTTATATGCTATATGAAATTTTCCTGGGGTAAATGTTATATCTTTTACTTTTCCATTTATAGGGGTTCTTTGCAGATGAACATCAAACACTGATAAGAAAATTCTTACAACAAGAATATCACTAAAGTTTTCATTGCTTATTGAAATGATAGTTCCATCTGCAGGAGATGCTATTTCATCTTCACTAAATTGAATATTGCGCTTAGGATCTCTGAAAAAATACAAAGAAAACACTAAAGTAGTTAAAAATAAAAATACAAGTATATATGAAAGCTTTGAGAATCTGATGGCATATAATGAAAAACAAAGACCTGTTAAACTTAATAATACAACTAAATACGCTTCTCTCACTATCTTCATAGTTATCTCCAAATTTAATTATAGCAAATTTAAAAAAAGTGATTTGATTTAAAAAGTATAAATTTGTAAAATTTTGCTATGAGTAAAAAAAATAAATTTGCTTTTTTACTCAATCTCATTATATCTTTGATTCTTCTTATAGTATGGCCATTGCATATAAATGAAAAAGGGCATACACATGAAGATGGTGAATGTGCTGTTTGTATCTCTATAACTTCGCCTCAAGTTAATTCAGATTTTGGGAATAAGCTTATTAATAAACCTGAAGGTTTTATTTTAACTATTCAACTATCTTTTGAAAACATATTAGTCGAAAATTTTTTCTATAAAACATTAATACGCTCACCTCCAATTCTGTTAAAAAATCCTTGCTGAGTTATATATATCTATATCTTTTGTGTCTTTGAATTTAAGGTTATTTAAATGTTAAGGAGGTTATATGAAAAAAATGTTTTTTGTATTTGTTATGTTATTCTTATCTCAATATGTTAAATCGGCAGACATTTCTAATTTTAGCCAGGGAACGCCTCCTCAAGGGATGAGAGGCAAGCCTATAAATCTTCCAGATGTAAGTGCTCTGGTTAACATAGTTGGCTATACAAGCGATGATAAAAAAGATGAAGGTAGAAATGATCTTTATATCAATGAAGTTGAAACTGCATTTCAAGGATATATTTATCCTGAAATGAGAGCTGACATTATACTTGCCATTCATAAACATGGTGATGAGTATGAAACTGAGATATGCGAGGCAAAAGCAAGTTTTTTAAATCTTGGATATGGTTTTTCAGCAGAAATAGGAAAAGTACATATCGATTTTGGAAAGTTAAACAAACTTCATACTCATCATCTTCCAACAACTGACAGACCTTTTGTTTTAGAGAAATTTTTAGGTGAGCATGAGCTTGGAGGGCAGGGAATGACACTTAAATATTTAATTCCTGTACTGCCTTTCTACAGTCAACTTCAAGCAGGATTCTGGAAAATAAACGCCCATCATCATGATGAGGAAGATCATCATGATTCTTCTTTTTCTCCAGCTGATAAGGTCTATACTGCTAGATGGAATTCTTCATTTGAGATAGGAAGTCAGAAAGAACTTGAAGTTGGTTTTAGTGGACTTAAAGGTAGAGGACCTCACTATAAGCATCCTGAAGAAAATATGCGTTTTAACGACAATGTTGAGATAGTTGGCTTGGATATTACATTTAAATGGTTTCCATCCAGTTATAAAAAACTAACATTTCAAAATGAATGGCTGCACCTTAGAAGAGAGGTACCTACTGGAAAAATTAATAGAGATGGTTTTTATTCTTTTATAAACTACAGAGCCAATAAATACTTTGATTATGGCTTGAGATTTGATTACTCGGAAAATGCATTTCCAGATATTTCATACGAAAGAGCTTTTTCAGCCATAATCACAGGGCATCTTACTGAAACTTCATTCTGGCGTTTAACTGGAAAACATAGGAATATTAATGGGAAAAAAGTTACTGAGGCATGGATTCAACTTTCTTTTGGCATAGGTCCTCATAGCCATGAGCTTGAGTAAATATTTATAGCCAGGGCAACTCCCTGGTCATAAAACAGCATATTTTAAATTTAAAAGGAGTTTATATGAGAAATCTTTTTTTAATTTTATTTCTTTTTTATTCACCTCTTTTAGCTAAGATAAAGATTGTAACTTCATCTTGGGACTTAAAAAGTATTGCAGAGTTTGTTGGAAAAGATGAAGTTGATGTTGAATCGCTTACTTCTGGAAATTTTGACTTACATATGATAGAGCCAAGACCGAGCATGGTATTTAAACTGAAAAAAGCAGATATGGTAGTTAAGATAGGGCTTGATTTTGATATGTGGCTTGATTCTCTTATAAATGCGGCAAGAAATAAAAAATTGTTTTATGGAAGAGAAGGTTATGTTGATGCTTCTGTTGGAATTGAAATACTGCAAAAGCCCCAACATCGTATAGATGGTTCAATGGGTGATATACACATATTTGGCAATCCTCATTATTGGCTTGATCCTGAAAATGGAAAGATAATAGCTAAAAATATAAAAAATGCTCTTTTAGCTATTAAACCTGAAAGAAAAGAATATTTTGAAAAAAATTACATTGAGTTTTGTAATAAGCTGGATTTTAAAATAAATGAATGGAAAGAAAAAATGAAGGTACTTAAAAATAGAAAAATAATAACATATCATAATTCCTGGGTTTATTTTGCTAAGGCTTTTAATCTTGATCTTGTTGCCAATATAGAACCAAAACCTGGAATGCCTCCCAATGCAAATCATATCTTATATTTAATAGAGCTTATCAAAAAAGAGAATGTAAATATTATCTTAGTTGATAATTTTTACCCTCTTAAAGCTGCTACTGAAATAGCTAAAAAAACATCGGCAAAGGTGATAGTTTTACCTTCTTCAGTTGGCGGAGAAAAAGAAACAGCTGATTACATATCGCTTTTTGACACAATAATAGAAAGGATTTTGCAAAACAGGTAATTGTTATTTTTTATAAATGGAGGTTTTATGATTGAAATAATTCTACCAGCTTTTGTTATTTCAACTATACTTATAGGTATACATTCTTACTTAGGTCTTCATATACTTAAAAGGAGTGTTATATTTGTTGATTTAGCTTTAGCACAGCTTGCTGCATGTGGAGCTATATTTGGGATACTATTGGGTTTTCAGCTTCACAGTTTAGGTTCATATATCACATCTTTTTCCTTTACTCTTATTGGGGCATTTATTTTTTCTTTTTCCAGAGCTAAAAAGATAAAGGAAATTCCACAGGAGGCAATAATAGGAATAGTATATGTAGTTAGCGCAGCTTTAAGTGTTTTATTGCTTGATAGAATGCCAAAAGAGGCTGAACATTTAAAGGAGATGCTGGTAGGAAACATACTTTTTGTTTCCTGGCCCCAGATAATTAAAACTGCCCTTCTTTATTCTTTCATAGGTATACTGCACTATATCTTCAGAGAAAAGTTTATAATGATTTCTTTTGAGCCACAAAAAGCCGAAAAATCCTTAAATATTCGTTTCTGGGATTTTTTATTCTATGTTTTGTTTGGAATGGTGGTAACAAGTTCAGTTGAAGTTGCAGGAGTTTTTCTTGTTTTCAATTTTTTAATAATACCAGCTGCTATGTCTATTATATTCTTTTCAACGATAAAACAAAGAGTAATATTTTCCTGGATTTCAGGATTGTTAATAATGTCAGCTGGAATTTTTCTGTCAGTTAAACTGGATACTCCTACAGGTGCTACAATTATTTGCCTTTTTGGATTTTCTCTAATAAGTTCATACTTTATTAAAAAATTTAGTGATTTTCTTAAATTTAAAAATATTTTTGCAAAATATCAGAAACATATTGGCCAGTTTTATAAGAACAGTCAGCCATAAAACAACATCCACTAATTTTCCACGGCCATAATTAAACTGTGGATAATTGTTTTCTTAAGCCAAAGAAAAACTGATTTTATCTTCCTTAGACGGTTTAACTGCCATATCCCCTCTCCTTTTTGGAGATGGTTAGGGTGAGAAGAGTTAAGGGGGAAGAGATTTTAATATGTCAAAGGAATTCTCCCACAAATAAATTTTGCTAACCGCAAAATTTTTTGCGGGCCGCCCCTCGCAAAACTGTATTGCCCAAGTTTTGCTGCGGGCTTTCGAGTCACGCATAAGCCTGGCGGGCTTTGCGCGACCCCGCCTCGTTCGCCTGTATGCCCAGGGCGAACTGCGGCCTTGCGGACTGCACGCAAAACCATTTGAGGTTTCGCTCTAAAGGCAGTCCTCACCCACGTCATGGCTTACCGCCATGACTTAGTACCAGCAGTGGGCAGGGCGGGACTCGAACCCGCACGGCTGTTTAATCAGCCAACGGATTTTAAGTCCGTCGCGTCTACCAATTCCGCCACCAGCCCATTAAATAAATTTTACCTTATTTAGAAACTAATTTGTTATATTTTTTTTAAATAATTAAAGTGAAAGTTTTTAAATTTTTTTACAAAATACTTTATTTCCTCTAATGGCGGCAAAAATGTAGTTCTGAAGTGATATGTATGAGGTTTCTGACCAAATCCAGACCCCGGGACCACGCATATGCCTGTTTCTTCAAGCAGATTAAGGCAGTAATCAAAATCTCTTTTTGATTCATACTCAACAATCTCTTTTTGAGTCATATTTTTAAAATTAATATCCTTTGGTTGGGGTAAGTCTATTTTTACAAAAGCATACATTGCACCATATGGTATTTTAAGGGAAACCCCTTCTATTTTATTTAATTCCTCCCCCAGTATTTCAGCTTTTTTCTTAAGTTCTGAAAGTATTGAATTTTTCTCTTTCATGTATAACTCATAACTATCTTCATTTTTTTGAGGTGGATTGACCATTGCATAAGTAACAATTTGACCTGCTGTATTTGCGCAAAGCCCTATGGATTGAAGTTTTATTATTTCATAATATACATCATCTCCTACATTTCTTGTTTCAAGATATCCACCTCTATGTCCACATTCACCAAAAAAGCCTTTTGAGGTTGAATGAAAACTGAATAATGGAACGTCTGTTATTTTCATCTCCGACATTACTTTAGCAAAAGAATGAAAGGAATGTTTGGAACTATATATATTTTCTTGATAAACTTCATCTGCCAGTATTGAAAGATTATATTTCCTTGCAAAGTTTATTATCATTTTTATGTTTTCTTTTGAAAGAACAGCCCCTGTTGGATTGCCTGGATTTATAACCACTATAGCAACTGGTTCTATTTTATTTTTAACTGCCTCATTAATGCTTGATTTTAGTTCATTCTCATTAAGTTCCCAGTGTTTATCTTCGTCTAAATAGTAATTTATTTGTTTTGCTCCATATAATGCTATTGTAGCGCTATAAAGGGGATACTGAGGAATCGGGATCATAAAGCCTGAGTTTGAATTTTTTATTAAAAGGGTAAAAACTGCCTGAATTCCTTTTGAAGCCCCATCTGTTAAAATTATCCTCTCTGGAGTAGCATCTATTGTATCACGCTTTTTTATAAATTCAGCCACAGATTTTCTAATAAAGGGCATTCCTTCGCTTTGGGTATAGGCTCCAAGTCCATTTGGATTTTCTTTCAATATTTGTTTTGCTTTTTTTATTACATCATTAAAAAAAAGTCCTCTTTTTTGATTGTCTATTAGAGATGGGTATTCAGTAAGAGCTAAAAGTTGCCTGACATATGTAATAGGTTTTTGTTTTAAAGCCTGAGGATTTCCTATATTGCAATAAATTATTTTTCTCCCTTTTTTTTCAAGTTCATAAGCCCGTTGAAGTATTTTGCCACGCACGGCATATTGCGCTTTTCTTAAATTTGGGTTTAAATTATTAATTGTTATCATAAAATTATTATAACATTTTAGGAATTTATTATGCGAAAACTAAAACATAAAAGATCCTGAAATATGAATTAAATAAATTGTATAATTTATATTGGTAACAGTTTAGCTCTAGAAAATACTATTTTTGGAGATATAGATATGGATAATAGTGATGATAAAAATAAAAAAAGGTCTTTTGATGATATTTTAAATGATTTGAATTCTTTGCTTGATAAAATGCCGGAAGTCCTTGATAGTGTTAAAAAAACTTCAGAAGAGAAAGAAGAATTGACTGATTTAAACAAAGACAAACAATTGGTGGAAGAAGAGACAAAAAAGATAAACGCTGATACCTCCAAGATTAATAACGAGAATGAAAATTCTGATGATTCTAAAAAAACAACCGATGATATTAATTTAGATGATATCCAGTTGTTTGACCATACTATTATTTCTGAAAATAAAGATGAAAAAAAAGTAGATGTAAATCAAACTGAGGTCAAATCTGAAAATATAGAACAAGTAAATAACAATGAAACTAAGGAGGAAGGTTCTGATGTTGTTTTACAGACGGCTGATAATAGTCAAAATTTGGAAAGAGAAAAGGAAAAAGAAGATATTTCTGTAAACACAAATGAAGATAGTGTTGGTGTTGAGGTTAAGACCGAAGAAAAGAATGATGAAAAAATTGAAAAAGATATTAACCTGGATATAAACCTGTCGGAGGGATTAAAAGAAAATAAACCTGATGAAATTATTGAATTTAGTCCTGTTTTAGAAGATAATATAAAAAAATCTGAAGAAACGTTAGCTTTAGATATTGAAAAAAACGATGTATCTGCTACTATGGGACATGAAAACTCTAATTCTAATATAAACCTTGAATTTTCCATGGAATTAAATAAATATCTTTCTTTACAACCACCACCTGAGGTTTTACCTGAACGTATAAAAAGTGTAGGGTTTATTTATGGCTCAGACGAAGAGGTTTTTAAAGAGGCTCTTAAAACAATAGATGAGATATGTCTTAGCTCAAAAGATAAGCCAATGTTTGTAAAAAGGGCTTTTGTTTTGCCGTATAGTGACGATCTTAACGCTGATTCTGTGCTTTTAAATTCAAAAGAGGAGAAAGTCTGTGCTGTTGTCCTTATAGGTGAGTTGCCTATGGAGAAAAAGTATGAAATAGAAAATGCGCTTTCTCATAATAATATTTATTTCGTTAATTTCAAAAAAAATAATTTTAATAGAAGCATAGCGTTAGAATTAATAATGGAGTTAATTGTAAGGTGATTTATGATTAGTAAATGGGAGACTTCAAAGGTTAAAGACTCAGAAAACAAATATATGCTTTTGCTTAAGTGTGAATTAAAGGATATTTTAAAAATAGTTAAAAAATTAGGTGCAGTATGTTCAAGGCCTGAAAGAATAATTTCTTCTGATTATAATTTCTTAATATATCTTTTTGATTTTAATGAAGAAGTAGATAAAAAACTAAGGAAAACTATAGAAGAGATAACTAGTGGAAGAATTACAGATACGGAATCTAGTACTGTCGTTTCAAATGCTCAGGTTGATTTTGTTAGTGCTGGATCTGTTAAAAATAATGAGGTTGATTCATTGTCTATCCCGATGCCAGATCTTGAAGTTAAAGCCCAGCAACGTAATATAGAGGATACAAAACCGCCAATAGTTGAGGCAAAACCTCAAGAAAAAGGGAAGGAAGAAACAGATAGAAAAGTTATCAAATCTTTTGGTCCAGCTGTGCCTGCGTCTCAATCAATGAGAATGAGTTTAGATAAGATAAAAAAAAGTGCAGAGGAAGAAGGAAAAGAAAAGGATGAAAAAGCTAAAAAGAGCCAGACAAAAGTAAATAAAACGGTCATAGAAAGCTTGAGACTTAAATGGTCCATAGAACTTCCTTTAAATCCCACGCTCAGTTTTCAAACTCTAATAACTGCTTCTCATAACCGTTTCGCTCATGCAGCAGCTATGGCGGTTGTTGAAAACCCAGGCGTAATGTATAATCCGATTTTGATATATGGCCCTCGCGGCAATGGAAAATCTCATTTTATACATTCAATGTCTTATGGGCTTTCCTCAACAATTGGGCAGAAGGATATATTCGTTACAAGTGGTGTAAAGTTTTCTATGGGGGTTAATCTTGCAATAAAGAATTCATTTCTTGATAGCCTTGAGAAAATTATAAATGATTGTAAGGTTATAATAATAGATGATATACATTTAATGCTCATAAATAAAGAAAATAAATCTTTTATATCCAAGGTTATAAACAATTCCATGCAATCAAATAAACAGGTTGTTTTTTCATCGCTTTTTTCTCCTCAGGAGCTTGAGCCGCTTGAGAATATGTTAGGCATACAATTTTCTCAGGGATGGATGGTTGATATAAAGCCTCCTAATCCGCAGACATATAGAATGATATTAAATCAGATATTGACTAATATGGATATTAAACTTTCTGAAGATCACATAAAGAATTTTTTTGTTGTTAAGAATATGGACTTTAGAACCGTAAATAAAATACTTTTTAGAATGAAAAAGTTAGAAAAATATATATCTCCTTTTAATCCATCTCTTTTGCATCAGGATCTTATTGCCATGCTTATAGGGGAAAAAGATGATATGAGCTCTCCTTCTGAAAAGGAGATAAGCGGCGCCAATTTCTATGCTGCAAATGATGATGAAAGCTTTTATAAAGGGGGAGTATTCTGTCCTAAAAACATGAAAAATTATGTAAATTATGTTTTTAACAAAATGAAGGAAGAATTATCAAAAACTTTATCTATGGATATCTCGTGGAAAAATATTTTTGTAGAGGAATATGATCCGGATGAGGTATATGGAATTCCTTTTAAGATAGGAAATTTTGTCGTAGATAAAAATATAAACGGGCTTGTTGTTATCGGTCCACCTCCAACAAGTGCTTTAAGCGCAAAAGAAGAAGAATTCAGGCATATTACTGAAAAAATAATGGAAAGTCTTAATATTAAGACTGGATGGATATATCTGAACAGATTAAAAGCCAAATCAATGTATCTTAATGCTATATTAGACCTTATATGAGTTTCCTGTCGGTTTTTACAATAATAGTTGTATTAGTCTTTATTGTCTATTGGTTTATAAAATTTTATCAGGTTATTCCTTTATATAGCAGGATTGAATATCTTGATAAATTCTATGTAAAGTTTGATGAATTCGTTTCTTCAACCCTTTCTGTTTCTGCAAATCTTTCAAGGCAAGACCATATCAATCTGATTAACATGATTTTTATAAAGCTTACTTCTATATTTTCAGATATATCAGTTTATTTGTTTGAGGAAAAAGATGGACAATGGACTTATATAGGAGGGGTAAATAATGAGGGGGATGAAATAGATTTCTCTGAGATAGAAAAAAACATATCTTCTATAAAGGACGATATTATTGTGGTGGAAAAAGGTACTCTTTTTGAAGGTAAACATAAAAAATTTATACTTATGCCGCTTTTTACATCTACAAGAAAAATTATTTCCGCAATAAATATAGGGGATGAAGACAAAAATTGCATTTTACATTATTTGAAATTTATGCTTTCTTTTTTTAGATTTTTAAATAATTATTATGAGTCTTTATATAGAATTTCTGATGAAAACAAGAAGCTTAAAATAGAAATAGATAGCGTAATTAAAGAACTTGAAAATCAAGGTTCAAGACTTATAAAGAAAAGCAAGGAATCTAAAATTTTTTATGAAGGCATAACAAGTTTCAGTTCAGATGATATGGGAAAAACAATAAAACATCTTGTGGAGTTGATATATAACACAATAACACCGACATTTGTCATTTATTATTCATATAACGAAATGGAAAAAAAACTTTCGCCTAATTCTTATGCCCCTGGTAATTTAAATATAGCCAATTATTCAATAGACCTTGGAGATTATGATTCGCTTATAGTAAAATCTTTCCTTAATAAAAATACTCTTTACGTTTATGATGAAAAGAATATATCAGACAAGATTTTTCTTGATAATAAAATAAAAACCGCAGTCATTTTACCAATATATAGTCCCAAAAACAAGTTCGGGGTGCTTGTCGCAGGATTTTCTGAGAAGAAAGAAATTTCATTGGATGATATAAGGTTAATGGAGATAATCTCAAAAGAATTGGCGGTTATGGTAAATTTATTTGAGCTTTATAGAAATATTTCTATAGATGCTGCCAATCTTGCTAACCTTAATAAAATTAAGGATGAGTTTATTTCAACAATAAATCACGAGATAAAAACACCTCTTACTACAATAAAGGGATTTGTTTCAATATTGCTCAATGGAGAAGCGGGGGAGTTGAATGAACAGCAGAATGCTTTCCTAAATATGGTAGGTCAGGCTACTGACAGGTTGATAGGTATAGTTACAAATCTTCTTGATATTTCAAGACTCAACTCGGAGCAGGATATTGAGCTTGAAAAAAATGATTTAATTGAAATTGTTGATAATTCTTTAAAATCCTTACAGTTTAAGTCATATCTCAAAAAAATAAAAATAAATTTTAATCACAATTCAGATAAAGTTTATGTAATGGTTGATAAACGATGGATATTGCAGGCAGTAATGAATCTTGTAGATAATGCTATAAAGTATTCACCTGGTGGTTCTGAAGTAAATGTTAATATTCATGACAGAGGCAGTGTAGTGGTATTTTCTGTTTCAGACAGCGGCTATGGAATAAGTGAAGAAGATAAAAAATATATTTTTGAAAAATTTTATCGTTCAAAAGATATCATGCTTAATACAGATGGAACAGGGCTTGGACTTTCAATAGCCAAAAGTATTATAGAAAAACATAATGGAAGAATATGGTTTGAATCTGAAAAGGGAAAGGGAAGTACTTTTTATTTTGCCCTTGCAAAAGCTAAATAATTGAAAATGACTTAAGTTGTTTATTTTACGTTACTTGCCCACTTTCCTGATATAGCTTTTATTTTATCTATAGCTTTGTTTATATTTTCAAGGGAATTTGCATAGGAAAATCTTAAATATCCTTCCCCATATGATCCAAAACAGGTTCCACTTAAACATGCCACACCTGCTTCATAAAGTATTATGTCTGCTAATTGTTGAGATTTCATCCCGGTTTTTGTTATATTGGGGAAAACATAAAAAGCTCCTTTTGGAACCTGGCATGAAAAACCTGGTATTTCATTTAATCCCTTTACTATAGCATCTCTTCTTTTCTTAAATTCTCTGAGCATTTTCTTAACAGAATTTTGTGGCCCTTTAAGAGCTTCTACCAATGCCATTTGTCCAAAAGCGGGAGCGCATGAAACAGAGTTTGTTATCAATTTGGTTATATACGGAGCAATATCTGATGGACAGAGTCCATAACCAAGTCTCCATCCAGTCATTGCGTAAGTTTTGGAAAGCCCGTCAAGCACAATAGTTCTTTGCCTCATCCCCGGATATGTAGCTATTGAAAAATGACTACCAGAATATATAATTTCGCTGTATATCTCATCAGATAAAACGTATATTTGCGGATTTTTCTTTAGTAATTCAACTATTTTTTCTAAATCTTTTTGGGGAATGACTCCACCTGTTGGATTTGCTGGTGAATTTATAACAATCAGTTTGGTTTTTGGCGTTATCAGTTTTTCAAGTTCATCAACATCAAAATTAAATCCTTTCTCTTCTTTTATATGTATTGGAATAACTTTTCCTCCAACAAAATTGACAAGCGATTCATATATAGGGTAAGAAGGGTTTGGGCATATAACCTCATCTCCTTCATCAACAAGGGCTGTTATCGTATAAAGCATTACTGGTTTCCCTCCAACTGTTATAACTATATCCTCTGGTTTTGCATCAATACCTGGTCTTGTTTTATTCAGATATTCTGCCACAGCCTCTCTTGCCTGTGGGATCCCAGCAGAGGGGGTATAGTGAGTATATCCAGATTTAATAGCGTCTATCGCTGCCTTTTTTATATTTCTTGGGGTGTCAAAATCTGGCTCTCCTATTTCCAGATGGATTATTTCCTTTCCTTCAGCCTCAAGTTTTTTTGCTTTTGCTAAAACTTCAAAAGCTGTTTCAGTTCCAAGCCTGCTCATACGTTTTGCCAAATTCATAAAATCCTCCTTCAACAAAAAAGCGGAGCAGATTAGCTCCTAACAAGATTTTATCATAGTATTTTTAATTTGTCAAAATTATATAATTTATTTATACTGCATAAAAAAGAGGCGGTATGAACAAATATATAAATACTTTAACATATAAAGATATATCAGAAATACCTATTTTACTTGAAAGGTTTAATCTTCCGGAAAATCTCAATAAGATTTCAAAATATAGAGAGGTTTTTTTACTGGGAAGAGGAAGTTCTGGCAACGCCACACTTTTTGCAAAATATATATGGGAAATATATTGTGGAATTATAAGTAATATAGTTCATCCATTTTCTATATTTAATACTAAAAAAAAGATGAATTTTAGCAATAAAGTTCTTTTTTCTTTTTCACAATCTGGAAAAAGTTATGATATAGTAAAATGCAGTAAGATAATAAAAAAGATGGGAGGAAAGATTGTTGCAATTACAAATGAAAGCAAAATAAAAAATAATGATTTAGCAAAGATGTCTGATATTCATATACTTCTTTCAAACTCAAAGGAGGTACCTGTTGCTGCCACTAAAAGCTTTATTTTACAATTATGGTGTATTTTGAAATTAGCTAAGTTTTTCGGAGCAAATTTTAAGGAAAGCATATTTAAAAAAACAATTGAGGAGATTAACTATTTAATAAATAATTTTGAAAAAATTTACAATAAAACTGGATTTGATTTGATTTTAGAATCATTTATTGTTGGTTTTGTTGGTAGGGGGCCTTTTAATGCTGTGGCGGAGGACTCGGCGCTTAAATTTAGAGAGATGGCTATGACTCATAGTCTGGGATACTCTGCTGCTGAGTTTTTGCATGGACCTATAGGAGCATATACCAAAAAAGATTTGGTTGTTATACTTTCAAGGGACAAGAAGTTAACAGAAGATTTATTACTTGTTAAAAACAAGCTTGATGAAAGAGGAATTAAATATATAATCTTAACTCCCTTTTCAGAAAATTATCCATTTAATGCTCTTAGTATGGATGTATTTATTAAACTCTGTGCTTTAAAAATAGCTGTTACAAAAGGATTAAATCCTGACAACCCAAAAGGTCTTAAAAAGGTTACATATACTATTTAGTTTAATGGAGGAGAAATGAAAAACTTAAAAAAAATTATTCTTACTGTATTTTTGTTCTCATCATGTCATCATGCTATAAAGAAGCAAGAAACTGCTCAAGAGTCAATTGTCTGTGGAAAAGATGAGGTTTTAGTGTGTCAGAAGATAAAGCCACCAGAAGCGAGATTGATAAAGGTTAATGAAAAGGATTATCCATTATTTAGTAAAGAATGGGATGAGGATATTAAACGAGCTTTTGATTTAAATATTAATTATTTAACAAACTCTCTTGATAAAAATATCTCTTATAATTTCCCTGACAAAAAAGTAACCCCTAAAATATTGTTAGAATCCACACAAAAATTAATGGAGATTTATCAGAACTCAAAAGACGATGAAGATTTAAACACAAAGATAAAAGAAAGTTTTGATATATATGAACTTAAAAAGGGTACAAACCCTGTAATATTTAGTTCTTATTATGAACCTGTTTTTGAGGCAAGTTTAAGCAGTGACGAGATTTATAAATATCCTTTATATAGAAAACCTGATGATATGATTGAAATAAATCTTGAAGATTTTGATGCTGATAAATATAAAGGTCAGAAATTAACTGGCAGGCTTTTGGGGACGAAAATTATCCCGTATTACACAAGGGAGGAGATAGATTTTGATAAAGTTCTTTCTGGCAAAAATTATGAAATTGCCTATATGAAAGATATAGCTGATGTTTTAGATATTCATACGCAGGGTTCGGGAATATTAAAACTAAAAGAAGGTGGATATAAAAGAGCTAAATTTGCGGCAACTAATTCGCTTAAATTTAAAGGTTGGATGACAGCGCTTATAGAAGGGGGGTATATCCAGAGATATGGTGGGGTTGGAGAAGATAAAACATTTTATGACAGAGCAAAGAAATTTATAAATGAAAAACCCGATTTACAAAGGCCTATTATAAGCCAGAATAAAAGATATACTTTTTTTTATCTTGACGATATGAAATCTTTTGATGAGGGTCCTATAGGAACTTATGGTTTAAATCTTGTTGCACAAAGATCAATAGCTATAGATAACTCAATAATTCCACTTGGAATGCCGGCGGTTGTTAATTTAAAACTTCCAGTTTTTGACGATAATCTTAATATAAATTCTTTTAAGCAATCACAGAGGCTTGTATTCTGTCATGATACAGGTGGAGCCATAAAAGGAGCGCGGGTTGATTTTTTTGCGGGAACAGGCGATAAGGCTAAAAAATTTGCTTATTCTATCTGGGAACCTGGTAATCTGTATCTTCTTATCTTAAAGGATAGCAAGTGATAAGAGTTTTTATTTTAATTTATGTTTTTAGCTTTTCCTTATATTGCGAAGGAGTTAAAAGCGGGCTTGAAGTTTTAGAAGAAGAGAATTTTGATATCTTGAAAAACAAAAAGATTGGGGTTATAGTCAATCATACAAGCATAAACTCAAAAGGTTTAAATTTGGTTGATATTTTTATTAAAAACAACATAAATCTTATAGCTATATTTTCCCCTGAGCATGGGTTTAAAGGTGATATAGAGGGGGGATTTTCAATTGATAATTCAACATATAATTTAGTGCCGATATATAGTTTATATGGAAAAACTAAAAAACCTACTGATGAAATGCTTAAAGATTTAGATACTCTTGTTTTTGATATTCAGGATGTTGGAGTTAGATTTTATACATATCTTACAACGATGGGTTATGCTATGGAGGAGGCAACAAAAAGAGATATAGAGTTTATTGTTCTTGATAGACCCAACCCTATTTCAGATGTTATTGAAGGACCTGTTCTTGATAAGGATATAAAAGCTTTTACAGCTTATTATGAGGTTCCGGTTAGACATTCCCTTACTCCATGTGAAATGGCTTATTTCCATAAATTAAAATCAAATTTGAAAATTAACTTAAAGTGTGTAAAGATGAAAAACTATAATCATAAGATGTTTTTTAATGAGACAAATCTTCCCTGGGTTAATCCGTCTCCCAACATAAGAAACTTAAATGCTGCTATATTGTATGCTGGTATAGGATGTTTTGAGGCTACAAATATATCTGTTGGAAGGGGAACTGAGATGCCTTTTGAATTTTTTGGTTCGCCATGGCTTGATAATGAAAGTCTTGTAGAGTATTTAAATTCTAAAAAACTTGATGGGGTTGAGTTCTATCCAGTAGAAAAAATTCCAGACTCTGATCTTTATAAAGGTGAAAAGGTTAAAGGTGTTTATATAAAAGTTCTTGATAAGGAAAAAGTTAGGGCGATGGATATATTTGTTCATTCAATCTATTTTATTTATAGAAATCATAGAGATAAACTTTTAATAGAAGAAGATGGGATGAAAAGAATGGTTAATGAGAAGTTTTTGAAATGGTTATATAAAGGAAAAGAACCTCAGTATATTTTAAATAAATTTCAAAAAGGAATTAAAAAATACCAGAAATATCTTAAAAAGAATAATATTGTTATGTATTAGATTGCATTTTAATTTTAAAATTGCAAGTAGCCTGCTGTTTATGATGAGTTAACATGGGTTAACTAATTCTGGATTAAAAAATGCTATAGTCTTCCCTCTATTTATTGGATTAGTTTGTAAATCAAAAAATTTGCAAAATATTAGAAAAACAAAACCTGGTTTTACCTTCCTTAGACGGTTTAACTGCTATGTCCCCTCTCCTTTTTTTACACTCATCCTTCACCTTCCCCCATCAAGGGGGAAGGGATTTTGACACTCGCCTATGCCATTTTCTATTTTAAAGAGCCTCCATCTTTCTGCTACACAAATTCCCTCTCCTTTTTTGGAGAGGGTTGGGGTGAGGAAATTTAAGGGGGAAAAGAAGGTTTGAGCGTAGCGGAAGTGAGCGCCGGACTGACCGGGGCGGTCAGTTGAGGTGTTTTTCAAAACAACATCCACTAATTTTACACGGTCATAGTTAAACTTTGGATAATTGTTTATGCAAAGTTTGATAAGCTAAATGAGAATGCCTATAAGGAATAAACAAAAAAACGCCAATGGAGTATTTTTTTAGATGAACAGTTTCAAAATCATAAAAAGAAAAAATCTAACCTGTATAGATATCTTATAATTTATATTCTTTAAATTTTATATAATTGTTTTAGGAGGAAATCATGACCAATGTAACAATAAAGAGAACTTATCTAAATAATATTTGCAGGAGGTATGGTGGAAAGATGGTGGATTTCCACGGCTGGGAGTTGCCAGTTCAATTTGAAGGAATAATAAAAGAGCATTTAACTGTAAGAAATGGTGTTGGAATGTTTGATGTAAGCCATATGGGACAGATTTTTGTTGAAGGCAAAGATGCAAAGAAATTTTTAGATTATGTAAATTCAAATAATATTTTAAAACTTAAAAAAGGAGAAGGCGTCTATTCTCATCTTCCAAATGGAAATGGTGGTATAGTGGATGATGTTATAGATTTCTGCCTTGATGATGAGAGATTTCTTGTTATAGTTAATGCAACCACAACAGAGAAAGATTATAACTGGTTTTTATCTCAATCAAAAAACTTTGAGGTTAGAATAACAAATAAATCAAGCGAGTTTTCTATGATAGCCATTCAGGGACCTAAATCAGTTAATGTGATGGAAAAATTTGCTAAAGAAATATTAAGCTATCCAAGGTTTGGGATAATTGAAAAAGATATCTATGATGAGCACTGTTATATCTCAAGAACTGGCTATACCGGGGAAGATGGTTTTGAAATAACTGCCCCAAACTATATAATTGAAAGGATATGGGAAGAATTAATGAAACTTGGAAAGGATTATGATATTAAACCGTGTGGGCTTGGAGCAAGGGATAGTTTAAGGCTTGAATCTGGATATCTTTTATATGGTTCTGATATTGATGATGCACATTCAAGTTATCAGGCAAATTATGGATGGGTTGTTAAATTAAATAAGGGAAACTTTATAGGAAAAGATCTTTATGAAAAAGAGAAAAAAGAAGGTGTAAAAATTAAACTTACAGGTATAATTGCGGAAAGCGGGGTTTTAAGAGAAGGTTATAAAGTTTTTAGCAATGGGAAAGAATTGGGGACTCTTACAAGCGGCGCTTACTCCCCATCACTTAAAAAGTCAATAGCCATGGGATATATGCCTGTTGGGTTAAATATAGGTGATGAGGTTGAGGTTGAAGTCAGGGGTAAAATGATTAAAGCAAAAGTATGTGAAATTCCGTTTTTTAAAGGTGGAGTTTTTTATTTTAAATTAAACAAATAAGGAGAGATTATGAACAAAGAAAACCTTAAATATACAAAGACTCATGAATGGATAGCAGTTGAAGGCGATAAAGGAGTTGTCGGGATTACCGACTTTGCGCAAAGCCAGATGGGAGATATAGTTTTTGTAGATCTTCCCAAAATTGGGCAAAAAGTTGAAAAAGAAAAGCAGTGTTGTGTTGTTGAGTCTGTTAAGTCTGCCTCGGATGTCTATTCCCCTGTTTCAGGTGAGGTTATTGAAGTTAATAATGAACTTTCCAATGATCCTCAAGCCATAAATCAAGATGCTTTTGGTAAAGGCTGGATATTTAAGGTTAAAATTTCAAATTTAGCTGAATTGGATTCTTTGATGGATTATAAACAATATGAGGAATTTTTAAAAACCCAGCAACATTGATTTATAGTTTTTTTAAATTTCTTAAATAATTTTTATTTATAGAAGGAGATTCTATGTTTATATCTAATACAAATAATGAAAAAAAAGAGATGCTTGAAATTATAGGCGAAAAATCTTTTGAATCTCTGATAAAAAAGATTGTGCCTGAAAAGTTCTTAAATCCCGAATATAATCTTCCACAGCCATTAACTGAGATGGAAGCATATAACAGGATGAAAGATCTTTCAAATAAAAATATTAATCTTAAAAGCTTTGTTGGTGGTGGGGTATATGAAAGATATACACCAGCTGTTGTTAAGTCTATAGCTCAAAGATCAGAGTTTCTAACAGCTTATACCCCTTATCAGGCTGAGGCAAGTCAGGGTATTTTACAGACAATATATGAGTATCAAAGCTTGATGGCAAATTTATATGGTATGGATTTTTCAAACGCTTCTATGTATGATGGCTCAACTGCGCTTGCTGAGGCGGTTAAAGCATGTGTAAGGATAAGCAATAAAAATAAAATAATTTATTCATCTTTGATAAACCCAAAATATATTGAGGTATTAAAAACATATTTTGCCAATTCAAAAGAATATGAATTTATTGCCATACCTCATAATAATGGTATCATTGATTTTAATAAATTTGAAAAACTTATTGATGAAAAAACGGCATGCGCAGTAATTTCAAACCCTAATTATCTTGGTTTTATAGAAGATATAGAGGAGTTTAATAAAATAGCAAAATCTAAAAATATACTTACAGTATGCCTTGCTGATCCTTTTTCTCTTATGTTGTTAAAAACTCCGGGGGAAGCAGGGTTTGATTTTGCAGTAGGCGAGGGGCAATCTCTCGGACTTCCACTTTCTTATGGCGGACCATATCTCGGGATTTTTACCTGTAAGAAAGAACATTTAAGGCAGATGCCGGGGAGAATATGTGGTATGACTGTGGATAGAGACGGCAAAAGAGGATTTACATTGACTCTTCAAGCAAGGGAACAACATATAAGAAGGGAAAAAGCCCCTTCAAACATATGTTCCAATCAAGCGCTTTGCGCTTTATGGGTAAGCATTTATATGACTGCTCTGGGAAAAGAAGGTCTTAAAAAATTGGCAATCTTTAACAATTATCTTGCAAATTATGCTCTTAAAAAATTAAAAGGAAGCGGCTTTGATATAAAATACAATCAACCATTTTTTAATGAATTTCCAGTTGATATCCCTGATTCTATAGATATTAGAAGAGAGATAGCTAAATCAAATAGAATAGATATAGGGTTGAATATAGATGAACTTGGAAAAGAGTTTAAAGATACTGTGTTAATGGCATTTACAGAGACAAAAACTGAAAAAGATATAGATGAACTTGTAAATATAATTTCATCAAAAGTAAGTATAAACTTAAAGAAATAATTGGAGGATTTATGAACTTAACTGAAAAGATTTTTGATAATAAACTTAGTATAGAAAAATCAAAGGAAGGGAAAAGGGGAGTTTTGCTGGTAGATGAAAGTAAAGAGATTAAAACAAATATAAACGATAAATATTTAAGAAAAACAGACCCGAAACTTCCTCAGATGAGCGAGTTTGATGTCGTAAGACACTACACAAGACTTTCTAAATTAAATTTTTCAGTTGATACCCATTTTTATCCTTTAGGTTCCTGCACTATGAAATATAACCCTAAGATAAATGAAGAGGTTGCTTCTTTTGAAGGATTTACCTCGCTTAATCCAAATTCTCTGATTGATTTTGCTCAAGGAACTCTTGAAATTATATATGACATAAAATCAAGATTATGCGAGTTGTGTGGAATGGATGATGGGACAATGTGGCCAGTGGCAGGCGCGCATGGAGAATTTACAGGGATTTTAATAGCTAAAAAATATTTTGAGGTTAAAGGTGAAAATAGGGATGAGGTTATAGTCCCTGATTCCGCTCATGGAACAAATCCAGCAACCTCTACTATGGCTGGATTTAAAACCATTAACATCCATTCAAATTCGCAGGGTAGAATAGATCTTGATGTTTTAAAAAAGCATTTAAACTCAAAAACTGCCGTATTAATGCTTACAATCCCAAACACTCTGGGTATATTTGAAAAGCAAATAGATGAGATTGTAAAATTATGCCATGATAACGGAACGCTTATTTATATGGATGGCGCTAATATGAATGCCTTAATAGGGCTTGTTAAGCCGGGCGATTTTGGAGTTGATATACTTCATTTAAATCTTCACAAAACATTTTCAACCCCACATGGTGGAGGTGGTCCTGGATCTGGAGCAATTTTAGTAAAAAAGCATCTTTCTGATTACTTGCCAATTCCAATAGTTGTTAAAAAATCTCAGAGATATGATCTGGATGAGAAAAGACCTCATTCAATTGGAAGGGTTAAAGGATTTTTTACAAACACTTCTGTTTTAATAAAAGCATATACATATATGCTTATGCATGGTATGAAAGAATTTAGAGAAGTAGCTGAAAATGCCATAATTAACGCAAATTATATAAAGAAAAACCTTGAAAATATTTATCCACCTTATGCCAGAGAATATTGTATGCATGAATGTGTTTTAACCCCGCCTAAAGAATTAACAGATAAAGGCATAAAAACTCTTGATATAGCCAAAAGATTACTTGATTATGGATTTCATGCTCCAACTATATATTTCCCTTTAATTGTTCATGAGGCTATAATGATTGAGCCAACAGAGACAGAAAACAAGGAGACTTTGGATAGTTTTATAGAAGCGATGAAAAAGATATACGAAGAGGGGAAAACAAATCCAGAAATATTAAAAAACGCGCCTCATAATATGCCAGTAAAAAGACTTGATGAAGTCAAAGCCGCACGAGAAGCAAATATTAGATGGTGAAAAATTTTTAAATGACTAAATTGTGGGGGAATTGTAAGCTCTATTTAAAAGAAAGTATAGATGAAGTTAAAAGCCAAAAAGTCAATATGGTGCAAAATATCAGAAACATATTGGGACAAATAGATATATCTCCAATATCAGACTGACCGGGGTAGACAATTAAAGGCATTTTGCTTTCAAAAAACATACATTAATTTTACACGATCTTGTTTAAACTGTGGATAATTGTTTTTAACCCAAACAAAACCTGGTTTTACCTTCCTTAGACGGTAAAAACCGTCCCTTCCTCCTTAATCTTCACCCTAACCCTCTCCAAAAAAGGAGAGGGGATATGTGTAGCAGGAAGATAAAGGCTCTTTAAAATAGAAAATGGCATAAACGACTGTTAAAATCCCTTTCTCCTTGAGAGGGGGAAAATGAAGGATGAATATTGAACTGACTTATGTGCGGTAAGTTGAAAGTGTTTTGCTTCAAAAAAAATATACACTAATTTTACACGGTCGTGGTTAAACTGTGTATAATTATTGAGCAGAAATTATATAACTTTCCTGTGAATAACATACACGAATTTTATACGATCGTGGTTAAAGTGTGTATAATAATTTTTTATAAAATTAGCTGATTATCTTTTAAAATTTTTTACGGCTGTAATTGGTTATGTATAGTTACGGTATAGAAAAACGCTATAAATAATTAAATCAGAAAAACCCCAACAAATTGCTTTTTAGATGAGCAATTTAAAAATCATAAAAACTCCAACCTGTATAGATATCTTACAGGAGATTGATATTTTTAAAAAATGATATAAAATGTAATTACAGTAAAATTGTTTTCTTATGTAAGTAGCAAGTAAATAGAAGTAGAGTTTAAGATGAATAAAATAACATAAAGGAGGAGATATGGAAACAAATAGTAAAAATCAAAACTTTTCGATACTTATTGCAGGGATAGTAGCAGTTGTGATAGTGGTAATAGATATTATCTTTGCAAGTGAAGCATCTATTGCCTTAACAAAATCTTTGGTTATTATGTTGGTTTTTGTTTTACTTACCTTATTCAGGTATAAAGATAAAGCAAAACTCAAGGAGTTGCTAACTATTACAGGAATTTTTCTGGTTGTAGGAGTTATTGCTTATATCTTTCCATATTTAAATAATCTATCAGCTCAATCATCTGCAGATAAGATAATAAAAGCAGTAGAAAACTACAAAGCCAGAACTGGTTCTTATCCCCAAAATCTTGAAGATCTAAAGCCAGATTTCCTTACTGAAATCCCTAAGGCTAAATATACATTTCTCTGGAATAATTTTTATCTAATAGATGGAAATCTGGTTTATGTAAACGCCTTTCCTTATAATATAATGAAATATGATTTCATAGATGGAAAATGGATCTGGTGTAAACCTGAAATATGTGTTAAGATGTTCTTTTCAGAAAGTTAAGAAAAAGATAATGTTTAGTTTTTGAGCATAAAAAATTGTGAATTTTTAAAAGTGTATTAGACTGGTGGAAAATATGTTACCATTAAAAGTACAAAAAGGATTACCAGCCATACCGGGATTACTGATTTATAAATTTGGGTCAGTGGTTTTTGAAATCTCATAGAGGATAAAAGTAGATTTATTCCGAATGGTGGGGTCATATATCCAAGTTCAAGGTTGATTAAAAATATTATTGCAAGGTGAATGGGGTCAACCCCGTAGTTTAATGCTATGGGAACTATTATGGGCACAACTATTATTATGGCTGAAAATATCTCAATCATATTTATCGCTAAGATTAATATATTTAAAATTACAAGAAATAAAAATTTATTTTTAACATATTGAGAAATGAAATTAAATATCATTGCCGGAAGTTCCATATCAACTATATAATTTGTAAAAGCAAGGGCTGTTGCAAGAACTATGAATATTGCGCCAACTAAAAGCATTGTTTTTATTATAATATCCCCTATCTCATTTATTTTTATTTCTTTTTTTATAAAACATTCAACTATCAAAACATAAAAAGCAGTTATGCTTGCCGACTCTGACGCTGTAATCAAACCTGAGTATATTCCTCCAATTACTATAAATGGAAGAGGAATTTCCCAGCCGGCTTGTTTTATTGCAAGCTTTAATTTTGAAAAATCAAATTTTTGTGTAGGGATATTTTCCTTTTTTGATATTATAAAAGCATAGATACATAAGGCTACAATTATGATAATCCCATATATAAAGGATTTTTTAAAAAGTATATTTATATCAATCTTTCCCACTATTGAGTAAAGTATTATTGGAAGTGATGGGGGAAATAATAGCCCAAGGCTTCCAGTAGTTGATACTATACCAAGTGAAAATTTTTCTTTATAGCCGTATTTCAAAAGCATTGGTAAAAGCAATCCTCCTATGGCTATAATTGTAATGCCTGAAGCCCCACTAAAAGCTGTGAATATGGAAGCTGTTATAATTGAACCAAGAACCACTCCACCTCTCATCCATCCAAAAAGCGAGGAAAATAGATTTAAAAGTCTATCTGGCGCTTTTGAGTTTGCAAGTAAAAAACCTCCAAATGAAAATAAAGGTATTGCTATAAGTGATGGCATATTGCCAAGTCTTAAAAACTCAACCACAGATGAGGTTATTGATATATCATTTGTATGATACAGATAAAATGTTAAAAGAATTATCACAGCAAAAACTGGAACACCTGAAAGTAAAACTAAAGCTGATAAAAGCAAAAGAGTTATCATTTTCTTTCCCTTAAGAAATTTGAAATTGAATGGAATAACATATTAAAAAAAATTAATGGGAGAAAAAGTATCATATGATGGGGTTTTAGTTTAAGAGATTTAAATTCTGATATTACTTCTTTTAGCTCAAACTCCACTGGAAGATACTTAATTACTGCAATGAGTATAAATAATGTTGCGATAAAAGAAATAAGAAGCGAGAAGATGTTAAAATTTTTTTTAAGTTTTTCACTCTTAATTATTTTTTCGAGAATTTCTATTTTAAAATGCTGGTTATGATAACTTACAATTGATGCAGCAAATAATGAAGATATCATTACGGTATATCTTAAAAATATATCAAGCCAGCTTATGCCTGAGTTTAAAAAAAACCTTAATAGAACTTGAAGGAATGATAAAAAAAGCATTAAAAGAACACAAAAGATAATAAATCCTCTTTCAGCTTTATAAATCTTTTTGTCAATTTTTATTATTAGATTTTTTAGCATTTCTATAATTTGAAAGTTCCTTTTCTATTTTTTCTATAAGTTTATTTCCATAATAGTTTTTTAAATTTTCTCTTGCTTTTGCGGCAAGATCTTCAAATATTTTTACATCCTGAGGTTTGACAACTTTCAGCTTGTTTTTAAGAATCTCAAGCCCTTTTTTATTATCTTCCCTTGCTGATTTGTTTAATTTTGAAAAATGTTTTTTAGCTGCTTCAATTAAAATTTTTTTATCTTCTTCTTTTAACTTTTCAAATGTAGCTTTTGATAATAAAACTGCGCCACTTGCATAAGTTATTGGCATATCAAGTATATAATTCATATTATTATGCCAGCCAAGAGGTATAATTGTGGCCGGGGTTGCGTAGACTGTATTTATCATACCTGTTTGTATGGATGTCATTACATCTGATATAGAAAGTGGTATTGGCTTAACCCCAAAAGTTTCAAAGGTTTTTAGAGCTATCTCATCACCTTCCCAGACCCATAATTTTGATTTTGCTAAATCTTGCGGTGATTTTATTTCATTCTTTGATACTATATAAACATCGCCTATCTCAGCCCAGCCTAAGAGAATAAAGCCTTTTTCCTCTAAAATTTTTGAAAACTCATCATTAAATTTAGAATATATGTGGTCTATTTCATCTGTATTTTTAAATAAAAATGGAGCGTCTAAAACCCTTAATTCTTTTGCTATCTCTCCCAAACCAAAACCTGTAAAACCGCTTGCATTAAGCTGAGCTGTCTTTATCTTCCTTATTACATCTTTCTCATCCCCCTGTACCCCTCCAGTATATATTTTAAAAGTTACTCTTAGCTGAGTCCTTGACTGAACTTCCTGCGAAAACTGCTTGAGTATTTTTGTCCAGGTAGTTCCTTCAGGAGCAAGGGTTGCAAATTTTATAACCGTTTTTGGCTCGCTGGACATATTAACAGCGACAATTTCAGATCTAACAGTATTTGTTGCAAAAAGAGATAAAAAAACAATGGTTTTAAAATAATTCATTTTTTTTCTCCTTTAATTTTTGAGTTTTTATTATAGCTATGTTATTAAAAAACATAATCTCAGGAATATTTTTATGTTTTGAATTAAGTATTTCATCGGTTAATTCATCAAAAAGTTTTTCATCATCTGTTAAAACTGGATATATTTTTGCATATATAAATTTGTTTATCAAAAGTTTTTCTCCTTCTCCAGAAATTGCTTTTTCAAAATATTCTTTTGCCTTTAAAATATCCCCGCCTATCATTTTTGGCTTTGATGCATACACTGAGGCAAGTATAGAATAAAGTGAGTTGTAAAAATATGCTGGATTTATCTTAAATAGCTTTTCAGCCTGTGTTTCTATATCATTTAAATATATAAGAGCATTTAAGTCATCTCTGTTTAAATCTATATATGAGCTTTTACAAAATGTGTTCCAGAATAATATTTCAAACTCAACTTCATTAAGTTTTTGTTTATCTTTTAAATTTTTATTTTTTATATATTCCTCGCTATATTTTATTCCCCTTAAATAAAAATCATTAGCCATTTCCTTATTGTCATCATAAAATGCGAAAGCATAACCACAAAATCCCATAGAAAGATTTTTTATAAGCTTTGGATTTTTATCAGTTGCGATCAATATTTCCATTAGTTTAAGATTTGCAGGCAACGATTCTTTTATATATTGTAAGTTTGGGTCTGAGAAAACTGAATCATTTCCTCTATCTATTATCTCAGAAGTCTTTCTTGCGGCAAATCTATCAATAGAGCATGAGGCAAGAAAAATAGTTGAGCTAATTGTCAATATTAACTTTTTCATTTTTACGTTTCTCTACAAGTTTTTTTATTTTTTCAAAATCTCTTTCATTTTTTTGATAAAATTTTTTCCACTCAGTTTTGATTCTATAACTCCAATTTTCCTTTGAGGATATCCCCGGTGTGTTAATTCTATCATTAGTTCCTATAATATCGCTTATTGTCATAATTACAAATATGGAGTTTGAGTTTAACAATGCCTCATTTACAAGATCTTTTATCTCAATGTATTTTTTAGGAGGTTCTTGTTTTTTATTTTCAGTTAACATTGTATAAAAAAGAGTTCTTTCGCTTTTATCTATATTCTTCCACCAGCTGGACATTGCTTCAGTATCATGGGTGGATGTAGTAGCAACTGATATGGCTGGATAGTCTGAGGGATGTATATAAAAATTTTCTTTATTTTTCTCCCATCTCATTATTTTATAACCTGCCACTTTTGTTTCTTTTAAAACCTTTCTTACGTAATCTGGTATTACCCCAAGGTCTTCTGCTATTGCATACATTTTTGTAGATGATGTAATCGTTTTTAAGAATAACCGTCCCCTTTCTTCTTGTTGAACTGGGTCAAGTATATCAAAATCCGGTTTAAGACTTCTGTTATGTGGTATTACCCATGTCCTGAAAAAACCTACCATGTGATCTATTCTAAATATGTCATAAATCTCTTCAAATTTTCTGACTTTCATCCTCCACCATTCAAAATTATTTGCCACCTGCGCCTGCCAGTTTGGGGCAGGAATCCCCCAACGCTGGCCTTCTTTACTAAAAGCATCAGGTGGCGCGCCTGATTCAAGATCAAGGCGAAAATCTTGTTGCCTTGACCAGACATCCGCGCTTTCCTGATTTACCATAAACGGTAAATCGCCGAAAAGTTTTATATTATATTCCTTAAGCTTTTCCCTGGCTTTTTTAAACTGTTTGTCAACTTCCCACTGAATATATTTAAAGAAATTTATCTCAAATAAATTTTCTTTTTCAAAGCTATCGATAACCTCTTTTTGTCTGTTTTTAAATCCATCAGGCCATTGTGTCCATGTGGAAAAACTATAGATATCCTTAAGTCTTCTAAATATTGCATAATCTCTTAGCCACCACAGGTTTTTATCACAGTAATTTTCAAAATCTATTGCTTCCTTTGAATGAGTTAGGATAAAGTTTTTATGAAAGTAATTATATTGCTCCCATAAAATTTTAAACTTTTCAGTCTTTATCCCATCATAATCTATATATTTTTTCTTCTTAAATTCCTTTATGGTATTTAAAAAATCAGATGATTTTATTTTTTTTAGTATTTGGGGCGAAATATTTTCAATATCCTTTATTGATATGTAAATTGGGTCTATAGCAAATGCAGTTAGTGCGGTATATGGGCAGTTTGTTTGAGGTGGCATTTCATTTATTGGGAGAATCTGTATTATATCAAATCCAGCCTCTTTTGCAAATTCAGCCCATTCTATCAGCGAACTTACATCTCCACAACCAAAATCGTTTTTTGAAAACATTGAAAATAATGGGATGAGAATTCCGGTATGTTTTTGTTTTAATATTTCGTGCATTTTTAAACCTTGTTTTTAACAGCTATGGTTTCTATTTCAATCATTGCGCCTTTTGGAAGCGCTTTAACTTCTACTGTCGCCCTTGCGGGTGGTTTATCATTGAAATATGTAGCATAAACTTCATTCATAATGGGAAATTTAGTAAGATCTGTCATATAAACAGTAGTTTTTACTATATTATTTAAGTCAAGCCCGCATGAGTTAAGTATGGCTTTTATATTTTCAAGGCAGTATTTAGTTTGCTTACCAACTTCATCTGGCATCTCCTGTGTTTTGGGGTTAATAGGAAGTTGTCCTGATATGAATATAAAATCTTCTGTTTCAATAGCCTGAGAGTATGGTCCTATTGCTTTTGGCGCTTTTTCTGTTGATATTACTTTTTTCATTTTTACCTTGCCTCCCAATCCCTTATAAAATTTTCTATGCTTCTATCATATGTTTTCTCGCCATTTTTTGAAAAATAACAACCGGGCAGCTCCCCGTTATTTCTATGATACTCAATACACTGACAGCAAATTCCTTTTCTTGAACATGGTTCATAAGTACATGTACAATTTGCCTTATTATCATTTATCCTGCAATCCATAAAATCCCTCCTACAATAATAAATTATACAATATTGAGAATTTTATGCGGTTTTATTTAAAATTATATTTACTGAAGATGAAGTAATTTTTTTTAACAATATTTGAGTATTTTATAAACATTAATTTCCAGTCCAGATTTTGCCGTCCTCGCAAAATCTATGTTTTTTTACCGCGCCTGTTCCGAAAAAAGCAGTTGATTTACTGGTATCTATTATATCCGTATTGCCAGAACGGTAAGAATTAATATAGGTATAAAGAGTTAAAGATGTTGCCCCGCATAAAACTTCGTTTTTCGAGCATATAAAGTATTTTATTGTATCGCCATAGTCTATTTTTCTTAAATTGCAGGGGGGATTTAATAAAATATCTTCAGGGCAGTTTGTTGCTCTTAAAAGCCAGAGATATTCTGGTTCGGATATTTCTTCATATCCAGAGTTTATCAGTTTTTTTGCCTCTATCTCCGCTTTCTTTCTTTTTTCTTTGTCTTCATAAGAGGTTTTTAGTTCAATTTTTTTTCTTTGTATTTCGGTAGGATAAAACCATGTTTTTGAGTTTGTATCCTGAGCTTTAAAGTAAGACAATAATCCTTCATAAGTCAGATTCCCTTTGGTGTCAAATATAGGAGTTCCGTTTTCATCAACAAGTCTAAAAAGGTAATTTGGTATAACATTTTTTGTTTGAAGATGTTTTATAAACTGCTGCGAAAGATATCTTAGATAAAGGTTATAACCTGAGTTCATAAGTTTTTTTTCGCCATTTTCAGATATTAAAATTAAATTAGCATATCCTGGATAGTTTTTTTCAAGCCAGCTAATTGCGCCTTTTCGCTCAAGAAGTTTTAATGTGTAAAACAATTTTTTATTTTCAGGCAATAAAACTACTTTCTCTTTTTCAATAAATCCACGAATCTTCATTTCTTTTAAAATCTCATCTTTATCCATTACTTCTATTTTCAATAACTCTATTTTTTCATGAATAAGTGGATCCTGCTTTAAAGAATAAATTTTTTTATAAACCTCAAGAGCAGTAATCTTGTCTCCATCGGATTCAAGTATCTGTGCGTATTTTATTAGTACAAAATATTCTTCAATACCCATATCAAAAAGTTGTTTATATATTTTTAGAGAGTTTTTTATATCTTTTTTTTGATAATATGAGTCTGCCAGAATAAGATATAAATCTTTTCTCTGACTTTCTAAAAGATTTTTAGGGTCAATTTTTTTAGATTGCTGTAATGTAAGATCATAGTTTGAGTTTAGATATAAAAGCTTTATATAATCGAGAGTTATTTGTGGGGAATGTGTTTTTCTCATTTTAATACATTTTTCTATTTTTTCAAGCGCTTTTAAGTTATCTGTTTCACTTTTATAGTTTTTCAGGCAGGATTCATATATTAAGTTTTCTTTTTCTATGTTTTTTTTGTGTACTATATCTGAAAGCTCTTTTATTTTTGTTTCTATAAAAGTTTTTTTGCCTATTAACTCAAATTTATTGGATTGTTTTGCGATTAAAAGGGCTTTTTTATAAAATTCAAGAGCTTTTTGTGGTTTTGTATTTTCAATTAATTCTGCTGCAAGCAGGTTGGCGTCAAAATTATCTGTTGAAAGATTCAAAGCAAATTCCACCTCAGTTATGGCGCTGTCAATTTTTCCCTGTTTACGATAAAGCCTTGCTATCTCTGTATAGACATATGGGTTAAAGGGATTTTTTTCTTTCGCTTTAAAGCAGGCGGCCTGCGCTGTGTTAAAGTTATTTTTAAGCCAGTTTATTCTACAAAGGCATAGATATCCAATCCATTTATCTTCGCTTGCCATCTTTGAGCAGGAAAGAAGGGTGGATTCGCTTATGTCTTTTTGATCAGTCATTATTGAAATACATCCAATATTATGATTTTCATTTTTTTCAAGGTCTATGCAACTGTAAATTCTTAATGTGGTTATTATAATCAGTTTTAAAAGCATATAAAAATTTTTCCCCGGCTACTTTTTAGTTTTTACCTTTTTCACCCGGTTTTATAACCTTTGGCAGGGTAACTCCTCGCTGTGATTGATATTTCCCTTTCCTGTCTTTGTATGATGTCTCACATATATCTGATGCCCCTAAAAATATTAACTGCGCAATACCTTCATTTGAGTAAATTTTTGCTGGAATTGGGGTTGTATTTGAAATTTCAATGGTAAGATGCCCTTCCCACTCTGGTTCAAGAGGGGTTATATTTACCACAATTCCACATCTTGCATATGTGCTTTTACCTATACAAAGTCCTATTACGTCTCTTGGGATTCTAAAATATTCAACAGATCTTGCAAGCGCGAAGGAGTTTGGTGGAACTATGCAGTAAGGCGCTTTTATATCCACAAAAGCTTTTGGAGAAAATTCTTTTGGATCTATGACTGTATTATATACATCTGTAAATACTTTATACTCATCAGCAACTCTAATATCATAACCATATGATGAAAGCCCATAAGAAACTTTGTTTTTAGTAATTAAGTTTTCAATAAATGGAGTTATCATTTTATGTTTAAGTGACATTTCTCTTATCCATTTATCTGATTTTAACATAACTCCTCCTCTAGTTTGTTTCAAAAAAACTTTTAACTAAAACTTTAATCTTTTTATATTTAGATATTTTATGATTTTTTGAGAGATTAGCAAAATCAAGAGACTTAAAAATCTCAAAATATATATTCTTCATAATTGCGGATACAAATAACTCCTTTGTTTTGTTCCTTCTATAAAGTTCATTTGCTTTTATGTAATAATTTAAGGCTATTTCTTTTTCAAATTCAAAAAGATTTTTAAACTCAGGATGTGAAAAATTAATTTTTGTAGAGTTTAGAAAGCTAATTCTGTGTTCCTGAGGGATATAAAACCTGTTGTTTTGAGTATCTTCAAGTATATCTCTTAAAATATTTGTAAGTTGTAAAGCATAACCGGTATATTTTGCTATATCTTCTTTTTCTTTGCCTTTATATCCGGATATGTCTAAAACCATTATTCCAACAACGCTTGCCACCTGAAACATATATTCTTCAAGTTCTTTCAGTGTTTTAAAATCAATTCCCTGAATATCTTTTTCCATTCCATTTAAAAGCTCGTCAAAACAAAATTTTTCTATTTTATATTCATTAACTGTTTCTTTAAGATTTTTGAAAAAATCGTCTTTAATTTCGCTGGTGCTATACAAATATTTTGTTTTTTCTTTTAGCTCAGTTAATTTTTTGAGTTTTTTCTCTTTATCTTCGCTGGTATCAGCAATGTCATCAGCTATTCTTGAAAATTTATATATTAAAGAAAGGGCATATTTTTGTTTTCTGGAAAGGAAAAAAAACGCAGTTGAAAAGTTTGATTTTTTATAAGTCTCTTCCATATTGTAGCTATCTTTAATTGATTTTAATCTAAACTATAACACTTTTAAAAACAAATATTTTTAACTTTTTAAGTTAAAATCCACAAAAACAGTGTTATTGTTTATAAACTATTATACCAAAAAAGAAGTTATTCTATATTTTCAAGGAATTTTATAGAATCAGACCATCTGGTAATTTTCTCAAATTCAAGTTCATTGTAGGTTTGATAATAATCTATAAGATGGCCTTTTGCGCCGGGTATGTGCATAGATATGCCATGAGTATTTGAGAAATCCTTGCCAGTTCTATCTTTATTTAAATATACATTTTTAATTACAAGTTCTTTTATTATTTTTTTGAAATTTAAAAATTCTTTTTGGAATTCAAAATAAGTAAAATCATTTTTATCTGAATAATATTTATCAATCAATTCAAGAAAATTATATATATCAGCATAGAAAGATATAAGTTTATCAGGATCGGTATCAAGTTCTCCAACCTCAAATCTTAAAACATCCTTTTTGGCTTTAGATATAGCTTTTATATCTTTAAGCTTTGGTATTATATTGGAAAAGTTTTTAATTGAGGTTAAAAATTTGTTCATAGTTGAGCTTCTTATAGCTGAAAGTTGTGTGCCATATTTTCCTTCTACAAGAAGTTGAAAATACTCTGGTCTTTGATACATCTCTTTAAATGTATCTACAAGGAAAATGCCAAGTTGTTCCTCATTAGATTTGGGATATTTTTTTAACAGGGCAAAAAAATCTTCCCAGTTAAAGCTCGGCAGCTGAATAACCTCTTCACTTCCAACAATTATATCCGCATAGTCTTTTATCTCAGTAACTACCTCAGCCATTTGCATAAAGCATGCCATTGATGCATATATATCAACCTTTCCGGCTTTTTGAAAAATCTTTTTTAGTTCAGTCGTTTTTATATAATTATTTGTGGTAAAATCATGTGATATTGATTTATCCCCTGCCAGATTGGAATCTTCTTTTACAGGGTCTATCCATCCCCATCCATGGTTCCATATAATAAACATAAACTTTTTAGCCGGGTAATTTGTTTTTGCCCATCTTATAAAACTTGCCGCTTCTTCCCAGTTGCCCATATCAACATCTTTCCTGTCTAAAACTATATCGGAGTTTATCTTATTGGGATCTAAATCCTTTTTTATATAATATCTTCTAACTCCACTCCATTTTTCAGGGGTATTTTCATCTGGCATAAATCCCTGGGCTCTGCCAAGTTCAGCAACGATATTTATATTTTCATCAGATCCCTGAGTTTCTATCCTGTTAAAATCCTTATAGGCAAACATATCAACGTTATTTTTTCCATTAATATATATTGCAACTGTCCACTCTTTGATTTTTGGGATAGGGACAGAGATAGTTTCTTTTATTTTGTTAAAATCCTCAAATTGCGCGTTAAGACTTAGATAATTGATTGATGTCAAAAAAATAAATAAACCTAAAAAAACTTTCATAATTAAGATATACTCAAAATATTAATTAAAATCAATTAAAATGGTCCTATTGCATTTTGATCAAAAGGCACTTGTCATGTCAAGAAAAAATTTATTATAAAAGGATGTTTTTGTTATAATTTTTTCTCAGTATATTTTTGTTTAATTTTATATAATAAATAATATAAGTATTCCAATAGCATTTTTGATGGAAGATGATTAAGTAAAACTTTCCATGAGATAATGAGGTGAAAATATGTACCAATTAAATAAAGAAGAAGTAAGTAACTTAGAGCAAATTAGAAATACTTATTATATGAAACCAATTATTGATAAATTTACTGAACTTATTAATAATAAAAAATACAATTGGATAAGTTCTTTAAATAAAATATATGACATATTGGTAAGCTGTGAAGATGATGTTAGAAGACTTCTAGAAACCCGTAAAAGAGAAGGGAAGATTAGGGATATCAATCAAGCGCTTAAGTCAATTGCAGGAAATGCTTTTTCAAATTGTATAGTTTATTTATTTTTAATGAATAAAAAAGAGGGCAATATAAAGCCTAATATCTTTATTACTTCTAAAAAATCAAGAATTAAAGATTTTGACAAAATAGCTACTATAAAAATTGGAGAAGAAACACAAAAACCTGATATTGATTTAATTATATATACAAAAAAAGAGGATGATACTGTGGATAAATGTATAATTCTCTCACTAAAGACATCTTTAAGAGAAAGAGCTGGGCAAACCTATAAATGGAAGTTGTTAATGGAGATAGCAACTACTCAAAACCCTATTAGAGAGAAGTATGATATAAAATATAATGTTTTCAAGATGCCAATAATTTGTTTTGCAACTGTTAATTTTTATGACGAAATAAATAATCCTCAACATAGAGGTATGTTTAAATTTTTTGATAAGGCTTTTATAGCTAAAGAAATAAATTCTGATTTTACTTCTCCTTTATCTGATCTTATTAATTTTATGAATGAAAAATTAGGATAAAATATGTTAATTGGTAAAGTTGGAATTAACGAAGAAAAAAAAACACATTCATCACGTGATTTATATAAATTAATTGAATCTTCAATTCCTCTATATAATAATGAAGATAAGTATTATCATAAACCAAAGGATACTAAAGAATGGTATTATGAATGGGACTTTAAAGGATATAATCCAAATATATATTCACATGGTTTTCATCAATATCCTGCTAAATTTATACCTCAATTAGTAAGAAAATTGTTAAGGGTGTTTACAGATGAAAAAAATATAATACTTGATAATTTTATGGGATCCGGAACAACATTAATTGAAGGTATACTTTTAAATAGAAAAAAGGTAATAGGTATTGAGTTGAACCCCTTTGCTTGTTTTATAGCTAAAGTTAAAACTACACGGATAAATCCTAATAATTTAAAAAACAAATTTATTGATATAAAAAATGAGTTCTTTAATTTAAAAAGTTCAAAGCTGTATGGTTTTTATAATATCGAATTTTGGTTTAAAGAAAAACAGATTCAGGATTTATCAAAATTACGTGAAATTATTATTAATATAAATGATGATAATATCAAAAACTTTTTTTTGCTTTGTTTTAGCGATGTTGTGCGAAGGGTATCTTTAACAAATCATAATGGTTTTAAGTTGCATCGCGATAAAAATAAATTAAAAGACGATTTTAATCCAGATGTTTTTTGGTATTTTGAGAGTATTTCACAGAGAAATATTCTGCTTATGGAAGAATTTTACTATAAAACAATGGATTCAAAGACAGAGATTAAGATTATACAGGGAGATTCCAAACAAAAACAGGATATTGAAGATAATAGTGTGGACTTTATAATTACTTCTCCTCCTTATGGTGATTCTAAAACTACTGTGGCTTATGGACAATTTTCTAGACTATCTTGGCAGTGGATAAAAAATGATAATTTGGTTTTTAAAATAGATGAAAATCTTTTAGGTGGAAAAATAAAGAAAACTTATGAAAATGATATTTTAGGTTTTTCACATATATTAAAAACACAATATAATAATATAAAAGAGAAAGATTCTAAAAGAGCTGCTGAAGTGTTATCATTTTATTTGGATTTATATGATGCTCTTAGAAATGCTTATAATTATCTGAAAAAAAATAAATATTTTGTTTTAGTAACAGGTAATAGAACAGTAAAAAATGTTTTTTTGAGAACGGATTTAATAATAAGTGAATTATCAAGGGAAATTGGTTTTAAAACGGAAAAAATTTTATATAGAAATATAATAAATAAAAGGATGCCAAATAGAAATTCACCGACAAATATAAAAGGGGAGGCATTACCTACTATGTTAAAGGAAAATATAATATTTTTAAGGAAAAGATAATTCATCATTTAACAAAGTAAAAGATTTCCTTTTTTCATTATTTATTGAGATTTGTTAGTAAAAGATAGAGTTTGACCTGAAAATATTATATAAAAACTAACCAGGTCACGAAATTTTTAAAACACAAATAAATCTAATTAAAATTATCTATAATATTTAATAATTGCTTATTTGCTAATCATAAGGAGTTTTTATGGATGAAAAACTTAAAAAAGCGGGTTATGAGTTTAAGCCATACATTGAAGAGTCAGCTAAAATAGCCGAGTTTACAATTCAGGCGGCTATTTTGGGACTTATTCTTTCTGTCATCTTTAATGCTGCAAATGCTTATTTAGGACTCAAAATAGGAATGACAGTTTCAGCATCAATTCCTTCAGCTATAATCTCAATGACTGTTTTAAGAATTATACTCCCAAAATTTTTCAAAAGAAATGCTACTATTCTTGAAAACAATATAGTTCATGCCTTTGCATCTATTGGGGAATCAACTGCGGCGGCCATAATCTTTACCGTCCCAGCGATTTTGTTTTTAGGCGGCGAGTTTAAAAATTCTACCGTGTTTATTCTGGGAGCGGTTGGCGGGCTTATGGGACTTATGATTATGATTCCTCTTAGACATTCTCTGGTAGTAAAAGAGCATAAAAATCTTCCCTTTCCCGAAGGGACAGCCTGCGCTGATGTTTTAATTGCCGGTGATAAAGGCGGGAAAAGCGCAAAACCTGTTTTCATTGGAATTTTAGTAGGCGGTGTTTTTAAATTTTTAACTGGCGCAATGAAACTTTTAAAAGACGTTTTAGTATGGAGTTTCCCAAATCTTAATAAAGCTGGTTTTGGATATGAAATATCGCCGTTGTTTCTTGGGGTTGGTTATCTGGTGGGCTTGAGGATTTCGCTTATTATGTTTGCTGGCGGCGCTTTTGGATACTGGGTTATAATTCCATTAATAAACGCTTTTGGGGGGAGTAACATAGTTTTTCCGGGCAACATCCCAATTTCTGAGATGACTACAGACCAATTGAGAGTAAATTATGTAAAATACATAGGCGCTGGCGGGGTTGCTTTTGGCGGGCTTATAAGCATAATAAAATCTCTGCCTGATATAATATCTTCAATAAAACATACATTAAAATCTCTTTTTGAGTCAAAAAAGGGAGATAATAGCAAAGAGGATAATATTTTAAAAGATTATGAGCATAAATCAATTGTAATATCTGCGGGGATACTCGGCGCTCTTATAGGAATGTTTGCTATAGAATCACCGCTTCACCTTGGACCTGAAGGTTGGGGTAATTTCTTGAGGCTTCTAATAGGTGTTATTGTAAGAGTTTTTATTATGGGAGGCGCTGGCGCTATTATTCTTAGTTTTGTATTCCATATTATTGCCTCTAACTCAGCAAAGATATCAAAGAATTTTTTAAGATTTGAACAGGATGTCCCACTTACTATAGTAGCCTTTACAGTTTTGATATTATTTTTGATAATATGGCTTGTGCCTCTTTTTGATTTGAATTTTATAGAAGCCTTGATAGTTGTTATATTTTCCGCATTTTTTGTTGCAGTGAGCGCAAGGATGGTTGGACTTATAGGAACTACAAATCAACCAGTTTCCGGGATGACAATAACCGCATTACTTTTTATGACTCTTGTTTTTGTTTTTTTAGGGCATAATCCTGCTACTGCCAAAATTAGTGCGATAATGGCTGGCGCTGTGGTATGTATAGCAATATCAACCTCTGGTGATTTATCACAGGATTTAAAAACAGCAGCTTTAATAGGCGCAACTCCCTGGAAAATAGAGCTAGCACAGATTTCCGGGCTTTTAGTATCCAGTGTAAGATCTGGTTTTATACTGCTTTTGCTTTACTGGGCTTATGGTTTTGGTTCAGCAACTCCCCAGCATCCAAATCCGCTTGAAGCCCCTCAGGCGCAGTTAATGGCAAAATTAGTTGAAGGGGCTACTGGTGGAAATCTCCCCTGGCTTTTGCTTCTTTTAGGTGGCGCTATAGGACTGATATGCGAATTAATTGGAGTATCAGCCCTTGCTTTTTCAATAGGACTATATCTTCCAATTACAAACTGGCCAATGATAGTTATTGGAGGTTTAGTATCTTATATTGTGAAACGAAACAAAGATATTAAAGAAGAAAACGATAATGGATCTCTCTTTTCATCAGGACTTATTGCAGGAGATGCTTTGATGGGGATTTTAATTGCAGGTCTTACAGTAGCTAAAATTGATAAATATTTTGTTTTAAGAGACCCTGAATCTGGAAATCCCTTTTTTGAAGCTGTTCTTTCAACTGCTTTATATCTTATCATAGCTTATATGCTTTACAGATTTGCCAGAAAACAGGAAAATAACTAATTTTTGAAGGTATTAAAATTTTTTATAAAAAGGCGGTAAAAAATGGCAGGAAAGCGAAGAAATATAGAAGAAGAAATGATAAAAGAGTTTAGGAAAGCTGCAAAAGAGTACACCAAGGATATTTTTTCAGGACAAGGTAAAAATAACAGGATTGAAGTTGGAGATAATATATATTTTCAGTTTGGTGATCTAAGAGTTGAAACAGGGAACTGTTCTGTGATAGTTGAAGTGGAGTCTAGTGGTGGGGTGACAAATTTAGTTAAATATTGGTATATTCTTTCTTCCTCTGAAACTGAGCCTAAAATCTCTAAAGATATCATTCTTTTGCATATATTTAAAAAGAATTCAGAAAATGATTATGAGTCTCATATAAAGTTGTGGGAATTTTTGTATGGTAAAATGAAAGAAAAATTAGGTAATCGTATAGAAGCAAAGTTATTTGAGGTTAAAAATGAAGATGATCTTTCTAATGCTGTTAATAAGTTTAAGAAAAAATTGAAAAAATTGAGTGAAGTGTAAGTAGTTAAAAACTGTGTTTTTATCATGTTAAAATTTATTTGTAATTGTTATGTTTTAGAAGCTTCGTATGCCATCAATTTTAAGGCAAGGATTCTTTTCTCCATTGGAGGATGTGTGGCAAATAAATTGGCCAGAAATCCAGTTTTTTCTTCTATTAAGCTTCCTCGTGGATCAGCTATACAAAGATGAGCTATTGAATCTTTTATGCTTTTTGTTGGTTGAATCGCTTTTCTTATCTTCTCAAGAGCCGATATTAATGCCTTTGGATTTCTGGTTAACTCACTAGCTCCTGCGTCTGCAAGATACTCTCTTTGCCTTGATATCGCCATAGCTAAAATCCTTGAGATTATTGGCGCAAGTATTATAAGTATTATCCAGATGAAAAATATTATACCGTTTCCAGAGCTTTTTCTTGAAGATCTTGATGATGGAGAACTCCTTAATCCAGCTCTGTTTGATCGTGCTATGAAATCGGATATTATAGCTATTGTATTCATTAAAACCGTAATCATTGTAAGAAGTCTTATATCATAAAATCTTATATGGCTTATTTCATGAGCTATTACAGCTTGAAGCTCTTCCCTGTTTAGTTGCTCAAGCAAACCTTCAGTTATAAAAACATATGAATTTTGAGGAGTAAATCCTGTTGCAAAAGCATTTAAATCTGAATCTGAAATTATAAATGCTTGGGGACGTGGAATGCCACAAGCAATAGCCATCTCCTCTACTACATCATAAAATTGTTTCTCTTTTAAGTTAGATAAATTTGCGGGCCTTGCGCCTGTGGATGCGATAATCATTTTTATTCCATTTTTAAAAGCATTTATAACCATAATTATAGATATTAAAAGAGCTGTAATAGTTCCAAAAGGAATAAAATTTCTTTCTATAATTTCAGAATCACCTGTATATTTTATTTTTGTATAACTTAAATAAAAATAGTCAAAGCCAAATCCAAGAAAGAGAAAAAATAGTATAAATATTATTACCAATACCCAGGTAAGCCGTTTATTTTTTTGTTGTTGCTCATATATATTCATACTAAACCCAGAAAAGATAAAATATTACAGTAGTTTATAAAAATATCAAGTAGTTATTATTTTGTTAAACTTAAATCTACTTTAGGAGTTTCCCTCTCTTGAGAATCTTTTGGAATTTCAAATAATTCGAAATGTTTAAAACCAAGAATCCCTGCTATCATATTAGTGGGGAAAAGCTCTATTTGCGTATTAAACTTAGTTGTTATATCATTGTAAAATTGCCTTGAAAATGATATTTTGTTCTCTGTGCTTGTAAGTTCTTCCATAAGCTGGGATACCTGCTGATTAGACTTGAGTTCTGGATAGGCTTCCTTTAAAGCAAAAAGTTTGCCTAAAGCCTGTGTTATTATGTTTTCGTTTTGAAATCCTTCCTTTATATTTCCGCTTTGAAAAGCATTTATAGCTTTAGCCCTTGCTTCCATAACCTTTTCAAGAGTTTCCTGTTCAAACTTCATTGCGCCTTTTACAGCGTTAACAAGATTTGGTATTAAATCATGTCTTCTTTTAAGCTGGATGTCTATCTGAGTAAAAGCATTTTTAACTTGATTTTTTAAAGTTATAAGCTTGTTAAATGAAAAAATAACCCACAATATCACAATCGCTATTATTATGCTTAATATAATCATAAACTCCTCCCTTTTAGAATTATACTAAATTTTTGTAAGTACCTGAGAGTCTTTTTTTCTTATGTATATTGTGTCTTCTATCCTTACCCCAAATTTGCCGTAAAGATATATTCCAGGTTCAACCGTAACGACCATCCCCTCCCTAAGTTTTGTTGATGATCTGGTATTTAGATATGGCTCTTCATGGATTTCAAGTCCAACACCATGTCCTGTTCCGTGAGTAAAATATTGCCCATATCCGTTTTCGCTTATAATGTCCCTTGAGATTTTATCTATCTGATTTGAAAAAATACCTTCTTTAGCTGCTTTAATCCCTTCCTTTTGTGCTTTTTCTACTATAGAATATACTTTTCTGAATTCTTCAGTGGCTTTGCCGTAAAAGAATGTTCTTGTCATATCCGAACAATATCTTTTGTATATACATCCAAAATCAATTAAAACTACCTCATTTTTTTTAAGTTTTCTTTCAGATGTTTCATGGTGTGGCAATGCTGAGTTTGAACCAAATCCAACTATAGTTTCAAAGGATCTCGTTGACGCTCCAAGCTTTTGCATCGTATATTCAAGTTCCCTTGCCACTTCTATTTCTTTTATCCCGGGTTTTATCTTAGGTTTTATAATAGAAAATGATTTTGCGGCAATTTCACATGATGTTTTTATGTTCTCAAATTCTTCAAGCTTTTTAATCATTCTAAACTCTTTGAAAAAACCTGTTTTATTTTCAAGCCCCATGTCAAGTAATTTTTTGCCTTCTTCAAAATATATAAGTGAGCCGTCAAAAATGACTTTTTTTAATTTTAACTCTTTTATTTTGTTTTGAATATCAGAGTATAAATTTTCATAAACAATTATATTTGCCCAATCACATTCATTTTTGAAATGATCAACAAACATCTTTGGCAAAAAAGCAAATAACTCATTTTTTGTTAAAAGCAATACTGTTCTATCCTGATGAAACCCTGTTATAAAAAAAGCTTCTTTTATAGAAGATATTAGAATGGCATCAATGTTCTGTTTTTTGAGATTTTGCTGAAGTTCTTCAGTTCTTATTTTGTGAATATTTTTCATCCTTTCCTCCTAAAATTCAATTATATAAAATAAATTCAATCAGGATTTAAAAGATTTTGAAATATCATAAAGTTGCAATGGAGAAAGTTCTTCGGCTCTTGTGTTTTCTGTGAGTTTTTTAGCAATTAATTTTTCCGTTATTGTTTTTTTATCTTTATTTAATGAAAGATGAAGGGAGTTGATAAGAGTTTTTCTTTTATGCATAAAAGCCATTGAGATAAATTTTTTGTAATTTTCAAACTCATCAGGTGTTATTTGATTGTTATTAATTTTTATTAAAATAACGGCAGAATCTACTTCGGGGACAGGTTCAAATTCTTTCCTTGAAACTTCAAAAAGATATTCTGTATGAGCTAGCAGGTTTATTAAAGCAGATATATAGCCATATCCTGTTTCTTTTGGTTTTGAAACTATTTTTTTTGCAACCTCTTTTTGAAACATAAAAATACCAAGTTTAAAATTATTAAATGATATCAGGCTTTCAATTATTGCTGTTGAGATGTGATAAGGAAGATTTCCAATAAAATATGAGCTCAATAAATTTTGATCAATTTGAAGAAAATCTGAGTTTATAAGATTTATCCCTTTAAATTTTCTTTTTAGAATATCAATCATTATTGGATCTATCTCAATTCCAGTATAATTTTGACCATATTTTTTAAATAAAAACTCTGTCAATATGCCTTTACCAGGTCCTATCTCAGTTATTTTGTTGCAACTGGCAACTAAAGTTTCAAAACATTTAACTATTTTTTCTGCTATTGCTCTATTTTTCAAAAAAACCTGACTAAATTTTCTCATATAGATTTAATACAATGCTTTCATATTTTAGTTTTATCTCGTCTAAAATTTTATAAACATCTCCCGCTCCAATGGATATAACTATATCTCCATTTTTTATATTTTTTGCTATCTCAATGGGGGATGTGAATTCAAACACTTTTTCCCCATTTTTCATAAGTTCTTTTATTATATTTTTTTCTGAAATACCTTTAATTGGTTTTTCTCCAGCAGGATAGATTTTTGTTACATATATATTATCTGCGTCTTTAAAACATTTTCCAAATTCTTTGTAAAGCATTTTAGTCCTTGTATAGCGGTGTGGTTGAAAAATTGCTATTATTTTTCTTTCAGGATAAAAACTTCTTAAAGAAGCAAGGGTGTTTTTTATTTCCGTTGGGTGATGACCATAATCATCATAGAAAAGAGTTTTCCCGACTTTTCCAATAATATCAAGTCGTCTTTTTACTCCCTTAAAAGATAATAATCCCTCTGTTATTGTTTTTTTATCAAAACCGATATATAATGCTGTTAGATATGATGCTGTTGCGTTGAGGATATTGTGATTCCCAAACACCCTTAGATTTATTAATGCTTCTCTTTTACCTTTATGAAATATTTCAAATGACACTCCATTAATATTTTGTCTCTTATTTTTTATTTGCCAGTCATTCTCTGGATTAAATCCATAAGTAAAAAATGGGGCATTTATACTGGGTATTATATCCCTTATATTCTTATCGTCTCCGCATAATATAGCGCGACCATAAAAAGGGAGTTTGTTTATAAAAGTTGTAAATATTTTTTTAATATTTTCTAAATTTTTATAAAAATCAAGGTGATCATTATCTATATTTGTTACACATATAATAAAGGGGGAGTAATATAAGAAACTTCCATCTGATTCGTCAGCCTCTATTATAAAATATTGACCTTTATGAAATTTTATGTTTGAATCAATGTGTTTTGATATCCCGCCAATAACAGATGTGTATTTTGCCTTACTTGCTTCAAATATGGAAGTTATCATACTTGTAGTGGTTGTTTTGCCGTGAGTTCCACAGACTGCTATTGTCTTAGACTTAGAGGCAAGTAGAGAGAGAAATTTGGCTCTGGGGATTATGGGGATTTTAATTCTTTGAGCTTTTTTTAGCTCTATATTATCGCTTTTTATAGCTGAGCTTATAACCACAAGATCAACGTCTTTTTCAAGATTTGCCTCTTTATGTCCTAAGAAAACTTTTATTTTTTCATTTTTAAGTCTTTTAGTTATATAGCTTTCTGAGATATCAGAACCCAGAACCTCATATCCCATCCTTTTTGAAATTATTGCAAGCCCACTCATCCCTATACCGCCTATTCCTATAAAATAAATTTTTCTGATATGAGTTATATTACTCATTTATTTCCATCCTGTTTATTAAGTTACCAAGCCATTTGTCCGTGATTTTTTTTACATCTTTCAAAGTTTTTTTTGTAAGCTCTATAGTTAATGAATCATCTAATTTTTTGAGTGTAAATTCTATCTCCTTAGTTTTTTTAGCAAATATAATAGCCTTTTTATCACTTGCAAGTGCTTTTATAAGGTTATTGATGAATCTTTGACTCAAAAGAAAAATACTTCCCACCTCCATAAGCACGATTTTATGTGGGGTGGTGATATACTCTGGAATTTTATGAGATATTTCTTCTATTGTATCAAGTGAAACAGCATATTTATTGAATGAAACATTACTTAGTATTTCATTAGAAGCAAGTATTTTTTTCTCTCCACCTATGTAAATTACTTCATATCCTTTAAGCTCTTTTTTGTTCCTTATTTCTGTGGAGTAATATCCTTCAAGGAAATCCCTATAAGGAAGGATTATTGTTTCAAGCAATTGTTTTTTTTGTTTATATGAGTCAAATATTATTATAAGTTTGTTTATTTCCATTTTCCTCCTTTAATCCATTTTAGATTTTTATTTGCAGTTTTATTTTTAGGATCTATACTAACAGCCTTTTCAAAATTTTTGACAGCCTCTTCTTTGTCCCCTTCAAGATAGTTTATTACTCCGCTACCCAGGTATGAAAGAAAAGGATCTAAACTAAAAGCATCTTCAAAAGCTTTTTTTGAACTTTTTATGTTGCCGATCAATAAGAAACCAAGAGCATTAATAAAAGGGTTCTGGTCTTTATCATTTTCTATATCTTCTTCTATGACGCTTATCCATGGGTTGCCTATTATCCATAAACCCATATCATTTCCGACATTTCTTGGTATGTATGTTAACTCTCTTTCTTCTGAAAGAATTTTAGCTGTTTTTTTTGTTTGTATATTGAAATTGATCCTGTAATTTGAGCCTTCAACTATTTCTTTTTCTATCTCCCTGGCTATCTGAATGGCTTTTTCTCTTTTTTGAATATCTGAACTTATTTCATATGTTTTTGATTTGATCCTATATGTTAGAGGTTTATATTTTTGTAAAAATTTTTTTTCAAGTTCTCCTTCTTTTTTGGTTTCAAGTGTGATATTCTCCATTTCTATTATATCAATGTTAATTATTGCTTCTTCATCCCTGTCAATTTTCATTATATTATCATATAATGTTCTTATCGCTGGCTTTGATGAGATATCCTCTCCGTTTTTTTTATTTATAGAATATGATATCTGAAGTCCTATACCACCTTTATCATTATCTGGCGCAAGCTCAAGGCATGGTGAGATTTTATCACGCATTTCATTGCCTTTCAATTTAATCAGCCTTAAAAGCTTGTATCTTGCAAAAAAGTCATATGGTTTAAGTTCAATGGATTTTTTATACATTTTTATTGCCTTTTCAGTTTCGCCGTTTTTTTCATATGATATACCAAGCCACAAGGCTGCATCTTCATAGTCAGGTTTATTGTTTAATGCAATATTAAAATTTTTTATTGAGTTTTCGTAATCTCCCATGTTAAAATATACCAGTCCCAATTGATAATAAAGTAATGGATTTTTGTCATCCACTCTTATGGCATTTTTTAGATATATAATAGATTGAGCAATATTATTCATTGAAAAATAGACCGATCCTATATTCATCAAAACATCAGATCGTTTTGGATTTAGCTCAAGCGCTTTTTTAAAACAGTCAAGCGCTTTATCAAGTTCCATATTCCTTGCAAAAGAAATCCCCTTTAACTGCCAGGCTACATCGTTTTTGGGATCCATATCTATCGCCTTATCGTAATTTAATAACGCTCCATTATTGTCTCCAAGCCAATATAACGAAGCGCCGTAGAGGGCATAAGCCATGGAAGACGGATTTTTTTCTATTGATTTTAAAAATTCTATTGATGCTTTTGAATAGTCCTGCAAGTTGAGGTAATAAACCCCTTTGTTTATATTGATATAACTTTGTTCTTCCATTATCCTTTCCCATACGGTTTTTTGAGTGTGATTTTGATTTTTGGATACAAAGGCAAAGAGAGATGTTTTAGTTGAAACTGTAAGTATAATTATATTTGCAAAAAGAATGAATTTCACTTTTTAAAGTTTAAAGTGTTTTTTACTTGCCTTCGTCTTTGAGCAATTGTCCAAGTGTTATCTTTGGCGTTTGTCTGGTATACTGTTCAAGCCTTTTTCTGTTCTCTATCTGCTCATATTTCTTGATAGAAAGCTTGAGTTCATATGTTTGAGGATTTACCCCTATTACAGCCAAATCTATAACGCTATCTTTTTCAGGTGCTCCTTCGTAGCTATAATCCTCTTCTGATATAACTCCATACACATCATCGATTATATGGACTCTTGCAAAATTCTCGCCAAGTTCAATCACTTTCCCTTTTACTATACTGCGCATCGGAAATTTTCTTTTTAATATATCTATTGGATTTGGCTTTGTCTGTTTAATCCCAAAATTTATGTTTTGTTTTTCCCTATCTATGGATAGCACCTTAACTTTTATTCTCTGCCCTCTTGCATATTGCTTTATACTTTCTTTAGGATTTTTCCAGTCAACATCCTCAAGCTTTACAAAACCTTCAATACCCTGATATCTTACAAATATTCCGCTGTCTATTATTTTTGATACAACAACCCTTGTATAATCTCCTTCTTTTGTTTGTGATATAATTTTTTCCCTTCTTTGTTTCTCATCTTCCTCAAGAACCGCTCTCCTTGAAGCTATTATCTTTTTATTCTTTGGGTCAAATTCGGTTATATAAAACTTGATTTTTGCATTTATCGGTAGATAATGTCTTGGTGCTCCACCTAATTCTGAAAGAGAAAGAGGCATAAAAGCATTTACACCATTTATACCGACAAGATACCCGCCTTTTACATGCTGAACCACTTTCCCTTTTACCCTTTCTTTATTCATATACGCTTTTTCAATCCATTTAGTCATTATCTCTTCTTTAGCTCTTCTATAAGAAAGTATAGCGTTTTTTTCACTATTTCCTCTTTTATCTAATACTGCAACTATTTTGGTTCCTATATTTGGAAGTTTGAACCCTTCAAAATCTTTTACAGGTATAAGTCCTTCGTTCTTTTCACCTATGTCAACATATATATAATCGCTCCTTACATCTACAACCCTTACGTATACTATTTCTCTATTATAAAGTTTTTCAGTAATATTTTCTTCAGATTTAAGTATCTCCTCCATGGTCATTTCTTCATTTATATCTGTTTCCTCTACTTCAGCTGATGTTATAGATTTTTGCTCGGCTGAATCATCCGCCTGAATATCGTTGCCTTTCGTAATTTCCTCTCCTTTATTGTTTATTAAATCTTTATTTTTTTCTTCGCTATTTTCCATAATCACTCCTTATTAATTGATAAAATCTTATCCATGATTAGTTGTGGAAATCTTTCGAAAAACTGATTATCACTAAAATCATAAACTTTCGTATCGATAGGTTTATCGAATACAATTATTATTTTACCTAATTTTGAACCATTTTTTTTATTAAAAATTTTTACTGGCAGTACATTAGCTCCGGTTTTCTTTACAAGATAGGATATTCCGTGTTTCGGCTGGGGTTCATTGTCTTGTTTTTTTCTAGTTCCTTGTGGAAAAATCAAAAGACACTTTTCTTGATTTAAAGCCTCAATTGATTTTTTAATCGGAGTTATACCCGGGTTTTGTCTGTCTACTTCTATTGCCCCCATGTTCTTAAGAAATTTTCCAAAAAGTTTATTTTTAAATAGTTCTTTTTTGGCAAGAACCACTGTGTCATTTCTTACTTTGTTTATAAAGGAAAGTATTGCCGGTGGATCTATGTTTGATATATGGTTTGAGGCTATAATAATTTTTCCCTTAGGAGGAACGTTTTCAATCCCTACTACTTCAATTTTATAAAAAACTTTTAAAAAAATTCTTATTAAGAATGTGGCTAAATTCTTCATCAGTTTTTGGCTTCCATCGTTTCTTTGTAAAGGTTTAATATTTTATCAACTACTTCTTCTTTGAATAGATTTGTTGAATCTATATAAAAACTGTCATGGGATTTCATCAGGGGGTTATGTTTTCTTGAAGAATCCTGGGCATCTCTTTTCTTTATCATATCAAGGATTTCGTTATAATCTGCTGAGATTCCTTGCTCTTTAAGTTGTTTCACTCTCCTATTAGCACGAGCCTCGGCTGAGGCGTCAAGGTATATTTTTAATTCAGCGTCTGGAAAAACGTTTGTTGTTATATCTCTACCTTCCATTATAATACCGCCATCTTTGCCTATTTCTCTCTGGAGTTTTACGAGATATTTTCTTAAGTTCATCAGTCTTGCCACTAAACTTGTTGCGGCGGCTATTTCTTCGTCAAAGAGCTCTTTTTCAAGAATATGACCGTTTATTGAAAGTGAAGGTTCAGGGGTTTTGTTTTCAACAAATTTCATGACCGACTGCATAGCAATTTTTAATACTTCTTCTTCATTAGATAAATCAACCTTATTGTTTACACAAAGCCAGGCTACAGCTCTATACATCTTCCCACTGCTTATGAATTTATAATTTATTCTTTCTGCCACCATCCTGCCTATAGTAGATTTACCAACCCCTGCCGGTCCATCAATCGCTATTATTATACCATTTCTTCTCATCATTAAACCTTAACAGCGCTTTCAGTTTTTGTTTTTAATTGGCTCTCATCAGGTGGCTTTCTTAACGGGCGAACCCATTTTGTAAAACTTGAAGGCTTGAGAGAATACTCATTGACAAGTCTTACTACTTCGCTGGTTGGCTTAAATGTCTCCCAGTCTATTCTAAGTATTCTAACCCCGGCGTCTTCCATTTCTTCTATAAACTGGTAATAATTCTCCTGAAGGCTTTTAAGATAATCCTCTGTAATTGTTTTTTCCATTTCTCTGCCGCGGTTTTTTATCCTTTGCATTGCTGTTTGAACACTGCAATCTAAGAATATCAAAAGCTGAGGGAAAACAAGTTCCCTTAAAACCATATTGTCAAAAAGGTCGAGATATGTGTTATAATCTATATCGCTTATTATCTTTTCTGGATGTTGATTTAGCATCCTTGCAAAAATAGTATCTTCCCATATGGTTCTATCCTGAACCACACCTCTTATTTTTCCCAGACTTATCCTTGCCACAAATTCCCTGTGCTGACGGAATCTATGATTTAAGAGCCATATTTGCATAATAGTGCCATATTTTTTCATATCACTATAGAATTTTGCTAAGTATGGATTTCCGCTTACTTCCTCTAAAACCGGCTCAAAGTTTAAAGCTTTAGCAAGTTCCATCGTAAGGGTGGACTTTCCAACTCCTATTATTCCGGCTATTCCTATGTATCCTTCTGCAAACATATTATCCTCCGTTAAGGTTCTATCTGGGTATTGCCAGTATCCTGCTCTATACCTTTTACTGCAAGCAGAACATCGTCAGGATTTGAAGCGGCGGCAACAACTTCTTCCAGAGAAGCGAGGTTTGATTTATATATGCTTACCAGAGACTGATTGAATGTCTGCATGCCGTAATAACCGCCTTTTGCTATAGCCTGATATACCCCGTCAAGATTGTTTTCGGCAATCAGCTTTTTTATATGAGGCGTGTTTATCATTATCTCAACTGCTACTATTCGTCCGCCCTTTGAAGAAGCAATCAACCTCTGAGAAATTATTCCTTTTAATGTTTCTGATAACTGTAATCTTACCTGTAATTGTTGATGCGGTGGGTAGAGATCTATTATCCTTGAAATTGTCTGAACTGCGTTCATTGTGTGCAGGGTGGAAAAAACAAGATGCCCGGTTTCAGCAGCTGTTATGGCTGCCTGAGTTGTTTCCAGATCCCTCATCTCACCTACCATAATTACATCAGGATCCTGTCTTAGTGCAACTCTTAAAGCGCTTACAAAACTGTTTGTATCTGTTCCTATTTCTCTCTGGCTTATTATGCTTTTTTTGTCTGTAAATACATATTCTATCGGGTCTTCTATGGTTATTACATGATATTCATAAAGATTATTTATATATTCTATCATTGCTGCCAGAGTTGTCGACTTTCCCGAGCCGGTTATGCCAGTTACGAGGATCAAGCCCCTGTCGTTTGATGATAATTTTTTTAGCGGCTGAACTGGAAGTTTCAACTCTTCAAATGTGGGAATTTTAAAAGGTATATGCCTTATAGCTACCGATGGCTTATTTTTTTGTAAAAAATAATTGAATCTAAACCTTCCAACTCCTTCCATTTGATATGAGAAATCCGCCTCATGGGTATCATTAAAAATTTTCTTAATCCTCTCATTCATAAAAGGCAATATCATCTCGTTTAATTGAGCTGCAGTTAGGAAAGAATCTTTTATAGGCACAAGCCTTCCATTTATTCTCAAATATACTGGAGAATCGCTTCTTATATGAAGGTCGCTTGCGTTATTTTGAACCATTATTTTCAAAAGAAGGTTTAAATTTATCATAATCAGTCCAGTATGGACGTTCTCCTTCTTAAATATGCGGGTTTTGCCATGTTTATCTCTTCATTGGGGCGTGGTTGATTTTCAATCTGATCATTTAATATCTCATAATATGGTTTTGTCAAAAATTTTTCTTCATAACCAAATCCAGCGGCTATGACAGTTATATAAATTTTATTTTCAGCTATATCGTTATCCAGATGTTGTCCGAATTTTATTTTAACCTGAGAGTTAGAAACTTTTTTGTTAAGATAATCCAGTACTTCGTGTTGTTCTTTTGTCTTAAAATTGTCACTGCATTTAAAATAAACTATCAATCCTTTTGAATTTTGTATATCTGCATTTTCTATAAGAGGGAAACTAAGCGCTTTTTTTATTGCTTCCATATGTCTTCTTTCGCCAGTCCCCTCTCCGATTCCTATAAGGGCTGTTCCCGATTGTCTTAAAATACTTTCAATATCTGCAAAATCTACGTTTATCATTGAAGGGGTGGTTATCAGGTCTGTTATCCCTGTTATTGCTTCTATCACAACCTTATCAGCTTCCTGGTAAGCATTTTTGCTTGTTGTATCCAGCATTAAAAGTTTATCGTTTGGGATTATTATCATCGCATCAATATTTGGTTTTAATTCTTCTATAGCTTTTTCCGCAAGCCCCATTTTATAAGCGCCTTCAGTTTTAAATGGTTTTGTTACAACTGCCATAATAAGCGCATTCATCTTTTTAGCTACCTGAGCAATTACCGGGGCAGCTCCTGTCCCTGTCCCTCCGCCAAGTCCAGCTGTTATTATAACAAGATCAGCCCCTTTAATGCAGTTCTCTATCTCCACAATTGACTCTATTGCCGCCTGTTTTCCTTTTTCAGGGTCTCCACCAACGCCAAGTCCTTTGGTCAGTTTCATCCCAAGAGATATTTTTATTGGAGCGGAGTTTGCTCTTAATGCCTGAATATCAGTGTTTGCCGCTATAAGGTCTACATTTTTGAACATTCTGGAGGCAATCCTGTTAATTGTATTGCCGCCGCCCCCGCCAACACCTATTATTTTGATGTTTGCTTCTTTCACATTATAGATGTCTAAATTTGTCATTTTTTAAATAAACCCTGGTTAGTTATGAAAAAAGTTTTTTAACCCATTTAAAAAACTCTGATAAACCATTTGATTCAAGCTCGGTATTTAAAAATTGCTCCAATTGCGGTTTTATAAAAACTGGATAACAGAGCAGGGAAATTGCGGTCAGATATTTTTGATGTGTGTATTTTTTATCTTTTATTTCCACATAATCTGTGTTTATACCTCCATATCTCACATCAGAAACTTTAAAAACTCTTTCCACCGCTTCCTTCATACCTTTAAGCAATGAACCGCCTCCAGTAATAACTATTCCGTTTACATAACCACCATATTCGGTTTTGTTTATAGTTTCTCTAACTGATACAAGCAATTCCTCTACCCTTGGCTTGATATATTCCACGAGCGTTGATGTAGACACCTTTTTTTTATTTGTCCTATCCATTGAGATTATGTCTATCTCTTCCTCGTTTTCAATTAGCGAACTCATTGCGTATCCCTTTGTCTCTTTGAGATTATTTGCCACATCAAAAGGGATGTGAAGAGCAAATGCTATATCATTGGTTATATAGTAACTGCCAAGAGGTATATCTTTTGAGAATCTTATTTTCCCATCATAGTAAATAGCTACTGATGTTATCTGATCCCCTATATCTATTATTGCGCATCCAAGTTTTTTCTCCTCTTCTGTTAAAACTATTTCTCCTATCGCATATATATGATAAATATGCTCTTTCAACCCAAAGCCAGAGTTAGCTATTGTCTTTGAGATATTATTGAGATGTGATATATTAGCTGTGACTATATGAACATTCGTTTCAAGGATATTACCTTCCATTCCTACTGGGTTTTCAAATCCTTTCTCTTTATCAACCGAAAAATCCTGTGGTATAATATGTATTATCTCTCTTTCATTTGGCAGATGAATGGCCTTTGCGTTTTCTATGACCCTGAATACATCCTCAGATATAATTTCTTTATCGGTTCTTGTTACGGTATAAATACCCTTATTGTTCATCGATTCTATATGAGATCCTCTCACCCCAACATAAAGATCGTTTATCCTTATGTTCCCAGACTCCCTTTCCATTTCATCCATTAAATCCTTAAATGTGTTTGACAGAGCCGAAATATTTGTGACTATCCCATTTTTAAGCCCCTTTTTACACTGTCTCCAGGCTCCGTAGATAACCTCTATTTTATTATCTGTGGTTGGTTTTCCAGTTGCAGCAACAATATTATCACTGCCTATATCAACCGCAGCTATAATCTCGTCTATATCCATAGATTCTCCGTATATATTTTACAAAATTTTTCAATCCGCTTTGCTTTTTTGAACAGTAAGTTATAACAGTTTAGCATCTTTTATTGAGAAATAAAAATATCAATATTGCATATTTAATTAAAAGTTCATTTCTATTTTTTTTGTGGGGAAACCAATATCCTTCCCTCTTCAAAGTATCTCATATCTATGTTTAAGGGAGGTGTTATTTTTTTTCTTGCATCATTTACGATATAATTTATTTTCTCCATTTTTTCGTTAAAAAAATTATGGCTGCCCCAGATAATCGATTTTTCGTCATCGTTTGCATATATTTTATTATCTGAAAAATATAAATAAAAATTTGTCCCAAAGTTGTTTTTATAAGACAAAAAATTTTTAATCAGATCTATATCTTTTTTTGAAAATTCGCATTCATTTTTACATCTGATATCAATTAATTCGGATGGACTGTTATATGAGGAAAGAGAGATAGAACCATCAGAGAGTATGAATTTTTTGTTGTTTGATATATACCCAATTGAATTTAAGATCTCTCCTTTTAATGATAATACCCCTGTAACTGGGTTAAATTTAATTGTTATATTTTTAATAAAGGGGTACTTCTGAGATATATACTTTATGGTATCTTCTTTTATTTTTTCTACATAAACTGTATTTTTATACATAAAAAGAGTGGACATTATATCCTGTTTTATTTTATCGTTAGCAATATCAATGGTTACCTTTTGTATAATGTTAGAAAAAATATTACCTTTAATTTTTATCTTTGAGACATTGTTTGTAATATAAACTGCAAAAAAAATAAAGGCTACAAAAGACAAAAAAATATAGATACCTTTATTGCTTAACGGAAGCGATACCCTAAGTCTTCTTCTTTTTGGTCTGTATTTTTTTAGAGAATATTTCTTTGCCATTAATAAAATTATACATACTAATAAGCGAAAAGCAAAATACTGCGAATCAAATCATGTAAAATGTAACCATAAGGCTAAATGTCAACTCATTTAAAATGTAACTGAAATTTATATAATGTAACCCTCAATAAAGGAGGGTTGCATTATGAAGTTGAGGTTCAAAATGGAA
>JAINCQ010000039.1:0-3117 GCA_036574205.1 Elusimicrobiota bacterium | reverse complement strand
TCAAGACTAGTTTCTATTAGCTTCTTTAACCCTGTCAGCGTCTTACGCCTCAGTTCCTTATCAAATTCATCATCTAAACCCTTAAGCCATTCCCTCGCTAATTTCCACTTCTCTATCTCCTCTATTTTTGTTATACTATTCATAAGGCTATTCCTCCTTTTTTTGTAGTTTTTGTTTCTATATAAGGAGAATAGCCCTTTTTTATTATTTTGTCAATATAAAATTACACACAATATTATACACTACCTATGAGTTACACACATTTGCGACATTTTATCTTTTAAAATTAAGTCTAACGGCGCTTTCATATCCAATCATTTATTGCGTTTTTCAATAACATATAATCCATAAGCCCTATCATTTAAACTCCATATGATGAATATTACCCTCCGGAACGGTTTAACTGCTATGTCCCCTCTCATTTTTTTCACCCTCACCTTAATCCTCTCCCGTCAAGGGAGAGGAAAATAAATATTAGCAAGGCATGAATATTACCTTTCTAGACGGTTTAACTGCTTTCATATGTTTATATTTGCCCTCTCCCCATTTTAATTCCCTCTCCTTTTTTGGAGAGGGTTAGGGTGAGGAGATTTAAGGGGGAAGGGACAGTTTGACTGTCCCTAAAGTAAGCACCGGACTGACCGCCCCGGTCAGTCCGCTATTGGAGATATATCTGTTTTTTATCACACAGTTTTCAATAGATTTACAAATATTGTTCTACGGCTTAACGGCTTTAAAAATCTGTCTAATATGTTTCTGATATTTTGCAGTGTATAGATAAGTTATGCACATTTGCAACATTTTAGAGGTAAAGGTAGATTAAAAGATAGTAACATTCTTTAAAAAGTTAATGTTGGTAATTTAGAAAAAATAATTTATTTAAGAGTTTTTATTTAGCTTTATCCTTATAAAACCTTGATAGCGATAAGGGGATAATGGTAGTTTTATGTGATACCCTCCCACAGCGTGAGCATGCAGGTAATAGTCCTCTATGTTTTATGAGTGTTTTTCTAAAACGAGAATACTTTAATCCATTTAGTAATGAGTAAGGATCATCTGGATTCAATTCTCCAATGTCGTAAGCAAGTGGTTGACAGGTTATGAGTCTGCCGTAAGGAGAAATCCATAAGCTATTGAATTGTCCTTTACAGAAACCTTTTCTTATAATATTAGCTGTGGGAGTATACCATTTAAGTATTTCATCAAAGTTTAGATCTGGATAAAATCTGACATTTTTATTATTATGCTTTTTAATTTCATTTATTTGTTCAGCGACAATCATAGGATTTAATCCGCGGACTCTTTCCTCACTTGGTTTTGCGTTAAATACAGCATTTAGTTCTTTCAGGAAAATTCTTTGTGTCTCAGCAAAATCTTTTTGAGAAATAAATTCAAGGTGATTAAAAACTATTTTATCTACTCCAAGTTTACTGAGGAAAAGATAAAAATCATGTAGAATATGGTGATTATCTGGCGTAATTGTGCACCATATTGATATAGATGTCCTTCTTGAAGCATCAGATAAAAAAGTTAAAATATTTTCTAATATTATAGAAAAAGAACCTGATTTGCCACATAATTTATCATGGATCTTTTTAGGACCATGAAGGGATATTGCAATTTCATCTGGTCCTGATTTAAGAATTTCTTTAAGTTTTCTGCCACGCAATAAAAGCCCGTTTGTTGTTACTAAGCACGTATGCCCTTCATTTTTTATAATTGAAATAAATCTTCCAAGCCACTCTTTAAGCAAAGGTTCCCCACCTGTAATATAAAAATGCTTTTTTCCTCCTCTAAGATTTTTGACTAACTTTTCTAAATAATCTATATTTATTTCTTTTTGCTTTTTGGAGTTTTTTATGAAACAAAAATTACATTTTAAAGGACATAAGTATGTCAAATCTATAGCTATATAAGAAGGTATTATCATATTCTTCTTTTAAAAAAGGATTTTATAACTTTGACTATATAAGAGGCCTCGGTTATGGTCATATCAGGAAAAACAGGTAGATGAAGTGCTTGCTTGAAATAAAAAAGAGATTGCGGACATATTTTTTCTTTTGCTCCATATAATATATGTAGAGGAGTATATGGTCTTTCAAGTGGTATTTTAACCCTTAAAAGTTCTTTTTCAAGCTCTTCTTTCTTTGAAGTCAGGATAGGAAATTCCTGAGCAGATTTTCCAACATAAGGTATTTTAATTGGTAAGTCTTTAAGGTTAGTTCTATAGAATGAATTTACTTCTTGAAAACCTTTCATGATCGCACTTAAATATTTTAGTTTTACCAATAAATGAGCTAAATGTTTTTTAGATAATTTTTCTTCTGGAATCGGAAATTCTCTATCTTTATTCCAAAATATTGCACCTGCTGACATAAAGGGAGCAGATACAGGCTTATATGGAGACATTGAAAGAACTACAAAATCTCCAAAATACCCATAATTTCCCTCTTCACCAAAAATCTGCGAAATATCCTCTATTAACGCAATATTTTTAGTTTTACATATCTCTACTATGACCGGTAAATCAGGGGAGGTTGAAAACATATGGGGAAGAAGCAAAATATTTACCCCCCTAAGTTTATTTTCAAGTTCCTTACTAACAATATTTAGATTTTTTATATCGATATCTAAAAATACAGGTTTGGCTTTAGCAAGAATTATGGAATCTAACAAAGAATGATGCGTGACAGAAGCTACAGCTACCTTTTTCCCCTTAGCATTTAATAAGTTAAGTGCTATTAAAATAGCTTTACGACCACTATTGGTTAGTTTACAATGATGCATTCCTATAGAATCCGAAAGTTCAGATTTTAATTTTTTTTGTATAGCGTTTTTAGATTTCCATTTTTTGACCTCTATTTCTACTTCTTCTCTTAACTTTAAATCCAGACGGTACTCATTGAAGAGTTTTTTATTAGAATAAATGTGAGTATTATAAAATTTCATCAAGCACATTTTATCTTTTTTTGTAATCTTTTTCCAGTAGTCGAATCAAGCAATGTATAATGTAACCCAAATTTCTGTTAAAGAAAGGAGGGTTTCATGCCGAGTTACAAATCAAAAATGGAATATCTACAAAATATTTACCATCGTTATCACAAGGCGGGCAAAACA
>JAINCQ010000038.1:0-51179 GCA_036574205.1 Elusimicrobiota bacterium | reverse complement strand
TTTTAAAATTTTCTACGATTGTAATTGGTTATGTATAGTTACGGTATGAAAAACGCCATAAATAATTGAATTGTAAAAAAGCCGATAAATTGATTTTTAGATGAACGATTAAAAATCATAAAAAGTCTAAACTGCCTGTGCGTGTCTGCCTGACTGCGAGTGTCTTCGCTCAGGTAGACACGCAGACAGGTATGTATAGATATCTTACAAATATTTGACTTTTGTTATTATTGTTTGGTATAATTTACTTACCGGTAGGTAAGTTATGAAAACAAAAAAAATAACCAGAGAAAAGATAGTTGAAACGGCGGTTGAGTTGTTTTCACAATCTGGTATGGATGCTGTTTCAATGGATGATATAGCAAAAAAGCTTGGGGTCACTAAACCAGTGATATATTATTATTTTAAAGATAAAGATGAGATGGTAAAATATGCGTTTAATTTAAAGAAAAAAGAGATTGAATCTATATTTAATGATTTGAAGACCTTTGGTGAGTTAAGTGAATTTATAAGAGCAATTATTGATAAACATTATATGTTTTTTTCAAAAAATGCACTTCATGTTAATTGTTTTTTTAAAATGATAGATTTTGGGAAAAGGGATTATTTAAGAAAAATGGCTGAGGATGTGAGGGAGAAGAATAAGACTAAAATTAAAGCAGCTGTAGAAAATCTTTATCTAAAAGGTAAAAAGATTGGCAGTGATACTGCAGAAGTTATTTCAATATTTATATCGTCTTTAATATCTTATTTAATATTTGAAATCAAAATGAGTGGAAAAGTGGATATGAAAAGCATTTACAGGTTGATTGATGTTTTTATTAAAGGGCTTGGTGTTTTTTTTATTATAATGTTTTTCTCTTTCAATTTTTGGGCTATGGATTTAAATGTAGATGAAGCAGTTGAGATTGCTTTTAAGAAAAATATTTCAGTTTTAAATGCTTATACATCTGAGCGGATTTATAAAGAGAAGATAAATGAATATTATGGTTCGGCCTGGCCTCAGATTTCAGTTTCAGCAAATTATACAAAAAATATTGAAAAACCGCTTGCGTTTTTTGGGGGAAGAAAAACGGAAGTTGGGATGGAGAATGTTTATACAATGGGTTTAAATTTAAATCAGGTTGTATGGGCTGGTGGGAAGGTTGATACTGCAATAAAGATGGCTCGTATATATAGTAATATTTCAGTTGAAAATACAAAGCAGATTAAAAACATTATCAAAAAATCTGTGAAGCAAATTTTTTATTCAATTTTGTATGCAAAGGAGCTTTTAAAACTTCAAACCGATATTTTAAATATTTCAAAAGAACATCTTTTGACGGTTGAGGAAAAATACAAACAGGGTCTTCAAAGCGATCTAAATGTTTTAAGACAGAAGGTTGAGGTTTCAAATAATGAACCTGCTCTTATAAAAGCGGAAAATCTATATAAAACAGGGGTGTTGAATTTAAAAAACCTGCTTGGATTTGAGTTAGACGAGGAGATAAATATTGTTGGAAAACTTGATTATAATTATAAAAAATATTCTTTTGAAGAACTTTATAAAACTGCTCTTTTAAACAGACCTGATTATAAATTATCCCTTTTAAACAAAGATATGGCGGAAAAACAGTTAAAAATAGAAAAAGCGGGACACTGGCCTACAATAAGTTTATTTGCTTCAAAACAGTTTTCAGGTCAAAGCGAAACATCTAAATTTCCGGATGAAAACACAAGAGGTTGGAGTTCTGCTATTGGCCTTTCTTTTAATATGCCTATATTTAACGGTTTTTCAACGGTTTCAAAAATTAAACAGGCAGAATACAATCTTGAGTTAGCCGAAAGGAATATAGAAGATATAAAAAGAAAAATTAAAATAGAGATTATGGAATCACTTTTTGCTATTGAAGAGGCGGAAAAGAGAATTGAGAGTCAAAAGGTTTCTGTTGAAAATGCCGAAAAGGTTTTAAAAGCCACAGAAGAAAGATTTAAAAACGGACTTGCAAGTCAGCTTGAAATAAATGATGCTACAGTTGCTTATAATGCAGCAAGATTGGGGTATTTGACTGCAGTTTATGATTATATAATCTCCGTTATAAATCTTGATTATACAATAGGTCTTTAATGAAGAATAGGAGGATAGGATATGAAGAAAAATTTTTTGATTTTACTTATGCTTTTTGCGGTTGTTTCATGCCATAAGAAAGATGGAAGTAAAAATGAAAATGTTTTTTATGTACAAACTCAAAAGGTTATAAGGAAAGATCTGAAGGAGGAGTTGGTAATATCGGGCAATATAAAAGGAAAAGATGAAGCTGTGATATACCCGCGAATAAATGGAAAACTCGTAAAGAATCTGGTCAGGGAAGGGGATTTTGTCAAAAAAGATGATGCTATTGCTTTAGTTAAAAAAGACGATGTTGGGGTTGTATATGAACCCGCTCCGGTTCCTTCAACTATAAGCGGATATGTGGGGAGGGTTTATCAGGATGAAGGAGCTGATGTTAATCCAATGACACCGATAGCCCTTGTGGTAAATCAGGATGTTATCAGGGTTCAGATAGAAGTCCCGGAAAAATATTTATCCAGAATATCTGTTGGAAGCAAGGTATATATTAAGGTTGATGCTTATGCTGATAAAATTTTTTATACAAAGGTAGATAAAGTAAGCCCTGTTGTTGATAAACTTTCAAGAACCTTTCTTGTGGAGGCTTTTATAGAAAACAGAGAAAATTTATTGAAGTCTGGAATGATAGCTGAGGCTCATGTTATTCTGCAGGAAGTTCAAAGGGCTTTAGCTATTCCTGTTTCCGCAATAGTTGAGAAAGAGGGGAAAAAATATGTTTATCTTGCAGATAGATTGAATAATGTCGCTATTGAAAAAGAGATAAAACATGGCATAAAGAATACAGACTGGATTGAAGTTAAAAATTTAAAAGAAGGGGATGAGATAATAACAATAGGGCTTTATGGAATTTCAAATAACTCGCCAATAAAAGTTCTTAATCAGGAGAATTTATGAGGTTTTCAGAGTTTTTTATTAAAAGACCAGTCTTTACAACAATGCTTGGAGTTGCAATAATAACCTTAGGTATTTTTTCTTATCTAAGAATTGGCGTGGATTTATTTCCAAATGTTGAATTTCCATTTGTTACAGTAAAGACTATTTTAAGAGGTGCCAGCCCTGAAGAAATAGAATCATCAGTTACAAAGGTTATAGAGGAGGCTGTAAACACAATTAACGGAATAGAAGATTTAGCTTCAACAAGCTATGAAGGAATGAGCCTTGTTATGATAAAATTCGATCTGGATAGGGATCCGGATATCGCCGCTCAGGAGGTAAGGGATAAGGTTAACGCAATACTTTCACAACTTCCTCAAGGGACGGATCCGCCAGTAGTAAGCAAAGTAGATTTTGGAGCAATGCCAATAATAAATATAGCTGTTTCCGGAGATAGAGATATAGTAAATCTTACTGAAACTGTGAAAAAAAGAATTAAAGAGATGCTTGAAACAGTAAACGGTGTCGGTTCTGTGGATATAGTTGGTGGAAGAAACAGGGAGATACATGTCATTTTAGATCCTTTAAAAATGCAGGCGTATCAAATTACTGTTAAGCAGGTTATTGATTCTATAAGACAGCAGAATGTGGAAGTTCCGGGCGGGAATGTAGAGCAGATGGATATGGATTTTGTTTTAAGAACGATGGGAAGGGTTAAAAAGGTTAGTGATTTCAATGATATTTTAATTACATCTTATAATGGAGCTTTAATAAAATTAAAGGACATAGGAAGTATTAAAGATACTGGTGAGGATATTAAAAATATTTCATATTTAAATGGGAAACCAGCGGTTACGCTTGTTATTAAAAAACAGTCTGGAACAAACACAGTCAAAGTTATAGAAAATATAAAAGAAAAACTTAATGAAATAAAAAAAATTTTACCACCTGATATGAAGGTTGAGATAGTAGGAGATCAAAGTGTTTTTATTAATGGTTCTTTAAACGCTGTAAAAGAGCATTTAGTTTTAGGTGCTTTACTTGCTTCGCTTGTAATACTTTTATTTATCGGAGATTTAAGAAGCACAATTATATCTGCTATTGCGATTCCTGTTTCTGTTATAGGATCATTTTCACTTATGGAGATAAGTGGTTTTACATTAAATAACATAACTCTTCTTGCACTTGTTGTTGGAGTTGGGCTTGTAATTGATGATGCTATTGTTATGATTGAAAACATACACAGACATCTTGAACAAGAAAACACATCATCTCTTGATGCCGCAATAAGCGGTTCAAGGGAAATAGGATTTGCAGTTCTTGCAATATCTATATCTCTTCTTGCAATATTTGTTCCGCTTGCTTATATGTCTGGTATGGTTGGAAGATTTATGAAAAGTTTTGGACTGACCCTTGCTTATTCCATTGCTATATCTACATTAGTAGCTTTAACCATAACGCCAAGTTATTCAGGGTTATTGTTAAGAAAACTTAAAGAAACAAAATTTAGATTATTTGCTGAAAGATTAAACGAAACTCTTGCGTCATATTATATAAAGATACTTAGTTATGCACTTTCCCATATAAAATTTATGGTAGTTTCTTCATTGATTTTAATGATTATGACTTTTTTTATGATTAAGTTTATTGGAAAAAATTTCCTTCCAGTTGATGATACCTCTATGTTTCAGGTTAATATTGCCGCGAAAGAAGGAACAAACCTTGAAATTATGAAGAAATTAATTTTTCAGATAGAATCTGAGATAAAAAATAATGTTCCATATATAACAAAAACCCTTGTAAATATCGGAATTTCTCAAAGCGGTATTTCAAATAAAAACGAAGGATATATATTTTTTGAAATTGTCGGGGTTAATGAAAGAAAAGAAAGCCTTGAAAAAATTATGGCTAAAGTTAGAAAAATGCTTTCTAAATATGAAGGATTGAGAACATCAGTTATAGTAGGTGGACAGGGGAGCATATCTGGAATGAAGAATTATGAAATGGAGTATGTTGTAATGGGTTCAGATTTAAACATTCTTCAAGGCTATGCTAACAGTTTAATATCCGAACTTAAGAAAATCGATGGCGTAGTTGATCTTGATACAAGTTTTTCGAATGCAAAGCCGGAGTATAAAATAATAATTGATAGAGACAGGGCTCATAAGTTAGGAGTTAAAATTGAGGATATCGCAAATACAATCAGGAATTTTGTTTCAGGGCAGGAAAGCGTCACAAAATATAAAGAGGGGGACGAATTATATGAAGTTAAAGTGAGAGCTGAAGAAAAATGGAGAAACTCGCCTCAGGTTATAAAATCTTTGGTTGTTCCTTCTTCAGTAAACAAGGTTGTAAGGTTAGATGCTGTTAGTGATATAGAAGCGGGATATGGACCAACTCAGATAGACAGGTTTAACAGGCAGCGAAAAATATCTATATATGCGAATGTTGAGGGAAAAGCTTCTTTAAGCCAGCTTTTAAATACCTGTGATGAGGTTTTTAGAAAAATAAATAATAATCCTCAATATCAGGCTCAGCCTGTTGGAAAGGCAAAAGAGTTTGGAAGAATGCTCAAAAGTTTTTTGATGGCTTTTATCTTTGCATTTCTTTTTGTTTATATAGTTCTTGCAGCTCAATTTGAGAGTTTTACTTATCCTGTTTCAATAATAATAATTTTGCCCCTTACCCTCCCTTTTGCTTTGATTTCACTTTACATCACAGGTTCGAATCTTACAATATTCGCTCTTATGGGAATGTTTATGCTTTTTGGTATAGTTAAAAAGAATTCTATACTTCAGGTTGATTATACTAATACGCTACGTGCAAAAGGATATGATAGGCATAAAGCAATTATAGAGGCAAATAGAACTAGATTAAGACCCATACTAATGACAACTATCACACTTGTTTTTGCTATGATTCCCACGGCCCTTGGAACAGGTCCAGGCGCAGGTATGAGAAGGTCTCTTGCCGGGGTTATAATCGGAGGGCAGGTTTTATCACTTTTAATAACGCTTTTAATGACACCTGTAACTTATGTTCTAATGGACAATTTACAAAACTGGATTAAAAATAAATTTAAAACCAGGCATACTTGACATGTCTATAATTAGGGTATTGACAAAACCAGATTTTCTGCTATAATATAAATGTAACAACATTGTAAGGCAGGCGTAATATATTTGTAATGCAAATATAGTACGATAATAGCAAACCCAAAGAAATTTGGGGGCGCAAAGCCAAAGATTCCGGTATATACCGGAAGGTCAGGCTGCCGAAGCTATGAATAGAGTATTTATATATATAATTAAACCATTATATCTGCTAAAAGCATTTATAATGGTTTTTTTATTTACAGTTGATACGTTTGCTCAAAGTGGTGGTCAGGCAGGTGCATTTTTAAATTATGGCGTTGGAGCAAGAGCCCTGGGGATGGGAGGTGCTTTTTTTGCAATAAGCGATGACGCAACAGCAAGTTACTGGAATCCGGCAGCCTTGTCGCTTGTTGAAAGAAAAGAGTTTTCTTTTATGCAAGCGCAGATGTTTGAGCAGACAACCCTTAATTTTATAGGCTATGTTCAACCAACTGCTTCAAAAGGAACATTTGGTATATTTATGGATCAGATGAATTCTGGAGGATTTGAAAAGGTTGCGATAAAAGTTGATCCAAATACTAACGAAATAGTAAGCCTTGAAAGTCTTGGAACATTTGAAGTAACAGAAAGAGCGATAGGACTGGCATGGGGGAGAAACGTTTCTTCAAAATTGGCATTTGGGGTTTCTGTAAAAAATGTTTCAAGAAGCGTAGACACATCAAAGGATTCTTTTAATACAATAGATCTTGCTATAAATTATAATATGTCAAAGGTGTATAGATTTGCTTTTGGAGTCCAGAATATTTTCTCAATGAAATCTGGCGATACCGACGATAATTTTCCGCTTGTTTTTAAGTTAGGGCAATCTTTCAGTCTTTTCAAGGGAAGTTTGATATTCGATCTTGATGTTACAAAAACTCAAGGTGGGGGACAGAACCTGAGGTTTGGTGGAGAGTATTATCCACTTTATTGGGCGGCTTTTAGATTTGGCATAATGGCAAATCCAGATATACAGGAAGCAAGTTTTGGAATAGGTATTAAATACAAAGGGGTTAACCTTGATGTAGCTCAGGGAATACATTCTCTTGGAAACACTACAAAGTTTTCTGTGGGGATTAGATTTGGTGATTCCTCAAAGGCTAAACATGATTCTGAAATAAGAAATATAGTAAGACAGGCTTTACAGTATTTCAAATCAGGATACTTTTCAAAAGCAGTTGAAAAATTCAAAAGCGCTCTTGATGCAGATCCAGGTAATGTTGAGATAAGACAAATGCTTGATAAACTTCAGTCAGCTATTACTTATGTACCTAATGCAACTGGTATGGATGAACTTCAAACACTTATTAGAAGGGGTATAGTAGCGTATGTTGATGGAAAAGATTTAAGAAGTGCTGTTAATGTTTTAAGACATGCTTATAATAAAAATCCAAAAGACGACAAATTGCTTTCTCTGCTTAATATGGTAGAGAAAGAAGCTGGCATGAGTGAACTTACAAGAAGACCCGAGGGACCTGAGATTTTTACATTAATAGATCAAAAAATTTATGACGCAAGGCAGGCTATATATGAAGGGAAATACGATGTTGCTTTAAGACGAGCGCAGGATATACTTGATCTTGAACCGAATAATGAGACGGCGCTTGAGATTATGGGAAGCGCTTTCTTCCTTATGGATCAAAAAGCTAAAGCAAAAGCAATGTGGGAAAAAGTTCTTGAGATCAATCCTAACAATATTACAGTAAAACAATTTCTTGAACAGATAAAATAGATTTAGCTTGGTTTATATAATAATTATGTTATATTTTTGTAATTATTAATAAGGTAAAATTATATTTATGAGGTTCAGTATTATAATATCCTTTTTTCTTTTGGTTATTAACATCTCAGTAATTTTCTCTCAGAATAATACATATTCAAATGATATAAATATTGTCCTGATAGAAAAACAAAATGAGTTTAGAAAGGAAATAGAGGAAAAAATAAAAAATAACATACTGGATCCTGTGCTTGGGAAAGACAGAGCTTTTGCTTTTGCGGATGTGCTTTTTGAAATAATAACAAAAAAAAGAGATCAGTCAAAAGAGGGAGTTGGGGTTTTACAGCAATATAAGGAAAAAGGCGCTTCTCAGTCTTATGCAGATACTGATTTTATTCTTCCAGGAATCCCAAAGCCTAAATATATTTTAGGAGATGATAAAAGGCCAGAGGCTGCACATGGAAGGCAAACACAACAAACACTTGGGGTGGAAGAAGTAAAATTTTCTGTAGAGCCGACAATAACAAAGTTTCAGGTTACTGTTTTACACGACGAGAAATTACCTCAGGGTTTGCTTATGATAGCAAGGGAGAGAATAGATGATTTATTGCTTCCATATAAAATAGGAGGGAAAGACCCTCCGATAGTCATATTCAAACCGACAAAATTTAATACTTCCAATATATGGGATGATATTAAAAAGCCTCTAGTTTATCTTCCGCTTCTATATGCTATTTTGCTTCTCTTGTTTTTATTTTACCTTTTTGGACCGTTATGGTCTTTTTTAAGACGGTATCTGAAAGCTATTATGGAAAAGCCTGGGGCTGAGGTCAATATAGAGGATAAAAGAGAAGAAGGCGGTAAGGGTGAAGGGAAAGGGGAAGGGGAAGAGAAGCAGGAAGGGCATCAGGCTATAGATATGAATTTTATCCAGAAAGAGGAAGAAGAGGTAGAGGAGGAGGAAGAAATGAAGAAGTTGGAGCCTTTTACTTACATCAATGAAGAAAATCTTAAAAAACTTATTTATCTTTTTTTACTTAAAAAAGAGGACCCATGGATAATAGCGGTAATTTTAAGTTATCTTAAGCCAGAAATATCAAAACAGGCTTTTGCCATGCTTCCAGTTGAACTACAATCTAAAGTTGCTATTGAATCCTTGAAGGTAAAACAAGCTACAAGAGAACAGATAGAAGCTATTGATAAAGAAGTGAAGGAAAGTGTGGAATTTGTAATGGGAGGGGTGGAGCAGTTAATGAAGATACTTGAAGAGGCTGATCCACAAACAAGAAAAAACGTTCTTGAATACTTAAAAAACCAGAAACCTGATATATATGAAAAAATAAGAAGCATAATGCTTATCTTTGAAGACATTGTTTCTTTTAGTGACAAGGATATTCAGACTATTATAAGAAGTGTTTCAAACGAAGACCTTGCAAAAGCTCTTAAAGGCGCTTCTCCCCAAATATCAGATAAATTTTTCAGAAATATGTCTCAGGGAGCTCAGAACACCATAAAAGAGATTATAGAGTATATGGGGGAATTAACACAGCAACAGATTGATGAAGCGCAGATGAAAATAGTTGATACTGTTAAAACTCTTGAGGCTGAGGGCAAAATAGCAAGTTATAGAAAAAGTGAAGGAGGAATATATATAATAGAATCTGATATCTCTTCTGCTGCACGTGATAAGAGAATAGAGAAAGCATCTCAAACTCAGTCTCAACAAGAAGATTCATTATCTGACTATATGTCTAAAGCTGTTGATGCATATAATTCTCAGGACTTTGAAACTGCTATTTCTTATCTAAGGTATGTTATTGAAGCCGAGCCTGAAAACGCTGTGGCCTGGCAATATCTTGGTTCAAGTTATTACTCTATTGGTAACTATGCAGAAGCTGTTTCAGCTTATGATAATTATGTAAAATTGTCCAATGATATGGAGTTTAAAAATTGGCTTGATGATTTAAAAAGACAACTTGGAATGTAATATTTTTTTAATATTATTGAAATGCTTAAATTTTAGAATATAGTTATATGGCAGAGTTAAATAAAAAGAATTTGCCTCCTATTCCTCCATTTGTGGCTGGAAAGTCTAATATTAATAAACCTCCTCTTCCGTCTCCTTCTTTTCCAGTTAAAAACCCCCTGCCTTTAGCAAAACCAACTCCATCTATTGGAGAAACACAGGATTATTCAAAAATTAATGAGGAGAAGGAGAAACTTGAAAAAAAGATTATTGAACTTGAGAAAAGTCTTGCAGAAGAAAGGGAAAAGGTTTTAGCTCTTACTATAAAAAGTCAGCAGGAAGAGGTTCTTGCATCAAAACTTGAAAATTCTATAAGGGAGGTAGAGGATAAAATCAAAAGAGCGCAGAGGGAAAAAGAAATAGAGGATGAAAAAAATGCTCTTAAATCCAGAATAAAAGAGCTTGAGATAAAACTTATTCAAGAGAGAGAAACATGGGTTCAAACCTTAAAATCCCAGCTTCAGGAAAAAGAAAAAACATCAAAAGAGGCTGAAGAACATTTTGTTTTGAGATTTCAGGAATTTGAAAGAAGATTCCTTGATGAAAAGGCAGAGTGGCAAAAGATTATTTCAAAAAAGGATGAGGAAATAAGAAAGTTAAAAGATCTGGTAAAGTCTAAAAGTAGAATTGAAGATGAGTATAAAAGGTTTGTTATAGAAAAAGAGCAAACTGCTAAAGAGATTGAACGGCTTAATAAAATAATAAATGATCTTGAGAAAGAAAGAATTTCTCTTGATACATATATAAAACTTATTCCGGAAAAAGAAAAAGAAATAATTGTTTTAAAAAACGAAATATCTAATTTGAAAGCTCAGTTTAATCTTGAATCGGATAAATTTAAGATGAAAGAAGATGGTCTTTTAAAGGAAATCTCTGAATTAAGAAGGCAGATTGGGGAGATGACAGAAAAAAATATCTTTGAAAGACAAAAAGAGATAGAAAAGATTAAGTTTGACTATGAAAAAGCTATTAGAGAAAAAGATGTTTTAATATCCGAGCTAAACCTTTTAAAATCTGAGATTTCCCAGGAAAATTTCAAATTAAAAGCTGAAAATGAAAGGTTACAGACTAATTTTAAATCTGAGGTGAATAAGGTAGAAATAAGATATTCTGAAAGAGTTAACGTGTTGGAGTTGGAAAACTCCACACTTAATGAATCTTTAAAAAGGAAAGAGGTAGAATTAAATAAATATAAAGGTGATCTGGATATACTATCTGAACGCTTAAGAAAGATGGATTTGTTAAATAAAGAGATGGAAAAAGAAGTTGATAAAATTAAAGCTGAGAATGAAAGATTGCAGACTAATTTTAAATCTGAGGTGAATAAAGTAGAAACAAGGTATTCTGAAAAAATTGGTGAGCTTGAGATGGAAAATTTAAGGCTTAACGAGTCTTTAAAAAAGAAAGAAATAGAATTAAGTAAGTATAAGGATGAAATAGAGATGCTTTCCGAAAGGTTTAAAAAAATGGAATCACTTAGTAAAGAGATAGAAAAGGAGTATGCAAATATATTAAATAAAAATAAGGTAATGGAAAAAGATCTTGAGAAAACTAAATATGAAAACGAAAAAAATTTATCTCAAATAGAAATTCTTAAAGAGAAAAGTGAAGATCTTATAAGAGAGTTGAAACAAAAAGATGAGATAATAAATTCTGTAAAAAAAACTTACAATGAAAGATTTGAAAAGGCAAATGATTCGGCTAAAAAAATAGTGGCAACGAAAATTTTTCTTGAATCTGAAAATAGAAAACTTCTGGCTGAAAAAGACTCACTTTCAAAAAAAATATCTGCGCTTATGGATGAGATAAAAAAGTTGAATCTGGAAAACTCTGCTATAAGAAAAGCTTATGAAGAGGAGTTGAATAAATATAAGGAAATGATTTTAAACTCAGAAGATAATCAAAAGCTTATATCAGATTATGAGGATAAAATTAAAAAACTTAAGGAAGATTATGAGAAGAATGTTGCCGAAATACAAGAGGAAAATAAGAAGCAGATGGAGTCTGAGATTGAAATGAGAATTAGTGAGCTGAGAAGAGAATATGAGGAAAAGATAAAAGAAGTGGAGATGAAAGATCGTAAAATTAATGATCAAGAGAATGAGATTTCTTCGTTAAAAATCGAAATTGAGCAAAGCCGCAAGAAAATAGAAGAATTGGAGACTATTATTAAATCTTTTGACGAGAAAAGAGTTGAGGCTGAAAAACTTGCTTCAAAAGTTTCTGAATATGAGAAGGAGATTGAAAATAAGAATAAAGAAATATCTGATTTGGAAGAAAAAATAAAGGGGCTTGAAAATAAAGGTTTAGAAAACAAATCAACTGATGATTTTGAAAAGAAAATTTCTGATATTGAAGAAAAATATTCTTCGCAGATAGAGTCGCTTTCTCAGGATCTTAAAAATATAATAGAGGAAAGAGATAAATTAAAGGAAGAAAATGAAAAACTTTTAACTCAAGCTTTGTCGGATGATAATAAACAGTCCAGTAAAGATGAGATAGTTAGATTGAATGCGGAACTGGCAAAATATATGCAATTTGTGGAAAAGTATAAAGCTGAATATGAAAAACTTAAAAACGCTTATTTTATGACAAAAGCAAAATCCGAGATGGCTGATAAGAAAATAGAGGAATTGAATAATAACATGAATGCTTTAAACTCAGATTATAATGAGCTTCTTGCGCAGCTTCATACCTATGTAACAGGATGGGAAGAAAAAGAAAAAACTATTGAAATGTTAAAAAAACAGATAGAGGAGTTGAAGAAAGGACAAAAATAATCTTTTTTTGTATAATTATACAGAGATGATAATATTGCATAAATTAAATAATCTGGAAATAGTGATAAACGCTGAGCTTATAGAAAGCGTTGAATCGTCTCCGGATACTGTTATAAACCTTGTTACAGGTAATAGATTTATAGTAAAAGAAGATAAAAATTTAGTTATAGAAAAAGTTGTGGAGTATAAGAAAAGAGTTTATTCTGAAAGAAAGGTTATAAATCCTATAGAGGGTTTTGAAAAAAAATGAGGTGAGATATGGATATAGCTACATTTACCGGGATACTGGTTTTTATGGGTTTCGTTGTTGGCGCAGTTTACCTTCAGGAAGGATTGAAGGGTTTTCTGCCTTTTATGAATATAGAGGCTCTTTTAGTTGTTATGGGTGGAACTTTTTGCGCGCTTTTAGTAAATTTCCCATTGTCAAGGGTTATAGGTTTATGGAAGGTTTTGAAAAAAGTAATGACTTCAAAGGGTGAAGATACGTCAAAACTTGTTTCTACTTTTGTAGCATTATCACAAAAAGCTAAAAAAGAGGGTTTCCTGGCTCTTGAGGCAGATGTAAAAAATATAAATGATGATTTTATGAAAAGAGCCATACAGCTTGTTATAGATGGCGCGGATCATGATTTTATAAAGAATATGCTTGAAACTGAACTTGATTTTATAAGAGAAAGGCATAAAATTGGCAGGGAAATATTTAACGCTCTTGGAACATATGCTCCGGCATTTGGAATAATAGGAACAGTTCTTGGAATGATACTTATGCTTTCAACTATAGACGATGTGGCGCAGGTGCCAAGAAGAATGGCGCTGGCTCTTGCATCCGCTTTTTACGGACTTGGCTCTGGATACTGGCTTTTCCTTCCTATGGCTGGAAAACTTAAATTAAGATCTGAAGAGGAAATATTTATAAAGGAGATAATTATCAGGGGTGTTCTTTTACTTCAAAGTGGAGCAACCCCTTCTATAGTAGAAGCAAATCTTAAGGCTTATTTAGAGCCATCAAAAAGACAGGCTATAAAGAAAGAGGAATAAATGTCTGTAAGAGCTAAAAACATGATACCCGAAGATGACCCGAGGGTTTCACAGATAGGACATCCCGCTCCTCCATGGATGGTAAATTACGCAGACCTTATGACTGAAATGGTGTGTTTTTTTATTATTTTATACGCTTTAAGCGCTGCTTTGAATAAAAATGTTCAGAATGCTGCTCAGCAGATTAAAGAAATGATGAATAAAGGCGAGATGTCCGGGCAGGTTGAAATAAATAAAGAGGGTTTGAGAATAACTCTTCAAGAACAGGGGCAATTGCCTTTTTTTGAAAGTGGAAAGGCTGATCTTACCGATGAGATAAAACAGACAATTGATAAAATAATTCCAGCATTGAAAAAACTTTCTCAAGATTATGAGATAATTGTAGAGGGACATACTGATAATGTTCCTATATTTACAAAACAGTTTGCTTCAAACTGGGAGCTTTCAACAGCAAGGGCAACCTCTGTCGTAAGATATCTTATTGATAATGATTTTAATCCAAAAAGAATTTCCGCCATAGGTTATGGAGAGTATAGACCTGTAGCTGAGAATTCGACTCCTGAAGGAAGGCAGAAAAATAGAAGAGTGGTTTTCTTTGTGAAGACTTTTGGAGGAAAAATAAAGGATGAAAAAAAGTAAATTTATAATAATAATCTCCTTTTTGTTAAGTGGATGTTTTTCGAGTTCCAATATAAAAGTTGTTGATTTTACAGACGGGCGTGTTACTGATTTGGCTTTAACAAAGAAAGTCATAGGCAAAAAAAATTTTCTTTTTTTTACCACCACAAAGCTTGGAATATTTCTTGAAGGTTCAATTGCGGGAGTTATTACAGATTATTATGGCAATCCCATAGAGGGTGTTACTGTAAAAGCTTTGAGCGATGTGTTAAAAAAAGAAGATGAAAATATAATAGAGGAAAATGTTTCATCAATGATTAGCCTTAATTTTATGCCAGGTGTAAGCGATACAATGGGTATATATAAGATAAGATTTTCTCTCCCTGTTATAGACAATGAGGTTGATGTCAGGGGAAAGATAGTTTATAATCCAGGATGGGAGCAGCAGAAAAACAATCTTGGAAAAACATATGAGCCTCAAATTAAAGAATCCCCTTTTAGATTGTATTATAATCTTGATACTGGATTTTTAGCATTTGCCGAAGGAATAAGGGCAGTTATAGTTGCGCCGGTTGGGGAAGGGTTTGGAAAAATGAAAACTCTTCCCGGTCAGATTCCTCCACAGACAAAAGAGGAAAAACCTAAAACAGAAACAAAGAAAGAGGAAAAGACATCGCCTTCTGATGATGATATATTTAAAGCTTTCGGTTTTTAAATAAATTTTAAACTTAATGTTAAGTTATCATTACTATCCCAAAAAATAAAATTTATAAAAAGCTGACTCCACTTTAAAAGACGATTGTTTTTAAGAATGGAGTTAAATGATTCTATGTTATTATAGAAAAACTATGGGGCATATGCAATACAATTTTGAAAAACAGAATCACTAAAATATGTATAGTTCTTACAATGTATTGATTATTATTCTTTTTTTTGCTATATTTTTTATCTATGGTTACATTAATAAAATTTGGAACCTCCGGTTGGAGGGCAAAAATTGGTGAACATTATAATATATATAACCTTCGTTGCGTCGCGCATGCGACGGCTTTACATATAAAGGAAAATAATAGATATGGTTTTAATGGGGAAGAGTATGAACTGTATCTAAAGGCTAAAAATAAAATGAAGCCGTCTTTACCGACTGTGGTTGTGGGATATGACACGAGATTTTTTTCTGAGGTGGCGGCAAAGGTAGTAAGTGAGGTATTTGCCTATCATGGCATAAATGTTATTTTTTCAAATATTGAAGCGCCAACTCCTGTTATAGCCTGGATGGTTATCAAATATGGAGCTATTGGAGGAGTTACGATAACCGCAAGTCATAATCCTCCGGAATATAATGGTTATAAATGGACTCCTTTCTGGGGCGGCCCTGCGACTGTGGATATAACAAATGATATTGAAAGCAGAGCTTTAAATATGACAGAGTCCCTTATAGAAAGATATATTGACTTTAATACGGCCGTTTCAAGCAAGATTATAAGGGTAGTTGATTTTCATAAAGATTACTTTGACCAAATAAACAAGATAATTGATTTCAAAAGAATAAAATCATCTGGTATAAAAATAACGATTGATAGTGTTTATGGGACAGCAAGAAGTTATTTGAGAAAGATTTTGGAAGATTCAGGTATATCTTCAATAGGAATAAGAGAAAACAGAGATGTTTATTTTGGAGGACGTTCTCCTGATACTGATGAAGAGAATCTTTTGCTTTTGAAAAATACGGTTGTAAAAAATAAATCTGATGTTGGTCTTGCTACAGATGGCGATGCTGATAGATTTGGAATAATTACATCTAATGGAAAATGGCTTTCGCCAAATCTTGTTCTTTCACTTTGTTACTATCATTTGCTTGAAAATAAAAAGATGAGAGGGGGAGTTGTAAGAAGTGTTATGACCTCACATATGGTTGATGCTATAGCTAAGGATTATGGGACTGAGGTAAGAGAAACTCCCGTTGGTTTTAAATATATAGGAGATTTGTTAAGAAGAGGTGGCTATCTTATAGGAGGTGAGGAATCCGGTGGACTTACAATAACAGGTCATGTGCCAGAGAAAGATGGGATACTTGCATGTTTACTTGTAGCAGAAATGATAGCCTATGAGGGGAATAATTTAAACTCAATAATAAGTAAAGTAGAAAAGAGTTATGGAAAATATTATAATGAACGCATAAATTTTAAGATAAATGAAAATATAGATATGGGTAAGATTATAGAAAGATTGAAAAAAAATCCTCCGTTGAAATTAGCATGTAATTCAGTATGGAGAATTGACCATACAGATGGCTTTAAGTTTATCCTTAAAAATGGGGCGTGGCTTGGCCTAAGGCCAAGCGGAACAGAGCCTGTTGTTAGAATATACGCAGAGTCAAATGATCAAAAATTTCTTTATGAGCTTATTGAGGAAGGCAAGAGGATTATAAATAGTTAGATTTTTTTTAAAACAAATAAATTATAGTAAATATCAATCTGGCATCTATCTTTTGGATTATATTCAAGAAAGTTTATATTAGAGATTTTTAATGCAGTTATTAAATTTTAGGTTGGGTTTAACTTTTTAAAATTTTAACAGGTCTTTAATAAAATGCTATAATTGATATTAAGGCAGGTTTTAAAATAAAATTCTGTGCTTTGTGATTTTTAAGGAGGAGATATGGATGTTAAAATTAAAAAGGTTTTTGCAAGGGAGATACTTGACTCAAGAGGTTTTCCTACTATAGAAACAGATGTCTTTCTTTCAGATGGTTCAATGGGAAGGGCTGCAGTTCCAAGCGGAGCTTCAACAGGTTCAAATGAGGCTCTTGAATTAAGGGATGGGGATCCAAAGAGATTTCATGGAAAAGGTGTTTTAAATGCTGTTTCCAATGTCAATAACATTATATCCAAAGCTGTAATTGGGTTAAAACCGACAGAGCAGCAAAAGATAGACAAGTTGATGATTGAGCTTGATGGAACCCCTAATAAATCAAAACTTGGCGCAAATGCGATACTTTCAGTTTCAATGGCTATTGCGAGAGCATCGGCAAATGCTCTTAATATGCCGCTTTATGCTTATATAAGGAAGATGAGTGGGATTAAAGATAAAGATTATTATCTCCCAACACCAATGCTAAATATTGTAAATGGTGGAAAACATGCTGATAGTGGTCTTTCAATTCAGGAGTTTATGATAATTCCTGTTGGAGCGCATAGTTTTAGAGATGCTATGAGAATGGCAAGTGAAGTTTATCATAGCCTTAAAAAAATACTTGTAGCAAAAGGATATACTGTTTCTGTTGGTGATGAAGGAGGATTTGCTCCAAAAATATTTACCCATGAAACGGTATTTGAAACTATAGTTGATGCGATAGCAAAATCAGGACATAATGTTAAGGAAATAAAAATAGGTATTGATTCTGCCGCAAGTGAGTTTTATAAAGAGGGAAAATATATGTATGAAGGATCAACTTTCACTTCAAAAGAAATGATATCAAAATATGAGGAGTTGAGAAAATATTTCCCAATTATAAGTTACGAAGATCCATTATCTGAATATGATTGGGAAGGATGGGCAGTATTTACAAAGCAGCTTGGTAGAAAAACAAGGATTATAGGTGACGATATCTTTGTAACCAATCCTTCTATATTTGAAAAAGGAATAGCACAACAGATAGCAAATGCTATATTAATTAAATTAAATCAGATAGGAACAATTACAGAAACATTAAATGTTATTGAAATGGCAAGACGTCACAATTATGCAACGATTATATCTCATCGTTCAGGCGAGACGGAAGATAGTTTTATAGCAGATTTTGCTGTTGCTACAAATGCTGGAGTTTTAAAGACCGGCGCTCCAGCAAGAAGCGAAAGGCTTTCTAAATATAATCAACTTATAAGAATAGAGGAAGAACTTGGTAAAAAAGCTAAGTATGCTGGAGAAAAGTTTTTTAGCGTTAAATGAGAACTTCTAAATCAATTAAACTAAAGGTAAAATATCTTGTTCTCATATCTTTAGGACTTGTTTTTTCGGCAGGGGGAATTTATAATTTGATAAAGAATTATTATCAGGTTTATAAACTTAGTAGTTATAAGAAAAAACTTCTGAAAGAAAATCAAAAACTTAAATCAAAAATATCAATGACGGATAAAACTGAGTTTGTGGAATATAATGCAAGAATAAGGCTTGGGCTTAAAAAAAGCGATGAGATAGAATATAGATTTAACCCGCCAAAAGACAAATAATGGATATCCAACAGATTAAAGTCGGTTATATGGAAAATTTTACATATATGTTGTCAAATAATGATTGTTTTATTGTCATAGACCCTTCATGGGGATTTAATGAGATAGTAAAATATGCGCAGGAAAAGAAAAAAAAGTTATCGGCAATTTTTCTGACACATGGACATTTTGATCATTTTATGGATACAAAGAAAATAATTTCAGCTTTTAAAGATATTTGTGTTTATATATGTGAAAAGGATTTAAGTTTTTTAGATTTTAAATATGATTTTAAATATGTTTGTGATGAGCAGAATATTAATATATGCGGTATTGATATAAAAGTGATTCATACCCCCGGTCATAGCGAGGGAAGCGTTTGCTATCTTGTTGGAAATAATCTTTTTTCAGGTGATACTCTTTTTGCCGGAGTTTGTGGAAGGGTGGATTTACCTCATTCAGATCCAGAGAAAATGAGAAAAAGTCTTATAAAACTTTCTAATCTTAGCGATGATATAATAGTCTGGCCTGGTCATGATTATGAAAGGAATATGACTACGATTGGCAGGGAGAAAAAAGAGAATATATTTATAAAATATGCTCCAGATAAAGATAGGTTTCTTTCTATAGCATTATGAAGGTAGCTATAATTAGCGATTTTGATGGTACTATAACGACAAAGGATGTTGGAGATTTTTTGCTTTTACATTTTAATCTGGCGACTGAAAAAGAAATAGAAGATTCATATGAGTTTGGGCTTAAAATAGAGGAGTGGATGAAAAAATATTTTTCAAGGATTAAGAGTGTAAACCTTGCGCAGGTTAAAAGGGCTATCAAAGAACATATAAAACTTAGAGATGGCTTTTGCCAGATGGTTGAGTTTTTAAATCGCAATTTAATCCCTTTTGAAGTTGTAAGCGGGGGGGTTGATTTATACATAGAAGAAGTCTTTGAAAATTATGGACTGAAGTTAAAGGGATACTATGGCAAATTTAATAACGGCGATATCTCTTTTGATTTTCTTAACAAAGATAAGGCGCTTAGTGATTTTAAGATGGAAAGGGTTTTGTTATACAAAAAGCTTGGATATAAAACTATTTTTTGTGGCGATGCTCCAAATGATTATAAGGCAGCAGTCGTTTGCGATATTTGTTTTGCAACTTTAAGACTGGCTGAGATTATGCGTAAGGAAAACAGAGATTTTTTTTATCTTAATGATTTCAAAAAGGTAATGGAGGTTTTAAATGTATCCTTATCTTGATTTATCTTTTATTAAAATTCCTTTATATGGTGTTATGATAGCCACTGCTTATCTTGTTTCAAGCTATTATTTAATAAAAAAATCAAAAAAAGCGGGTTTTGATCGAAAAATAATTTCCGATTTAATTTTTTTTATTGTTGTCGGTGGTTTTATTGGGGCAAAGATTTTGTATATTATTACTTTTTTTAATTATTTTGGAGATAGTTTTATTGAAAAATTATCAAACATTTTTTCTTTTGACACTTTAAAAGCTGGTTTTGTTTTTTATGGCGGATTTTTAGGCGGTTTTATCTCCGCCTGGATTTTCGTAAAGAAAAAAGGTCTTAATTTCTGGAAAATTTCTGATTTTTTTGCTCCTGCTATAGCTCTTGCTCATTCAATAGGAAGATTAGGATGTTTTTTTGCGGGCTGTTGTCATGGCGGTCCAACTGATTCAATTTTTGGAGTCAGGTTTACAAATCCTATGTGTGAAGTTAATCCTCAATTGCTTGGTGAAAAAATTCATCCAACTCAGTTATATGAGTCATCTGGTAACTTTTTAATATTTGTTATTTTAAATTTTGTTTATTATAAAAAGAAATTAACAGATGGAGGAGTAATTTTGCTTTATATAATACTTTATTCAGGTCTAAGATTTACTGTTGAGTTCTTTAGAGGGGATGATAGAGGCGGTTTTCTGCTTGGATTTTCTCAGGGACAGATTATTTCTGTTGTTGCATTCATTATTTCGCTTACTATTTTAATAGTAAGGAATTATGGAAGAAAATAAAATTATATATAATGGTGAAGGTGAAAGGATTGATATCTATTTAAAAAGAATTTATTCCTCTTTTTCAAGGGAGTTTATAAAAAAACTTATAAACTCAGGCAGCATTAAGGTAAATTTGAGGCAGGTAAAACCATCTTTTATATTAAAAGATGGAGATGAAATAGAGATAAAAATTGATTTTCCACAAACTGGTTTGAATTTTTCTATTTCTTCAATTAAAATTTATGAGGATGATGATATTATAGTTTTAAATAAGCCAGCCGGGGTTTTAGTACATCCAACAGACGATAACTGGCTTAAAGATCCTCTTGCTCTTGAATTATCAAAAGATACTATAGCCTGGCTGTTGTTTAAGGAAGGATATGGTAGTTCAGATAAAAATTTAACCAGGCTTGGTATTGTTCACAGACTTGATGCTATGACAAGTGGGGTTATGATTGTTACAAAAAATAGCAAAGCGCAGAATAATATAACCAGGCAGTTTAATGAAAGGATTGTTAATAAAAATTATAAGGCAGTCGTTCAAGGGATTATAGAGGATGATTTTCTTGTTATAGATGCTCCTATTGGCAGGTTTTCAGGCGCAAAAAAAATAAGTGTTATGGAGTATGGAAGAGATGCTTTAACTGAGATTAAAAAGATTAAGTGTGGGAAAAAGAATTCTTATTTAGATGTGTTCCCAAAAACTGGAAGAACAAATCAGATAAGGGTTCATCTTTCTTATATAAAACATCCAATTGTAGGTGATAATATTTATTCAAATTCAGATTATGATAGATTGATGTTACATTCTTATAAAATTTCTTTTATTCATCCATCCAGAAATAAAAGGGTTGAGTTTACAGTCCCACCTGATAAAGATTTTAATCAAAGGTTGAAAAAACTTTTGGAATAGGAAATAGTTAAAAAAATATTTGATTAATATTATTTTTTTTGTTAAATTATAGGTATGGATATTGATGTTAAAGTTAATTCTATTTTTGATGAAAATTATTGTCTTATTATGCCAAAAAATTCTGAGACAATATTTGTTTTCTGGAAGTTTTCAAATTATAAGATTTCTCAATTTAAAAATGGAGAATATTTGAAAAAAATTTCAATAAAGGCTTTAGATGAAAGCGATAAAAATATTGCTGAAATAACTCTTGACTATGATATGGCAAAATGTTATCTTATGCTTCCACGATATGTAGAGAATGTTTTTGTAAGATTGTATGCAAGAAGTAAGAATGGAGAAGAAACTATATCCTGTTCAAATAAGATAAAACTTTCTTATGAAAAAGAGATGAAAAAAGAATATACCTATAAGCGATGAGTTCAAAAATCTATTATGTTATTTTGTTGCATGCGCATATGCCATATATCAATCATCCAGATTCGAATTATTTAGAAGAGAATTGGTATTTTGAAAATATTGCAGAATCATATATCCCATTATTAAGAATGATTGAAAGACTTTCCTCAGATGGAATTAATCCTAATCTTACTATATCTCTTTCCCCGACACTTTGCCATATGATGGAAAATGAGGTTATAGAAAGAAAATTAAAGAAATATATAGAACTAAGATTAAAATTGATAGAAAAAGAGCGGGAAAGTTACGGTAGCAATTGGCAGATTAAAAACCTGCTTGATATATATGAAGAAAGATATCTTAACTGCCTTGATTTTATAAATAAATACAGCGGGGATCTTATAACCCCATTTAAATTATATCAAAATCAAGGATTATGCGAAATAATAACAACACCTGCAACTTACCCAATAATTCCGCTTATAATAAATGATGAAACCATGAATGCCCAGATAAGTATAGCAAGCCTTGATTATAAAGATAGATTTTCCAGAGATCTTGCTGGTATTTTTTTAAGCGAATGCGCCTATGACGAGAGAGTAGATTCGGTTTTAGAGAAGAACTCAATTAATTATTTTTTCGTTGATTCAAATGCGATTGATCTTTCAAAATACGATCCGTATCAGAGCTATCTGGCTGATAACGATATCAGTTTCTTTGTAAGGGATGATGTTAGCGTAGCGGATGTGCTTGATATAAATGGATATATTTCAAACCCGCTTTACAGGGAATTTTACAGAGATATAGGATATGAAAGGGATATTAGCTATCTTAAAGAATTTACCCTAACTGAGGAACGAATTCCAACTGGAATAAAATATCATAGAATAACCAGCATTAATAAGCCTCTTGGTGAGAAAGAGATTTACGATTATGATCTAGCTATTAAGCAATCTGAGGCTGACGCTTATGATTTTCTAATTAAAAGAATAAATCAATTTAAATCAGTTAACAAAGACGTGGTTGTGGTTTCATGTTTTAATGCTGAGATATTCGGGCATAGATGGTTTGAAGGAATTAATTTTCTTGAGAATATTTTTAGAAAAACCAGAAGTGAAAGGTTTCCTATTCAGTTTATAACTCCTTCAAATTATCTTTTAACAACAGAAAATAAAATTAAAGTTAGACCTGAGCTTTCAAGCTCCAGCGAAAATGGTTTTTTTGATAAATGGCTTAATGAAAAAAATGATTTTATATATCCTTTTTTATATGAAATTACAAGGAAGTTTATAAAAACTGTAAATAAATTTTTAAACTCTGAGGTCTCTGGTGATGTGGATAAAGCTTTAAGACAATTAACAAGAGAGATACTATTAATGCAGTCAAGTGATTGGGCAGCTATGATAAACATGGGAGACCACAAGGAATATGCTATATACAGAATTAAAAAACACTATGAAAATTCCATAGAGCTTATAAATATGCTTAATTCTTTATCTATAGATATGGATAGGGTAAAAAAGCTTGAAAGAGAAAACGGTATTTTCCCATTTATAGATTGGAGAGTATTTTCCAGCAAGTCTAGTTTTTGAGTTTATTGAGAGGTTAAACTTATGAAAAAATGGATTATTCTTAGTATGTTTGGTATAGTGGGTTGTAGTTATTTATCGAAAAAATCATCTGATCCTTTTTCCCAAAAAATATCATTTACATATGATATCTCTATTAAAGCTGATGCTGATTATCAAAACGAAGCTGTTAAAAAAATATGTGAATCTTCTATTTCCTCTTTTATCAGTCTTCTAGCTGATGAGGATTACAGCGGTAGATTAAATAATGATTTAGTAGAAAGATGTTTGCTTTACTTAGAGGGGATAAAGATAAAAGACAGGATTATTAAAAATGGAGTTTATAAAGCAAGGTATAAATTCGATTTTGATATAAAACAATTTATAAATGATATAAAAGCTTATGGCTTTTTAAAATCTCCATCTTCAAGAGTAGTTGTTTATCTTGATGATGAGATATATAAAATGGCGCGTCCATACAAGACTGATGGGATAAATATAGTTTATAAAAAAACAGGCGAATATGAAATAAAGGGTTATGATTATTTTGTAAAAGCCTCTGTTAATACTTCTAAAATAAACTCATCAGCATCAGATGTTTTTTTATCAACTATGAATGTTGTTATTAATACCAAAAACGGTCAGGAGGTTTTAGGTTTTACAGCCTCTGGGGTTTCAGGAATTTCGCTCAAAGATTCATATGAAAAACTTATCAGCGATTTGCAGAATAAGCTGGTTAATAATAAAAACACATTTGAGATAAAATATATTGATCTTAAAATATATAATATAAAAAAACTTTCTTATGTTAATAGCCTTGTAAATTTTCTTAAATCGCAGGATTTGAATTTTTATTTATTTGACATAAATGATAAATATATGATTGTAAAGGTTTCTAAAAATGGCAAACAATTTATTCATCAGTTTGTAAGCGATATGATAAGGCATATTCCAGATATATCAGTTATCAATATGGATGAGGAAAACAATTTAATTGAACTTGAATTTGTGAATAGTAGATTGAATATTGCAATATGAGCTAATCTATAGATGTGATATGATTTTAGTTCATTTTCTTTTTTAGTAATAGTGATGAAAAAAATAGTTTTTAAAAGTAATTTTTATTTTTTGTTGATTGCGTTTCTATACTCATGCTCAGCTCCAATTTTGAAAAAAGATGAAGGTATCGTAAAATCTTTTACAAAAGGAACTGTAGCTGTACTTCCTTTTGATAATCAATCAAATGATATTACCGCTGAAACAATGCTTAGAGATATGGTGGTTGAGAGATTCGTAAAAAAAGGATGGATAGTTATTAAAAATGAAATTGTTGATGAAAAATTAAAAGGAGCTGGCATAGTTGATGGCGGACAGCTTAATATGCTTAAGCCCCAAGAGATATCTAAACTTTTAGAAGCAGATTATCTTTGTTATGGATATATAAATGATTTTAAATTACAAAATCTTGGATTTATTATAAATAAGAAAGTTGAGCTTGAGATAAAAATAGTTGATGGTAAAACAGAGGAAGTTGTTTTTAATATGACTGGTGTCGGTCAGGATATGAAGGTTTATTTTAAAAAGGAAGAGGCTAAAAAGGCATTTGCAGAGAATATGGCATTAAAACTGGTTCAAAATATAATGAAAAGACCACTTTATAATGAATCTGTTGTTGCAGTTAGCAAAATTTTTGCTAAAATACCATAAGGAGGATATATGAGAAAGAATCTTCTATTTATTTTTTCAGCGTTAGCTATTTCCTGTGCTCCATCTAAATCGATCAAAATGACAAATACAACGACTGTAAAAGAAACAGAAAAAGTAGAGGCAAAATATACCGGTCCAAAAAGGAGAATAGGAGTTGTTGAATTTGAAAATAAAACTGCTTATGGGCAAAAACGTCTTGGTCAAGCTGCAAGCGACATTCTTATAACAGAGCTTGTTAAATCTGAAAAATTTATAGTTGTTGAAAGAGGTAAACTTGATAAAATAATGGCTGAACAGCATATACAGCAGCAAGGGATGATAGATGCTGTTACAGCAGTAAAAATAGGCCAGATACTTGGTCTTGAAGCGATAGTTGTTGGCGCAATTACAGAGTTTGGGGTAAGGAAAGAGGGATCAGATTATCTTCTTACTCAGACAAAACAGCAGGTTGCAGAGGTGAGTGTAGATATAAGGGTGATAGATGTTCAAAGCGGACAGGTTCTCCTTGCTGATTCAGGGAAAGGGGTGACCAAATCAAAAAAAGGAAGCTTTCTTGGTATGGGAACAAAGGGAGGATATGACGAAACCCTTGAGGGAGAAGCTCTTAGGGCTGCGATAGTTAAGTTTGTGGATAATATATCAAATCAAATAAATAAAAAACCATGGTCAGCAAGTATAGCCGACGCTTATGGGGATGAGATTTATATAAATGCGGGTTCTAATTCAAATATAGATATAGGGTTAAAACTCTCCTGTTATAAACAGGGGAAAGAAATTAGAGACCCAAAAAGTAATCTTATAATAGGATATAGAGAGGAATATCTTGGAGACTTTGAGGTTAAAAGATATTGTGGAGATAGTGGAGATTGTTCAATAGCAAAAGCTATTAAAATAGAGCAAACTCCAAAAGCTGGAGATATTTGTAGATTAAAGATATAATTTTTTAAAAAGGGTTAAATGCTTTCCAAGGTATTATCTCTTGGATTTAAGGGTATAGAAGGTTTTGGAGTTACTGTTGAGGTTGATGTTGGGGGAGGACTGCCGAGTTTTAATATTGTTGGTCTTCCAGACACCAATATAAAAGAGTCAAGAGATAGAGTTTTAAGCGCTATTAAAAATTCTGGTTTTGACCTTCCATCAAAAAAAATTGTAATAAATCTTTCTCCGGCGGAGATTAAAAAAAGTGGAACTCATTACGATTTACCTATAGCTGTAGGGATACTTCTGGCGATTGGAAAACACAGTGTTAGCGGAGATATTAATCTCTCAAGAATCGGATTTGTTGGCGAGCTTGCTCTTGATGGAGAGATAAAGCCTGTCGTTGGAATACTTCCTATGCTTATATCAATGAAAGAGCAAAAGCTTTTTGATATAGTTGTAATACCTTATCAGAACGCAAGAGAAGCGATACTTAGCGGTGTTAATTTTTTGGTTTCTAAAAATTTAAAGGAAGTAATGATGTTTTTAAAAGGTGAGATAACTCTGGATACTACAAAATTAGAACCTCTTTCAGATAATGAGAAGAAATCTGAAGATCTGGATTTTTCTGATGTAAAAGGGCAGTCTTATGCCAAAAGGGCTGTTGAGATAGCTGCAGCTGGGTTTCATAACATTATAATGATAGGACCTCCTGGAAGTGGTAAAAGCATGATAGCAAAAAGGATATCCACTATAATGCCGCCAATGATTGAGGATGAAATTTTAGAAACTACAAAGATATATTCTGTTGCAGGTCTTTGGGGAAATGCTCTTATTAGAACAAGACCCTTTAGAGAGCCTCATCATACTATCTCTGATATAGCTCTTATAGGTGGAGGCACAAACCCTCGTCCTGGAGAAATATCCCTTGCGCATAATGGTGTTTTGTTTCTTGATGAATTCCCTGAGTTTTCAAGAATGGCTATAGAGGCTTTAAGAGAGCCGCTTGAAACCGGAAAAATTACCATATCCCGGGTTAAAGACACAATCACATATCCTGCAAGATTTTTGCTTGTGGCAAGTTCAAATCCATGTCCATGTGGATATTTTGGTCATCCTGTTAAAAAATGTATTTGTACTCCGATACAGATAAAGAAGTATCGATCAAAAATATCGGGACCAATTCTTGATAGAATAGATATTCATATAGATATGCTACCAGTAAGATACGCTGACTGGTCAGCAGATTATGACTGTGAATCTTCATCTATGATATATGAGAGAGTAGAAAAAGCGCTTTTTGCGCAGAAGAAAAGATTTGGTGATAAGGGGAAGTTTAACTCAAGAATGACACCAAAAGAAATAAAAAAATACTGTCAGGTATCAGATGATGTAGTTGATATGCTTGAAAATATAATGGATAAGATGGGATATTCTGCAAGAAGCCTTGATAAGATAATGAAGATAGCCAGAACCATAGCGGATATTGATGGTAGCAATGATATAAAAAAAGAACATGTGGCTGAAGCTATTCATTACAGGGTACTTGATAAAAATATTGTTATAGATGGGAGTTATGGTTATGAGTAAAATATTTTTTATATTTATTTTTTTGCCTGTATGTTTGATGGGAGATTCTAATGTTGAAAAATATGTTGTAAAAGACGGGGATTATCTATGGAAAATAGCTCAAAAATACTATGGTGATGGCAATAAATGGCAGTTAATTTATAGAGCTAATGCTGAAAAAATAAAAAATCCAGATCTTATATATTCCAATAGTGTTTTTGATATTCCATTAATAACATTAGACAAAAAACAAAATAATGAAGAAAATTCTCAAACACTTATAAAAAATATAGAAGTAGTAGTTGTTGATAAAGATGAAAGTAAAAACGAGGTTAAGAATTCATCTGATATTTATGTAAATAACAATTCAGATAAAAAAAATGAGGTAGTTTCTATATCAACGGATTCATTGATAAAAATTGAAAATTATACGATAATGGATAAAAATGTTTTAAGTGAAGATTTTCCAAAAGGCAAGGTTGCATTTAATCAGGCAAGTGAAAGAATATCCGCTGAAAAAAATTATTTTGATGGAATAATTATTAGTATTAATGGCAAGGATGATAGCGATGTTTTTGCTTTAAAGGGAGATATTATAGAAATAAGGATGAATAAAACAATTGAGAAAATATCAAGGATAAATATATATTTTCTTATAGATGAAACCCCATCCACCTATGTTGTTGAGAAGGTAGGAGAATGTTCTGTCATTGAAAAAAAAGATAACAATTTAAGATGCCTTGTGGTAAAGGCTAATACTATCATTGAAAAAGGAATGATTACCAAAGCATGGAGATAAAAGAAAAATTATACTTTTTGAAACTTAATTCCGTATTTGTTTATTCTAATACGGATTGGGTTATTAATTTTGTTGAAAAATACGGCAAGGTTTCTATACTTTTTGAAAATAGCGCGGTTGATTTGATATCTGAGGCAGAGCTTCTTGTTGAAAAGTTCAAAAAGATAATAGATAATGCGAAAAAATTTGATGCGGAGAAAGAGATTGAAGACTGTGAGAAAAGGAAAATAGATATTATCACATATATGGACGATAATTATCCCGCATCACTTAAAAATATCTCAAATCCTCCGTTGGTCCTTTATGTAAAAGGGAAAATTGAGGATAAACTTTCTCTTTCAGTAGTTGGAACTAGAAAGCCAACAGAGTATGGCGCAAAGTATGCCTCAAAGATTTGCTTTGATATAGCAAAGACTGGTATTGTCATAACCAGCGGTCTTGCCAGAGGAATAGATACGATAGCTCATAAAACTGCAATAAAAGCTGGTGGAACAACATGGGCTGTTATTGGTTCGGGGTTTAACAGGATTTATCCACCTGAAAATAAAGAGCTTGCTGAAGATATAATTAAAAATGGCGGGGCTATAATAAGTGAATATCCTCTTTCTTCTCAGCCTTTAAAAATGAATTTTCCAAGAAGAAATAGAATAATATCTGCGCTTTCCTTTGCCACGTTTGTTGTTGAAGGGGATTATAACTCAGGGGCACTTATAACAGCAAGATATGCCATAGAACAGGGGAAAGATGTTATGGCTCTTCCAGGTAGTATAGATAATCGTTATTCAAATGGTCCAAATAAACTTATAAAGGAAGGAGCTTATCTTGTTAGAAACGCCCTGGACATCATAGAATTGATTCCAACAAGCGAGCTTTTCGGTGTTGATATTAAAAAACTATATGTTAAAGAAGTAAAGAAGCTTGATCTAACTCCATTAGCTTCAAAGATATATAAAATTATAGAAGAGAAATCTGAAGTTACTCCAGATGAGATATCACATTTGCTTGGTATTAAAATATCTGAACTTTTTACTTACCTTTTTGAGCTTGAAGCATCAGGTTTAGTAACTCTTTTTGGCGGTAAGTATAGTATTAGGAAATTTTAGCCATTAAAATTCCTATATTAATAGGAAAAAAGACCTATTATAATAGGAAAAAAGCCCCTTAAATTTTTATTATTTTTTTGTTAAAATAAATTAAAATAATATTATGAAATAATAATTAAAGAAGGAAAAATGAAAGTGTTATTTAAAACAGTATTATTATTTTTGCCATTTAGTATGTATTCAGAAGAATTAGCTTTTGAGAAAGAGCTTCTTGAGTTTAAAGAGACAAAGCAAGAAATAAAAAATCCTGTTGTAAAATTGATAGATGTTTATGATATCAGGGATATGCTCAGAGATAAAGATCCTGAAATAAGAAAGATGGCTGTTAAAAATTCCAGAAGATATATAAATAATAGTCAGATATATGAAGAGATCCTTGATATTTATTCAAATGACAAAGAAAGAATTGATATTAGAATTGAGTCTGCAAAAGCGCTTTCTTATGTTGGAAATATATATAAAATCAAAGATGAGATAGAAGATAAGATTGAATATGGTAAACTCCCGTTGGAGCTTAAGGTAATTTCGTATAAAGCATTATGGATAAGCGCTGAAAGTTTTTCTGAAACAACCGATTTTCTTGTAAGCAGGCTTAAGTATGATGAAAAAGATTCTAACTTAAAAAAAGCAATTATATGGGCTATGTTTAGTGTTTCTAATAATTCAAGAGTTAATGATCTTCTAATTGATATTATCAAATATGGCAAAGAAGATAACTCTATAAAAATTGAGGCGATAAAAAGCCTTTATAATGCTATGGGAAATTCAAGAGTTAAGGATGTTGTTTATGATATTGCAAAATATAATACTTCTGTTGAAGATAAAGAATTGAGAAAAACAGCAATATATGCTCTTTCCGCTAGAAATATGGAATCAAGTATAAAAAATTTTCTTGAGGATTTAATAAAACACGATAACGATAAGGAAATAAAAGAAGTTGCATTAAAGGCTTATAATCCTGATCCATTTGAAATATATGATTTTTTCCACTTAAGTTATAAAACTCAAAATGGCGCTTTTTTTAACCCAATAGAAAAGCAGTAGCTATAAAGATATCAGGGGTTGGTAGAAAAAATTTTTTTATGTTTTTCAAAATCTATAATAAGTAAATTAAAGTAATTTAAGTGTAATAAAAGAATTAGAAAATAAATCTTATAAATGTTTTTTTGTTTTTTAAAAATTTATTAAAATAACTTTATTATGAAAAATCTTGTAATAGTTGAGTCTCCAACTAAACAAAAGACAATTTCCAGATTTCTTCCTGATGGCTATATAGTTAAAAGTTCTTTTGGCCATATAAGGGATCTTCCAGCTAAAGAGTTAGGTGTCGCAATAGAGAAGAAATTTGAGCCCAAGTATGTTGTTGTGGAAAGAGGTAAAAAAATAATACCTGAAATTGCTAAAATAGCATCTTCAAGCGATAATATTTATCTTGCTACTGACCCTGATAGGGAAGGTGAGGCAATAAGCTGGCATATAACTGAAATACTTAAAAATATAAATTACAAAAAATTTAAAAGAATAGTTTTCCATGAAATAACCAAATCCGCTATACTTCAAGCGATTAAAAATCCTAGAGATATAGACATGAATCTTGTCAATGCTCAGCAGGCAAGGCGAATACTTGATAGAATTGTAGGCTATAAAATTTCTCCTCTTTTATGGAAAAAGATAAAAGGAGGACTTTCTGCAGGCAGAGTCCAATCAGTAGCTGTAAGACTTATATATGAAAGGGATAAGGAGATTAAAAATTTTGAATTAAAGGATTATTATACTATAAATGGAAGATTTGAAAAAGATGGGGTTAAATTTGACGCCAGGCTTTTTAAATGGGAAAATGAAAATGTAGATAGATATACTACATTAAAGCTTTTTGCAGAGGATTATAAATATCGTTCATCAATTTTTGACTCAAAAGAAAAAGCAGCATCTGTTTTAAATTATCTTTCTTCAAAGAAATTTTCTGTTATAAAAGTTGAATCTAAGACTACAACCTCAAAACCAAAACCTCCATTTATAACAAGCACCCTTCAACAGGAGGCTTATACAAAGTTAGGTTTTTCAGCAGATAGAACTATGAAAATAGCGCAGAAGCTTTACGAAGGTGTTTCGGTTAAAGGAGAGATGAAAGGTCTTATAACCTATATGAGAACAGATTCTTTTAATGTTTCCGAGGATCTTCAAAAACAAACTGCCTTATTTATAAAGAAAAATTATGGCGAAAACTATTGCCCTCAAACACCACCAGTTTATTCTAAAAAAGTAAAAGGAGCTCAAGAAGCCCATGAATCTATACATCCAACTGATGTAAATATAACTCCTGAGTCTATTAAAAACGAGGTAAGTTCTGATGAATACCTGCTTTATGATTTGATATGGAAAAGATTTGTTGCCAGTCAAATGGAAAATGCTCTTTTTGATCAGGTGACAGTTGAAATAGAGGATAGTGGAAATAAAGCGATATTTAGAACTGGTGGAAGAACTCTTAAATTTGATGGATATCTTAAGGTTTATAGTGATTTAACAGAGGATGATAAAAAAGATGATGAAAATAACTCTTTATCTCTTCCTCCATTAAAGGAAGGTGACAAACTTTCTTTAGTTGATTTTGATATTGATTCTCATACCACCACTCCTCCTCCAAATTACAATGAGGCAAGCCTTATAAAAACCCTTGAGAATCATGGTATAGGAAGACCTTCTACTTATGCTATGATAATAACGACTATAATCAAAAGAGGATATGTTAAAAAAGACAAAAGCAAGAAAATGCTTATAACTGAATTAGGGAGAAAAGTTACAGAAAAATTAATTGAGTTTTTCCCGGATATAATGAGTTTAGGTTATACAGCTGAAATTGAAGATAAGCTTGATGATATAGCTGATGGAAATGTTAACTGGATTTCTCTTCTTGAAAATTTTTATTCAAGTTTTAAAAGTAAGTTAGATATTGCTTTTTCAAAGATGAAGTTTGATGGGATTATACAGCATACAAATGTAAAATGCAAGATATGCGGATCAGATATGATTTTAAGAGAAAGTAGATATGGGAAATATCTTGTCTGTTCTAAATTTCCAAAATGTAAAGGGAAAATTAATCTTGACGATAACAATGAAGAAAAATTTAAAGGAATAAAAACAACTCAAAAATGTGAAAAATGTAAAGATGGATATATGATTTTGAGAAAAGGACCTAAAGGCTATTTTCTGGGATGTTCTAATTTTCCAAAATGCAGAGGCGTAAAGCAGATATCACAGGAAGAAGCTCAAAAAATGATTGCAGAGAGCACTAAAGAAAAACAGTCTGATGTCAATGGAAATAGCAATTAAAAGATTTTTGTTATATGGGAAAACCCAGCTTTCTTTTTCAAGTCATACTGAAAGGGCATATAAATCTGATTTAGTAGATTTCTCTAAATTTTGTATAGAAAACGGTATTAAATCAGAAAACGAAATAAATAGCATTTTAGTAAGAAAGTATCTTTCTCATATAAGTTCTTTGAATGTTTCAAGGAATACTATCATAAGAAAAATATCAGCAGTTAGAAGTTTTATAAATTATCTTTTTGAAAATAAGATTATAAATAATAATCCTTTTGAACTAATTTCCATCCCAAGAAAACATAAAACCCTCCCGTCCTTTTTGACTGAAGAGGAGATTTCAAGATTATTTGAGGAAAATGATCCTGAAAAAATTCTTTTGAAAGAAAAAAAATATCCTTTTGCTTTAAGAGACTATGCACTTCTTTCTGTGTTATACTCTTCAGGTCTTAGAAGAAGTGAAGTTGTGGGTTTAAATATTGGAGATGTTGATTTGCTGTCTGGTTTTATCAGGGTATATGGCAAGGGGAGAAAAGAAAGAATAGTTCCTCTTGGAGATAACGCTGCAAAAGCCTTGAAAAATTATCTTGAACATAGGAGTGATAGAACTGGTGCTTCTCCTTTATTTGTTAACGGAAAAGGGCAGAGGTTAAGCGACACATCTGTTTTTTTAATACTTAAAAAAATGGCTAAAAGGGCTAGATTTACTCGTAAAATCAAACCGCATATGTTAAGGCATTCCTTTGCCACCCATCTTTTAAACAATGGTTGTGATATAAGAGGAGTTGCTGAAATGCTTGGGCATCAAAGTCTTGCAACCACTCAGGTTTATACACATGTTTCTGTTGAAAGACTTAAAGAGGTTTATAATAAATCGCACCCCCGAGCAAAAATGAAATGATTGTGCTATTTTTTATTATATTTATCTTTTTTAACAATTTATATGCAAGCGAAATAATTGATCAAATTAGCGAAAAATTTCCACAAGCCATATATTCTATTGAAATATCAAAAACAGATGGAGAAAAAATATTATCATATAATTCAGACAAGCTTCTTGTCCCCGCCAGTTCTCTTAAAGCAATAACTACTTTATATGCTTTTGATAAACTTGGATACGATTATAAATTTAAGACTGAGATAGCATATTCTGGAAAAATTCACAGAGGATATATTTATGGAGATTTGTATGTAGTTGGCGGTGGGGATATGACTCTTGGAAGCGAAAACTTTGGTTCGGGGATTGAGGATGTGTTTAAGGTTATCGTGGATATTTTGAAGAAAAATGATATAAAGGGTATAAAAGGAGATCTATGCGGTTATTGCTCTTTAAATGATTGGCAGCATCCTTCTTGGGAATGGCAGGATATAGGCAATTATTATGCTGCAAGAGTTACTTCCCTTGCAATAAATGATAATTCATATAAAATTTATTTTAAAACATCTGATAAATTAGGTGGGCCTGCTTTTATAGAAAAAATAGAACCAGATACTGGTTTAATCTTTGAAAATTATGTCGTTACTGGCAAAGAGGGAATGGGGGATAATTCTTATATCTATTCCGTTCCTTTTTCCAATAAAGCTATTATAAAAGGAGAGATTGCTAAAACTGAAGGTTTATTTGTTGTAAAGGGATCTATGATCGATCCGTCTTCTTTTTTTGCCAGAAACTTATTTGTTTATCTTAAAAAAAATGGGATCAAGATTAAAGGATGGAAAAATAACTGTAAAAAAAATTCAAATCTTAATCAAATAGGCGTTATTTATTCTCCTCCGCTTTATGAAATAGCTGAGATAACAAATAAAAAAAGTTTTAATTTTTATGCCGAATCGCTTTTAAGATTTTCTGGTATTAAGGAGGACAAAATTGGGCTTGAAGAAAATTTAAAGGGGCTTAAGTCTTTTTTAAACTCAATAGGAGTAAATAGATTCAAAATAGTGGATGGCAGCGGGCTTTCCCGTCAAAATATAATCAGTTGTGGTGATTTTATTAAAATTTTGAATTATGCCTTATCAAAGCCTTATTTTAAATATTATTATAACTCATTAATTTTTCCCGGGGATGATATGGCTAAAGGGCATATAAAAAAATTTGGATTAAGAAGAAATCTCAAACTTAGAATTAAGTCTGGCTCTTTAAGCGGTGTAAGGAGTTATGTTGGCTATCTTGATTCAAATAAAAATGGAAGATTGAGTTTTTGTTTTATGATTAATAATTACACTACGCCTCCATCTGAAATAGACGATTTTTTTGAGGATATCCTTGCCAATTTTTAGGGGGATGTAAAATTTGATAAAATATTATTAGAAAAGGGGTAATATGGCTATAAAGTATTTAACTAAAAACGTAAATATTCCTGCTAAAGGAAATATTATAATAAGACCAGCAAAACTTATAGATGCAAGGAGGATACAGGTTTTATACACAGAGGTTTATGGCTCATCATACTCTATATCTATAATAACTGATCCTGAAAAAATGAAAAAAGCAATAGAAAGTGATGAATATTACTGGCTTGTTGCTGAATATAACGGCAAGATAGTAGCAAGCCTTGTATATTCTCTTGATTTTAAAGGCAGGATTTCAAAAGCGTTTGGGGCTGTGGTAAGCGAAGAGTTCAGGAAGCATGATATAGCCTACACTATGATGAAATTGATACTTGATGATATAACCCAGAATCAAAATCTTGTTGATGTCGTGTATGCCACTACAAGAACGACATCTTATGCCCCACAGAAACTCACAGATAGCCTTGGTTTTTTAAAACTTGGGATTTTCCCTAATACTCATAAAGTTGCAGAAAACGAGACTCATTGCTTTACAGCATACCTTACTGAATCTGCTCTAAAAAAAAGGCAAAAAACTCCCATAATCGTTCCTGAGATTAAACCATTTTATGATATAGTTTTAAAACAGATAAAGCTTGAAGAACCTAAGATACAAGATTTTAAAACTCAATACTCAGACCATAAAAATAAAATTCCAATTATTAACTTTGAAACAATTACAGCTGCAAATTTTATAAAAAGAAGATTTGCTGATGTAAAAATGAACAGTTTTTTTAAGCATTCATACATGCCATTTCATGAGCCAAATATAATGCTTGTTTCAAAGGATGGTTCAAGCGAGATTTATTTAAACTATAATCCAAAAGATAAATATAGTGTTTTTATAGGTGGTTTTACTAGTGCTGAACCGACTGTTGTCCTTGAAAGCGTGGCTAAAAAAATGCAGGAAATGGATATGGCATATATTGAAATATTGTTTGACGCATATGTTCCTGAGCTTCATAGAGCTGCGATAGATGCAAGATTTATCCCCTCTGGCTATTTCCCCGCTGCAAAACTTAACGGCAGCATCCGCCAGGATTGTATCATTTTTTCAAGAACCTTTGATATTTTAGATTTCAGAAACGTTAAACTTGCGCCAATATATAAAAGCTTTCTAAAAGAATATATCAGGATGTGGAGAGAAAGTTATATTGAAATGGTTTTTGAGTGACTCTGTAAGATAAAGTTTATTTTAATAAAAATTTGTATAAGTACTGAATATTAAAGATTCTCAATTAGTCATGTAGTAAATATTCAGAATTATTAGCAGCAAAAAAGGAGGAGATGAATGAAAGAGCTTGATGTGGAAAATTCCCTTCCTCACCCATCTGAAAGGCTTGGAATAAAAAGTGTTCTTGAAAAGTTATGTGAGGTTCAGCCATTTGATTACAGTAAAAACAATCTTAAGCTTTTTTTAGATGCGATGAAATATACTATGAAATATCAAAAAAGGAAATCTAAGTTTTTAAATAATTTTTATAAAATGCTTGGATTTAATCCTTCTTCAATAAAATCATATAAAGATATTGAAAAAATTCCATTCATATTTGTAAATGCTTTTAAAGAGCGTGATATAACCACATTGGAAAAAAATGAAATCATTCTTGAACTTAAATCCAGTGGTACAACTGGACAGAAAAGCAGAATACAGCTTGATATCGGTTCTCTTTTAAGGGTTAGGAGAATGGCTTATAAAGTTTTTGACGCTTTAGGGCTTTGCGATAGGGAAAATTTTTATAATTATATATGTTTTACATATGACCCTGAGTTTGCAGGCGATGTAGGAACTGCCTGGACAGATAAATTGATAACATCTTTTACAAAAACTCAAAGTGTATATTATGCTTTTAAGTGGAATGAAACCTCAAAAGAATTTTATTTTGATGTTGAGGGGTGCCTCAAGAAGATTAAAGAATTTGAAGAAAAAAAATCTGTAGTAAGGATGATAGGATTTCCAGCTTTTGCTCTAAAAATTACTGAAGAGTTTAAAAAGAAGTTTGGAAGATATCCGCAATTAAATCCAAACTCGTCTGTAATAACAGGTGGTGGATGGAAAACTCTATCTGATGAGGCAATAGACAAAAAAACATACAGACAAATTCTTGCAGATAACCTTTCAATTCCAGTTTCAAATGTAAGGGACCTTTTTGGAATGGTTGAACATGGGGTTGCTTATGTTGATTGTAAATTAGGAAATTTTCATATTCCAGTATACGGGAAAGTAATAGCCAGAGACCCCTTGAGCTTTAAAAATCTTGGCTATGGAAAAAAAGGTTTGCTTGAGTTTATGACGCCATATCTAACATCATATCCCTCTTTTTCGCTTCTTTCAAGTGATTGGGGAATTATAAGAGAAGGGTGTGATTGTGGAATTAAAGGTCCTATTTTAGAAATATCAGGAAGAGCAGGAATAAAAAGGCTTAAAGGTTGCGCCATATCTGCCAGTGAGATGCTTGGTAAATGAGTTAATTTTGTTTTAAAAAGGTAAAGGAGTTATTATGAATAGTTTCAGAAATTATGTTTTTGGGGAATGGGTTTCAGATGAAATAAACGATTTAAACACAGTAAAACTGATATTATCAAAGGCCAGGGAGATAAAACGCATAATTTATGAGGTAGATAGAGAGTATATAATAGAAACTCTTGATAAAATAGGTGAGGTTTTTAAAAACAAAAACTCCTTATATTATAAGCAGGCATATGAGGATCTTAAAAATAATTTCAAATTTTCAGTTCCTATGATGGAGGAAACTCTTGCCCTCGTTCCAGAGATATTAAATAAGAAAGAATTAAACAAAAGACTTGCTCTTGAACTTTTCTTTCCATATTCGCTTGATAATATAATGGATAGACATGGTTATGACGGATATATAAGGGCTTATCCAAAGGGTATTGTGCTTCATATAGGAGCAGGAAATGTATTTATTGGGATTCTTGATTCTCTTGTTATGGGGCTTGTGACAAAAAATGTAAATATAGTTAAGATTTCAACATCGGGTTCTAACTTTATGAATATATTTGCTCAGGCAGCTAAAGATATAGATCGAAGAGGTATTTTATCAAGATCTTTTGCTATTTTAAAATGGAAAGGTGGAAGTAAGACTATAGAGGAAGAATTAACCAGGAATGTTGATCTTATAATGGTATGGGGTGGATATGATGCGGTAGATTCATATAGAAAAATGGCTCCAATAAACGTTGAGGTTGAAGGTTTTGGGCCTAAAACAAGTTTTGGAATAGTTTTTTCTGACTTTATCGAACAACAGGGATATGAGGATATAGCTAGAAAAGTCGTTAGAGATTGCGCAATGTGGGATCAAAGCGCCTGTTCCAACATGCATGACCTTTATATAGTTTGCCCTGAAGGAAAACCTGATAAAATAGTCGCAAATCTTCTGGAACATTTATCTAATGAATTTAAAAAATTTGGAAAACTTTTTCCATACGGAAAAATTTCTGATGATGAGAAGGTTGAGATAACAAAAGCAAGGGAAATTGCCAGAGTTGATGAAGCAATGGGTTTTTCAATGCTCAAATCTTCTTTTCCAGATCCATCTTATACTGTAATATATGAAAAGGATACTTCATATAAAATATCGCCGCTAAACAGAGTGCTTTATGTAAAATGTGTTTCAGATATTAGCGAGATAAAAAAAGAGGTTTTGAAATATAAGGACTATATTCAGAGTATTGGAATTGGAGGAAATATCTTTCAAAGGAAAAAAATTTTAAACGAATTCTATGGAATTGCTGGTATGAGGTTTTCAAAACTTGGGAAAATGACTATTGGCAAAACAGGTTCTCCACATGATGGAAAATTTGTCCTCTCAAGACTTGTAAACTGGGTGTGTCTTGAGGGAAAAAACGATCCTATTGATAAACTTGTGGAACTGGTCAAATTTGCAAGAACAAATTCTTCTTTTTATAAAAACTATTATAAAAACATAAAAAAAGAAATCCTTTCAATAAAAGATTTTGAAAAAATTCCGTTACTTGAAAAAGAACATATTCTAAAAAACACTCCACCTGAAAGTTCTGCGCTTTTTACATCAAAACCATTAAAAGGTATTTACTTTGCAAGTGGTGGTTCCACAGGCCAACCTAAATATGTCTTTTACGACCAGCATGAATATGAGCACACAATAAGAATGCTTGCATTTGCATATGAAGCGGCTGGATTGTCTGAAAAAGACATAATAGCAAACCTTTTTGTGGCAGGAAATTTGTGGTCAAGCTGGCTTAGCGTGGAAAAGGCTATATCATATACTAAAGCTACAAGTGTTCCTATAGGTAGTAACCTGCCGCTTGAAAATATAGTCTCTTATTTAAAGCAATTTAATGTTACTACTATAATAGGACTTCCATCTTTCTTGGTAAAACTTGCAGAATATGTTCATTTAAATAAGATAAAACTATCTATAGATAAAATATTTTATGGTGGTGAGTATGTTGGGGATGAGATGGTAAATTACTTCAAAGAAGTATTTAATGGCGCTCAGGTTAAGTCTGCTGGTTATGCCACGGCTGATGCTGGTGTTATAGGTTTTCAATGTGAGCATCTTGCAAAAGGTGTTCATCATCTTTTTGCGCAATCTCAGTATATAGAATTTTTGCAACCGAATACGCTTAAGCCGGTAAAGCCGGGGGAAATTGGGGAGCTTGTAGTAAGTTGTCTTAACAAAAAAAAGATGCCCATAATAAGATATAGGGTGGGAGACATTGGAAGATTTATATTGAATGAATGTAGTTGTGGTAGAAAAGAACCGCTTTTTGAAATACTTGGAAGATGCGATGATAGGATACATGCTGGTGGCGCTCATATATTTGTTAGTGATATACAGAATGCTATTGGAAAGATTAAATCACTTTCTTTTAATTTCCAGGTGGTTATATACAAAAAGGGAGTGCGTGATTTCATAGATATAATAGTAGAGCACAAGAGGGGGGAAGAAACAAAAGGTGTTGAGAAAAAATTATATGAAGAGATTTTAAAAAACTGCGAGGATTTAAAAGAAAGCATAAAGATGAAATGGATAGACCCTCCAAACATAAAAATAGTTCCACCTGATACCATAGAAAGAATACAAAGAACTGGAAAAATCAAAAAAGTTGTTGACAAAAGGATAAAAGTAAAAATATAAATTTATTAATAATAACTTAAATTATATTGATTTGATTATATGGTTTGCTATTTTAAGTGATGCATCTTTTTTATGAAATTTATAAAGATTTGATGAGATTTTTTCAAAAAGTGGTTTATTGATAAAAAAACTTTCTATTATTGATTTTAGCTCTCTTAAATTTTGAGGATAAAAGGCTGCTTGATGATTGTCAAGGAATCTTGCATTTCTTTCCTCCTGTCCTGGTAAAGGAGAATAAATGATAAAACTTTTTTTAAAAGCTGCCGTTTCAAATATGCTTATTCCACCTGCTTTTCCTATTATGCAGTCAGATATTGCATAGTATATTGCTGGATTTTTTTGATAACTTAAAGGATAAATTTTAATATTATGAAAATATTTTATTTTATTAAGTTCTTGCTTTAGTTTTTTATTAAATCCACAAAAAACTATTAAATTAACTTTTCTTTTAACAGTTTTGAAAACAGATACTATATCCATTATATCGCCTAATCCTTTAGTCCCTCCGCTTACAAGAAAGGTCGGATTTTCGTTTATCTTCATTTTCTTTTTGAGTTTAGTTATGTTATAATCCATATAGAACTCTTTTCTAAGAGGCATACCAACAACTTCTATTTTATCCTGATTTACTCCATTTTCAATAAGAGTTTTATATGTCTGATATAGCGGAACGAAATATCTATCAAGATTTTTAGGCCAGAATGAATGAGCGTAAATATCTGTGATAATTGCAAAATTATTTTTTATTTTTATTTTTAGACTCTCTTTTGAGGTTATTATCGAAGAGAATGCGTGAGTGGATATTATTGTGTATATTCCATTTTTTATCAAAAATTTATGTATCTGGTTTATATAAAAATCTGGTATTTTTATACCAAGGGTGTAATACAACTGGCTTAAAAATTGATTATCATAAAGATAATCCCATAAAATTGGGGTTTTTTGAAGTATTTCAAGATAACTTTTAACAATTATACTGGAAGATCGAGGAAAAATATTTGAAAAACTTAATAGATAAGGTTTTATTATATTTGGTGGCATATATTCTGCTATTGCGGTTGCCGCTATATGATGGCCGCTTGGTTCATATCCATAAATAAAGCATGCTGGTTTTGGAAAATAATTACCCATCCTTTAAATTATATTATTTTGTAAAATAATATAAAAGGAGGTTTTATGCTACATGAGTTGTCGGGTCTTCTTATTGATCCTACCTTTAAATTATGGCAGGTTATAGTTGATTATTTTCCCAATATAGTAGCTGCTACTGTTTTTATACTTATAGGTTTTTTTGTGGCAAGGGTTTTAAGTTCCGTTTTTGAGCATTTGATGAAAAGGATAAAACTCGATAGTTTTACCAGCAAAATAGGACTTAATGAAATACTTGCAAGAATAGGATTTGGAAAATCTCCCACAAGAATACTTGCAATACTTATATACTGGATTATAATGCTTATATTCATAGTTTCAGCTACTGGTGCGTTAAAATTAAATTTTATTTCTCAGATACTTGAAACTTTTCTTATAAAATTTATTCCAAAGATAATAGCAGCGATAATAATTGGTTTTGCCGGAATAATACTTTCAAGGACTATAGAAGAGATAATTTATAACGCTTCGATTGCAAATAACCTCAGGGCTGGAAAGCTTTTTTCAAAGATAATCTCTATAGTTGTTTTGATATTTACCAGCGTTCTTGTTATAGAGCAACTTGGTCTTGATATGAAGCTTTTGAGATCAAGTATAAACATATTATTTGCTTCGCTTGGACTGGGGTTTGCAATAGCTGTTGGTATTTCTTTTGGTCTTGGCGCCAAGGAGATAGCCAGAGATTTTATGAACTCCATCATATCAGACAGGCCAAAGGACAAACAGGACTAAAATTGTAAAAGATTGTTCTCTTAAAAATTGTAAGATATTATTATCGGTTTTTATAATTTAATTTTATCTTTTTTATATCGGGGTGTGGCTCAGATGGTCTAGAGCGCTCGCTTGGGGTGCGAGAGATCGGCGGTTCGAATCCGCCCACCCCGATAATTTAATTTTATATTATAGATTTAAACTCTTTTGCCTCTATTTCGGGGCGTGGCTCAGCTGGCTAGAGCGCTCGGTTCGGGACCGAGAGGTCGTCGGTTCAAATCCGACCGCCCCGACCAATAGATAGTTGGTTTTAATTATAGCATGACATAAAGGGGAATTTTTTATTATATTCCTTAATGCTTAACTTTAAAAATGATATTTTATGTTAAATAAAAATGATATTGTTAGATTAAGAGCTCATCATTTATTATGTATAGAGGGATTTGAGGGAAAAGGTTATAATAGAGAATTTGTTGAAAATATGTGGCACATAGTTGATATATTAAATGAAAAATCAAAGGTTATGATTTTAGATAGTTGCGATTATATATGCAAAAAATGTCCAAACAAAGAAGAAAATATTTGCGTAAGTCCTTATGGGGGGGAAAAACAGGTTAAAAAGATGGATAGATTTGTTATTGAAAGTTTAAATATTGAAAATAATAAGGTTTATCTATATGGCAGGTTGCGAGAAAAAGTTTTTGATGTGTTTAAAACAAAAAAATCATTAAATGGTGTATGTTTTCTTTGTAGCTGGAAAAGAATTTGTAAGTGGTATAACTCACGTAAATAATATCATTTTTTTAACCATTCTATTATTCTTTTAATATAATCTTCTCCATCAGGCTGATCAAATATCTGAACGCCATGTCCTTTTTGAGCTAATATCAAATCCCATTTTTTCCCGGTTGATTGAGATATCTGTATGAAAATTCTAACACTGTCGTATGAGTAGATATCTGTTAGAGATGTTGAAAATAATATTTTAGAATTTGCTTTTTTAATATATTCTGCGATTTCATATCCTCCGTAATTTAAACCTGGGGAAAGAAGAATCATTTTTTTTGCTTTCTTATAAAAATATTTTGTTATTAAGTTAGCTCCTATGCTTGCGCCTATTGGTATTATTTGTTTATCATTAAAATTTTCTTTTGCCTTTTTATAAACTGTGTCTATGTCAATTATAAAATTTTTTATATCCTTCTTACTCAAATTTGGATATTTTATTTCTTTATTATTACAGTTTATGCTTTTACCATGTCCTCTTAAGTCAATTGCAATATAATTTATTTTTTCTTTATCAAGATATAAGTTAAATTTTCTCCACTCTTCTTTAGTAGAACCAAGCCCATGTATCTCTATAAGTATTGGCGCTGATTTTGAATTTATTTTTTGAATAAACTCAAGTCTACAACCATCTGGGGTATTTATTTCCATATTAGCATGTAGACTTAAGGCGAAAATAATGTTCAGTACTAAAAATTTTAAATTTCTTTTGTCCATAATTTAATTATATTACTTTTATGAAATTTTTTTATTTGGTATAGCAATGCCAAAATATTGACATTGTTACTATCTTTTAATATCATTTAATTATAGGAGAGAATATGTGCCTTTCAGTTCCTGCAAAGATAATTAAGGTAAATGGAAAAACAGCTGTAGTTGATTTTAATAATACTACAAGAGATATATCAATAATGCTTGTGCCTGAAGCTAAAGAGGGCGATTATGTCCTTGTTCATGCAGGTTTTGCTATTCAATTATTAAGCAAGGAAGAGGCTAAAAAGACTATTGAAATATTCAAAGAAATTTATGACAAAAGCTAAGGATTATTTCAACTCAATTTTATGGTCCGACCCAATATTAGCCAGGGAAATTTTAAGTAGTATAAAAGAGCATAGTAAGAAAGTTTATAAAAAACTTGGTAGATTGCCTGCCTTTATGGAAGTTTGTGGCACTCATACAATGGCAATAGCCAGAAGTGGAATAAGAAGGATGGTTTGTGATTATCTTGATTTAGTGTCGGGTCCAGGTTGTCCGGTATGTGTAACATCTCAGGGTGATATAGACAGTATAATAGAGTTTTCTAAATTTAAGGGTGTTATTATAACTACTTTTGGTGATATGATGAAGGTAAAAGGGTCTGGTGGATATGATCTTAATGAAATAAGGATACGTGGTGGGGATGTAAGAGTTGTATATTCTCCTATGGATTGCCTCAAAATAGCAGATGAAAATAAAAACAAAGATATCATTTTTGTTGGTGTCGGATTTGAGACAACGGCTCCAACAATAGCGGCAGTCATAAAAATAGCATATGAAAGAAATATAAGAAATTTTTATGTTACTCCTCTTTTTAAGCTTGTTCCACCCGCATTAAGATTTCTACTTGATACAAAGATAGCAAAGATAGATGGATTTATTCTTCCAGGGCATGTGAGCGTGATAATAGGGAAAAATGCTTATAATTTTCTTGAGGATGAATATAGATTTCCATCTGTAATCTCAGGATTTGAACCTCTTGATATTCTTAGAAGTATAGATATATTATTGAAAAAAATTTTAGAGGGAGATAGTAAAGTAGATATTGAATATTTAAGAGCGGTTAACGAAGATGGCAATAAAACCGCAGTTTCCATTATGAATGATGTGTTTTCTATAAGCGATGCTCATTGGAGAGCAGTTGGCCCTATAAAAAAATCTGGTTACTCTTTTTCAAAAAAATATGAAAGATTTGATGCATATAGAAAATATGGAATAAAATATATTGAAAAACCTGAGCCAAAAGGTTGTTTATGTGGAAGTGTGCTTCTTGGAAGGGCAAAGCCGATTGACTGTCCCCTGTTTGGGAAAAAATGCGTCCCTGATAATGCTGTTGGCCCGTGTATGGTATCCAGCGAAGGGGCATGTGCAGCGTGGTATAAATATGGAGTTGAAAAATGAATATAGAAACTCTTAAAGTCTTTAAAGATCTTATAGATACTCAGAGTTTTACTAAAACTGCCGAGTTAAATTATATATCGCAATCTGCGGTAAGTCAACAGATTAAAAAACTTGAAATGATTTTTAAAACCAGACTTTTTTTGAAAAAAGAAGATGGTTTTGAACTTACAAGGGTTGGAAAAGATCTTTATAACGGGGCGAAAAAGATTGTTGAGATATATGATGAAACCATAGCAAAAATAAATGTTTCTTTTGAAGGATCGTTTTCAGGAGGAATAAGAATATCGTCTATTTACAGCGTTGGAATATATATACTTGATAACTATATAAGAGATTTTCTATCAAAATACCCGACATCAAAAATTTCTCTTGATTATTATGAATGGGAGGAAGTAATAGACAAGATTATCAATGGACACTCTGATTTTGGCTTTGTTGCGTGTAAAAAGATAAAAGATATAAATCTAACATTCTTTCATGTGGCTGATGAAGAGATGGTATTTGTCTCTCCATCTTCTTTCAATGAATTTGAGAAAGAAAAGATAAAACTTTCAGATATATCAAATGTAAAGCTTGTTTTTTTTGAAAGAAATATGCCATCAAGGAAGTTGATAGAAAGCATTATGAGAGAAAAGGGAGTTAATTTTCATGTCACAATGGAGATGAATAATGTTGAAACTATAAAAGCTGCTGTTATGTCAAATGCTGGCTTTTCCATACTCCCTTATTCAAGTGTCATGGATGAGATAGGGAAAGGAAGAATAAAGATATATAGGTTTGAACAACCTATATACCGCCCTGTGTATATGATATATAATAAAAGAAGGAAAATGCCACATGATTGCGCTCTTTTTATGAATTTTTTACTTAATGCCAAGAAAAACAAAAAATTATAAAGGAAGTTTATGAATAGAAAATTTATTGCACTTGGACATGGAAGTGGTGGACAAATGACAAATGATTTGATTGAAAATTTCTTTTTAAAGTATTTAAAGAATGATTATATTTCAAATCTTGAGGATTCTTCAATTATTAAATTTGGATCATCAAAAATAGCATTTACAACAGACTCTTATGTGGTAGATCCGATATTCTTTCCAGGTGGAGATATAGGTCGTCTTTGTATCTCAGGAACAGTCAATGATATAGCAGTATCAGGGGCAAAACCTATTGCAATATCCCTGGGTTTAATAATAGAGGAAGGTTTTGATTTTAGTAGCCTTGAAAAAATAATGAGTTCCATTAAAAAAACTGCTATTGAAGCTAAGGTTAATGTTGTGACTGGAGATACCAAGGTGGTTGAGAAAGGAAAGGTTGATAAAATTTTCATAAATACAAGCGGAATAGGTTTTTTTGACAAAAAAATTAATTTTTCGTATAAAAATGTGAAAATTGGGGATGTTATCATAATAAATGGGGAAGTTGCATCTCATGGGATCTCTGTTTTAAATGAAAGAAATAATCTTGGATTTAAGGGTGATATAAAAAGTGATGTGGCTCCGTTAAATTCCTTGATAGATCTTATAAGGGATATAGACGGTGTGCGTTGTATAAAAGATTTAACAAGGGGTGGACTTATAACGGCTTTAAATGAAATATCCCGTTCATGCGGTTTTGGAGCAGAAATAGAAGAAAGTAAAGTTCCTGTAAATTCTTCTGTTTTATCTGCATCTCAAGCGCTTGGAATAGATCCATTATATGTTGCAAATGAGGGCAAGATAGTAATTATTGCTTGTGAAAAATCAGCAGATAGAATAATAACCAAATTAAAAAAACATGAATATGGAAGAAAATCAGCTATTATAGGAAGATTTATCAAAGAAAAAAATGTTAAGGTTAAAACTATTATTGGTTCAACTCGTGTTGCTCCAATGTTAAGTGGAGAACAATTACCAAGGATATGTTGATGAAAAAAAGTTTCTGGATAATAAGTATTTCATTATCCTTAATAATGGCTGTTTTTCAAAGGATCACAGGTCCAACATATCCTGTAAGTGGTAGTATTGATATTTCTGGTAAAAAAGTAAAATATAAATTTCCAAGAAGCTGTACTATATTAAAAAATGAATGCAAACCAGTCTTTTTTGGCGAGGGAATAAAAGGATATGTTCTTTATAAAAGATATAAAGTGGATGAACCACAAAAAATAGCTTTTTTTATAAGCGATAATAAAGTTTCTTATGCTTTGATAGACGATAATTTCCCAAAAGCTGGAAAAATAGATTATAATGTTTTTATATTTAAAAATGGCAATTATGAAAAAGTTAACAATGATAATATAATGTTGAGGTTTAAGGGTAATGTTCCACCTATTATCTTAGTTTTGCATATAATCTTTATGTTTTTATTTATGATTTTTTCAGTTTATATTTTTTTAGAAAATAATTTTGAAAAAAATATGAATTCAAAGGTTTTTTATTTAAACTTTGCTTTTCTTATTATTGGAGGATTTATACTTGGTCCTATAGTTCAGTTTTATGCTTTTGATGCTTTCTGGTCCGGGTTTCCTCTTGGATATGATCTTACAGATAATAAAATGCTACTTGTTATTTTTGCCTGGAGTTATACGTTGTATTGTTTTGTTAAAGGGAAATCAGTAAAAACAGCTATAAATATAGCATTTATTTTAACTATTTTGACCTATCTGATTCCTCATAGCCTTTTAGGTAGTGAGTATAAATACAATTCTGAAATAAATGATTAAGACCAGAAAGATATTAATAAATGGCATAGTTCAGGGGGTTGGATTTAGACCATTTATATATAGTCTGGCGAAAAAAAATAAAATAAATGGCTATATCTCAAATACTCCTGATGGGGTTGTGATAGAGATAAATGCCAGTGATGAGAAACTCAAAGAATTTATAGATGATATAAAAAATAAAAAACCACCTCAATCTAAAATAGAATCAATAGAGGTCTTAGAAGTTGAATCTAAAAAATTTTCCAGTTTCAAGATACGGAAAAGTGTTTCTGGCAGTACCACTACTACTTTAATCCCTTCTGATTTAGCTATATGTTCAGATTGTATAAAAGATATATTAGATCCTGAAAATAGAAGATATCTTTATCCTTTTACCAATTGCACCAACTGCGGACCAAGATTTAGCATAATAAAGAAAATTCCATATGACAGAAAGTATACCACAATGAGCTGTTTTAAAATGTGTTCAAAATGTAAGAATGAATATGAAAATCCTCTGGACAGACGTTTTCATGCGCAGCCAAATGCTTGTGCCAGATGCGGACCGGAAGTCTGGACACTAAATAATGGTAAGAAAATATATGGCGATGAAGCTATTGATTTTATAGTTGATAAGATAATTTTAAAAGAAATAGTTTTAATAAAAGGGCTTGGAGGATTTCATATTGCCTGTGATGCTTTTAATGAAAATGCTGTGAGACTTTTACGAAATATAAAAAAAAGGGATTTTAAACCTTTTGCTATTATGGTTGATGAGGTTGATGATATATTAAAAATGGTATATATGACTCAAGTAGAAAAAGAACTTTTAGTTTCTTCAAAAGCTCCAATAGTTATGCTCCGTAAAAAAACTAAAGACTTTGAATTTGTTGCTCCGCAAATTGATAGTGTTGGAGTTATGATAGCATATACTCCGCTTCATAAAATAATATTCAGGAAACTGAAAGAGAAAGGATTTTTAAATCCGCTTGTAATGACATCTGGAAATCTAAAAGATGAGCCTCTTATAAAAGATAATGAAAAAGCAAAAAAAATGTTTGGTGGTTTATCTATTTTATATCATAACCGCGATATACACAATAGAATAGACGACAGCGTTTGTTTTGTTGATGATTTTAATAAAATAAGATTGATAAGAAGAGCAAGGGGTTTTGTTCCTGAGCCAATTAAGCTAAAAACAGAATATAATAATACAATATTTGCAGCTGGAGCTGATATTAAAAATAGTTTTGCTTTTTACAGGCCAAAAGAGGTTATAATGTCGCAGTATATAGGGGATTTAGAGATAGATGAGAATAGAAGTTTTTATATAAGAACATATAATAACATGAAAAATCTTTTTAAATTTAAACCTGAAATAGCCCTATGCGATATGCATCCAGATTATTACTCAAAACAAATTACTGAAAGTTTTGGTATAAAGAAAACTTTTTATCTTCAACATCATATAGCGCATATATTTAGCGTTATGGCAGAAAATAATCTCACTGATAATGTCATTGGTGTTGCTTTTGATGGAACTGGTTATGGGCTTGATGGAAATATATGGGGTGGAGAGTTTTTTATAGTAAAAAACAAAAAGGTTAGTAGAGTGGCTCATTTTGATTACTTTAAGCTTCCTGGTGGGGATTTAGTAACAAAACAGATATGGAGAACTATGGCTTCTTTGTTTTACAAAAAACAAGATTTTGTTAATGAGTTTTTGAAAGAGAAAATTGATAAATCACAGATAGATATAGTTTTTAAAATGATTGATAAAAATATTAATTCTCCACTTTCTTCAAGCGCAGGAAGGATATTTGATGCGATATCTGTAATTGCTACTGGAGATGTTTTTGCTTCTTTTGAAGCTGAAGGACCTATGAAGATAGAGAAACTCGCATATGAGTATACTGAAAGAGGATATAGATTTGATATTGTTAATGAAAAAAATGGATATAAGATTTTACTTGATTCAGTTATAGATGAAATTATAAAAGATTTTAAAACTGGTAATAATAAAACAATATCGGCAAAATTTCATATTGGGGTTGTAGATTTGATTTGCAATTTATCTCTTATTATTTCAAGAGAACATAACATAAAAGATATTTGCCTAAGTGGGGGAGTTTTTCAGAACAGATTTCTTGTGAATAAACTACAAACCAGGATGCTTAAAAGCGGCTTAAATCTTTATATCAATTCTTTAGTCCCATCCAACGATGGCGGAATATCTTTAGGACAAATTTATTATCACCTGATTATGTCTGAAAAAGAGTAGTGGATTATTGGGATATCGGGGTTGATATCTGTATTTTTTTTATCTCATCAGGGATATTTTTCATCGTTTTCTGTATTCTTGGATCTGTGGACATTTTTATAATAGATTGAAAAAGTTGAGGATTTGACATAAGTTTTGTAGTCATTTTTTGCATAAACTTTGGATCCTGCATTTTTTTAAACAATTTTAAAGGTTTATTTTTATCGTTTGAATTAAAAATATCCTTTAAATCTGGATCATTTTTTAAACTTTCCATAAATTCCATAACATTTTTATCGTTCATATAATCTTCCATAACCTCTTCTATGTTTTTCTTTTTTTCTTCCATAGTTATACTGTCTGCTATATCTGTTGAAACTCTTATCATTGCCAGAGAGGATTGTTGATTTGAGATGGTTGATGTTTTTGCAGTTTCAATAATCTGATTCATAGTTTCTGCCATTTTTTCAAATTCTTCCTGGCTTTGAGGATTCTCTAAAACCGCTTCCATTGATCTCTGTAGTTTTTTATAGTTTGAATATGCTATATAAAAAACAACAAAAGATACTATAACTACAAAAGAAAGTGTGAATGAGAATATTTTCAAAATTTTCTGTCTTTTTCTCATTTTATTAATTTCTTCTAAAATTTGCGCATTTTCTTCTTTACAATTGTTTTCATTATTATTTATATTTTCGGTCATATTTCCTTCCTTCTATTTGACATTATACAAAATAATTTATAGAATAAAATATTGCTAAAAGTCAATTAGTTTTTTAAACTGATGCCCTCATCGTCTAGAGGCCTAGGACGCTGCCCTTTCAAGGCAGAAATCAGGGGTTCGAATCCCCTTGAGGGCGTGCTTTTCTAAGCGACAGCGGTAAGCTGTCGCGCGGGGATTCGAAAGTCCGCAGCAAAACATTTTGCAATTCAGTTTTGCGAGGAGCGGCCCGCAAAAAATTTTGCGGTGAGCAAAATTTATTTGTGGGAGAATCCCCTTGAGGGCGTGCTTTTTTAAGCGCAAGCGTTTAAGCTGTCGCGCGGGTGAGAACAGCCTTTAGAGCGAAACCTAAACGGTTTCGCGTGCTGTTCGCAAGGCCGGAGTTCGCCCTGGGCAATGCAGGCGAACGAGGCGGGGTCGC
>JAINCQ010000037.1:0-132668 GCA_036574205.1 Elusimicrobiota bacterium | reverse complement strand
TAAAAGATCTTTCTAATATAAAAAATATTAGTAATTATCCACAGAATTATGAGATTATTGGCACACACAAAAACTATTCATGTGGATAACTAATATGGTTACATTCTTAGATGAGTTGACAGGTAATATGTAAGATATCTATACATATTGAACTTTTCATGACTTTGTCTCAAAAATACTTAAATGGCGATTCTCTGATTAAGCTTTTATGAACGTTTTCAATATCTTATTTTAAGTTAATAAACAATTTTCCTAAAAACAATTATCCACAGTTTAACCACGACCGTAGAAAATTAGTGAATGTTGTTTTGTGGCTGACTGACCTTAAATCTGTCCAATATGTTTCTGAAATTTTGCATTTACCTATATTATAAAACGCTCAGGTTTCTAAAAATTGATAGTGGTAAATGGCAAAAAGAGAGAGTGTTCTAAGTTTGTAAACGGAATTTATTCTCCAAAGAAAAGAATGAAATACCAAATACCCTTGCAAATATAATTTCGTAAAATAATAAAATATATTTTTGTAATATAAAGGAATAGAGCAAAAAATATACGACTGTTCCGGGAGATAATGAAGATATTATATTATGATAAAAGAAAAAGTCAAAAAAAGAAGGAAGAAAAAAAAAAGATAACACATTAGATGGTTTCTATGGTCCATATTAACGACCTGATACAAAGAAAAAACTGGTTTAAACAAAATAAAATCATATACCTTGATAGTGCTTGTAGTGCACTAAAATTTAGATTTGCTCTAAAAGAACAAAAAAGCATGATGGAAAGATATGGGAGCTGTGGAGGAGAAAGGGCAATACATATTTTAGCTTCTAAAACCGAAGAATTTTACAACAAAGCAAGGGAAATAATCTCAAAACTTATAAATGCTTCATATGAAGAAATAGTTTTTACATCTGGAACAACAGAATCTTTCAATATACTTGCTAATTCTTTTAAGTTCAATAGAAATGATGAAATGATAATTTCCGGACTTGAACATAACAGCGTTTTTCTGCCATTTTATAAGGTTTCTAAAAAAAACAATATAAAACTTAAAATAATACCATTAAAAGACTACAATCCAGATTTCGAAGAATTTAAAAAACTAATCACCTCAAAAACAAGGATTTTATGTATATCAAAAGCATCAAATTTTTTTGGTGGTGTTGTTGAAACTGAAAAAATAATAAATCATGCTAAAAAAAATAATATAAAAGTATTTATGGATCTGGCACAATATGCTCCAACACATAAGGTAAATGTTAAAGAATTGAATATAGATGCGGCAGCTTTTTCTGGTCATAAAATTGGTGCTCCATATGGGACTGGAGTTTTATACCTAAAAAAAGAACTATATAAACATCTTGATTCATCTAAAGTGGGTGGGGGAACAATAAAGGAATTAATATTTAAAGATGGAGACATAAAAGTGGATTTTCTGCAAGGATACAAGTCTTTTGAAGCAGGCATACAAAATTACGCTGGACAGTTTGCAATGGCTCTGACATATCAAAAATTAAATGAAATAGGATTTGACAACATAAGAAAACATATATCAGATCTTATAAGATATACAGTTAAAGAGCTATCTCAAATAAAAGAAATAGAGATAGTTGGAAAAAATCTTGAAAAAGGATCTATTGTTTCATTTAGATTTAAAGACACAAGAATCTCATACCCTGATTTTGCCTTATATTTATCCTCACTTAAAAAACCAATTGCTATAAGATATGGAAGACTATGTGCCGATCTTGCCTGTAAATATAGCAACATAGAAAATGTTATTAGATTATCCTTTTTTATATATAATGACAAAAGCGATGCAGATGCTTTTGTAAAAGCATTGAAAGATTATTTAATTCTTATAAGAAAATAGTTTACTACCACATATCTTCAAAATTATTGTAATCAGAAGGATTTTGAAAATAGCTTTCCCTATTGTTTTTAAAGTAATAATCATATTTTTTTCTATTAAAAATTTTCCATAAAAAACCAGTTGGAAATACAACCATATAAAAAGCCAAAAAGACGGCTGTATCAAATATCAGATTAAAAATAAAAGTAAAAAATCTCTCAAAAGTTGCAGAAACAGCAAACGATAATTTTGTTTCAAGGTTGCTTAGGTATTTACTGGCAGACAAAGGCAAAATCTAAGACCAATCATTTTGACACGAAAACAAACGTCGCTTTAAAATGTGTGGATTTTGCTTTCAATACTCCTAGAAAAGACGGTCTTTCCATAGAATTTCAAGGTGGAGAACAATCTTTAAACTGGGAAGTTTTAAACAAAACAATAATCTATGCCAGAGAAAAAGAAAAAAGTTTAAGAAGCCCTTGAACATGGGATCATCACAAATCTTTCACTAATGGACGAAAAAAAGCAGATTTCTTAATAAAGAACGATGTATGGTTATATACTTCTCTTTATGAACATGAAAAACTTTATAATATAAAATACTATACAATGGATAAAACATTTTAAAAAGCAACAAAATGACAAAAGAATTTTCTATCTATCCAAGGCAAAATGCGCTTTTAATATTCTTTATGAAATTTGAATTATAATAAGATATCACATCTGCGATGAGAAGAAAAAGCTTTCGGTAAGGGAGAATGATTTCTTTTAAAAAAGAGGTAATGTATTTAGCTCTGATTACAAATTAAATCCTCTACTTACAAAAATTTGTGGTCTTTCTTCTTATACTGGAAAATCAACGTGAATGTTTTAGATGGTTTATAATACTTACTCTCAACTCTTAATATTTATGCTAAATTATTTTAATTCACCTAATATAAATAAAAACTATTTTAAGGTCTTGGACAGAATATAAGCCTGTCTACTCCAAGGCTGGAAAATCTTGTAGCAAGTTTTTCATTATAATCAAGCTTTATAAATGTTGAGTTTTCACAAACTGTCATCTCTTCCTTTATTTTATAAGTTTTGACAAAATAATCGCAAAAAAGACATTCTTTCAAACATCTGATTTCGTCTATGGTTTGTTCTGGAGGTATATCTTTACTACCTATAAGACAGGTTCTTGTCGTGCTTAAAAGAACATATGGATAAAACATTGAAAATTTAAACCTTACCTTTTTTTTCTTCGCTTCTAAAAAATTATTTTTGGGAATAAGATTAAAATAGGATAATTCATATCTTTCAATTCCAATCTCATTCATAGATATGCCAGCAATAACAGAGAATTCAGTATGAAATTTTATAGCATTTTTTTGGAATGAAAAAAAATGCTTGGCTAAATGACGCCCAATATTTACGATCAAATTAGGAAATGTTTTTTTGATTATGTTAAGCGCACCAAAATCATTAACTGAAACCTCAAATTTGTCAAGAGGGACAACAGAAAGTATGTTTTGTAAAACTTTTAAAAGTTTAGGAATATTTTTTTCTGTTATAATAGGGGTAAGAAAACATATTTTTTTCCCGTTAAAAAAGGATAATGCTTTATAAGAATTAAGATATAAATCAAGCAAATTTTCGCAAAATTCTCCACCAATATAAACCCAATTATATTTTTTAATTTTTCTTACTGTTCCTTTTATATCTCTTAAATCAGTATAACCAATCTTAATGCCTTTTTCAATCATTTAAATTCCCTGATAAACCTTTCTTTTGCTTCCTCAACGCTGTACTTTGACGTAAGCTCCTTAAAAGCATTTATCGCTCTTTTTATAAGACTCACTTTATAAACTCGCGTTTTTGTATCGTCAGTTCTTGTACCATACTTTATAAAATCCACCCCTTTAAGACAATAATCAAAAAAGGACGAAATATTTAAAATTCTTGGACTCCCACCCATTGATATTCGCATACTTACTCTTTCAAGTATATTTTTGGGAGGAGCAATGACAATATTAAAAGGAGAAATATCTGCATTATTTTTTCCTCTTCCTAAAACACAAAGACCATACTCGCTTGAAATATTTCTTGTGCACAAATTGTTACTATGCATATAACAAAAACCATTTATATAAGGACAACCAAAAAATTTAAAATAAAATATCTCCGTTTTTATCATATTTTTTTTAGCATATTCCATTATACCTTCAGCTTCAATCGCTGAAAGCTGATTTGGAAGTATAACCCTTGAAATACCATATTTTCTATAAAAAAAATCAAGTGTATAACTATTAAAAACTGGATTGACAGAACTTAAATGTAAATCTGTCTTTATTCCATATTTTTTTATCGCTTCAAAAACTCCCAGATTTGAAACTATAAGCCCATCAATACCACAATTAATAATTTTTTTTATATCCTTAATCATCCCTTTTACAGTAATACTCTGTTTTTTTGAAGCAAAGCCATTTGCTGCAAGATATATTTTAAGTTTGTTTTTATGCGCTATCTCTATTGATCTTTGGACGTCACGGAGTTTTTGTATAGACATAGCTTCACCAAAATTTAAAACTTGGGAATAAGCAAAATAAATCTCATCAGCACCAGCTTCTTTTACTAAATTTATTTCATCCGGATGTATTATACAGGATATTATCTTCATAACTTAAAATCTCTCAGGTTTTATTAAATTGAGATCTATTTTAGAGGACTTAATTTCAGAAGAGCCATATATCCTGATATAATCTCTTCTTGCTCCACAACATCCTTGCCTTAACGAACATTTTAAGCATTTTTCTAACTTTAAAGGAGCTTCTACTCCTTTTTCAAAAACTTTATCTCCACGCTTCCACCTATGAAATTCAAAAGAAAATCCTTCAAATTTTTCCATAACACATAAAGGAATATTTTGCATTACTGCTTTTATACCATATAATTTTGCTTTTGCCAGTGCAAGCTTAAGGTATTTTGATACCTCCGTATATCTTGGAACTATTTCTTTTGAGTTATTTACTCTTCCTTTATTCCTTACAAAGCAAAAATTTAGTAATAAAACCAAACTATAATTTTTATTAACCCAATCTGTAAATTGACCAAGAAACTTATAATTCTCCTTGTTTATTATATGAAAAATCCTCACTTTTCCTAAAATCCCATTTTTCTTTATATTTTCAAGAGCCTTAATAGCCAGGTCATACTTAACACTCCTTGTAATAGAATTGTAAACCTCTTTAATATGAGAGGGGAAATTAATTATAAAAAAATCCACATCATCTGCAATATTGACAAGCAACTTCTCATTGCTTAAAGCTATAGCATTTGTAGATATTGATATATTATTTACTCCCATCTTTTTAAGTTCTTTTATAAGACTAACTATATCAGGATTGGTAAGTGGCTCTCCTCTCCCTTCAAGGCTAACCGCATAGGGCTTTTCTTCCTTTACCTTTTCAATTATCTCTTCAATAGTATTTCTCACTCCGCTTGGTGGATTATGACAATATTTACAATATAAATTACATGTAAAGGAAGCCTCAGATATACATAACTGTTCGCTTATCCATCTTCTTTCATAATTTTTCATAAATTTCTATATAATCCTTTCTTGGGCCAGAACATATCTTATAAAATTTACACCCTTTGCAGGTTAAAAGCTTTTCTTTTTCTTTTAAATATTCCCCCTTAATTTTATTTTTAATTTTATTAACATCAACATGCCTTTCATAAAATCTTCCAAGAAAGCAAAGCGGAATATGATCTATTTCAAAATAAATATTATTCTTCTCTAAAATTTCAAAAGCTTTCAATAGGTAAGGTGAAACTCTTTTATACTCTGGAATTATTCTCTTATTCTGCTTTGCTCTTCCAATACCTTTAGTAAAACTAAATTGAATCCAGTCTATAAAATTAAGGTTATTGACCACAAATTTTGCAAAATTTGAAAGATATCTATAGTTTATTTTGTTAATAACATGAGTAATTCTTATCATAGCTCCAAGATTATGCAATATATTAATGCCTTTTAATCTAAAATCAAAAGAATTTTTTATCCGGGTTATTTTAAAATCTACTTGTTTATTATGAGAAGGAAAATTAACATTAAAATATCCTCCATTTCTATTTAAAAGCAAAACTAAAGCTTTTAATTTTTCTCTATCTAAATCTTTTATCATTATGCCATTAGTTTGAAGCTCAACAGTTTTATTATTTTTTGTCAAATAATTAATTACATATATAAGGTTATCTATTCCGACCGTAAAAGGCTCTCCTCCAGATATAACAACAAGAGAATCTCTGTCTTTGGATAACTCGTTTATAAAAGACCTAATATTAAAAAACTCATCAAATCTTCCATATGCAGAACAAAAAACGCATCTCTGATTACATGCTGACGTTATAGGATGAAGAGCCATATTCAAATCTCCCTAAAAGCGCAAGAGGGAAAATGCGCGGTGCAGGATTTGAACCTACGACCCCCTCCTTGTAAGGGAGGTGCTCTGCCACTGAGCTAACCGCGCATATACTTTATTTTACAATAATGTGCAAGATACAGGCAAACTTTTTTGTAAAATTTATGAATGAAGCTTTTATTTAGAAAACCGTTTATATTATCTTTTGTTATTTTTATATTAGCCGCTGGTTTTACAATAACCAACACTATCAATAACAATGCAATGGATAGAATATATCCTTTTAACTATTTCTACTATGCAATTGATACAACGCGATCCTGCTTTTTTAAACTTTTTTTTTATATGCCACTATCTCAGTTTTATTATTTTATTATTGCAAATATTTCACATATTTCATATTTTTCTTTTGTGCTTTTATTTTATTCAGTGATTTATTATCTTACTATTAAAATCATAGATTCTGAATTTAAAAGAAACAAATCCTCTCTATTGCTTTTGCCCTTCTTTCATTATATACATTCCTGACATACAGATATGCAATAGATTTTGAACAAATAATTTTTCTTCTCCATATTCTTATATGTATTATTCTTTTGTATGAGCGAGAAAGAAATTATAGTTCTAAAGATTATTTAATTGATATTCTCTCTGGTTTTTTTTGCAGCACCACTATAATGATAAGATCATCAACCTTGTTTTTACCTATATTTATAGTTTTAATTGATATATTCTCAAAAAAAAAGCAAAGTATCAATTAAAAAAAATATATTGTTTTTAGTCTCATCATATATATTATTAATTCCATGGGCAGTTGTTTCTCATCACCTTATAGATAAATGGCTTTTTATGGAATATAAAAGAGCTGATATGAATATAATAACAGGATCTCTTGGTATTGATATGACGGTTGAAGGAAATATTGGAAAAATAGCAGGAACTGAGGAAATAAATATTTTCGATTTTGCGATAAAAACCATATTATCAAATCCATTAAATTATTTCTTATCCATCATAAGAAGACTGTTATTTTTTGCTAAAATAAATTTCTTTATTTTAGCCCTTGCGCTATTTTCTATAATTAAAAATAGAAACTCCCATGTTATAAAAATAATAACCATATTCTCGGTTTATTTTGTTTTTCTTCATTCTATGTTTTCGGTTGAAAAGAGATATTTCTTCCCTGTAACATTTATCTTAACGATATCTGGAGTTTTATTTAAAAAAAATGAAGAAAAAGACTTAATCCTCATTGATAAAAAATTTAAAACCATTCTTTTTGTCTTAGCTCTTGTCTGTGGATTTTCAGTTTTTAAGATATCTTTATATCCCTTTTTAAAAAAACCGTTAGATGATATTTTATCTCATAAAAAGATTCTTCTGCCATCTGCATACCTTGCGCTTGCAACAGATGATCTTGAATATTTAAAGTCAGATAAAGCAAAAGAAAAACTTAATATATTTCTTGCAAAATCGAGGGAAAATTCTATAAAGCAGGAGATTTCGAAACTGGTAAAAGCAGCATGGGAAAACGATTTTAAACCAGATCCCCATTATTATAAAAACTACAGATTATTCAATATACCTTTGGTGTTATCTCTCAAATATATAAAAAATAAAGATTATAATAATGCAAGGGAAATAATCGAAAATCACTGGAATTTGATATCTGATTCATATGTTAGAAATCCAACTAACTCCATAGAAATACAATTAGATTCTGAATTAAAAAACTGTTCTAAGACACAAAATATAGATAAATATGTTGCTCTCATCTCTTCAAGCATAACTGAAATGAAATCCACATGTAAAGAATTTAATTCTATAATAGAATCAGCAGGAAAAAAACAGAAATTTGACTGTGAATTTAATAGTAGAATTATTTCAAAATATATTTATGATTTTTGCTTTAATCCTGAAACTAATACGATTGAGCAAACAATAATGGAAATAGTCAATTTTGAAAAAAGAGGGGAATTTAATAAAGCAATTGAAAAAGCGGAAAATTTAAGAAATTTATATCCAGCTTATTACAAGCCTTATGCAGAACTTGGTAATATTTACTTAATATTAAAAAAACCTGAGGAAGCCCGGTTAAATTATGAGAAAGCATTGAGTCTTTGCGGCTATGCTATTGAGCCTTATCATGGTCTTATTGTTATATATATTCTCAAAAAAAAGATAATAAAGCCATTCTAAAACTAAAAGAAATATCAAAAAAACATAATATAGATATTTTCAAATAACATATTTTTCAAATATATCTCTGGCAAATTTATTCAGGCTATTATCCCTTGCTCCCATAACAGCTATTATATCCTGCGCTTTGAGGTTTTTTCTGATAAAATCAAATATTAAATCCCTATTTTTAAAATAAAACGCATTTTTCCCGTATTTAGATATTTCTTCAACAATATCCTTTGAGGAAATATCTTTAATAACACTACCACCAGCATAATATATTTCAGGCATTAAAAGAATATCATCTTCTCTTAAATAAGATAGGAAAAGATTTATAAGATCGTTTTTAAACATCCTTGTTGGAGCAAATCCATGAGGTTGATATATAAGAATAAGCCTTCTTTGTTTATCCTGAGTCAAAGTTTTTACCATTGCAGATATCTTTGCGGGATTATGCGCATAATCATCTATTACAGTAACCCCGTTTTTATTTCCAATTATATTAAATCTTCTAAACGTACCTTTAAATTGCTCAATCGCTTTTGATATTAGCGAAGGCTTTACTCCAAGATGCATTGAAACAGATATTGCTGCCAGAGCATTTTCAATATTATGAAACCCACCAAAAGGAATATAGAATTCATTTGAGTAAGCAAGAAATCTTGAATAAAACATCCTGCTTTCTATAATTTTAAGAGAAGCGGACTCAGGTCCAAAAAAATTAATATTTTTTTTATCTTTTAAAATATCTAAAAGAAACTCATCTCTTTCATTAGCAAAAACAATATTGCAATTTGATGCGAATTCTTCAAATATTTTTTTTAACTCTTCCACAGATTTATGGTCTTTTGATATATTGAGTAAAACACCTATCTCAGGATAATATTTTTTTATTGTTGAATCAGACTCATCAGCCTCTATAACCAAAAAACCGCCATTACCTTTAAAGGCATTTCCAATAAGTTTATCACTAATTAACGAATTAAGATATCCTCCATTTATAATAGATGGAGAAAAACCAGAGAAATTTAAAATATCAAATATCATAGCAGTTGTCGTGGTCTTGCCGCTAGTTCCTCCTACCGCTATGGTCTTAAATTTATTTACATACTCTGAAAGCAAATTAGATCTATGAATTATATTCAAAGCCTTTTTTTTCGCTTCAAGTATCTCTGGATTAGAGTCTTCAACTGCAGTTGAAATAACAAAGCAATCTATATCCCTTGAAATGTTAAATCCATCCTGAGCATAAATATTGATTCCCATATTCCTGAGTTTCTTTTCTATATCTTTCATATCTCCAGAATCAAAAGATCTATCTGAACCAGAAACTTGATTGCCATCAAATCTTACAATCTGGGCGAGCGCGCTCATTCCAGATCCCGCTATTCCGCAAAAATAATACTTTGCCATATAGTAAATTATACTAATACAATATTGATTAAACAAACGATAATCTTGTAAAATTTTATATAGTATTCTTAAAGAAGTTAAGGATAAAGTTAGGATCTTGCGGAGCGGAGTTAGTGTTCTTTTATTATATAAAGGGAAGAATGTCTTCTGATTATAAGAAAATTGCAATACTCATTCTCTTATTGCTACTAAAATTCCGCAACATAAAAAACCGCAATCCTTACGAGGAGCTTTTATGCCTAATGTAATGATAGTGGATGATGAGAAAGATGTTCTTTTTCTTTTAAAAGTCTTAATGGAAAAAGAGGGATATCAGGTAATTGAAGCATCAAATGGTCTTGAAGCTTATAATAAATTGACAGATCCTCAAAATCCATTAAAACCTGATATTATAGTTCTTGATATTATGATGCCAGAAATGGACGGCTACACCTTTCAGACAAAACTACAGCAAATGGAAGAATTTAAAAACATACCAATAATAATTCTTACCGCAAAAGGACAAACAAAAGACTTATTTGAAATGGCAAGTAATGTCTATTCCTTTGTTGAAAAACCATTTGATCCCAAAAATCTTGTAAATATTGTAAAAGGAGCTATTGAACATGGAAATAAAAACAACACTAGATGAAATAATAAAAACAAATTATGAAAAAATAGAAGAGTTAAAAAAAAGAGGGATAGATCCCTTTCCACCAAGATGCAATATAAAAAATAAAATTGCTGAGATATTAAATCTTCCTCTTGAAACTGAAACAACAACTGCTGGTAGAATAATTTTATTAAGGGTAATGGGAAAAGCTACCTTTGCTCACATAAAAGATGGAACCGGTAAAATACAAATATACTTTAAAAAAGATATTATTGGAGAAAATTACGAGATATTCAAAAAATATTTAACTACTGGTGATTTTATATGGGTTAAAGGAAAAACTTTTAAAACGCATACTGGCGAGCTTACGATAAATGTAAACGAAATGCGTTTACTGGCAAAATCCATAAGACCTCTTCCTGAAAAATGGCATGGACTCAGTGATTGCGAAACAAGATACAGGGAAAGATATCTTGATTTAATTTCAAATGAAGAAGTAAAAGAGATTTTTATAAAAAGAAGTAAAATAATTTCAATAATAAGAGATACACTAAATAAAGATGGATATCTTGAAGTAGAAACTCCTATATTATGTTCACAGGCTGGGGGAGCAAGCGCCAGACCCTTTATAACTTTCCATAACGCTTTTAAAATAGAACTTTATATGAGAATAGCGACAGAACTTCCTTTAAAAAAACTTATAATTGGAGGTTTTGATGGGGTTTATGAGATAGGAAGAGTTTTCAGAAATGAAGGGGTTGATACAACACATAATCCGGAGTTTACAACTCTTGAGGCTTATAAAGCTTATTCTGATTACAATGGAATGGCAAATTTAGTTGAAAAGCTATTTGAAAGATTTACAGAAGAGTTTAAGATTCAGGAAATTGAATACGATGGGATAAAGATAAACATAAAACCACCTTTTAAAAGAAAATCACTTCCCCAATTATGGTTTCAAAAAACTGGTGAGGATATTCATAACTCTCTTAACGGTAAATCTTTTAATAAAAACCATCTACTTAAACTTGCTGAAAAAATGAAAATAGATGTTGATAATACAATCCCTTCTGCAAAAATATTTGAAAGGATTATGGACGCTGTTATAGCTGATGAAGCTAAAGATCCGGTTTTTATAATGGATTATCCAACAGCTATAACTCCTTTAGCAAAAATAAAAGATAATGATGAATCTATAGTGGAAAGGTTTGAGTTTTATGTTGCAGGACAAGAAATAGCCAATGCATATACCGAGCTAAACGATCCTTTAGATCAGAAATCAAGACTGTTAGAACAACTAAAACAAAAATTTGAAGAAAATCTAGGAGAAGCAGACATTCTTGATAAAGATTTTATTCAAGCTATGGAATATGGGATGCCACCAACCGGTGGAATAGGGATAGGAATAGACAGACTTACAATGCTTTTATCACAAAAACCTTCAATAAGAGAAGTAATCCTATTCCCTCTTCTTAAACCAAAAGAAGAGCAAAATAAATGAATTTTGAAACATCAATAGCCTTAAGATATCTTAAAAGTTCAAGAAAAAGCCTTTTTACCTCGATTACTACTTTTATAGCAATTTCTGGAGTTACTCTTTCAGTAGCGGCTATATTTATAACGCTTAGTGTAATAAATGGATTTCAGTCTGAAATAAAGCAAAAAATACTGGACTCACAATCACATATAATAATATATGGTGAAATATACAAAAAAGATTTTTACTACCTCAACTCAATAATATCAAAAACAAAAGGCATAAAAAATTCATCACCATTTATTATTTCTCAGGGGATTTTATTAAGCCAACTAAGGACATCAGGAGCTGTTATAAAAGGTATTGATATAGAAAAAGAATTTAAGACAAGCAATATTGAAAAAACAATTAAATACGGAACATGGGATTTAAAAAAATCTTCTATAGTTTTAGGAGAAGAGTTAGCTAAAAATATTGGAGTTTTTGTGGGAGACGATGTGATCCTCGTATCTCCTAAATTTGAGTCCATATCAGCTGGAATAATTCCAAAGATGAAAAAATTCAAACTTCAGGGGATAATAAATACAGGATATTACGAGTATGATTCCTCATTTGCATTCATAAATATTGATGATGCAAAAGATTTTTTTAACCCCCAGCTTCTTGCAAATGGCATAGCAATAAAACTTGATGACATAAACAAGACATATGAAATATATAAAAAATTAAGAAAAGAAATTCCTTTTTACTTTTCTATAAAAACCTATGTTGATATTAATAAAAATCTCTTTTCTGCGTTAAAGCTTGAAAAGTTCTTAATGACACTTATACTATCTCTTATAATACTCATAGCTACATTTACTATAACCTCAAATCTATTTATGATGACTATATTAAAATCCAGGGAAATAGGAATACTGAGAGCTATTGGATGTATCCCGTTAAAAATAAAAAAAATTTTTTTCTTATGCGGGATATATATATCTATAGTGGGAACTACATTAGGAATTATGATAGGATATATTATCTTATGGTTTATAAAAACATATAAAGTGATAGAACTTCCTTCAGACATATATTATATAACCAGAGTTCCGGTCAAAATAGAATTTTATGATATTATACTTATAATAATTATTTCCCTGGCGCTTGCGGCTATAAGCTCTATTTATCCGGCTAAAAAAGCTTCAAAAATGGATCCTATAGATATTATAAGATATGGATAATATATGGAAAAGATAATTGAAGTTAAAAATCTCACAAAGGTCTACAAACAGGCAAATGCAGATATAATAATATTTGAAAATCTTTCATTTGAAATATATCGAGGAGATTTTATCTCTATAATCGGACCAAGTGGAAGCGGGAAAACTACATTCTTAAATATCATATCAACACTTGACTCAAAATATACAGGAACTGTTAAATTTAAAGGAAAAGACATCTCTGTTATTAATGAAACTGAAAAATCTAAAATAAGATTAAAAGAGATAGGATTTATATTTCAGTTTGATTCACTCCTTGATGATTTTACTGTAATAGAAAACATAGACATACCAGCTTTTATTGTAAATAATAAAAGAAACTTGAAAAAAGCTGAGGAATTTTTAAAAAAATTTTCCATAGAAAAATTGGCTTATAAAATGCCTCAGGAATTATCTGGAGGGGAAAAACAAAGAATTGCTCTTTTAAGAGCAATCAGAAACTCTCCATCTTTGATAATAGCCGATGAACCAACTGGTAATCTTGATAATGAAAATGCTCTTAAAATAATGAAAGATTTTAAAAAATTAAATGATGAAGGCGCAACAATAGTAATGGTAACTCATAATATAAATCTTGCTGAAGAATTTTCAAAGAAAATATATCTGGTTGAAAACAAAAAACTAATTAATAAAAGTTATGAAATGCGAAAGATGCAATGAAAAACAAGCAACTATCATAGCCAAAGCAGCTGTGAACGGTAAAATAACCAGATTATTTCTATGTGAAGAATGTCTTAAAGAATTAAGATATTCAACGACTGAAAATTTTTCAGAAAAATCCGCTTTTGAAATATATCTTAATGCAATAATAGATGAGATGCCAGGTTCAAGGAAGAAACTGATATGCCCAAGTTGCAAAACTGACTATTATTATTTAAAAAAGCATTTCTCTGTTGGATGCCCTTATTGTTATATAACTTTCTCCAAACTGCTTAAAAATCTTTTTATTAAAAAAATGAAAAATGTTTATAAAAAAAATGAAAATCTTCATCCTATAGAAAAACTTTTTGCTATGGATTTAAAAGAAAAACTGGAAAATTTGCGTTTAAAACTTAAAATATACTCAAACTTTGAAGATATCAGCCTTATAAGGAAAACTTTAAAAGAAATAAAGGAATTAAAAAAAGATGATAATGCTATCCAAGGTCAAAATCTTTAGAAACATATTCCCATATAAGTTTATAAATAAAGAGACGGAAAAAAATTTTCTTATCATAAAAGAAAAAATCACCTCAGCGCTAAAAGAAACAGAGGACTTTGGTAAAAAAATAAATATTGAAACGGTATCAAATCAAACAGAAAAACTCATTGAAAAACAAATAATAGACAAAGATGATAAAATAATAAAAAATGCAATCATAATTAAAACAGGAGTAAAAAATCTTTTTTTACTTTCAGGTGTAAGCGAGCATATACTTATAGTATCAATCAAAAATGGATTAAACATAGAAAATGCCTATAAACTTGCAAGCACTTTTGAAAAAAAACTTTCAAAACACCTTATTTTTTCCTGGAGCAAAAAATTTGGTTTTCTTGGAACAGACCTATTAAAAATACCACATCAGATAGAGATAAAACTTGTCTTTTCTATACCTGCAATATATTATTCAAACCTCATAGAAGAGTTCTATGAAACCTTTAAACCAAATTTAAATAATATAAGCGCTTTAAATGGCGGGTTGTTGCCTCTGTCTTATGGATTTATTGAAACATCATTTATTCCCCAAAAAGATGAATCAATACATAGGTTTATCAAGCGGGTTAATGAAACTGCTAAAGCAATTGAAGAAATGGAGAAAAAAAACAGCGAATTTTATATATCAAAAAAACATGAAAATTTTATAGATATGGTTTTTAAAAGCTGTGGGACATTAAAATATGCAAAAAAGTTAGATTATAACGAATTTCTATCATTAATCTCAAAATTTTTATGGGGGAAAAACGCTGGCATAATTAAATCTGATTATCGGATGTTAATAGAAAATTTTTTTGAGTTAGGGGACAAAAATCTGGCAAAAACTTATCAAAAGGCATCTGAAAAAAGATCTGAAATAATAAAAAGATTAATATATTTCATTTAATTTATATGGCTTATTTATACATATACTTGAAAATATAAGTTTTATATATTATAATATTATATTGAAATATGGTAGATTGTGCTTCTGCAAAAAAGGGGGAGTTATGAGTATTAAAGAATATTTTAAAAAAGTCATTAATCTATTAGTTGTTACAACGGTTTATATTATTTCATTCTCAAAATTAATTGAAAGCGAAACATTGCAAATAACAACATATTACCCTGCTCCATATGGTGGATATGTAAGCCTTTTAACCACAAACAATACCTGGCTTGCAAGAGACGGAGGTAAGGTTGGCATAGGGACGAGCTCGCCATGGGTGAAATTGCACGTAAATGGATGGACAAGAATTGGCACAGGAGGAAGAGACAGCGTGCAGTTTGAGACGCAAAACACCTTCCACAGGGTGGCATTTAATGAATTAAGATTTTGGGATTGGGATACGGGTGATGATATGGTCACATTTAATAATCGTAACGTCATAATATATGGAGACACATTTAATAATGGTAACGTCAGCATAGATGGAAATCTAAGAGTAAACGGTAGGCTTTTAGGTCTTTGCTACTATCATTTCTATGACAATAACGGAGTCACAATATGCAGATCAGGTTTTCGGGTGGTCGGATTTATTCCTAGGGCAGAAGGAACTCATATCATGGTTCAATCATATCCAAGCCAACAATGGACAGTTACAACTGTTCAGTCATCTGAAAGGGGATGGCTTGTGTGCTGCAGATTTGGTATGCCTAATTGGTAATCGTGGAGGGATTAAATGTATAGCAGGATGGCTTGTGTGCTGCAGATTTGGTATGCCTAATTAGGAGGAATATTGAATAAAATAACACTAAAGTATGATTTAAATAAATATCCAATTGAGGCAGTAAGATATGTTTTTTATACACTTACTTCTCAATTCTATGTTTTACTTTCAACGGAAAAGAATTTTATAAAAGCGGAGTTGAAACCAATATCTGATTCAAAGATTGATATAAAAAAACTTAAGAAAAATATAGAACTTGAGTTAAGAGATGAGATTTTAAGACAAAGGATAATGAATGATAGCTTAAAACTTAGAGAATATCTTATACGAAAAGCTATAACATACTCGCCTCAAACCCCTGTTTCGCCGGATACACTATCGACAGAGGAAGAAAAGGAGTTAGAAAAACTGATAAAAGAGGTTGAGGAAGAATTAAAAAAGGAAATGGAAGAGGAGAAATCAAATGAAATCAAAAAAACATGGGAAGAAAAATACGGAAACAAATCAAAAAAGTAAATCAGATATAATTCATATAAGATGGAAAAAAATAAAAGATAAAATACTTGTGACAAACGATTTTGGGTATTACGTTATGCTAAAAGAGTCAGAATTTAAAAAATTTGTTGACGGAAAGATCAAGAAAGGGGAAGCAATATACAACGAACTTGCGTCAAAAGGATTTATAAGCGACAATTTAGATTTTGAGGATATATTTTCAAGGTGGAAGAATTCAAACTCATATCTATTTTTTGGACCTGCTTTGCATATAATAGTGGCAACTTTAAGGTGTAACCATAAATGCGTTTATTGCCAGAGCCAGGCTATTGGAGAAAAAGACACAAAAACCGATATGAATTATACTACGGCTAAAAAAGCAGTGGATATGGCTTTTTCATCAACTTCCCCAACAATAACTATAGAGTTTCAAGGGGGCGAGCCACTATATAACTGGGAGATTGTGAAAAAAACTATAAAATATTCAAGAGATATAGAAAAGAAAAAAGACAAGAGGTTAAATCTTTCTGTGGTAACCAATTTTTCACTTATGGACGAGGAAAAAGCAGAATTTTTGCTTGAAAATGAGGTCTCTTTATGCACATCGCTGGACGGACCGAAAGAACTCCATAATAAAAACAGAATATACACTGCAGCTAGTTCATACGATATTGCAGTAAAATGGATTAAATATTTCAATCAAAAACATGACACACAACATAATTTAGCTTACAGAATTTTTAAGCCCTCTGCTCTGACAACAGTCTCAAGAGAATCACTCAAATATCCCCAAGAAATATTAGATGAGTACGTAAAAAATGGGCTTGAGACTATATTTATAAGACCGCTTTCCCCAATAGGTTTTGCCAGAAAATTATGGGATAAGATAGGATATGATTCAGAATCATTTCTGAAATTCTATAAAACAGCACTTTTATATATAATAGAACTTAACGCAAAAGGCGTTGAAATAAAGGAAAAAACCGCCCAGATGATTGTCCATAAAATAATAAATAGCAAAGATAGCGGTTTTGTGGATTTAAGATGTCCATGTGGAGCAGGTTTGGGACAATTAGCGTATAATTACAATGGAGATATATATACCTGCGATGAAGGGAGAATGCTTGGATGGGAAGGAAATGATTTTTTTAAACTTGGAAATCTAAATAAAAACTCATATAAACAAATTATATCCTCTCCTACAACAAAAGTTTGCGCTATATCATCTAATCTTGAAAATCAGATTCAATGCTCAAGGTGTGTTTATAAACCTTACTGTGGCGTGTGTCCGGTCATAAATTATGAAGCCCAAAATAATATCTGGGGGAATAATGCTACATCTGAAAGATGTAAAATATTTATGGGGATAATGGATATTATTTTTGAGTTCTTAAACGATAATAAAAAAGCGAAATTTTTAGAGCGATGGGCAAGAGAAAAAGAGGAGATGAACATATGAGGTTTGAAATAGATAAGAAGGTTTATAGTTATGAAGCTTTAAATATAGCAAAGAATATAATAGATAATACTGGACAGATAAAACTTTATGATAATAAAAAAACTATTATAGCCGAAATAAAAGGCAATGACTGCGAAAATATTTTTGATAAGCTAATGAATGAGGCTTTGAACGAACAATGCAGAATAGATCTTGCCAAAAAAAATTTCAGGATATCTCAGTTGATAGTAACAAAAGCTCTTATATCAGCACTTGGCGAAGATAAATGGAGGTAGGATGAGAAAATATATCGTTCTTATTACAGTAGTCTTAATAGCGATTTTAATAGTAATAAAATTTTTAACAAAACCAAAAGAGAAACCAATTGTTCCGCAACCGCTCAAACAGGAAATCCCGTTTGGGAGGGAGATACCGAGAGAAGCAAATAAAGAAGTAGATAGAGAAACAAAAAATCCACCATCTCAGGATGCTTTGCTACCCCTTCTTTCAACTACTTATCTACAGAATTCTTTGAACACCACTCTTACGCCCACTTATATACAAGTTACAGGATGTAACAAAACACCAAAAAATATAATAGAAGATTATGGAAATATATGGGGACCGGGAACAAAAAAAAGCAAAAAGATGTCATACACATTTTCTCAAGAAGAAACAAACAATATAATAACTCTTTTAACTGATTACATCACATGTGTTGCAATCGCAAAAAAGGATGTAGCATATTGTAACACTCTGCCAGAAGAAATGAGAAAAATGTGTGTTGAGAGTTATTATACCTATAAGATGAAGGAATATTTAATAGGCAAAGACACAAATATAAACAATTGCTTGGGTTATTATAAAATTGAAGAGGAAACCGGAAGACAAAAAGGAGAGGTACTTAAAGCATTAGGTGTTAATGATTATTTTACTTTGTGCCAGAAAATGAAATTAGGAATAGATAAGCTATGCAATAATAAATCATTAAGTGAATGTAATGACAATAAAAAATCAGATCTTCTTGAGGCTGCCAAAAGATATAGAGAAACAGGGAGTTTTGATTGCAATATCTTTCGTAATCCAAAAACTCAAGAACAATGTAAAATATCAAATATTGGAGAAACTGCCTGCGCTGAACTATTAAACAAATTAACTCTTACTTATTGTAATTATTATCAAAAACTAATGGAGAAAATAAAAAGAGAAGAAGAAAAAAAGAAGGAAGAAGAGATAATAAAAAGAGCAAAGGAATTAATTCAAAAACAAAAGAAAACCTTAAGTGGAGGGGAAGATGAAGAATAATAAAAAGACCATAAAAAAACAAATAAAAACTTATCTAAATAGTGAAGAAGGTAAAATTTTAGATAGTGATATAGTCAAAACCGCAATAGCCCTTGGGATAATTGGAACATCTCTTCCACAAGAAGCATCCGCACAATATGTTCATACAAACTATTTTGATGGAACAAGTCATACAAGTCACACTTCTCATGGTTCACACTCCTCACATGGTTCACATGGTTCGCATGGTTCGCATGGTTCGCATGGTTCGCATGGTTCGCACGGTTCTCATGGCTCTCATTCAAGGGGAGGATGGTGCTGACCATATGATATGCAATCTAAAATTAAAAAAATTAAGATTGCTGTCACTTCCAGATGCAACCTTAGATGTTTGCACTGTAACGTAGAAAAGGATTTAGCTATAAATATATCTCATTCAGACATAAAGAAAGCCCTCTTATTAATTAAAAAATATAAAGAGAAAAAAATAAAGATAGAATTTTATGGAGGAGAACCATTTTTAAACTTTGAAGTCTTAAAAAAATCTGTCAATACAATAAGGAAAATAAAAGGATATGAAAACTCTGCAATATTTATCGCGTCGAATGGTACTATAATAAACAAAAAGATACTGGATTTTATAGAAAAAAATAATATATATCTTGCCATAAGCTTTTCAGGTTCTTTGAAAAGTCATAATTTAAACAGGGTATACTTAGATGGAACTGGTAGTTATAAAATTGTAAAGCAAAACATAATTAAAGCTATAAAAAGGTTGAAGGATAAGATTATAGCCATATATTGCGTATCTCCGGATTTTGTAGAAAATATGATAGAAGATTTCAAAAAGATAGTACTACTTGGATTCAAAATAATAAATATAGAGTGTGTCAGTGGTTCGGGAAAGTGGAATGAGGAAAGATATAATATTTTTGAAAAAAACATGAAGAAAATAAATGAATACATATTAAAATCAATTAAAAAAAGAAATTACATATACCATGAATCTTTTTTTAGTTATTTAGATAAAGAAAGAGTAGAAGAATTTTGTCCATTTTACTCTGACATTGAATTATACCCCGACGGAAAATTTGGTTTCTATCCATATTCTTTCATAAAATACTCAAAAGACAGAGACAAAGTAGTAATAGGAGATGTAAAAAATGGATTTTATAAAAAATATGAAACATGTAAATATAACAGGCGAAAATGTGAAAGTTGCATCAAAAATTATTATTATAAAGAAGAGTTAAAAGATGGTGGAATTGCTTTGAATATAAGAGACAGATTAATCAAAGATTTTTTTAGTAAAATAATGAAAAAAAACAAAGAGCCTCTTTTTAGAGATTACATAAAAAATGCAGTCAGATTTGAAAGAGAGATATATGGTATGTGAAAGACTTAGGTTTGAAAATAACTTTAAACTAATTAAAAGACTTAACCCAAAACTCCCAAAAGCAGAAATAGAAAAAAGAATAAAAGCTATTGAATGGGACCTCTCATTAAAACCATATTCTGCAGAGGTCACAGTTAATACCACATGTAATAACAGATGCCTTTTTTGTTATAATGATCCCAAACTTCTAAACCACAATCAAAATATATCATTTGAAAAAATATGCAAGGTGCTTTATATAGGTAAAAAACAAGGATGCTGGATAGCATCTATAATAGGAGGGGAACCGACACTAAGAGAAGATATATTCAAGATATCAGAGTTTGCAAGGAAATTGGGTTATGAATGTATAAAGCTTTGTACAAATGGAAGGAGACTTTCAGATATAAAATACGCAAAAAGACTCATAGACGCAGGTTTTAACTCCTTTGATATTTCTCTTCATTCTTCAAAAAGTAATATCCATGATACTCTTGTAGGAAGAAAGGGCGCTTTTAAAGAAACGATGAAGGCAATGGAAAATATAAAGGAATTAGGTGCTGAGCTTGCTACTGCTATCGTTTTAAATAAACTTAATTATAAAGATTTTGTGAATTTCTTTAATCTTACCTATAACAAACTTCAAATAAATTATTTTAACATAATAGCAGCAAACTCAAGTGGCGCTATGAGAATAAATAAGGAATTATTATGTGAAATATCTGACCTGGCAGTGGAAATACGAAGAGGGCTTAAAATAGCCGAAGCTTACGGTTTTCCTTTTTTCACAAGAATCTTGATAAATTTTCCTCCATGTCTACTTCCTGAATATTTAAATATAATAGCTGACTGGGAAACTAATCAAAAAGTCGACGAGGTAGTTCTTATACCGGAGGAAAAAATAAGTGATATGAAAACTATTTTAAGAAATAGAAGTGCAAAAATAAAGGGAATTTGTGGGAAATGCATTCTAAACGAAAGATGTAGAGGATTTAATATAGAATATATTGATCAGATAGATATAAAGAAAATAAACCCGATAAAAAAAATTCCAAAACAAAAGTTTAAAACTACTTTTACCTATGAATTCATATAACATATACCTTATAGCAGAGAAAACTGAACATCCTCCCCTTGAGCTTGGGTATCTTAAGGCTTTCCTTTTAAAAAACTTAAAAAAAGGCATAAATGTCATTATTAAATCTGTAGAAGATTTTGAAAGTACTATTGATAAAAAATTTTATGATAAAGGGCAACCCAACTTAATAGGATTTTCTTGCTATAATGACCCACAGATATTTATAAATCTCTCTAAAAAAATAAAGAAGAAAATTAAAAGAGTTAATATAGTTTTAGTAGGACCAGCAATAAATACTTCCTTTTATGATAAAATTAATTTTTATCCAGTAGATTTTATAGTCTATGGTGAAGGAGAAGAGACATTTTTTGAACTTGTTTATTCTATTATCAGAAAGGACTTGATGTTTGAAAAAATTAAAGGGCTTATCTATAGAAATGGTAAAAAGTACAAAATAAATCCTCCAAGACCTCCTATTAAAGACCTTAATAAGATACCTTCTCCATATCTTAACAAAATATTTGATGTAAAAAATTACTCCGAGTTTTACATAGAAGGCTCAAGAGGATGTTTATACAACTGTGGATATTGTGCTGTAACCAACAGGATAATAAAATACAGGGGATTTGACTTTAAAAGGCTAAAATTAGAAGTAGCTTTTATACTCTCACAAAACCCCAAAGTAAAAAGCATAGAATTTTGCGACAGCGATATATTTCTTGACATTCAAAAAGCAAAAAAAATATTTGAATATATAAAAACTATTAAAAGAAATGTTTTTTTTAATTTTAATAGCGAGATAAATAAGTTTAATCCAGATATACTTAAATATATATTAGATCCAAGAATAACTTTTGGATTTGGAGTTCAAACTCTGACAAAAAAAGCTCTAAAACAAGCAAATAGGATATTTGATATAAAAGAACTAAAGGATCATTTTCTTAAATACTCTCCAAAGATGCTTGAATACTCATATCCTTTTACATTATCATTTATTTATGGACTTCCGGGTGATAATTTAAAAAATTTCAAAAAAACAATAGATTATGCGTTATCATCTGGTGCAAAGTTAGATTTTTTTCGTCTTATGATATGGAAAAACACATTTTTTGAAATAAACTCAAAAAAATTAAGTATAAAATATTCAAAAAAATATCCCTATAAAGTTTTATCAACTAAAACTTATACAGCGAATGAAATAAAAAAAACAGAGGAAATACTTTCCGAAATAAAGCCAATAGCAAAGCTCTGTGAAATGGACAGATTTTTTCATACTTTACTTTTAAAATGCTCTTCTATAATAAAACATCAAAATCCATATCTTACAACCTATAAAAAATTTTCTACCTACCTTAAAAATGTAAACTTTGACAAAAATAAAATTGAATCTATCCTTACTAAAAATAAGTTTGGTTATCTCATAAATCCTGAAAACTATGCTTTAAGACTTACTTTATACAGTGAGGTCTTAAAATTCATATCCAACGAAATAAAGAAAAGCACCTCAATAAAAGATAGATATATCTTATTTGATATTTCAAATTTTTTAACTATATCAAAGAAACGGCTTTTTATACAATATAATTTCAACAGCTTAGTTGAAATATCATCAGAATTTATAGACATAAAAAATTCTTTTCATATAAAATGGCTTGATTTTTTTGGAAAAGATTTTAAAAATGGGATAAATATTACAGACAAATACTGTGATAAAAGTCGCATGGATTTTTCAATCCCTATCTTCTCAATAACTGACTTTATACCAAAAAACTTTTTTAAAAAAGTTACAGTAATATGGAATGTCTTTTCATGGTTTGGTGACGATATTAAAAAAGAATTACTAAGCAAGGTCAATTCAATAAATATAATTGATTCCTTAAATAATGAAGATTTTGCTTTAATAAAAAAACGTTTCAAAAAAATAAATTCTTTTAACCTAATAGGAGAGATAAACTTATATATATGCTATGACTGAGAAAAGTAAAATTGCTTTTACAAACTATAGTGGAGGAAAAGATTCTCACTTTGCTATAATAAAGGCTATTGAACTTGGATACAATCTAAAACTTCTCTTTACATTTAACGCTGGTAAATTGCATCATGAAATATTTAATGAGTTTCCTAAATCAGATATAATAAAAAAGCAAGCAAATCTTATGGGAATTAGGTGTTATGAATATAAATATAATAAAATGGAAATACCTTTTCTGGACGCAATCAGAAAATCGGTAAAAATCATCGGGCATGAAGAAAAAACTATTTTTATATCCAGCATGGATTATGATTTAACTAAACAAGATAGAAAAATAACCAATAACATAATTTCGGGTATAAGAAAAATGGGAATAAAATATATTTCAGTAGTAAAAGGAAATGATATGTTTGATATTATAGAAAAAACCCTTTCAAAGGGGATACGCTATATTATAACAGCTGTAGAAAAAAATGTATCCTATAACTGGCTTGGCAAAGTTATTGATGAAGGATTTATAAGATATTTAAAAGATGAAAAAAGGAAAGGAAATACCATAACTGCAAACGACTTTCAAACCCTTGTAACTGAAAGTCCAATTATGAAAAAAAGACTTTTGATAAAATCCAGCGAGATAGTTGATGGGTTTCAAAGAACAACCTCCATTTTATTAAAAATTAAAAAATACAGGTTTGTCTGATGCATATAATAATAGGAAAAGAAACTGGTAATAAAGCTAAAAATCTTTTAAAGCTTGATTCTTTGTCACTTACCCCTGATTTTTTGATAATCGGCTCCGATTTTATATCCAAATCTTTTGGAGTTACGTCAAAAGATTCCTTTGACTTAATAATAGAAAAAATAAAACATTCTAAAATACCTTCTTCGGTAATGAAAGATATAATTAAAAATCTAATTAAACTTAATATATTTTATGATAGATTTATAATAAGATCATCAGTTGAAATAGAAGATTCAAAAAATAAATCTTATGCTGGACTTTTTAAATCCATTATCTCAGACAGAAAAAATATTTTTAACGATATTAGAAAAGTTCTGTTAAGTCAGTATAAAAAAGACCTTATTCCTTATACTTTAGGTATTCAACCAATGTCAATAATAATCCAAAAATTTATAAAACCAATAGTAAGCGGCGTAATTTTTATGGAAGATATAGAAAAACCATCATTTTATATAGAATATTCAGATGGTGGGAGACATGACGCAATAGAGCAAGGAAGAATAAAAAAACCATATACTATTGCAGTAAAAAAAGATCTGATAATAGAAAATACTGATGAATTTTATTTTCTTTATCTTTTCTTCAGCCAGATATTCAATAAACTAAAAAACTGTGGAAAAACATTTAATAAAACTGATATAGAATTTCTTATAGACATTAACCTGAAATTCAAATTAGTTCAGTACCGAAGTTTGCCGCCAAACTTTTCTATAGATTTCTTACCATTAAATGTAAACTTAAAGACTCTCTACTCGCCATATAATGCTACTAACAACTTTAAAATAGTTAAATTTATCAACAAAGAGCTTTTATCTCTTGGTCTAAAAACTTCTTTTATATCAAAGAACTCTGAAGTATTTATACTCAAAAACATATACAATCTTAATAAAGAAATATTAAGAAAAATTAAAGAGGGGAAAGGAATAATAGAAAATGTCAAAAAAAACATTAGGAAATATTTTAAAGTTAATAATATAGAAAAAAAAGATATAGAACCAATAAACACAAAGTTCGCTTTCTATGACTGTGTTATGGACCTTTTAAATAGAATAAGGCAACCTTTTGAGGCAACTACAACACTTGCAATAGGTAAAATAAGAGGAGAAAAAAAATTTGAAACAAAAATATATTCTACTCTCTTTAAATATCTTGGCAATAAAAACCACAGGTTATACAATTCTTTTTCGCTTGAGATAAGCCAATTAATCAAAGAATATGAAGACTTGAAAAAAAAGATGATATCATCGTTAAGAAAAAAAAATTTAAAGACATATATGAGAGGAAAAAATCTTAGCAAAAATTTTTTGAAAGGAATTACCATATATCCCGGCAAAGTAAAGGGAAAGATTTTTTTGATAAACGACACAGATATTGAAAATGACATTAAAGGAGAGATAATATGTGCTAAAAACCTTGGTAAAAATATCAAACTACTTTTAAAAGCAAAAGGGCTTATACTTGAAAATGGTGTCTTTACAAGTCATGCGCTTATTATAGCAAGAGAGCTGAAAATCCCAACTATTGTGGCTGTTGAAGGATGTATGGATTTTTTCAAAAATGGAGAGAAGGTAATAATTGATGTAGATAAAATATATAAAATATAATTATGAAAGCAATAACCACACTTAAAGCAATAGAAAAATATGATTGGCCGAAAACAAGAACTAATATTTGCGAGATAACACTTCATTATGATTGTAATGCTAGATGTATATTCTGCTATAGCTCTCCCCAAATGACTGAATGGAAAACAAAGCCTCCAATGCCACTTTACTTAATCCTGAAACATATGAAAGATTCATATAGAAATGGAAGCCGTATAATTCAATTTATAGGAGGAGAACCATCAATATATCCAGAAATAGAAAATGCTATCATTGGAGCTAAAAAGATTGGATTTAAAATAATACAAATGGTTACAAATGGACAGAAGATGTCAGATCCTGAATTTTCAAAGAAACTTTTTAGAAGCGGACTTAATAGCATTACTTTTTCAGTTCATTCTCATAATGAAAGATTACATGATAAAATAGTTGGTATAAAAGGAGCTTTTAGAAAAACAATAAAAGCTATTGAAAATGCTATTGAAAATGGAGTATATATTACAATCAGCACTGCAATAACAATAATAAATTACAAAGATATCCTATTATTAGTAAAGTTTTTGAATGAAAGATACGGCATAGAAACATATAATCTCATTGCAACTCATTTTATTGGTCTTGCCGGAAGAAATAAGGATAGATTAAAGCTTAAATACTCACAAATGCTCCCATATTTGACAAAAACTATTGATTATCTTTTATTAAAAAACGCTCTTCCAATATCTCCTATCTTAAGTAATATCCCACCTTGTGTGGCAACAGGATATGAGGATACGATATCAGATTGGAAAATTCCTTTTTCAGATGACGATATGTATCTTCCAGAAAAAAGCTACACTGGCAAAATGTATACAACAATAAATTCAATGTTAAAGATGAAACAGGAAAGTTGTAAACTTTGCATTTATAGTAAAATATGTGCTGGATTTGAAAAGGAATATTTTAAAACTTTTGGTGGAGAAGAATTTAAACCTATTAAAAAGCCATCAAGGCCAAAAGGGATAAACTGTTTTTATAGGCATTAAAATGTTTTTTAATTTTAGAAAATTTTCAAATAATAAATATCTTATAACAAATGACTATGGGTTTTATTCATTCCTTAATTTAAAACAATTCAATAATTTTATATCAGGCAAGAAAATTGCTGGTAAAAAAAGCTTTGAGTTAAAAGATAGGCAATTTATCGCTAACAATCTTGATTTTGATTATATCTGTGAGATATCACGGAGAAAATTTTATCTTGATTATAAAGGTCCTCGAGACCATATTATATCCCTTACCAATAAATGTAACCTTAAATGCCATTATTGCTTTGCCAACCCCTCAAATTCAGCAGATATGACAAAAGAAACGGCTCAAAGCATAGTAGACTTTATATTATCATTACCATTAGACAAATATTATATAGAACTTACAGGTGGGGAACCATTTAAAAATTTTGAAACTATGAAATTTCTTATTGACTACGCTAATAAAAAAGCTGAAAAAATGTTTAAAAAAATTCACTATTCAGTTGTTTCAAACTTGACTTTATTAAATGAAGAACATTTAGATTATATTATAAAAAACAAAATATCCCTGTGTGTTTCCATTGATGCTACTAAAAGTATTCATAACGTAATGCGTGGGGGTTATGAAAAAACTATTTCCAATTTTAAAAAAGCACTAAAAAAATTTCAACAGGCAAATATAGAAACTCCAAATATTATAACGACCATAACCAGACCACTTTTGACAAAAGAAAAAGAGATAATAGATAATTATATCGAACTTAAAATTAACAGGGTACAGCTTGGAATACTTGAGCAAATGGGAAGAGCAAAGGAGGAAGAAATATGGAAAGAAATTGGTTATGATGAAAATGAGTATTTTGATTTTTATAAAAGATCTATAGATTATATACTTGAGTTAAATATTAAGAAAGGACTTGATATTTATGAAAAAGGTCTTTTTCTGCTTATTCATTCCATATTTAAAAACCATGATTTTGAGTCAAGAAGTGTAGATCTTTTTCATAGATTTGCCTACGATGTAAATGGATGGATATATCCAAGTGATGAAGGGAGAATGATAGGAGATCGTGGAGACTTTTTTTTCAAAATTGCAAATGTAAGAAAAACTTCATTCAAAGACATACTTAATTCTGAAAAATTTAAAGCCATCCTTTTATATAGATTCAAATACCTTGTTCATCCATCATGTGCAAGATGTGTTTATGCCCCTTATTGCATTATACATCCATACTATAACTATATATCCCAAAAAAACGTATGGGGGAATATGGCTATAAACAAAAGATGTAAATTATTTATAAAAATTTTTGATATGATATTTAAAATGATTGAAAATAAAAATAATTTAAGGATTTTTGAGAAGTGGCTTAAGTTATATGGCAATTAAATCAAAATTAGATATCAAAATAACGTTTAACTGTAATAATAAATGCGACTTCTGCGCTCAAGGAGAAAAAAGATCCATAATAAAAACTAAAGATTATAATGAAATAGTCTCAGCCCTTAAAGATGGAGCGAAAAAGAAAATAGAACAAGTAGTTTTTACCGGAGGAGAACCAACAATTCATCCTGATATAATAAAAATAGTCAAAGCAGCAAGACAACTTAAATACAGACAAATACAAATACAGACCAATGGAAGAACGCTTTCTTCTATAGATTTTTTAAAAAAATTGAAAAATGCAGGTGCTACTGAGATAAGCCCCGCACTTCACGGTCCTAATCCAGAAATACATGATAAGCTGACAAATTCTAAAGGAAGTTTTAATCAAACTGTAATGGGAATTATAAATGCAAGAAAACTTGGACTTTATGTTCTAACAAATACTGTTATAAATTCAGTCAATTACAAATATCTTCCACAAATAGCAAAGCTTCTTATATATCTTAATGTTAATCAATTTCAACTCGCTTTTATTCATATAATAGGCACAGCTTGGGAAAACAGGAAATGGATAGTTCCCAAAAAGTCGGATGTTATTCCATATGTTAAAAAAGCGCTTGATGAAGGGAGAAAAGCCAGAGTTAAATGCTATACAGAAGCTATTCCCTACTGCTTTATGAAAGGCTATGAGGAATGTGTTGCGGAAAAAATTATCCCAGATGGTCCCGTTGTAGACGCAGATGTTTTTGTAGAAAATTATGGGGAATACAGAAGAAATGAGGGAAAAACTAAAGCTGAAAAATGCAAAAAATGCATTTATTTTTCTCGTTGCGAAGGACCCTGGCGTGAATATCCTGAAATTTATGGATGGGAAGAATTTAAACCAGTTTTAAAGAAATGATAGTAAAAAATTTTAAAGATATTTGTGGCTTTTACTTTGAAAAACTTGAAGATGGCTATTTTATCTCAAATGACTTTGGGGAATGTTCCATTGTTAAAAAAAATGAATTTGAGAAATTACTTAATAAAAAAAAGAAAAAAAAAGAAAACCTTAAAATTCAAAATGAACTAATTAAAAAATATAAAAACCTTACCTCATATGTCTTTTCTTCTCCATCTTTGCATATTATGGTAATTACCTTAAGATGCAATCATCTGTGTAAATATTGTAGAACGCAAAATTTTGGAGCATCAAGCGAAATGTCTGAGGAAACTGCTAGAAAAACAATAGATTTCATCTTAAATACTCCATCACAAAACATTGCTATAGAATTTCAAGGAGGAGAGCCTCTTTTAAACTGGAAAACCTTTAAAATGTCCATAGATTATATAAAAAGCAAAAAAAGTGATAAGGATATCAAACTAAGTATAGTAACCAACCTTAGTTTAATGGATGATGATAAATTAAAATTTTTATTGTTAAACAATGTATCAATATGCACATCCCTTGACGGTCCAGAAAAAATCCACAATGCAAACAGGCCTTATAACGGAGGATCCTCTTATCAGAAAACTATATACTGGCTAAAAAAAATAAAAAAACTTGTAGATAGCCGTTCAAAAGGAGAAAAAGATTCTCTTCCACAAGCGCTTATGACAACAACTAAATTTTCGCTTTCAAACCCCCAAGCTATAATAGAAGAATATCTTAACTTAGGAATTGGTGGAATATTTATAAGGCCACTTTCTCCAATAGGATATGCTAAATACAAATGGAGTGAAATAGGCTATAACGCAAAAGATTTTTTGGATTTTTATGAAAAATCGCTTGATTATATAATTAAAATAAATTATAGCGAAAAGTTTATAGAAAGAAATGCCGCTATAAAACTCAAAAAAATTATATTTAATGAAGACCCGAATTATCTTGATCTAAGAAGCCCATGCGGAGGAGCTATAGGACAGATTGCTTACAATTATGATGGTGATATATATACATGCGATGAAGGAAGGATGCTTGGAGCATATGGAGATTTCTCATTTAGGATTGGAAATGTTTTTAATTCAAGCTATTATGAGATAATAAATTCAGGTCCAGCCAGGGTATGCGCTATGGCTTCCTGTCTTGAGAATCAGCCAAAATGTTTTAGATGCGCTTTCAAACCATACTGCGGGATATGTCCAGTATTTAATTATGAAACCTCAAAAACTCCATACGGCTCATATAAATCACAATACTGGTGTGAGATTGAAAAAGGAATATTTAAAATCTTAATAAAAAAACTATCAAAAAAGGAAAATTATAAAATATTTTTAAGGTGGTTTGATGCCTGATATATCTCTCTGGAATAAATGCAACAACAAATGCATAATGTGCACAAATCCCAAAGAGTATTCTACCTCAACACCTAGTGGCAATTATGATCTCAAAACTCAGGTAAAGAAACTAAAACTATATATTGAAAAAGGGGAAAAAGTTTACTTTTCAAATCATAATAAAAAAAACTATATAAACATAACTGGTGGAGAGCCGACTCTTCATCCTGATTTTTTCAAATTTCTTGTTTATTTGAGGGAAAAACTCCCTGATATCCCGATAACCCTTCTTACAAATGGAAGAAAATTTTCTAATGTAGAATTTACAAAAAGGTTTGCATCACTTGCTAAAAATCCATTTACAACGGCCATAAGTTTTTATACCTGTAATGAAAAAAACTTTGAAAGGATATCTAAAGTAAAAGGTTCATATAAACAAACTCTTTCAGGGATAGTAAATCTTGCAAAATATTTTTCAGGTACCATAGAAATAAGGGTTGTTATACACAGATTAAATATAGATGATCTTCCGCAAACTATAACATTTATAAAAAACATACTTATTGCCTGTGATTTTTATATTACTATAATACACTACGAAATAGAGGGTATAGCTGAAATAAATAAAAATAAATTATTTTTGAGTCTGTCAGATAGCGCAAAAAAAATTTCTGAAATAGAAGATATGTTTTTAGATGGTTTTATCAGATTATATCATTTTCCACTTTGCGTTCTTTCAGAAAACTTAAGGAAATACGCATGGATAACTTTACCAAAAGAAGAAAGAATATATACTTCAAAGTGCTATAAATGCAAGATAAAAAGAAAATGCCTGGGGCTGATGAAAAGATATTATGAGTTATATGGAGATTATGAACTTAAACCAATACTCAAATAATATCCTTAATTTGATTTCCTATATTTCCCTTGCGGCATATCTTCTATGGGGTGTCTCTGTTATAAAAGAAGATAGAGAGACCGGCAAAATAAAAAATTCAAAAATACTTCTTGCGTTTAAAATAACAGGAATACTTATTTTTGCTAACCTTATAAACACTGTAGTGGGATATTATGGAAAGAGCTCAAATTACTTAAACTTCATTTTTTACAAGCAATATATGATTCACATATTCTATTCTATTATATTTTCATTAGTTTTATGGTATGGAGAGATATGGCCAGCAGGAGATTCTAAATTTTTTATAGCTAATATTTTATTTCTTCCCCTAATAAGATATGACCTGAAAGGATTTCCAAACTATATATGGATAACAACCCTTATAAACATATTTGTATTTTCAGCATTTTTCTCTGTATTTTATTATCTGAAAGACAATATAGCACTTTTAAAAGCTGGAGATAATAATGCTTTTAAGGAAATAAAAGAATTTTATCTTAACAAAATAAAAAAAATAAAATGGAATTCTCCTTCAGCTCTTTTTTCTATCTTTGGCATTTTATCAATATTTGCATATAAACAAATGTTTAATCTTATTCTGGGAAGATATGTTTTCAACATTTTTCACAGAACCGATATATTTTTTTTCCTGATGTTTTTCTTATGGCCAAAAATTTCCCAGTTTTTAAGAACAAGACTGTGGAAATATATAATGATATTGATGTATGCAATTATGATTTTAGCTGTTTTTGTAGTTTCAAATCCACTTCAATTTATTTATGACATCTTGTTAACTGCGATAAAAAATACCTTTAAATTTGGAAGTATTTTTTTCTTAGGAAAAATAATATTTGAGCAAATAATAGAAACTCATAATACATATTATGTTACAGCTAGTGATATAAAACCTGGAATGGTACTATCCTCAAATGAACTTGAGATACTCAGGACAAATGAAGTTTTTAAAGGACTTTTTGATGATATGTTCAAAGATGGTCTAAATGAAGAACAGGTTGATGCATTAAAAAAATGGATGGAAAACCACCCTGATAAGAACATAAAGCTTAAATTTGTAAAAGCAAGACCATTTGCTGAAGGTATTTTTTTAGGATGCCTTTTTGAAATAATATTTAATATAAATCTTGTATCTTTATTAAAATGAATAAAAAAAAGAAAATAGTTATACTTACAGGCTATAGATGTAATAATAATTGTGTGTTTTGTATAAATAGTGATAAAAGGAAAATAAAAGAAAAAAACACTCAAGAAATTATAAAAGAGATATATCTTGCCGCAAAAAAAGAGAAAATAGATATACTTGAGTTAATAGGCGGTGAGACAACAATACGCTCAGATTTTCTGAAAATAATAAAGACAGCCAGAAACCTCAAAATCAAAGATATACTTATAGCGACAAACGGAAGGATGTTTTCAGATATCTCTTTTGCAAAAAAGGCAATAGAAGCCGGGCTTACTTCTATAATATTTTCAATACACGGACATAATTCAAGACTCCATGATAATCTTACAAGGTCAAAAGGCTCTTTTAAGCAAATGATTGAGGGGATATATAACTTAAGGAAAATAGGATTTCAAAATATAAATGGAAACACAACAATAGTAAAGCAAAATTATAAAAAACTGCCTGATATAGCTAAACTTCATGTAAAATTAGGAATAAAAAATGTGGAATACATTTTTGTTGATCCTCAGTATGGAGGCGCTCATAAAAATTTTTTTAGTATGGTCCCAAGGATTTCTAAAGCCGCGCCATATATGAGAGCCGCGCTTGATATCGGAAATAACGCTGGTTTTTTCCAATGGAAACTCAGGTATGTGCCTCTCTGTTATTTTAGAGATTACATTGAACAGATTAGCGAAATAAACGAAGCAAGACTTTTTTTTACAAAACACTGGGCGCCTGATTTTATAAATGAAGATGTGGTAGAGTCAAGAAAAAAAATAGCAAGAACAAAAACGAAAAGGTGCATAGGATGCGCTCTTTATTCGTTATGTGAAGGAATATGGAAAGAATATATAAAACATTACGGCGACAAAGAGCTTATGAAGGTAAAATAGAACACCTTGTCGTCTATCCTTTCTTTAACTGCAACATAAGATGCTCCTACTGCTATTACTGGAAAGAAAGAAGTGAAAAACTGTCTCAAAAAAAATTTGACAAAGCATTATCTATATTTTTAAAAATTTCAAAAAATCCCAGAATAACTTTTCTCGGCGGAGAGCCGACACTTGATACAAAAGCTCTTGTCTCATATATTAAAAAGGCAAGGGAAAAAATTAAAAATATTCCTATAACCATATTTACAAATGGGACTCATCTAAACAAAAACCTTTCAAAATTTATAAAAGAAGAAAATATAAATCTTGTTGTAAGCTTAGATGGAGATAAAGATATAAATGATTTTTCAAAAAAATATTTCAAAAAATCTCATTATGAGTTAGCTATCTCAAATCTTAAAAAATTTGAACTTATACCATATTCTTCTGTAAATATGGTTGTTACGAGAAAAAACATAAAAAACCTTTCAAGAAATATAATTCACCTAAAAAAAATTGGATTTAATTCTTTTGGATTTAATATAAATTATGGCGAACTATGGAAAGAAAACGATATTAAAATATTAAAAGAGCAGATCAATAGAATTTTTAGAGATTACGCGCAACTTATAAAAAGAGGTGAAATGTATAAATTCTCTAACATTTATGAAATCCTTTATTCTCTTAAAGGAGAAAAAATTCCTTACTGCTCAAATTTAATTCTTATGCCTGATGGAAACTTTTATCCATGCGATAAAATAATATCATCTGATCCAAAGACTATTAAAAAATTTATATTGAAAGGAAATATTTTAAGCAAAAGAAGGAAATTTTTTAATAAAATGAGAAAAAAAGGTTTAGTTGATAAGCAACTTTTTTGTAAAATAGGCTTATATCTTTATTTTAAATATATTTTAGCTATAAAAGATAGTGAACTTAAAAAAAGGTTTAAAATTGCCACGAAAATGCAAAATACTTTTAAAAACTCGATGAAAAAATATATAGCTTTATTTTTTAAACTTCCCCAATTTAGAAAACTACATAATATATGAATAATAATCTTTGTTATGAGATTTTATTAACCTATAGTTGCAATGCGAGATGTCTTTTTTGTTCACAGGGAGATTTTGATAAATCTAAAAATGCACCTTTTACCCAAATAGTTAAAGAAATCTATAAAGCGAAGAAAATGGGTTATACAAAACTTGGATTAAGCGGCGGCGAACCAACTATAAGAGAAGATTTACCTGAGATAATAAAAGTAGCTTCAAAAATAGGATTTAAATCTATAAGGATCCAAACAAATGGTATAAGGCTGGCAGATTTTAATTATGCAAAAAAACTTAAAGAAAGTGGATTAACTTTTTGTAAATTTTCTTTTGTATCAGAAAATCCTAAAATACATAATATGCTTGTTTCTCGTTTGGGAGCATGGGAAGATGCGGTAAAAGGGCTTGAAAATATTAATCGATTAAAAATTAGGCTTGGCAATAATATACTAATAAACAAATTCAATTATAACAAACTTAAAAGATTAGTTAATTTTTTACTTAATAAAGGAGTTTCAAATTTCGTTGTCATATATCCTATATATATAGGGAACATGTTTTTAAACAAAAAAATCGGAGTTCCATTAAATAGGTGTTCCAGATATTTTATAGATATTGTTGAGTATCTTGAAAAAAAAGGACTTGGAGATGAAATTTTATTTTTAAACGTTCCTCCTTGTTTTCTAAAAAAATACTGGCAAAGTGCCATAGGGCTTAATCCATTTAACACACTTGTAACATCTCCAGATGGAAAGACGATAAATCTTGATGAAAGTTCAAATTTAAATAAAAAGAAAAGTAAAGTCTGCAAAAACTGTATTTTAAACTCAAAATGTTCAGGTATAAACGCAAATTATGCTTCAATTTTTGGTTTTAAAGGAATTATTCCAATTAACCAAGAGAAGGATACTAAAAAGGATTTTTCTTCAAAGTATTTGACAGACAATGAAAAATGCCTTATAGAAATACTTAAAATAAAAAACAATATTCCTACAGAGACTGTTATTAAGATGGCAAGTAAAATTCCATTATGCAAAGATTGTTCTGATGGAAACAATGTAATAAATGCAGCTGCAAGGCTTGTGACAAAGAAAATAATAGAAATGGAATTTAAAAATGGAAAATATTTTTTTAAATTGAAAACTGATATATGAAAAAGAAACTTTTTATTTGCGGATATGGACTTAAACCAGAAGAAATTACATTACAAACACTCCATATAATAAAAAACTCAGATATTGTTCTTTCAGACGCACTTAACAAAAAAGATGCTCTCAAACTAGGTCTTAAAAAATTTGAAAATATAAGAAAAAACACTCCATCACAAATAGTAGAGATAATAAAGGAAAAATTTGCGCATTATGATAATATCTCTTTTATAACTTATGGTAACCCAGCATTTCTTAATAGTGTAACAGATGAAATATTCACAAAACTTAAAGGATTTGAGATATTACTTATTCCGGCTGTCTCTTCCTTAGATGGAATTTTTTCTGTTTTTTTAGAATTAAACCTTTTGAAAAATGATTTATTGATAATAAATATACCAAAAGATCCAGAAGATATAAATTTTAATCTGAACTCTGATATTAATACTCTTATATTTGGCGCTGAAAATTTGTCAAATAAAAAAATCTCAAAGTTTTTTAAAAAAATTTTTAATTCAACCTATGGCAAAAAATATTCATTTTATATAACACATATAAAAGATATATCGTTTGAAACAGAAATAATAAAAACAAACATTAATTGTTTTCATAAATTTATAAATGAGAAAAAAATGCTTACAATATATATCCCTGAAAAATAAAATGAATGAAATTAAAAGGATTGAACTCTATCTGACATATAGATGCAATAGGAGCTGCGTTTACTGTTTTGCAAAAGACAGAAGAAATAGCCAATCATATCAAATAGATATAGATTTTAAAACAATATCAAATACGCTTTATTCTGGCAAAAAAAATGGATTTAATTACCTAACTCTTGTCGACGGAGAACCAACTATTCACAAAGATTTTATCAAAACATTGCTATTGGCAAAAAAATTAGTATATTATATTCATATATTCACAAATGGACTTGCCTTTTCCGATGAAAAATTTACAAAAATAGTTTCCGAAATACAGGTTGATTCCCTTGCTCTAAATATTCCTGATTACAGGGAAAAAGAATATGAGTTTCTCACAGGTTTTAAAAATTCTTATAAAACAATGATTAAGGCAGTTAACAACATAATAGAAGCAAAGATACCTTTATCTTCAATATTCATTGTCAATGATCTTAATTAAAAATATATAGATGGATATGTAAATTTCTTTTCTAAAATAGGGTTGAAATTAATAATCATTCAATTTCTTCAATATATAGGTAGGGCAAAGCTATCAAAAAATGAAATTAAAGTTAAAGTTTCAGATACAATACCTTATTTTATAAAGGCATCAGAATTAATGCTTAAAAAAGGTGGATATCCATTTTTTTATGAACATCTTCAGGCTTGTTTTTTAAAAGAATATATAACAAGAATATTTGACATATATTTAAACGATACTAACAGATCACAATGCATTATATATAGACAACCCAAAAATTTGAAAAAATATTTTAGCTTCAACTTTTTTACTTTTGCAGGTTCTTACCAATCCTTGGGCTTCTTTAGCAGACAGCTGGTTTGGAAGTATAAGCCTTGAAAACCTTATTCTGGATCTTAAAAAAGAAAAAGCCTCAGAGTTAAAAACAGGGTTTATTGAACTCAAATGAATATTTAAAGAAGGGAATACCTTATTTAAAAAAGACGCAAAACCAATATTAGAAACTATCATGGAATCTATTCCACAATTAACAAGAACTTTTAAGCTCTCAAAAATCTCTTCATATGCATCTATATTAACCTCATCAGCCCCCGCTTTTTTAAGATATCTTATCTCTTCTATATCTGTTATACAGGAAAGTATTTTCATATTCAAATTGTTGAAAGTATGGAGTTTGCAATTCTATTTGCAAATGATACAAAACCCTCAAATCCAAAATAAGGTTGATCAGAAAGGCAATGAAATCCATATGATGGGAAACCAAATTCAAGGAAAGGAATATTTTTTCCAGACACAAGCTTCTTTGAAAAGCAATTGCCAACAATAAGATTAATATGCTTTTCATCTATAATTTTTCCCAACTCTCTATCTACTTTATTTATATCATAATTAAACAAAAGTCTTTTAAATATTCTTATATTATCAATTTTCTTAGGGTTTGTATTTAAAAATGCAGATTCCACTGAAATATTAAGATCATCAAAAAAATAAGAAAGTGAATCAAGCATATATGGTTCTCCAAAATAAACAATATTTTTCCCAGACATAACACTTATAATTGGCATTACTCTTTCCATGCTTTCTAAGGCTATTTTTTGGGCGAACTTAACATGTTTTTTATTTAATTCGTAAACCCATCTTATGGAGGCTTCTATTCCTAAAGGCAAACACATTTCATAAACTTTTGCAGATGTGCTTTTGCTAATTTGAGGAAGCAAGTCTTTAATATATGGAAGAACAACTATATGTTCAGCTTCCATAATTTTCCATACATCAATAAAACTTCCGCCAGAAGGAAATACATAAATCGGCTCATAGCCGCATATATCAACCAATCTGCAAATCTCACTTATATTAGCCTTTGTATCATATTCATTTCTGTCATACATATTACCAAGGATAGCAATAGTATTTTTTCTTTTAGTTTTCTTACTTCCTTTTGAAAATATATAACTTATAATAGAGGATAAAAATGCAGAATATCCTTCAATCCAATCATCATCAGTCTTTTTCTGATCAATGTATATAATAGGGATATCTGATTTTATACTTTTTATGATTCTTTCATAATCAGGTCTCATCAATTTTTGAAATGGCAAAGACGTAATAAAAATAGCAGAATATTTTCTATCTTCTAGATTTTTTTTTATAATTGAGATAAGCCTTTCTTCGGAATTTGCTGTAGTAAATGGACCATTCATAGTGTATGTTATTCTGTGTTTACCTGATGGCAAAAGAAGCGTAGAATATAAATCGTGATTACCAAATATGTACTCAACCCTTGACATAATACAATTAAGCCCGTCAACTATTAAAAGAACATCGTCAAAAGAATTAATTCCAAGCATAACTCCGAGTAAAAATGGAAGCATGCTTGAGTTTTCAGTTCTTTCCTTTATATTTATATCCAGCGTATTTTTCATAAAACTTCCACTCATTAAGCCTTCTTATCCTTTTTATTGTTTCAAAAAAACCCTCAATACCCATTTCAAAAATATCCTCCGAAAATGGAGTTATACCAAGTTCTATAAGTCTCCTATCCGTTCTTACATCAGAATAAACAAGCCTAACTTTACTTTTCAAAAGCACGGATGAAAGTTCTTTAGGATCTTTAAAAAATATTATCTTAAGATTTTCTTTTCTAGGTAACTTTAAAATATCCGAAGATTTACTTTGGTCTAAATATAAAAACATATTTATATCAAAACCAGCTTCAGATAAAAAATCAAAAATTGGTATTTCCTTTCCTATCTTATTTACTAAAAAAGCTTGAAGTTCATTAACATTAATTATTATGCCTATTTTAATATTCTTATTATCTTTTTTTAAACTAAACAACTCCTTTATAATTTCTTTTTCAGCCGTAACAAAATCCATAATATTTCTATCAGATAATAAACTTAAATTCTTTAACAAATTAATACTATTTTTTAAACCGAAAGGAGGGGGAAAAATTTTATAATTAATTCCAGCTTTTTCAAAACATCCTTTTAAAACCAGATCATCATTAAATAATATTTGCCATTTTGAGCCTTTAATAGCGCTATAAAAAACGAATTCATCAGTATGTTCTCCAGTCTCGATAAATCTTACTTTCGCACTTTTAAGATATTTGGAAATTTCATCATTAAAATTAAAATTTATAAAATTAAAATCATATCTATCTTTTTTATCTATAATTTTTATCCTATCTAACATATATTTTATACGCTTTTCTATTTTTTCATAAGAAGTATTTTCATTAAAGCTATTAAGATTTTCCATATAAACAGATTTAAGTTTTGAAATTGAACTTTTGTCCGCAGCAGTTAGCAGAGGGGTACAACAGTTATATATCTCTATAAGTCCTTTTTTTCTAAACCCAGGAACTGTCTTAATACAGGATTTAATCTTCTCTTCATCGCCATATATAATATCGTTATCATCTATCTCATCATTCAATATCCTTACCATCCATTTTGGCATAGAAGGAAACTGAATGTCTTTTTTACAAAACATTCCAAGATTACCTCCAACGCCATCGCTAAATTTACATTCTATATCTCCATGTTCTATAATAACTACTCCCGGAGGAATAAATATCTTAGTAAAGCCCTCAGTATATATAAACTTATGCCATTTTTCGCCGACTGTTAACGGTCTTGATGAGATAATCTTCACTGAAATATTATCCTTTTCCAGATTTTTCCTGAAATGCATTTTGTTACCAATAAAATGTTTTTCTATTTCTTCATATTTAAAATTTGAGAAGGATTTTTTGATCTCATTAAGTTTTTCTGAAAATCTTATCTGTTGATTATATGGTGTTCCAGGGGAAAAGCAGATAAACCAGTCTTTATAATCTAATTTACCTTTGCTAACTGAATAGGACATAATGATAAAGCTTATTTTTTGAAAGCCATAATTGAATGAAAACAATAGTTGACCTTCAGCATAAATTCCACGAAAAGATATTTTATTTTTTTTCACCACCTCATCAATAGATGAATAATTAAAAAAGTTTTCTTTTAACTGATGAACTTTATTGCTTAAAACTTCAAAATTATTAATAGAAAGTTCTGTAAAAGTAGAGGAATCAAGGGATTTGAAATCAATATTTTTTATTTTTCTATTAGATACCTCATTGTAAATTCTTTTAATTTCGCGATAAAATCCGCTCTCCTTTAAGAAAAATACCGCAAGTTTATTTTTATCGGAAAGTGTCCTTACTTTAATATCATAATTTATTGTTGATATTACATCAACATTGCAAAGCTCTGAGAAAGCTGTAATTTTTTTTACATCCCCTCCCTCTTTTAAATTAGCTATCAAACAAACTCTTTTTATACCATTTTCTTTATACTTTTGAGCCATACTGATAAGTCTATTTGCAGCATAAAGTGAAGAAATTTCATCAGATGTTACTATAATCATAATATCAGCAAACCCACTTCTTAAAGGACCTGCGAAACCACCACATACTATATCTCCAAGCACATCAAAAATAACAAAATCATATTCATCAGCTATACTATATTTGCCAAGCATATCTATCATCATACCTATCCCTACACCAGCACAACCTACCCCGGGCTTTGGACCACCGACCTCAATACAATCAAGATTTTTAATAATCGGAGATTTATATATATTAGAAATTATATCGTTTTTTGTAGAGTGAGGATTCATTTTCTCCATAAAGGGAGATATGAATTCTTTTCCCATAAGTAGCTTTGTACTATCCATTTTGGGATCACAACCAACTACAAGAACCTTTTTGCCGAGACTTGCAATATATGCAGAAAAATTTGCGGCTATAGTCGTTTTTCCTATTCCACCTTTTCCAAAAAAAGCTATCCTTATTGATCTCATCAATAAAAATTATATCAAATCTTATTGATTTCATCAATAAAAATTATATCAAACAAATTTAGTATAATAACATAAGAATATATGGAGGAATCAAATGGATAAAAAAGTAAAAGAATTAGCTGAAAAATATAAAAAAGACATAATTAATTTTGCTGTTAAAATGATTAAAACTCCAAGTTTTTCAACAAAAGAAGGGGACCTTGTCAGATTAATTGAAAAAGAAATGATAATCTGTGGTTTTGATAAAGTAAAAATAGATAAAATGGGAAACATTCTCGGATTTATTGGAAATGGAAAAATGAAAGTAATGTTAGACGCTCATATAGACACAGTTGGCGTTGGAGATCCTAAAGAGTGGAAAATAAAGCCATTTGAAGGAATTATAAAAGATAACAAAATCTGGGGAAGGGGAGCAAGTGATCAAAAGCTTTCAATGGTTTCAATGGTTTATGCTGGAAAAATAATTAAAGAGCTTGGACTTGCAAATAAATATACCTACATAGCTGTAGGTTCGGTTCAGGAAGAAGATTGTGATGGACTTCCAATTCTTCACATAGTAAATAAAGAAAAAATAAAACCCGATTATGTAATATTAACTGAACCGACAAATCTTTCGGTTTATAGAGGACACAGGGGAAGGATGGAAATAAAAATAACGGTAAAGGGGAAATCCTGCCATGCTTCAGCGCCAGAAAGAGGAGATAATGCTCTATTTAAAATGAGCCATATTATTCAAGAAGTAACAAAATTAAATGAAAAATTAAAAAATGACCACTTTCTTGGAAAAGGAACCATTGCTGTAACATATGAAGAATCTAAGACTCCATCCTTAAATGCTATTCCAGATGAAGCTGTAATATATTTAGATAGAAGACTTACAAAAGGTGAGGATAAAGATCTTGCAATAAAGCAAATAAAAAATCTACCTTCTGTAAAAAAGTATAAGGCAAAGGTAGAAATACTAAATTATGAGGCAACAAGCTGGAAAGGATTAAAGGTAAAGCAGGAGAAATATTTTCCGACATGGGTTTTAGAAGAAAAACATCATCTTGTTCAGTCAGCAATAAAAGCTGCAAATTTTGCGCTTGAGAAAAAACCTAAAGTTGGTAAATGGGTATTCTCAACAAATGGTGTAGCATCAGCTGGACGGCTCGGAATACCATCTGTTGGATTTGGCCCTGCTAATGAAATATACGCGCATAGCGTGAATGAACAAATGCCGATATCGGACCTTATTAAGGCAACTGTCTTTTATTCTGTAATTGGAAGTTTTATAGTAGAACATAAAGACTTAAATAAAAATTGAATATGCTTTAAAATAATTGGAGGATAATATGAGAAAAATAGCAATCGCTGTTTTAATATTATCTTTTTTTGCCTGCAAAGAATATAAAGAAAAAAGCATTATAAAAATTGAAAGTGAAAATTATAAATTAAATGGAGTGAATATGGAAAAATTATTAAATCCGCAAACAATGAATGAAACAGCCCCTGATGCCTTTAAAGTAAGATTCACTACAACAAAAGGCGTTTTTGTAGTAGAAGTTAAAAGAGAATGGGCGCCAAAAGGGGTTGATAGGTTTTACAACCTTGTTAAAAACGGTTTTTATAATGACGCGGCTTTCTTCAGGGTAATACCTGATTTTGTGGCGCAATTTGGAATAAACCCTGATCCAAAAGTTTCAGAAAAATGGTTAAATGCCACCATAGAAGATGATCCTGTAAAACTTTCAAACACAAGGGGAACAATATCCTTTGCAACAGCTGGAGCAAATACAAGAACTACACAACTTTTCATAAATTTTAAAGATAATTCAAGGTTAGATTCTATTGGATTTTCTCCATTTGCAAAAGTAATTGATGGTATGGAAGTAGCAGATAACCTATATTCCGGCTACGGAGAAGGAGAGCCATACGGCAGAGGACCATCTCAGGCGCATATCCAGTCTGAAGGAAATAAATATTTAAAAGAGAATTTTCCAAAATTGGATTATATTATATCCACAGAGATTTTAGAAAGCAAATAAATGGAAGTAAAAAAAAAGCTTTTTATATGCTCTTTTGGCTTAAATCCATTTAATATTTCATATAAAACTGAAGAGATAATAAAACAAGCTGATATTGTTATAAGTGATGTGGCGGAAGAAAAAGATTTCTTATGGTTAAATCCCAAAAAATTCATTCTTCCCGAAAAAAAAGAGTTTGATGAAAAATCTCTTATTAAAAGTATTTATTTAACAATTAAAAAAAACTTAAAAAAATATAAAAACATTGTTTTTCTGACAAGCGGAAATCCTCTATTTTTAAATTCCATAGTTGAAAAGATATTCTGGAAATTTTCAAGAGTTGCCAGCGTAATAGTTGAACCATCAGTTTCAAGTTTTGATTTTTTAATAGATAAGATTTTAAGGGAATTAAAGATTGTCACAAGAGATATTACCCAATATTTGAACCTAAAAACATATACGCTTTAGCTAAGAAAGCGCAATCAAATCACTTACTGATATTCTATCCAAATTTTTTAAAAAGAGAACATATAAAAAGAATAAAACAAATATATGGGAAAGACTTTAGATTTTATAAAATAAAAAGTTATGTTTCAGATGGAGAATTTCTTAAAAGCTATAAAGGCAAAGAAATTTTTAGTGAAATCTCAAAGCTTGATAATACTACCACTATACTAATAGTTGGGAAAAAAAGATAAGATGGAATTTTTTTACGTTATAAGCATAACCCTATTTATAATAATATATCTGTTTTCTTTATTTTCTATCACAAACAAAAATAAGATTTTTAGAGGATATGATGATAAGAAATATTTAATAGCCACGATTGTTTTATTCGCTATTTTAATCCTCTTATCTTTTATTTTAAGGCTTAAATTTATAGGCATTTCAGATGATTTTGAAGAGCTGAATATGGCAAATTTACTGGCAAGCGGAAATTTAAAGGATTTTTTTACTTATCACAGGCATGGCATAATATATCCATATGTTAATGCAGTTTTTTTCAAAATATTTTTGGGAATTCAACTTCAGTAGCAACGTTTATAAGTATATCTTGTGGTTTTATTTCTCTTTTCCTGATTTTTGAGAGTTCCAGATTAATTTATAAAAAGACAGAGATAGGTTTTCTTGCAATCGTTTTCTATATTTCTTCAAAATTTTTTTTTGGATATTTTTTATATCATAAAGGAATGGTTTCTTTTGCAACTATGATAAACTCTCTAATACTTTTCAGCATAAGTTTATTCATCTCAAATAACAAAATTTCTTCTCTTATATTCTGTTTGAGTTCAATAATTTTAGCTTCTCTTTTTAGAACTGAATTTGTAATCTATGCTTTGCCTGTAATATTATACACAGTAGTCTCAATAAAAAACATACATAATGATTTTTCAAAATTTGAAACAGGGATTTTTATTGTAATTATAATTATTCTATCACCGGCCATTCTGCATTTTTATGGGAGGGGGAAAAATCTTGGTTACTGGGAAATAATTTCTAACTTTCCACAGTATATCATATATGTTAAAAACAGATTTATAGATTTATTTCAGATATTTTTTCTTCCTTTTGAAATTGTTGTATTATTATTTATAATCATCAAGGGGTGTGTTTTAAAATTTAAAAAAGAAGAAATCATTCTTATTTTTTCATCTATTATTATGACACTAACTTATATTTTTTATCCTTCAAATATATATCATTTAGAAGAAAGATACATTGCTCCTTTATCACCTATATTGTTTATTGTTTTTGCTCAGGCTTTTTATGAGATATTTAAAAAAATAAAATACAAATCTTTCTTTGTTCTTATCCTTTTATCGCCAATCATTTTTTCAAAGATGAAATTCGCTTATTTTACTAATGCCTATTATAGATCACTACTCGATAAAATAATTGCATATGGAATCAAAGACGAAAAGGATACAGTTTTGATATTTCCCTATAAGGAAGCTGCTGAAGAAATAAAATTTACCTCTAATATTAATTCTTTTTCCTTTGAGGATTTTAAACAGGAAAAAGGAAAACTTGCTATTGTTTCACATAATGCTATTAGTATTTCAGGTAAAAAAATATATTATATTCACCCTAAAAATATTTCAGATTTTTATAACAGGATAGTGAAAAGCTACATTGAAATTGCCAATTTTATAATAGCTCAGTCCAATTTTATTACAAAATCTGACGAATTTGAAATATATTATATACCCGAAAAAAATAAAATATTCATAGAAACCGAAAAAAAATATTTTAAATTAATATACGCAAATTCATGCAATAAAAAGCAAGATGATCCATTATTTTTAAAGTATATGTCAGAAAAAAATTATAAACAAGCCATTTTATATCTTAATCAAAAGCTTAAGAATAACGAGGATTCAAGATTATTAAGCGATAGAGCTGTGATTTATCTTATTGAAAATGACAAAACTAACGCTGAAAAAGATTTTTTAGTTCTAATTAAAAAGGACCCCTATTGTATTAACGCATATCTTGGGCTTATATATATTTATGGAGAAAAAAACGAAAAAGAGAAAAGAAATATATGCGAAAAAGCAAGGATTATATCCATAGACGAAAGATCGCTTTATCAAATTTATAACCAGAAAGAAATTGAAAACTTCAAAAATCAAATAAAATTAAGTTGCACAAAACATTAGAAACCCTTAGATGTAAAATTTAATTAATTTAGAGTTTTTGAATTAAAAAATGTATAATAATATATATTGATATAGTTCTTTTTAGAGGTAAGTATGAATATCGGAAGAAGAAGGCTTGCCAGAATAAACTGCTTTATATCTCTTTATCTTTATGATGTTGGGAAGATTCCGAAAGATGAAATACTTGCCACTTATGTTCCTAACAGCGAAAATATAGGTATGATGAATGACCCATCTGTGATGGAATTTTACAAAAATCTTTTTTCAATTACCATAGAACACATTAAAGAAATAGATGAAATAATAAAAAATGCTTCAAGAAAATGGGATTTTGAAGGAATATTTCCTACCGATAAAGCAATTTTAAGAATGTCAACAGCTGAAATGATTTATATGAAAAATGAAGTGCCTATAGTAATAGACGAAGCAGTGGAAATATCAAAAATGTATTCACCAAATTTTGACAAAGGCCCAGATTTTATAAATGGGGTTTTGGACACAATAGCAAAAACAAATATTATAAAATGAGCGATCCCTTCATTAAACAGAAAATAGAAAAATTAAAAGAAGAAATAAGAAAACATGAATATTTATATTATGTATTAAATTCTCCCCAAATAACAGATGCTGAATTTGATAAACTAATGAACGAATTAAAATCTCTTGAAGAAAAATATCCAGATTATATCACGCTAGATTCTCCAACACAAAGAGTCGGAGGGACTGCTTCATCAGAATTTAAACCAGTAAAACATACCCTTCCTATGCTTTCGCTTGACAACTGCTATTCGCAAAATGAATTTATTAAGTGGTATAATAGAATTGAAAAAACAATAGGGAAAAACTTTGAGATGCTTGCAGAAGCAAAAATAGACGGTCTATCATGCTCAATTGAATATGAAAATGGAATTTTAAAAAGGGCATCAACAAGAGGAGATGGGGAAATTGGTGAAGATATAACATTAAATGTAAAAACAATTAAATCAGTACCCTTAAAAATCAATATGCCTGAAAATTCTGCTATTGAGATACGAGGCGAAGTTTATATGGATAAAAAAGATTTTCTCAAACTCAATCTAAAGCAGATTGATGAAGGAGAAACACCGTTTTCAAATCCAAGAAATGCTGCAAGTGGTTCGCTTAGACAAAAAGATCCAAAAGTTAGCGCTTTGAGAAACCTTAAATTTATGGCACATTCATATGCTGTAATAGAAGGGATAAAAAAGCCAGAAACTCAGATAGAATATTTAGAGTTATGTGAAAAGCTTAGAATACCTACAAATTCTATCAGGAAATTATGTTTAAACATAGAAGATGTTTTAAAGTTTTATGAAGAAATTGAAAAATCAAGAGAAAAACTTGATTTTGAAATAGATGGAATAGTTATAAAGGTGAATTCTTTTGAGCAACAGAAAATTCTTGGATTTACCGCAAAAAGCCCCAAATGGGCAATCGCATTTAAATTTAAAGCTCATCAGGCAAAAACTAAACTTGAGAACGTTATCTTTTCAGTAGGAAGGACCGGGATAATCACACCCATTGCAAAATTAACTCCAGTAAAATGCGGTGGTGTAATTATCTCAAGTTCTACCCTTCATAACTTTGATGAAATAAAACGTCTTGGCATAAAGATATCAGATACTGTAATAGTAGAAAGAGCAGGAGATGTTATACCGAAAATATCAAGGGTTGTTATTGAAGAAAGAACTGGCAATGAAAAGGATATAGAAATTCCATATAACTGTCCAAGTTGTGGGGCTAAGCTTTTTAAAGAAAGTAATGAAGTATATATAAGGTGCATAAATCCTAACTGTCCACAGCAAATAAAAAGAAATATCCTACATTTTGCTTCAAGAAATGCTATGAATATAGAAGGGATGGGAGAAAGCACTGTGGATGGACTCATTGACAAGAATATTATAAGAAAGCTAAGCGATATATATAACTTAAAAAAAGAGGATTTATTTAAATTAGATCTTTTTAAAGACAAAAAAGCAGATAATTTAATTTTTCAAATAGAAAGATCAAAAAAGCAAAATCTGGATAAACTCATATATGCTCTTGGGATAAGACATGTTGGAGAAAAAACAGCAAAAATACTAGCACAAACATACAAAGATATAACAAAACTTATGAAAGCAAATAAAGAAGAACTATCAAACATAAATGAGATTGGTCCGGTAATAGCTGAGTCCATATATAATTTTTTTAGCCAAAATGAGATAGTGGAAATGATTGAGTCCCTTAAAAAATCAGGGGTAAACACCATATATCACCAGGAGCTTAAAAATAAAAAGCTTGAAGGTTTAACCTTTGTTTTTACAGGAGAATTGAATTCAATGACCAGAACAGAGGCGCAAAAAATGGTTGAAGAACTTGGGGGCAAGACATCTTCATCTGTGTCTCCAAAAACCTCTTATGTTGTAGTTGGTATAAACCCGGGGTCAAAGTCTGAAAAAGCTAAAAAAATTGGAGTAAAGATAATAAACGAAGAAGAATTTATAAAACTTATAGGTTTAAAATGAATCTGGTCTATGTAAATCTTTATAATAAGGAAAGAATCATTGAACTGTTAAAAATTTTAGCAGATTTAAAATATAGAATATTTTCACAGGGTTCAACCTTTTCTTATCTGCTTAGAAATGGGATAGAGGCAGAAGAAGTAAAATCCGATGTCTACCATCCAAACATCGCGATATCATCTTTTCTATTAGGCAAAAAAAGTAAGTCATTACCTTCAAAACCGTCGCTTATAATAGCCGATATATTGCAAGATGAAATAGATGACACATATAATTTAATTTTACTGATCTCTGCAGCTAAAAGCGGAATACCTGCTATATGTAAATACACTGATTATGAAAAAGTGAAAGAAAATTTAAAACTTTTTGGCGAGATAGGAAATAATCTTAAAAAAGAACTTATGTTTAATTTATATAGCGCGATCGCATTTGGAATTTCTAAAAAAAGCTATGAAATTTTTCCATATCTTAATATTACATCCGAAGAAATAACTATTCCATTGAAAAGAATTACGAAACTTGATTGTGGGGAAAATCCCCATCAAAGAGCCTTTTTATTCTCAAGCTTAATAAAAACTAAAAAACTATGGGAAAATATAGAAATATTAAATGGAAGTTTAAATCTTAATCACATAATAGATATAAACAAAGCGGCAGAATTAAAAACAGATATACGATATCCAGCTTGTTTTTCAATAAGACACTCAAATATATCAGGATTTGCAAGCTCAGATAATATTTATGAAGCTTTTTATGATATGATTTCAAATAAAAAATGCGAAAGAGAAATATTTGTTTTTAACTGTGAAATAGATTCAAAAATTATAAATAAACTTAATTCTTTAAACGCCGAAGCCGTAATAGCCAGCTCATATTCCCAGGATGTATATAAGTTTATAAAAGATAGAAATATAAAATTAAAAATAATAAAAATGCCAGACATAATAAATCCACCGCAGGAAAATGATATCTTTTATTTCAATGGTGATTTTGTTTTTCAAGACAAAGATATATTTGATGAGTCTCAAAACATAAAACTCATGACAAAAAGGAAACCCTCAATAGAGGAAATAAAAAATATAAGTTTTTTGACTGCGTTGTCAAAACATTCAAAAACTTTTAGCTCCATTATAATGTCTCACAACAAAATGTTATCTATATCACAGAGTGAAACTACTATATTAGACGCTATAAAAACTTCAATCTACAAAATGAATTATCAAAATATAATAAAATTGGATAGAAGCGAGCTTATGATAGCCGTAGATGGATCCCTTGATATAAATTCATTAAACGAATTAACAAAGTTACCGATAAAAATAATAATAGAAACTGGGGGAAATAAAGAAGATGAAGAATGTATTAAAATATGTAATTCAACAAATATATCCCTTTTCTTTACTAAAAAAAGGCATTTCAAGCATTTTTAAGTTTTAAAGGAGGAATTATGTTTATAAAGATAATAGGAATTATCATAATATCTATCATAATATCAGCTGTTTCAATTGCTTTTTTTATGACTATAATAAAAAAAGCCTTTAATATAATAAACGCTATAACCCCGGATATAGACGAGATAAAAGAAATCCTAAGAGGCAATGTAGCGGTAAGCGAATATTTTTCAAGGATTATATCAGCTACGATAATAGGGATAAGCATAATATTCTCAGTTATTTTGATAATATCTTTTTCGCTTATGAAATGAAAAAAAGAATTATATTTATATTTGCTATTTTTACGTTAGATTCGCTTGTGATGGCGAATTTTAATCTTATTGACAGACTCGCTAGTCCATTTTCATATAATGATAGCTTAAACTCATATCCAGATAATTACTCAAACCCTGATTATTCTAAGCCAGAAGAATATTATAGAGGGAATAATGCAATCTTTATTATAATAATCCTTATAGTAGTTTTGCTTTTTCCTCAGAGATACAGATATTCCAATCATATAGATCCACCACTTTTATTTCAAATTATAAAAAGTATACTAATATTATTTTGGAAAAAATCTGAAAAGAATTTTAAGAATACTACTAACAAAAACTTCTATGAAATGGAAAATGAAGCAATAAATATTTTAAATCAGATCAATATAAATCCAGATGATATAAAAGAATTTGCAGGATATTGTCTTAAACAATATTTCCTTTTTTTAACTGGTCAAGAAAATAATTTTAAGGATATAGCGACAAAATATCTCTACGAACTATATGAGAAACAATCTATAGAACTTTATCAAAGAGGAATACGAACTGAGATTAAAGACTTTTCAATAGAGGACATTAAGATAGTCAATGTAAGATATACCAATTATGAAAAAGCCATTTCAGTATATATAATGTTTTCTTCAAAATATTATTATCTTAACTCTAAAAACGGAAGTTTTATTTCTAAAGACCATTTTCCGGTTAAAAGGATTTTATTTTTAACATTTATAATGGACAATGGAAACTGGAGATTATCTTTGATAGAAAATAACGGAGAATCTTATGTTGCAAATCTTCAAAATATTTTTCAAATAGATTCTAATACATCAGAGTTCACAAACTTATCTTCTAAAGAATCAAAAACTCAAGATGAGTTTTCAAAAGCAAAACTTCAGATTCTTATAGCTGAAAACATTTTTGGATTATACTCCTGGTGGAAAGATCCAACAACCCTGCAAAAATTTAAAATAAATCAGGAACTATTTAAAAAAATAAAACAGGAAAGACTTAAAATAAAAAATGACAAAAATATAATTTTTGAGATATATGACTTTAAAATTCTTTCAATTGATTTTTTAACTTCTAAAAAAAATTATACTAACTTATTAACAGGTGTTATTATAAGATTAAACTTTTCAATAAAGGGTAAGTTTGCCAAAAACTCAATTCTGATTGTGCCAGAATCAGAAATAAAATTGGATGAGATTTTTGAATTCGAAATAGATAAAAATGAAGTTGTAATCAAAGATCTGGTTAAAAGATTCATAAATTCTGAAAAAGAAATAGGTCCAAATCCACTTCAAATAGAATGGTATATGTAATTTGATTTAAAATTCAAAGAGGACTCAAATAAACAAGAAAAACAAAATATATTTTATCAAAACTTGATGGTTAAAAATTCTTCCAGATTTTCTTAGATATCTCAATAGATTTACGGGATATTTCTCTTTCATCAATATCTAAATTCAATTTTTTATCCTCCATCAAAACGTTTCCATCTACTATAACACAGGATGGCTCAATTGCGGATATTCCAAATATAAGATGGCCATAGAAATTGGTTGTTTCAAAAGGTGTTGGAGGAAAATAATTAAAAATAACCATATCAGCATAATATCCTTTTTGTATTTCACCTATTTTTTCAAAATGTCTCAACGCTATCTTAACATTATTGGCTATAAGAGCTGAAACTTCATTAAATCCTACTGAAGGATTTGAGTTTTTTAAATGGCACAGCCACAAAGCAAAGCGCAACTCTTCAAGCATATTAACAGTCATTGCATCAGTTCCAAGACCATAGAGGATAGCTTTTCTGGCAAATCCTATTATATCAGATATCCCAACAGCATTATTTGCATTGGATTGAGGATTTATAGCTACTACAGTAGCGCTTTTTCTTATTAACTCAATTTCATCTTCATTTATATGAACACAATGAGCCAGTATTGTTTTTGGTCCAAGTATTTTAAATTTATCAAATCTTTCAACTACTCTCATCTTATGTTTTTTAACACAGTCTTTTTCATCACTATCAGCTTCTGCGCAATGGACATGAAATCCAGCATCTAAGCTATTTCCAAGATCACTTGCTATTTCAAGGGTTTTATTTGATAAAGTAAAAGATGCGTGCAATCCAAAAAGCGCTTTTATTTTATTTCCGCCATTTTTTCTAACATATTTTATAAATTCATAATTTTCTTTCAAACCTTCTTCAGCTTTTTTTTCTCCATCTCTATCTGAAACCTCATAACATAATGATGCCCTTAACCCAGCTTTTTTTATAGCCTTCTCTATTTCAAATAATGATCCAGTTATTGAAAAAGGGCTAGCATGATGATCTATAAATGTCGTAGTCCCTTTTCTAATTGCTGAGATAGCAGATGATAAAGCACTATAATATATAGCCTCATATCCAAGTTTTTTATCAAGTTTCCACCACAGATTTTTTAAAACCTCAACAAAATTTTTTGAAGGTTTTATTTTAGAAAGTCCACGCGCAAAAGTAGAATAAAAATGCATATGAACATTTATAAACCCGGGCATAACCAGCCCACCCTTTGCATCTATAACCCTTTCAGCTTTGATATTTTTTAGATTAGATGTTTTAAAAATATCACATATAATTCCATCCTTAATATATATGTTATATCCTTTCAAGAGTTTTAAAGATAAAGGTCCTGTAAAAACAACAGCGTTTTTTATAAGTAAACTCTTTGACATAAAAATTCCTCCTTAAATTAAATACAATTTTACAATAAATTAATTAAATTATAAAATGATAATGTTGTCTTTAAAATGGAGGCTTTTATGGAAGGAAAGATTTTTTTAAGCGATGGAGAATTATATAATGAGGTTGATAGGTGCCTTTATTGTCAGGAAAAACCATGCGCAAAGGCATGCCCTAGCGGATGTTCACCAGCTGATTTTATAATGGCTATAAGGACAAGAGAAAAATCAGATTTTAAAACTTCAGCGAAAATAATAATGGGGTCTAACCCATTAGGAGGTGTATGTGGAGCTGTATGCCCTGATTGGTTTTGCATGGATGCATGTTCAAGAAAACTTTTAGATAAACCTATAAACATACCAGCAGTTCAGGCAACCATAATACAAAAAGCAAAGGATCTAAATCTTATGCCACACTTTGAACCTTTAACTCCAAATGGTAAGAAGGTTGCCATTATAGGTTGTGGCGCTTCTGGTCTGGGCGCGGCGGCAACACTTGCACCTCTTGGATATTCTATTGATATTTATGAAAGCAGTAAAGAAGCGGGAGGATCTATTAATATTATTCCAGAAGAAAGACTTGATAAAAAGATACTTAAAACTGATATTGAATTCATTAAAAATCTTGGAGATATAAAATTTTACTTTTCATCAGAAATAAAAAATCCTAAAAAATTGCTTTCTTCATATGACGCTGTCATAGTTTCAACTGGAGTGGACAAACAATTACAACTTGGAATACCAAATGAAGACTTTGCTATTAAAGGGATAGAATATCTAAAAAATCAAAAAAAATATAATCTCAAAAATAAAACTGTTTTAATATCTGGCGGAGGAGCAGTAGCTTGTGATTGTGCTATTACAGCTCTTAAAAATGGAGCGAAATCTGTTGAGATTTTCACAAGGAAAAATTCTTCAGAGATTCAGATTCCAGAAAAGGAAATAAAAGAGCTATTTAATAAAAAAATAAATATAAACGGTAGGATGAAAATAAAAGAAATTATAGTTAAAAACAGAAAGGTTTGCGGAGCTGTTTTTGTAAAACTTGATAAGGAAGGCAACGAAATAAAAAACTCACAACAATTAAGGCCAGATGCGGATTTTATAATCCTTGCAATTAAAAACGTAAATTCAATAAAAATAGAAAAAGAAAAAGGACTCTTTTATTGTGGAGATGTTTTAAATGGAGCTTCAACTGTTGTAGAATGTGTTGCAAGTGGGAAAAATGCAGCAATTAGCGTAGATGCATATCTTAAAGGGGAAAAAGTAAATATTAAAGACAATAAAAAAAATAATACAGTACTTGCTTCAAGAAATATGAAACCAATAGACCTTGAAACAGATTTTTTTGGTTATAAGATGAAATCCCCTTTTATGATATCAGCTTCTCCACACTCAGATGGTTTTGATCAAGTTAAAAAAGCATATGAAAACGGTTGGCCTGGTGTAATAATGAAAACCGCTTTTGACAATGTAGATATACATATTCCATCTGAATATATGTTCTTATTTAATAAATCAACTTATGGAAACTGCGATAATGTTTCAGACCATCCACTTGATAGAGTATGTAAGGAAATAGAAAAGATTAAAAAACTTTATCCAGACAGAATAACCGGCGCTTCAACCGGAGGCCCTGTAACAGGAAATGAAGAACGCGATAAATCAGTATGGCAGTCAAACACAAAAAAATTGGAAGACTGCGGGGCTATGGTTATTGAATATAGTCTATCCTGCCCACAGGGAGGAGATGGGACAAAAGGCGACATAGTATCTCAAAATCCAGAGCTATCTGCTAAAATAGTAGACTGGATAATGGAAATATCTAACCCAGAAATACCAAAACTATTTAAATTAACAGGAGCAGTTACATCTATTTATCAAATTGTTAAAGCAATAAAGGATGTTTTAGATAAATATCCCCATAAAAAAGCGGGGATAACCCTTGCAAATTCTTTTCCTGCGCTTGGATGGCACAAAAGAAAAGAAGGCAAATGGGATGAAGGAGTAGTTATTGGATTAAGTGGAGCTGGTATAGCCCCAATAAGTTATCTTACTGTGGCTAAGGCAGTAAAAATAGGAATACCAATATCTGCAAATGGAGGCGCAATGGATTATAAAAGTGCCGCTCATTTTCTGGCGATGGGAGCAAAAAATGTCCAGTTTTGCACAATATTAATGAAATATGGATATGATATAATAAATCATTTAGAATGGGGTTTATCCTCCCTTCTTGAATACAAAGGATATAAATCAGTAGAAGAATTTATAGGTTGTGCTTTACCGGAGATAATAACTCCTTTTGAAAAATTAAATTCTATAAAAATGATCCCTGATGTTGATAAAGAAAAATGCATACATTGCGGGAACTGTACAACCTGCGGATATTTAGCTGTTAAACTTAATAGTGAAAAAATTCCGGAATTTGATTCTAAAAGATGTGTAGGATGTTCCATATGCTCTAAAAAATGCCCTTCACAGGCAATATTTATGAGAAAAAGAAAAAAGGGAGAAATAGTAAAAAAGTAACAATGGAGATATTATGAAATCTATATTAATAAAAAACGGTGATATATTTTGCGCTGATGATAAAAAAAGAGAATTAAAAAATTGTGATATATATATAGAAGGTCCAGAAATTAAGAAAATAGGTAAAAATATAAAAGCAAACGCAGATTATATTATAAACGCAAAAAACTGTGTGGTTTTGCCAGGATTTGTTAATACACATCACCATCTATTTCAAACACTTACAAGAAATATTCCGGCCGTTCAAGATGCAAAGCTCTTTGATTGGCTTGTTTTTTTATACGAAATATGGAGAAACCTTGATGAGGAATGGGTTGATATTTCAACGAAAGTAGGACTTTCAGAGCTTGCATTAACAGGATGCACAACAACCTCAGATCATCTATACCTTTTTCCAAAAAAATCATCTAAATTTTTAATAGATAGAGAAATAGAATCTGCAAAAGAAGTCGGTTTAAGATTTGTTGCTACAAGAGGTTCTATGAGCAGAGGAAAAAGTAAAGGTGGGCTTCCTCCAGATGATGTAATACAGGATGAAAACACAATTATGAAGGACTCAGAAAGAGTTGTAAAAAAATATCACTCAAATGAAAAATTTGCTATGACCCAGGTAGCTCTTGCCCCGTGTTCACCATTTTCAGTAACTACTGAGCTTCTTAAACTAACGGCTGAAATGGCAAGAAAATGGGGGGTAAAGATGCACACACATCTTGCTGAAACAATTGATGAAGAAGAATATTGTTTAAAAGTTTATAAAATGAAGCCACTTGAATATATGGAAAGCGTAGGATGGGTTGAAAATGGAAATTCATGGTTTGCTCACTGCGTATATATAAATGAAGAAGAAGCCAAAAAGATGGGAAAAACAAATACTGGAGTTTCACACTGCCCTTCCTCTAATTTAAGGCTTGGTTCTGGAATTGCCCCAATAAGAATGTTCTTAAAACATAAAGTTCCAGTTTCAATAGGAGTTGATGGTTCAGCTTCAAATGACACCTCAAATGCGCTTATGGAAGCAAGAATGGCTATGCTCGTCTCAAGGGTTAAGGATGGAGTTGCCTCAATGCCTGTTAAAGATGCTTTATATCTTGCAACTAAAGGTGGAGCAACTGTTTTGGGGAGAAATGATATAGGAGAAATATCTGTTGGTAAAGCTGCGGATATAGCCATATTTGATTTAAGCGGAATTGAATATGCTGGTTCTACTTATGATACAATAGCCTCCACCCTTTTTTGTGGAATTTCTCAGAAAGCTAAATATACGATTGTTAATGGAAAAATAATTGTAAAAGACGGTAGGTTAACTACGATAGATGAAGAAAATTTAAGACATCAAGCTGATAAAATAGTAAATAAAATAATCTCAAAAATATAAGATGATTTCCATAATACTTGCAGCTGGAAAATCTCTAAGAATGGGAGAAAAAGATAAAGCATTATTAAAAATAAAAGACAAAACATTTATTGAAGAAATATCCCTGAAGTTAAGAAAAGTTTCAGATAAACTCATAATAGTAGCTGGAAAACAAAATATAAAAAAGATAACTTCTTTAAATATAGAAAATGCAATTATCCTTTTAAATCCTAAATATTTTTCAAAGCAACTTAATTCGCTTAAAGTTGCAGTTAGATATTTACAATCAAAAAATATTAAAACTCCAATTATGATAAATCTTGTAGACCAGCCTTTAATAAAATTATCAACTTATAAAAAAATAATAAATTTTTATAAAAAAAATAAAAATTCTATAATAATTCCAAAAGTAAAAATACAGGAGGGAAAAGATAATTTTTATTTCAAACGCGGGCACCCAATAATAATACCAGCTAAATACCTTTCCCTCATTATTAATGCGCCATATAAAAAAGGGTTGCACTGGGTAACACATCATCCGAAGGTTAAGGTAATGGATTTGGTTGTATCAGATAAAAATATATTAAAAGACATAGATACTCGTCAGGATTACATAAAATATATAAAAGGCTAATATTCAATTAAGGTTTTTAATTAATCATATTTTATATAATAGTTTTATGAGTAAAATAAATAAAATTTCAGTTATTGGCGCGGGGACATGGGGAACAACTGTTGCAAAAATACTTTCAGAAAAAGGATTTAATGTAGTTATATGGGCAAGAGAAGCCGAGGTAATAAACAGTATTAATTTAAAACACGAAAACGAGATTTTTCTTAAAGGTATAAAACTGCCAAAAAAACTAAAAGCAGTACATAATATAAGCGATGCAATTAGCGAATCTAAATTACTTATAAATGCAGTCCCAACTCAATATATCAGAACTACACTTACTTCATATGGGATAGCATTTAAAGGGAATATTATATTAAGTCTTTCAAAAGGAATAGAATTAAAGACATTTGAAAGGCCGTCAGAGATTTTATACCAAATATTTAAAAAACCAACATATGTTCTTTCAGGACCAAATTTTGCGATAGAAATAGCAAACAAAATGCCAGCTGCGACAACAATAGCTGGACCAGATAGAGCTGAAAGGAAAAAACTACAGAAAATTCTTAATTGCAAATATTTTAGAGTTTATGAAAATGATGACATTGTAGGAACTGAGTTATCTGGAGCATTAAAAAATGTCATTGCAATAGCAGCAGGGATGTGCGACGCACTTGGTCTTGGTAACAATACAAAAGCTGCATTGATAACAAGAGGATTAAACGAAATAAGGAAATTTGGTAAAAAATTTGGAGCAAAAGATATAACATTTCTTGGACTTAGTGGAATAGGAGATCTGCTTCTTACCTGTAACTCAAAAATTTCAAGGAACTACTCAGTCGGATATAACTTAGGTAAAGGTAAAAAATTAAAAGAATTTATTCAAAATACAACTCATATAGCAGAAGGTATTAAGACAAGCAAGGCAGTTTATGAACTTTCAAAAAAAATCGGAATAGAGATGCCAATAACAAATGAGGTTTATTATGTAATCTATCATTCTAAAAAACCAGAAGATGCGTTAAAATCGCTTATGTCAAGAAGATTAAAATCGGAGTTTTAAAAAATGGATAAAGAAACGATAAAAAAGTATCTTATAGAAAAAAGACCAAGGACCATTCAGATAAACGATCTGGTATCGCTTCTTTGTCAGGATAAGGATGTGGTTTATACGGCAGTTCAAACAAAAGAAGATATGAAAGCCATGACTGAACTTTGTGATAAGTTTGGGTTTAAGATGCTTTTGATGAAAGAAGATGGTAAAAATGTTTTTAAGGAAGAACATTCAGATATACTTATAGGAACCAATTTAAAAAGAATGAATGCTGCAAAGAAAATGTTTCTTAACAATAAGATTATAGAATGGGGGGTTCATTTAGGATATCCTGATTGCTGCGTAAAGGAATATAAGATATGGAAGGATAATACTTTTAAGGGATACTACCCTCTTATAAAACACATTTTCTCAAAAACTAAAAAAACAGAAAACATTCCTTTCTGGCTTAATAATATTACAAATTTTTATTCAAGGATCCCTAATGAAAATTATGGAACAAGGGATATGTTAAAAAAATATATTGATGATAATATGCCATTTTTTGAAAAAGGGATAGCTTTGAGCCATTTATTACCTGGCATCCATGTTCATATGACTGCAAAAAAAGTATAAAAAGAGGTGAAAATATATACAACTTTATGAATATGTATATACCAAAAATCGCTTATATAAGAAAAACAATACTATCAAAATATTTTATTTTTAAAGATGACTTTGAATTTGCCCCAATTGAGTGCAAAAAGATTTTTTCTAAAAAGGGATTTCAATTTTTACTTGAAACTCCAAGAATACTGCAGGCTCCAAAAACCTTCCTTGATAAAGAGATTATAAGTAAGATAAATAAAACAAAAAAAATAATATCCGACAATAGAGAAATAAAAGAGCCACAATTTTTATTTGAGTTTATTCTTATTCCTTCTGGATAATAACATTTCTTTCTCAATTAATTCTTTCTTCTTCTTTATTCCACCTTTTGCGGAGTATCCACCAATTTTTCCATCAGATCGTATAACTCTATGACAGGGTACATATGGGGCAAAAGGATTTCTTTTTAAGGCAAGCGCAACTGCTCTATAAGCTTTTGGGTGACCTATTTTTTCAGCTATCCATTTATAACTTCGGGTCTTGCCACAGGGAATGCTCATACAACAAAACCAGACTTTTTGAAAAAATAAAGGATATTTTTTAATTTCTTTTAAAAATTTTGTTTTATTCATTCAACCCATTTTTTATAAAAGCTTTTTTTATTCAATGCTTCTAAAATCAGTTCAATATTCAATACTCTCAATATTATATGAGGATTTTTGTTGTCTATCAACCATCGAAAGTTTTTAATCAAGGGTTTTAGAACTATATATTTTGACACATACCCATCTTTAATTAACTCAAAAATTATATTTTTGTTATTTAAAAGAAAATTTTTTACAAAATTGTAATTTACCATTCCTCCAAACTTTTCTCTGCAAATTATCTCTAATGGTATTCTTGAACGTATGGCACTTTTTAAAATATATTTGCCGACTCCATTATGTATTTTATAACAAACAGGTAAACTAAAAATAAAATCAATAACCTTATTATCAAGATAAGGACGACGATATTTAAACTCCATCCCGCTTCCAACTGCTATTTGATAATAGGTATCAAAAACAAAAGACGAGGTAAGCGTTTTCATAACAAGATCATCGTTAAAATACCCTTTATAAGGCTGTGATAAAATCTTTTCAGCAAATCTATCAATTTGAGAACGCCTCATATAATCAATCCGGAAAAGAAGATCACTTATATTTTTACTATATTTAAGCGTAGGATTAAAATTAAAAAGTTTTTCTTTATAAAATTTATATTCTTTTAAAAAAGCTTTTAGTCCAAATTCCTTATAATAATCCATAAGATAAAGGTTAAAGTATTTATTCTCATAACCTCCCATCATTTCATCAGGACCATCTCCATCAAACATCACATTAATTCCCATTTCTTTTCCTTCTTTGAGGATAATTGAACTGCTTAGAAAATTATAGGATGTGTAAAGTTTTGAACTTATTAACAAAAGTCTTACAACTTTTTCAAAATCAGGTTCTCTATAACTTAATTTAGTTAAAGAAAAGCCATATCTTTTTAACTTTCTATCAATCACATCTATATACCCTTTTTCATCTTCATGATATACATTTAATATACTCAGCCTGTCATTAGCACCGCTTTTTATAAGCTCAAGTATAACAAATAAAATGGATGTTGAATCAATACCACCAGAAAGTTCAATTCCATAACTGCCTTTTTGAGGGATTCTTGCTTTTACTGTATCTTTCAAAATTTCATAAAATTCAAGAGATTTATTTTTAAAATCAGCAGGATTGAAACTTCCTATTTTATCATTAAGCTTAGGAATAAAATATTTCTTTTCAAACATTCCTTTGGAAGTTAAAAAAACTTTGCTTGAAGGACGCACACAAAATACGTTATTTATAACAGTTTTCCCATAAAATAAAGAAGTATCAATCTTATTAACAAGATAATCCAGAATCAATTTATCATTTATTTGCTTTTCAACAAAATTATTATGATAAAAATCATAATAAAAACTAAACTCTGTTGAAACCGAAAAAAATCCATCACAGAAACTATAATACATACTGCCAAAACCAAGCCTGTCAGTAATAAGAATAATATTCTTTATACGCCAATCTATTATAATTATTTTAAAAAAACCATTTAGTTTTTTCTCAAAAACCTGGTTCTCAATATACATTGAATATATTTTTTTGGAAATATTTGTATTTGCTACCTTCTGTCCAAAGAAATTATATAACTCCCCGTTAAATATAACCCCCACACGTAATTTCTCATCAAAATAGATTTCATCTTCATTTTCAAGCAAATAATATATAGAACAAAATGGAATTTTATAAAATCTATTTGAATAATTTAATTTAGAGATTACTTTATTTAAAAAGCTCAAAGAAATATTTCTAAAACTACCTAAGATTACCATACAAGCATTATATCAAAAAATCCATACTTCGTAATTTTCTGTGATAGCTAACTGCAAATCTATGTGTCTCATCCCTGATTGAAATCAAAAATAGAAGCTCTTTTGAATCTTTTGGCAGAATTATTGGATTGCTGGATTGGGGAAGATATATCTCTTCATTTTTTTTCGCAATAGATACAATATCTACTTTAACCCCAATATCATCTGCTGCTTTTAAAGCCATAGATAGCTGGCCTTTGCCACCATCTATTATGATTAAATCTGGAATTTCACCCTCTAACAATGCTTTCTTAAGCCTTCTTGATACTACCTCATAAATCATCTTATAATCATTTCCACCATCTTTTAAGTCATCAAATCTTATTTTATAACGCCTATAATGCTCATAATTTTTTTCTCCATTTATAAAGCAAACAGATCCACCTACTGCCCATTTATTGTAAAGATTTGAAATATCAAATGATTCTATATGATATGGAATTTTTTTAAGATGCAAAATCTTTTTAAGTTCAATTAGGGTATTAGTCATATTTAGTTTTGATTCAATATCCCATATATCACTTTTATATAATGAAACCCTTTCATATATATGATTTATCGCTTTTATAAAATCTCTATATTTTATTGCTTTTTCATATTCAAGATTTGCTACTGCTTTTTCCATCTTAGACTTAAATTCTGCAATTAATTTTTTACTTCTTCCATTAAAAAGATCAATAGCTCTATTAACAAGTTTTTTATATTCCTTCTTTGAAATACGCAATTCATCACATGGAGCTGGACACTGTTTGGTATGATAATATATGCATTTTTCAAATTGTGATCTTTTAAGAGGTTTTTTAAACGAAAAATTATATCTGCATCTTCTTAAATTAATAAGGCCTATAGATTGTAATTCGTCTACAAACCTCCTTACAATCTCAAGCTTAGGATAAGGACCAAAATAATAAGCATTTATTTTTCTATTTCTTGTAAAAAAAATCCTTGGAAAATCCTCCTTCGTAATTGCAAGATACGAATATGATTTTGAATCTTTCCATACAGTGTTAAAAAAAGGCTTTATATCGCCTATCAATTTTCTCTCTAACAACAATGCCTCTTTTTCGCTGTTTGAAATTATAAAATCTATTCTATGAATAAATAAGCTTATATTAAAAGCTTTAAAATTTTTGCTTCCTTCACCAAAATATGAACCAACTCTTTTTCTAAGGTCTTTTGCTTTGCCTATATATATTATTCGTCCATGGATATCCTTCATTATATAAACGCCTGGAAGATGGGGAATATCAGAAAGATTTATTTTACGCATAAATCAGAAACTTTTTTAACAAACAAAAAATAATAGAAAACTGCTATGATTGTTTTAGAATCTTTTATATCTCCTTTTTTAATCATTTTTAACGCATCTACATCTTTTATTTTTTTTACATTCAAAAATTCATCCTCATCAGGAGATGCAGCCCCCTTTTTAAGATCTCTTGCAATATATATTCTTAAAATCTCATTTGAAAAAGCAGGGGTTGGCCAGAAATCTATTAAATGATTTAATCTTCTGGCAGTATATCCTGTTTCTTCCATTAACTCAGCTCTTGCTCTTTTTAAAAAGTTATCACCCTTAAAATTGAGCTTTCCAGCAGGTATCTCATAAGTTATTTTATTTACAGGATAACGGTATTGTTGCACAAATATTATTTCATTTTTTTTGTTGACTGCCAAAACAGCAACCGCCCCAGGATGGTCCATAAATTCTCTGGTGGCTTTTTTTCCGTTTGGCAAAATGACAGTATCAACCATAAATGATATTGCTTTGCCTTTATAAATTCTTTTTTCTCTATAATTTTTTTCTATAATTTTTTTCATACAAATATATTTTAACATAGAACATAAATAAAAAACAGAAAGAAATAATTTCTATTTTAATAAATCCAATCATCCTTATTGCCTATACCATATCATAGCTTGTAAAAACAAATTTACGAGTTTGACTATTTATTATATAATTTATGTATGCAGGCAAAATTCATACATCTCCACAATCACTCGGAATACTCTCTTCTTGATGGAATGTTAAGAATTACAGAGATAGATGGCAAACCTTCAAGATTTTTAAACAGACTTCTAAAAGAGAAAATACCAGCGCTGGCTTTCACAGACCATGGTAATATGTATGGAGCAATATCATTTTATAACAATGCTATAAAAGTTGGATTAAAACCTATTTTAGGCTGTGAATTATATATAGCGGAAAATGACAGAAAAGATAGATCTAAAAACTCAACTCAAAAAGTGGGACATCTTACAGCTCTTGTAAAAGACAATGAAGGTTATTTTAATTTAGTTGAGATGCTTTCAATGGCTTATATTGAGGGATTTTATTACCATCCACGAATAGATTTTGAGCTTCTAGAAAAATATCATAAAGGGATAATTTTCCTCTCTGGTTGCATTCAATCTTTGATATCACAGTATATTCTTGAAGGTAATATACAGAAAGCCACTGAAATAGCGGATAGATTTAAAAGCATATGTGGCGCTGAGGATTTTTTTATTGAACTAATGGATCATAATATAGAAAATGAAAAAAAGGTTTTAAAACCTCTTGTTGAAATAGCCAGAAAGACTGGATTAAAGGTGGTTGCGACAAATGATTGCCATTACGAAAACAAACAGGATGCTTTTGCCCATGATGTTCATATATGTATATCCACAAACTCAAATATAGAAGACAAAGATAGACTTAAAATGGAAACAGACGAATTTTATTTCAAATCCGAACAAGAAATGATTCAACTATTTAATGAAATTCCCCAGGCTATTTCAAATACTGTTGAAATAGCAGAAAGATGTAATTTTAAACTCTCAAAAGATAAAATTTATTTTCCAAATTTTGATGTCCCGGATAAATATCTAAAAGAAAAGGAAAATGATGAAAATCCTCAATTTAGATATCTTAGAGACTTATGTCTTGAAGGATTGACTGAAAAATTCGGTAAGATTCCTGATGAGTACCTGAAACGACTTAACTTTGAGCTTGATGTTATAAAAAATGCTGGATTTTCAAGTTATTTTTTAATAGTTATGGATTTTATAAAGTATGCGAGAGAACATAATATTCCCGTTGGTCCTGGAAGAGGTTCTGGGGCTGGAGCTCTTGTTTCATATGCTTTGAATATAACAAAAGTTGATCCGATAAAACATAATCTTTTATTTGAGCGTTTTTTAAACCCTTCGCGAAAAAGCATGCCAGATTTAGATATAGATTTTTCAGATAAGGGAAGAGATCTGGTAATAGAGTATGTTAGAGAGAAATATGGGAAAGAAAACGTAGCTCATATAGTAACCTATGGCACAATAATGGCTAAAACAGCAATTAAAGATGTTGGAAGGGTGCTTGGATTTTCAGCAGCTGAAATGAATAAAATTACAAAACTGATAAACAAAGAAACTCTTTTAGAAGCATTAAATAACCCAGAGATAAAGAAGCTAAAAGATAGCAATGAAAATTATAAAAAGCTTTTTGAAGTAGCATTAAAAATAGAAGGGCTTAAACGTCAAACAGGGGTCCATGCCGCAGGTAAAGTAATAACAGATAAGCCAGTATATAAATATGTGCCACTTGCCTACAGAGATGGGATAATTACAACTCAATATGATGGAAATACCCTTACAGAACTTGGACTTTTAAAAATAGATTTTCTTGGATTAAGGACACTCAGCGTTATACAGGATACAGTAAATAGAATAAAAATTAAAGAACCTCAATTTGACATAGACAAAATACCATTTGACGACAAAAAAACTTTTGAACTTTTATCTGAAGGCAAAACAACAGGCGTATTTCAGTTAGAAAGTGAAGGAATGAAGAAATTGGTGAGAAACCTTAAACCAAATGTTTTCCCAGATGTATCAGCACTGGTGGCGTTATATAGGCCAGGACCAATAGAGGCTGGTATGTTAAACTCTTTTGTAAACAGGAAACATGGAAAAGAAAAGGTTATATATGATCATCCTTTGCTTGAAGATATACTTAAAGACACATATGGGACCATAATATATCAAGAACAGGTAATGGAAATATCCAAAAGACTGGCAGGTTTTTCGCCATCTGAGGCAGATAAGTTAAGAAAAGCAATGGGAAAAAAAATACCTGAGGAAATGGAAGAAGTCAGAGAACAATTTATAAAAGGTTGCGAAAAAAATTCAATTCATCAAAAACTTGCTGTAAAAATATTTGAACAAATGTATAAATTCGCCGGTTATGGATTTAATAAATCACATTCTGTTGCATATGCCACAATTGCCTATCAAACTGCTTTTTTAAAGGCAAATTATCCTCTTGAGTTTATGGTTTCACTTCTTTCAAACGAGATAGGGCATAATCCTATTGGTTCTGATCAAAAAGAAAATAAGTTAGTTACATATATAGATGAAGTAGTATCCATGGGATTTGAGTTGCTTGGGCCTGATGTAAATCGTTCATACCCATTGTTCGAAATAGAAAAAAATGGAGAAAAATATGGGATAAGATTTGCTCTTACCGGGATAAAAAACATAGGAGACTCAGTTGCTGAAGAAATAGTAAAAGAAAGGGAAAGAAACGGTGAATATAAATCTATAAGTGATTTTATTTCTAGAAATAATTCAAAGCAATTCAATAAAAAAGTTCTTGAATCGCTTGCAAAAGCTGGAGCCTTTGATTGTCTTTTTAGTGAAACAGAAAAAAATATAAAAAGGACAAAAGCTCTAAAAGCAAGCCAGGTAGAAGAAAAAGCCTCAATACTTGCCTTTGCCACAAATACTCTTTTTGAATCCCCAGATGATAAAATTCTTACAGAGCATGAGGTATTAAACAATGAAAAAGAAGTTCTGGGATTTTATTTTTCAGGAAACCCTTTGATAAACTTTAGAAGGATTATGAAAATGGTATCAACTCATACCATAGGCGAGATAATAGAAGGTAATGTTAAGGAAAATTCTAAAGTTGTGATATCCGGATTAATAATTTCAAATAAACAAACAACAACTAGAAAAAATGAGATTATGTGCAAATTTGAACTTGAAGATTTAAGTGAATCTATAAGCGCAACTATTTTTCCAAAACAGTTCAATCAATTTAAAAACAATATAAAAATAGATAATATTGTCGTGGTAAATGGAGTTGTGAAAGAAACAGATTTTTCTTCAAAAAAATATGAAATTATAGTAGATAGTATTTATGAGATATATGACTATATAGAAAATCACTCAAAAAGTTTTATAATATTTTTTGATGGGAAAACAGTAATGAGTGAAGATACAAGGAAACTTAAAGAAATTAAAAAAATATTTGAAAACCCAAATAATTCAGGAGATACAAAAGTTTATTTTTCAATAAATTCTATGAACGGTTTGCAATATTTAATAGAAACCTCAATGAGAATAAGAGTTACAAAAAATATAATAAAGAAAATAGAAGAGATTATGGGGGTAAATTCATGGAAAATAGATTAAAAATTCTTGTAGCAGACGATGAAACTGATATAACAGATCTTCTTAAATCATATTTTTTATCTATGGGGCATGAATGCGAGGTAGTTAACAATGGCAGAGATGCGCTTAGAGTGGCTAGTGAAAAAACATTTGATGTTATACTTGTAGATGTAATGATGCCTTATATGGATGGATATCATTTAACGCATCAAATAACAAGCTCTCTTAAAAATCCACCAATAATTATAATAATAACCTCTAGAGACACTCAGTTTGAAAAAGGCATAGCAAAGATGAGCGGAGCTTATGAAATAGTCCAAAAACCTTTTAACCTGGATGATTTGATGAAAACTATAAATAATGCGGTTTTATCAAGGAGGAATAATGAAAATTCAAAATGAAATATCAAAGAAGCTAGAGTTTATTGATGAGGAAATAAATACCCTAAAAAAAGAAAATAGATTTATAACTCCAAGAATCCTTAACTCCGCGCAAAAGCCAGTATCCATTATTGACTCAAAAAAAGTTATAAATCTTTCATCAAATAACTATCTTGCTATGGCTGACAATCCTCTTGTCAAAAAAGCGGCGATTGAAGCAATAAAAAAATACGGGGTTGGAAGCGCAGCTGTAAGAACCATAATAGGAACAATGGAAATACATAGAGAACTTGAAAAAAGATTTGCAAAATTTAAGAATACTGAAGATTCTATATTGTTTCAGTCAGGTTTTACTACCAATGTGGCTGTATGTCAAACCCTAATGAATGACGAAAATTATCTTCTAATTTCAGATGAACTGAATCACGCTTCAATAATAGATGGAGCAAGATTGGCAAAGGCCCCAAGAAAAATTTATAGACACAAAGATGTGGCTCATTTAAAGGAAATACTTGAAAGCGAAGAATCAAAAAAAGCTAAAAGGAAATTAATAGTTACAGACGGCGTTTTTTCTATGGATGGAGACATTGCTCCATTGCCTGAGATAGTAAAATTGGCAAACAGATACGACGCTATTGTAATGGTTGATGACGCTCATGCAAGCGGTGTTATAGGGAAACAAGGAAGGGGAACGGTAAATTATTACAATCTTGACGGAAAAGTTGAAATACAAATTGGAACATTATCCAAAGCTTTTGCAGCTGTTGGAGGATACGCGGCTACAACAAAGAAATTGAGAGATTATTTAGGATCTGTAGCAAGACCGTTTTTATTTTCAAGCTCTCAACCACCGTCAGTTGCAGCAACCTGCCTAAAAATACTTGACATATTATTAAATGAACCTAAGTATCTTAATAGACTATGGGAAAATACAAAATTCTTTAAAGAAGAATTAAAAAAAGCTGGATTTGACACCGGTGAAAGCATAACCCCAATTACTCCAATAATGGTAAAAGATAGTTTAAAGGCAACTAAATTTTCAAATATGCTTTTTGAAGAAGGTGTTTTTGCTCTTTCAATAGTATATCCAACTGTTCCAAAAGGGAAAGAAAGACTAAGGACTATAGTCACCGCCGGACACACCATAAAAGATCTTGAATTTGCGATATCAAAGTTTATAAAAATAGGTAAAAAATTGGGAATAATCTAACAGTGAAGATTATAGTTGCAAAAAACGCTGGATTCTGTCCAGGGGTTAACGATGCTATAAAGAAGGTAATAGAACTTTCGCAAAAAACAACCAAAAAAATTTATACTTTCGGTCCATTAATTCACAACAATGATGTTATAAAAAACCTGAAAGAACGCGGGATTGAGTCAATCAATGATATAAAAGAAATAAAAGATCCGAAAAACTCTATACTTGTTATAAGGGCGCATGGTGTACCTCCAAAAATTGAAGAAGAAATCAGAAACTCGGGCATAGAGGTTGTAGATGCTACCTGTCCTCTTGTTAAAAATGTTCATAACACAATAACAAAATATTCTAAAAAAGGATATACAACTATAATACTTGGAGATCCTGAACATGCTGAGGTTATAGGGCTTAAAGGATATGCAGGTGAAAACTATTTTATAATAACATCTGAAGAAGATGCCAGAAGATTGCCAAACATAGAAAAAGCAAATCTTGTCTCTCAAACAACTCAGGAAGAAGAATTATTCTTCAAAATTGTGAAGATAATAAGGACAAAGGTTTCAGAACTTATTATTTCAAATACCATATGCACGCCAACAAAATTAAGACAAAAAGAAACAATTGAGTTTTCCAGAATTTCAGATCTTGTAATAATAATAGGGGGCAAACACTCAGCTAATACACAAAGGCTTTACCAGATAACGAAAACCCTTTCCAAAAAATCAATTCTTGTTGAAAATGAAAATGAGATAACTCCAGAAATATTTGAGAATGTAAATCTGCTTTTTATAACAGCAGGCGCATCAACCCCTGGATGGATGATTGAAAGAGTAGAAAAGAAAATAAAAGAAATGGTATTTAGGGAAAAAAAATTTATTAAATTATTCAGGGTTCTTGTTTCAACTGGAATATTTACCGGTTTCGCCGCATTTGGTCTGATTTCCCTCGTATATAAATCTTTTAAAAACCATATTGAATTTCCTCTTGCATCTGCAATTGCGATATCAGTTATGGTAATTCACATAATAAATAGAAACCTTGAAAAAGAATTTTTAGAAGATAATATAAAAAAAATGATTTTTCTTAAATATTCAAAAGAGATAAAATACTTCTCGTATCTTTTAATTTTTATCTCAATTGCAATATCTACCACCAAAGGAGTGTTTTATTCTTTTTTGATTTTTATTTTTATTTTTGCGGGAGTAAAATATAAAGAGATTAAAAACAAAATAAAAATCCCGGGTATAAAAGATATGTTCATAGCTTTTGGATGGTGCTATATGACAACATTTATTCCAGCAATATCATGCGGGAAGATCGGATCAAAAGTTTTTTATCTTACCTTCCTATTTGTGTTTGTCGTATCCACTCTAAGAAGCGTTTTAATAAGTGTTTTCCAGAAATATAATGATATGATAATATCAAATGAAAATATATATTCAGCAATTGGAGAGGAAAAAACTTTTATGCTAATTAATGTATTAGTTTTTGTAATCCTCATCTCATCAATAATGTTTTATATAAAGCTTAATTTATTTATTATAATTTTGCCTGTATATTACATTCTTCTAATATATGCACTTAAAAAGAAAAAAACACCAGATATACTCTTATCGGAGTTTTTAACTGATCTTCCTTTTTTTGTTTTAATATTAGCATGATTAATTTTATTTTTAGAATTGTTAATTTTTTTTAAAAAAAATTTTTGTTAAAATAAATTTAAAACTTAGCTTGAGAGGTATATATGGATAAAACTGTTTTGATGGCTGTTCTTATACCGGTTGTGGGGTCTTTTACGCTTCCTTTTTTTAACAAAATATCAAAGGATTTAAGAAACGCCATAACCGTTTTAATAACCGCTATCACATTTATTTTAAACTGCGCTTTAATGCAAAGCGCGTTTATAGATGGAGCAAAATATCTCATAAGTTTTCCTATGAGTTTTGACTTTGCATTCCGTCTTGATCCACTTTCAGCTCTTATGGCCACCATTTCATCACTTACAAGCCTTATAATAGTGATATACTCAATAGATTATATATCTCACTACGAAAATCAGACAGAATATTATGTCATGGTTATACTTTTTATGGGTTCTATGATGGGACTTGTTTATTCGGATAATCTTATATGGATGTATGTTTTTTGGGAACTGACAGCTTTTGCCTCATGGAGATTGGTTGGTTTTTTCAGAAGCGACAAAGATGTTATAAAAGCTAATAAGACAATACTTGTTACTGTATTTGGAGCGATATTAATGCTTATAGGAATAATATATATTTATGCCGCAAACCAGACATTAAATATCTCCGAGCTAAAATCAAAGGAAATAGCAATGCTTCCTGCCCTCTTAATATTATGCGGTATATTTTCCAAATCTGCAATACTGCCATTTTCAACCTGGCTTCCAGATGCAGGTGTAGCACCTTCAACCGTTACCGCATTACTTCATGCTGCTGTGCTTGTTAAAATAGGAACTTTTGTTTATGCTAAGCTTTTTGGAACAGTATTTATAACACCTGAGAACTTCAATTATATGGTCCTTGCAATAACTGGATTAACAGCTCTTGTCTCAGGCGCAGCTGCCTTAATAGATAATGATATTAAAAGAATAATAGCATATTCAACAATAAGCCAGCTTTCATTTATATTTCTGGGACTGGCAAGCGGATCTAAACTGGCTTTTACAGGAGGCCTTCTTTATATTCTAATGCATAGCATGGCAAAAGCAGGGTTGTTCCTCTGTGCTGGTATAATAGAGCAAAAAACTCATACAAAAGACATTACAAAAATGGGAGGGCTTATTAAAACAATGCCGCTTACTGCTCTTGCCTTTGCTCTTTCATCGTTTTCTGTAATGGGATTACCACCATTTGGAGGATTTTTTGCAAAATTTCTTGTCTTTAAGGGAGCGGTAGAAACAAACGATATAGTAATATCTTTTGTATTTTTTATAGGCGCAATTCTCACCATGCTTTATCTTACACGTCTTTTCTATAAAATATTTCTTGGAAACGAAAAGATGAATGCCCCATCAGAAGGCTCTTCCACAATGGTGGCTTCAGTTTTGTTTTTATCTTTTGTCGGGTTGGTTCTTGGAATATTCATAACCTACCCTTATGCTTATGCGGAGTTGACAGCCCAGATAATGTATATGGGGAGTAATATACCATGAACATATTTAATTCACAAATCACAGACCTTATTATGATACCGATTCTTCTTCCTCTGATATCAGCGATATTAATACTTCTGATATCAGATAAAACAAAATATCTAAAAGAAACTGTAGCGATTATGGTATCCTTTGTTTCTCTTTTAGCTGCGATCGTTTTACTTAAAATATCAGGCACTGGAGAAGGAATGGCTTTATGTAAGTTTAAATGGTTAGGTAGTTTTTCTATGCTTAGTTTCAGGGTAGATGCTATCTCCGCATTCATCCTTGTTTCAGTCAGTATCTTTTCACTACTTATCTCAATATATGGAATATCTACGCCAAATCGTGGTTCATCAAAGATTTTTTACTTTTTGCTTTTAATGACCCAGGCCGCGGCGGCTGGTTCGGCTACAAGCGATAACATGTTGTCAATGTTGTTTTTCTGGGAGTCAATGGTTATACTTCTATATCTTTATATATTTATTTCCGGAAACTCAACTCAAACAAGGCAAACTGCGCTTAAAACATTTTTAATAAATGGAATAAGCGATATAGCCATGATGATAGGAATAATTATTGTTGGATACATAACAGACACATTTTCAATGTCCGAAATAAATTCTAATAGGCTTATTCTAAGTGGGTGGGGGACAATAGCATATGTTATGCTTTTAATAGGTGCTTTAACAAAAGCCGGAGCTTTTCCATTTCATACCTGGATACCAGATGCAGCATTAAACTCAAATGCGGCATTTATGGCTTTTGTACCGGCTGCAGTTGATAAACTACTTGGAATATACTTTTTTGCAAGAATAAGCCTTTATTTATATCAATTAAATACCATAATGCAAATAATCCTTATGACAATAGGTGCTTTGACAATAATAATAGCGGTTATGATGGCTCTTATACAGACAGATTATAAAAGACTTCTTTCATATCATGCTGTCAGCCAGACTGGATATATGGTTCTTGGAATAGGAACTCTCAATCCTATAGGAATAGTAGGTGGTCTATTTCATATGATAAATCATGCTATATATAAATCCTGCTTGTTTATGACCGCAGGTGCTGTAGAGAAACAAACAGGAACAACCGAACTTTCAAAATTAGGGGGGCTCTTTTCAAAAATGCCAGTAACTGCGATAAGTTATCTTATAGCCGCTGCGGCAATTTCCGGTATAGCCCCTCTTAACGGATTTTTTTCAAAAGAACTTGTTTATAAAGGTGCATTATTAAGCGGATATAATATATTTTTCTATGCTGCAGAGATAGGCTCTATACTCACACTTGCCTCATTCTTAAAATTAGGACATAGCGTATTTTTTGGAAAACTACCTGAAAACTTAAAAGACACAAAAGAAGCTCCTTATTCTATGATTATATCAATGATCGCTTTAAGCGCATTATGCATTATTTTTGGATTTGGTGCTCATCTGCCTATCTCTAAGTTCATAGTTCCTTCTCTCTTTTCCCTCATTGGATTTTACCCAAGAGAGGAATTAAGTGGTTTTCATTTTGATAATATGTTCCTTATTTTCCTGGTAGTAGTTATAATAGCAGTATCAAATCATATAATCGGCTTTAAGTTATCAGGAAAGTCTTATAAAGCTTCAGATCATATACATCATGCCCCAATATTAAAGGAAATATATGATATGGCTGAGAAAGGTTTTTTTGATCTTTATGAGATATTCAGAAAGTTCTTCGCCTGGTTTTCTAAACTCTTATTCAAAGTAGATAGAGGATTTGACAAACTTATAGATGATATTCCATCAGCGATTGCTGTGTGGAGCGGTGATAAGATTTCAAAACTTCATACTGGAAGTTATTCACTCTATATGTTTTTTATATTCCTGTTTGTAGCAATATATCTAATATATCTTGGAGGGATAAAATGGTAACAGATTTCCTTTCTTATAATTTAATTCCGCTATTTTCTGCGCTTGCTATTCCTTTTATATCAAGAAAAAGCAAAAGGATAACAGAAATATTTGCGAATGTCGCACTTTTAAGCGGATTAATAAATGTTGGATATATTCTTTTTTATTATGTAATAAAAATGAATTATTCCACTTTTACTTATGATGCCTTAACTTTAGCAATGATATTCATAATATATCTTGTGGCACTGGCAATAGTTTTTTTCTCCACCTACTATGATGTTGAAAAAGAAACAAATGTAGTGTCTTATTATTCTTTGATACTTATTTCTGTTTCAGCAATGTGTTCCCTTGTTATGTCAAGGGATTTCTTTACTTTATATATTTTTATGGAAGCTTTAAGTGTATGTTCTTTTGCTCTCATTACCTCAAATAGCAAAAATATTTCAGTAGAAGCTGCAATAAAATATTTCTTTCTTACCTTTCCAGCTTCTGTTTTAATAATATTCGGAATATCTCTTTTAATGTTGAATTACGGTGGGTTTGGATTTGAGATCATCAAATTCACAAATATTAATTTTCTTTCCATAATAGCATTTTCGCTTATAATAATTGGTTTTCTTATAAAATCAGGAATCGCACCTTTTCACTTTTGGACCCCTGATGTATATCAAGGAGCATTTTCACCAATTTCGGCATATCTTGCAGGTATAATAACAAAAGTAGGTGGGATATATGCCATAATCAAAATATCCATAATGATTTCAAATTCTCCAATCATATCAAAAATTTCATCCTTGCTTTTATTTACTGGACTTTTATCAGTAATACTTGGTGCAGTTGGTGCAATTGTTCAAAGAGACTTTAAGAGAATGCTTGCATATTCAAGTATAAGCCAGATGGGATACATAATAATGGCAACGGGGACTTTTACACCGCTTGGAATTATGGCTGCTGTTTTTCATCTTATAAACCATGCTACTTTTAAAACTGTTTTATTTTTAAATTCTGCCTGCGTTGAAAAAGCAACTCAAACCACCAACATGGATGAGTTAAAGGGATTGGAACATAGAATGCCATATACATCCTGGACATCAATAGTAGCGCTTCTTTCAACCGCCGGAGTTCCTCCTCTTTCAGGGTTCTGGAGTAAGCTGATTATTATAATAGCTTTATGGGAAAAAGGAAATGTTTATTATGCAACATCCGCACTTATTTTTAGCATAGTAACCCTTGCTTATTTTATGATAATGCAAAAAAAGGTTTTTTTTGGAAAATTGCCTGAAAAATTTCAAGATATTAAAGAAGCAAAATTTCAACTTCTAATTCCTGTAGTTATAATAAGCTTTTTTATAATAATAACAGGATTATTCTTCAATAAAATATATTTGTATCTTGAAAAAATACCGATTTAATGGAGGATTAATGATATACTATCTTCTAATATTTTTTATAATAATTGTTGCAGCTGCTGCAAGTGTTATTTCAAAAAAATTGATAAATTCGGCAATAATGCTTGCAGTTCTAAGCATAGGAGTCTCCATATTGCTTTTCGCGTATTCAGCTCCGTGGGCGGCAGTTTTTGAACTTTCGGTCTGCGCCGGGCTTATAACTGTATTATTTATAAGCGCAGTTAACTTAATTAAGAATGATGAAGAATCTTTAAAGGAAAACAGGGTAAAATATATTGTTTTTCCGATTATTCTTGTAGGATTTATTATAGCTACATCTATTTTTGTTCCAGAATATTTTTCAAAACTACTTAAATATTCAACCTTTAATACTTCCAATCAAGACCCTCTTGGAAAATTTATATGGATTTATAGGGGAGTTGACATAATAGGACAGTTAACACTCCTTGCGGCAAGTGTTTTTGTAATAAAGCATATATTTACAAAGGAGGTAAAATAATGAATTTTCCTCTTGACTGGTTTTTTGTGATAATACTTTTTTTTATAGGCGCCTATTGCATGACAGTTTCAAGAAATATTATAAAACTTCTTATAGGCTTTGAGATAATATCAAAATCTTCTCTTATAGCGGTAATTACGGCTGGACAGGCAACCAATAATATAAACCTTGCCCAGAATATAATAATAGTTATGATACTGGTTGAGGTTGTAGTGATAGCAAGCGGTCTTGCTCTTGTTGTAAAATCCTATAACTTAAATCAAAGTGTAGATATTAAAAAACTGATGAACTTAAAGGGGTAATTTATGCAAATACTTCTCTATCCACCTTTTGCTTTTTTGATAACGCTGGTGCTTATTTTGCTATTTGGCAAAATGATAAAAAGTTTTGAACCAGCCATTACAAAAAAGCCAGAGACATCAAAAACATATGCCTGTGGCGAAGATTTTCCGGCTCAAAAGGTTTCAGCTGGCTATGAAGAGTTTTATCCATATGCTATTTTTTTTACGATTTTGCATGTTGCGGCGCTTATGCTAATGACTTTAGCTTTCTCAAGTGGAGTTTCCTTTGCAGTTCCTTTGATATATATAATAACGGTTCTTTTAATAATTTCAATTCTTTTTATATAAGGACGGCTTTATGAAATTAAAAGACAAAATAGTACTATGGTCAAGACTCAAATCCCCCTGGATAATACATTTCAACACAGGGGCATGTAACGGATGTGATATAGAAATAGTTGATGCATTAACACCCAGATATGATCTTGAGAGATTTGGAATAGTGTTGAAAGGAACTCCAAGGCATGCAGATGTCATGGTTGTAAGCGGACCTCTTACAAGACAGCAGGCAAAAAGATTTAGAAGGATATATGATCAAATTCCAAATCCAAAGTTTGTCCTTGCCGTTGGGACATGCGCATGTTCCGGAGGAGTTTTTGACGGATGTTATAACGTAGTTGGAGGGATAGACAAAGTTATACCTGTTTCAGCTTATATACCAGGATGTCCGGCAAGGCCAGAAGCAATAATAGATGCAGTTGTAAAACTTATTACTGAACTTGAAAAATCTTCAAAAAAATAATTAACGAGGTGAATTATGACTGAGATGATAAAAGAAGAAGAAATTTTAAAGGACTTAAAAGAGAAATTTTCTGATAAAATAGAAAATGCCATTATCTCAAGAAAAAACAGAATATGGTTAGAGGTTAAAGGAGAAGAAGCTATTGAGTTAATGAAATATCTAAAAAATAGAGGATATTATCATCTATCAACTATAACGGGTTTTGATGAGGGGGAAAAATTAGGAGCAATTTATCATATAACAGACCACAAAACTATTATAAACATAAGGTTGAGAACTTCTAAATCAAATCCACATTTAAAATCTGTTTTAGGGGTATATCCTGTTGCAACATCTTATGAAAGGGAACTGGAAGACTTATTTGGAATAAAGATAGATGGCTTGCCCCAGGGTAGAAACTATCCCCTTCCGGATGGATTTCCAAAAGGGGTTCATCCACTTAGAAAAGAAGTAAAGCTTGATGAACTTAACAAAATGTTAAATGAAAAATCAGATAAGGAGGAATAATGTCAAAGATGCAAATACCACTTGGACCTCAGCATCCAGCATTAAAAGAACCAGAGAATTTTATGTTGGTTTTAAATGGAGAACAGATTGTTGACGCGACAGTAAATCTTGGATACAATCATAGGGGAGTTGAAAAGGCAGCAGAAAACAGAAACTTTATTCAGGATATCTATTTAGTTGAAAGAATTTGCGGTATATGTTCACATTCTCATGTAAGTTGTTATATAAACGCAGTTGAAGAGATAGCAAAAGCTGAAATACCTCAAAGAGCAAAAGCTATAAGAACCCTTGTAGCGGAACTTGAAAGGATTCACTCACATCTTTTATGGCTTGGGGTAGCTGCATTTGAGCTTGGATATGACACCTTGTTTATGTATACGTGGAGGGATAGAGAACAGATCCTTGATTGTCTTGAGCTTTTAACTGGTAACAGGGTTCATTACGGGATAAATACAATCGGAGGTGTCAGAAGGGATATCACAAAAGAACAGGCTGATGAAATATTGAAAAAAGTCAAATATCTTAAAGAAAGAACTTCTTATTATGTTGAGGTCGTTACAGAAGAGCCTACATTTCTTGCAAGAACTCAGAATGTTGGAAAACTTCCAAAAGAAGTAGCTCTTGAACTAAACGCTGTTGGACCTACAGCAAGAGCAAGCGGTGTTGATATAGATGTAAGAAGGGATGAGCCATATTTTATATATGATCAACTTGACTGGAAGGTTATAACTTATAATTCTTGCGATGTTTTTGGAAGAGCTGTAGTAAGAGTTCTTGAAACTATAGAATCATATAAGATGATAGAACAGATATTGAAAAACCTTCCAGAAGGACCAATCTTAGTTAAACTTCCATGGAAAATAGGACCTGGAGAGGCAGTGTTTAGATATGAAGCTCCAAGAGGTGAAGATATACATTATGTAAATGCAAATGGCACAGAATATCCAGAAAGAGTAAAAGTTCGAGCCCCAACGCTTGCAAACTTTCAATCTCTTCCATATTGTCTTAAAAATGGATATTTAGCAGATGCAATAATTACCATAGCAGCCATTGATCCATGTATGAGCTGCACTGATAGAGCTATTGTATATGATCAAAAAACCGGGAAAAAGAAGGTATTTGACTGGGAAGAATTAAGAAAATACTCTATAGAATTTTATAAGAGAAAAGGAATTAGCTTTAAATAAGGAGAAGATATGGATCTTATAATGCCTTTAATATATATAATCGTATTCCCTGGATTTATTTTTTTAGGGACATACGGCATGTGTATTCAATGGGTTGATAGAAAATTAGCAGCCATAATGCAAAACAGGGTTGGTCCTCCGATATATCAACCAGTTGCAGATTTTATAAAACTTATATCTAAAGAAGTTATAGTTCCTGATAATGCAGATATAATTTTATTTAAAGCTTTGCCATATGTTGCAATAGCAAGTATAATAACTACCATATTTATGTTGCCGATATGGGGAGATCCGCTTATATCCTTTGAAGGGGATCTGATAGTTATAATCTATTTGCTAACAATACCAACTGTAACTTTTTTCCTTGCAGGCTGGTCATCAACAAGTCCATATTCAACGATAGGTTCTATGAGGGTAATGACGCAATTATTCGGGTATGAGGTTCCACTTTTTTTATCTGTTGCTGGATGTGCAATATTAAGTGGGAGCTGGTCAGTTAAGGAGATAGCAAATTTCTTTGCAAATAATCCTCTCTACATATTAATAAATATCCCGGGGTTTCTTGCAGCATTGCTTGCATCTGAAGGAAAGTTAGAAAGAGTTCCATTTGACGCTCCTCATGCTAAAAATGAGGTAGTGGGCGGACAATTCACTGAGTATTCTGGAAGATTGCTTGCATTATTTTTACTCTCAATAGATATAGAAATGGTTGTAGTTGCCGCTTTAATAAACGCTGTTTTTTTGGGTGGAGTTTTTAAATTAAGTGGGATAACTGCTTTTATAGTATTTTTGATAAAAACTTTTTTTATATGCTTTATCCTAATATTATTTAGAGTTCTTATGGCAAGGGTAAGAGTGGATCAGGTAGTAAAGTTTTCATGGAAATGGCTTGTTCCAGTTTCAATGATACAAATACTCATAGATTTATTTATTAAAATTAAAATTTAAGAGGTAAGAAATATGGCTAAAAAACCTTTAAAACTTTTTCCCCAGGCTATAAAACATCTTTCAAAAAAAGCTGCTACATCCAAATACCCTTTTGAGAAAGCAAAAACATATCCAAATTTTAGAGGAAGAGTAGTTTTTGAAAGCGCTAAATGTATTGGATGTAAAATGTGTATGAGAGTCTGTCCATCAAAAGCGATAGAAATAATTTTATCGCCTGATCAACCAGAACCCAAAATTCAACCTGACGGCAAACCATCCCCAGTTTCAAGAAAATTTGATTGCATAATGAATTTAGATAGGTGTATATATTGCGCGCAATGTGTTGAGATATGCCCTAAAAAAGCACTTGCTTTCACCTCTGAGTTTGAGTTAGCTGATTTAAACAGAAAAAATTTAAAACTTCACTATAAATAATAACTGATTAAAAAACTTTAAGGGGAAAACATAAGTATAATTAACAAAAATTTTATATTATTTATATTAAATTAGTTTGATAGTTTATATTTTAAAAAATTATTTTTTTAATTTGTATAATATTTTTATGAATTCAGTTTTAGACTTTAATTTATTTGGGAATACCGTTTTAAAATATATTATTTCCATAGCTATATTTATAACAGCCACAAAACTTCTTTATTACTTTAAATCCAAAATACTCAAAAAAATAGAGGAGATATCCCAAAAAACTGAAACTAAATTTGATGATTTTACAGTAGATCTAATAAATAGAATAAAGTGGTTTGAATACCAATTTATAGCTTTATATATAGCATTAAAACCACTTTATTTAAATCCCAAAATTCAAATAATATTACACTGGATCCTTGTTATCATTATAACTTACAGAGTAGTCTCATCTCTTGAAGCTATCATCAATTTCTGGTTTTCACAGATATCAGGAAATGAGTACGCAAAGTCCTTAAATGCAATCAGGATATTTTTTAGAATATTTGTCTGGATTATAGCAATACTCTTCCTTTTACAAAATGCTGGCATCAATATAAGCTCACTTCTTGCAGGAGTTGGAATAGGCGGAGTAGCTCTGGCATTAGCCTCTCAAACAATTTTAGGAGATATATTCAATTTTTTTGTAATAATATTTGATAAGCCATTTAAAGTCGGGGATTTTATCTCGCTTCCCCAGCAAAATATTTCTGGAACGATAGAGGAAATAGGACTTAAATCTATCAGGATAAGGACCTTAAGTGGAGAACTTGCGTTTATAACTAATTCAAAAATAATGGGTGAGATAATACAAAATTTTTCCTTTATGAGAGAAAGAAGAGTTCTTCAAACAATCGGAGTAATATATGAAACTCCAATGGAAAAGCTAAAATTGATACCACAAATAATTAAAAAATCCGTTGAAAAAGTTGAAAAAACAAGATTCGACAGAGCAAATTTAATCAGATTTAATAATTATTCTATTGATTTTGAATTTGTATACTATATCCTTTCAGCAGATTACTCTCTTTATATAAACTTAAATGAACAGGTGCTTTGCGAAATAGCAAGACAATTTCAGGAAAATGGGATTGAATTTGCCTATCCCACTCAAAAACTTTATATTTCAAAGCAAGGAGGCTAATTATGAAAAAAATGTTATTTATAATCATTACCAGCAGCATAACTGCTTTGCTTAACTCTCAGGATAATGTTGTCGCTTCAATAAATGGAGAATCTATAACATTCAATGAAATAAGAAACAGGATGTCATTGAATTATTTTGCAAAAACCCTTGATGAGGTTCTGGCAGATAAGCTCATTATACAGGAAGCAAAAAAAAGAAAGATAAGTGTCTTAAAGCAGGAAGTTAATGAGTTAATAAAAGAGATCAAAAAGCGCTTTAACTCAGAAAATGATTTTAAGAAAGAACTTAAAAGACTTAATATTTCAGAAAAAGATTATTATGCAATGATAGAGAACAATCTTTTAATAGAAAGAGCTATAATAAATATTTTAAATATAAACGTAACAGATGAAGATGCAAAAAAATACTATGATTCAAACCCAGCTCAGTTTCAGATTCCAGAAGCACTTAAGATAAGACAGATTTTTGTAAACACTCAAGCAGAGGCAAATGATATAATAATTGCGCTTGATGCAGGAGCAAGCTTTGAGAAATTAGCAGAACTAAAATCCGCAGATGAAAGGCTCAAACAAACGAAAGGAGAACTGGGATTTATATCTAAAGGCATGCTTCTTCCTGAAATAGAAAAAGAAATATTTGAAACAGAAATCGGAAAATATACAAAACCAATTAAAACAGGAAATGGATATTCAATATTTAAGGTCGAAGAAAAAAGACCGCAAACAACTCTTAAATTTGAAGAAGTAAAAGAAAAAATAAAACAATCAATTACAGCTACGCTTTTAACATCAGGGAAAAATCAATTAATCAATCAGCTAAAAAATTCTGCTAAAATAGAAATAAGATAAAAATTTCTTGATTTGATATTTGAAAAATGTTATATTTTTAATATAGTATGAAAAAAATAACAAATATTTTCGTATGTTTAATTTTGACTTCCTCTTTACTAAATGCTCTGCCTAAAGTAAAAAAAGATTTGACAGGGCTTGAAAATATTGAAATTAAAAACTTTAGTCTTATTGATTATCCAGGTGATAGAGGAGATTCAGCAATAGTTATATGGGCAGTTGATGATGAAAAAAAAGATTCTATTTATACCGTTTACCTCTCATCGGATAGCAAAAACTGGATAAAGTTCAGGGAAATAAAATATAAAGAAAGTACTGCAAAAGATATAGACCTCCCTTTCTGGCTCTGGGATAAAAAATTAAACAATTACTCTGTCATTGTCCCAATTCTAAAAGTTTTTTCCCTAAAAGAAGAAGATTTTTTTGATGAATTTAAAGATGGATTTAAAATTTATTCTAAAATACACATATCAGACGGTAAGAAAAATTACGAATCACAAACTGTCGAAGGTGTTGTAAAAGGAAATTGGTTCAGGTGGGATAGAATCAATCACTTTATTATAGTTTTAATAATATCAATAGTATTTTTTATTATTGTTTCACATGCTAAAAAAAGAGAGTTGTTTATAAGAAGAATAGCAGGGCTTGACGCAATAGATGAGGCAGTTGGAAGAGCTACTGAGATGGGTAAATCTGTAATATATGTCCCGGGAATAGGTTCTATGTCAAATATATCCACTATAGCCTCAGTTTTTATACTTGGCGAGGTTTCAAAAAAAATAGCGCAATATGACGCCACAATAAAGGTTCCCCATTATGACCCGATAGTTTTTACTGTAGCTAAAGAGACCGTAAAGCAATCATATATAGAAGCGGAAAGGCCAGATTCTTTCAGAGATGATATAAATATGTTTATAACCCAGGATCAGTTTGCGTATGCCGCCGCAATAGACGGGATGATATCCCGCGAGAAACCAGCTGCATGTTTTTATATGGGGTATTTTATGGCTGAGTCTTTGTTGCTTGCTGAGGTCGGCGCTTCAACTGGAGCAATACAAATAGCTGGAACAGACGTAGACCATCAGCTCCCATTTTTTGTTACAGCCTGTGATTATACATTAATAGGAGAGGAATTATACGCCGCAGGAGCGTATCTTTCAAAAGAACCTATGCTTGTAAGCGCCCTTAAGGTTCAGGATTTTGGCAAACTTGTGTTTATACTGACTGCTTCTGTTCTTTCAATAGCCGCGCTTATTATGTCTAAGTGGAATAATACAATAATAATAGAAAAAATACTGGATATATTAAAGGTGAGATAATATGAATCTTATAAAAAAACACATACCTCTTACGATTGTTTTTATCTTCGGCATGGTGACCCTTGCGTCATACTATGTCCCAAACAGAATGTCTGAAAAATATCTTGAAACAATAAATATATGGGAAAATATAGTTGCCGCATTTGCTCTTTTCCTTGGAATGATAAGTTTATTTTATGCTCATTACAGAAAAATCCAGAGAAAAGCAGATGGCTGGGGATATAGTATTTTTGTATACCTTGGGTTTTTGATAATGATGGGTGCTGCTTTTATAAGCAAAGGGGTTATATCAAAAGGCACAGATATTACCGCATTAGGCTGGGCATTTAATAATATATACAATCCTTTAAGCGCCACAATGTTTTCGGTTCTTGCTTTTTATATCATATCAACTGCATACAGGTCTTTTAGAATAAAATCATTTTCTGCCTTTTTATTATTTATAGCAGGGCTGATACTTATGCTTGGGAATATTCCACTTGGAGAAATAATTTGGGATAAATTATTTGCATGGACTAAAATAACCATAGCCCAGATAAAAGACTGGATAATGAACGTTCCAGCCACAGCAGGCAAAAGAGGAATAATGATAGGAATAGCTATTGGAGCTGCTGTTACCTCACTAAAAATAATATTTGGAATAGAACGCGGATATATGGGTAAAGAATAAAAAGGAGAAGGGTATGAAAGAAAATTTAAATAAGCTTTTGAAGATAGACAGAAGATGGCTTTTTTTACTCTTGACGCTTTCAATTCTAATACCAATCATAAAACCAATTGGAATAACATCTAAATCAATATCAACATCGGTTCAAAGTGTATATGATTTTATTGAAAAGATTCCTGAAAATTCAACGATAATTCTTTCACTTGACTACGATCCCTCTACCGCGCCTGAGTTACATCCTCAGGCAGCTGCTATTTTAAAGCATGCTTTCAAAAAAAATATAAAAGTTATTATACTAACCTTTCTTGCAGGATCAGGAGGTTTAATAGATGAGTTAACCAGAACAATACCTCCAAAATTCGGGAAGGAATATGGTAAAGACTATGTTCTTCTTCCATATATGCCTAATATTGCCGCAGTTTTAACCCAGATGTCTTCAGATATATATGCTATTTATGACAAAGATGTAAACAATAAACCGCTAAGGGATTTTGAGATGATGAAGAATATTAAAAACTATAAAGATATATCCTGCATTATAGATATAACTGGAACAGCGATACTTGATTACTGGGTGGTCTATGTTGGCGATAAATATGGAGTTCCGATTTTAGGTGGGGTAACTGCCATAAGCCAGGTTGGCTATGGGCCATATCTTCAAAAAAAGCAGATTAAGGGGCTTATTGGCGGGATGAAAGGATCGGCGGAATATGAAAGACTTATATCCGAGCCGTGGAAAGGAACAAGTGGCATAGATGCTTTAAATATAGCTCACCTTTTAGTTATAACATTTATTATATTCTCAAATATAGTTTTACTTACGCTTAAATTCACAAAGGAGTGAAATATGGAAATACAAGCTATATACGGCGCTTTTGTTGCAGCAGGACTTACTCTTTTTATATTCTCCTTCCTATACAAGGATAATATGTTCTTTAAGATAGCGGAACATCTTTATGTTGGTGTTGGACTTGCCTGGCATATACAACTAACAATATATAAAATAATAATACCAAATGTTTACCAGCCACTTGTAGAGCATATTAAAGCTGGAAGATGGTTTGAAGTATGGATGTTGATAATACCAACAATACTTGGACTTTCATTAATAACACAGTTTATCCCGAAGATATCATGGATATCAAGATATGGATTTACATTTCTTATGGGATATTCAGCCGGACTTGTGTTACCAGCGGGGATAGCAACTGATTTCACAAACCAGATACTTGGCACAATAGAGCCGTTTGCTAAATTTTTCAACTTAACTGGAATTGCAATGTTTAACTCCATATTACTTTTAGTTGGGACACTGTCTGTTTTATTTTATTTTTTCTTTTCTGTTGAACATAAGGGGAGTGTGAAAAAGATATCCAACTTTGGTGTTTATTTTCTCATGATATACTTTGGAGCATCATTTGGCAACACTGTTATGGCAAGATTTTCACTTCTTTACGGAAGGTTTGACCTTCTTGTAAGATATTCTTCGGCTCAATACTTTTATGCAACAAACTGGGTAATAGCCGGGCTTATAATTTATTTCATAGCAGAAAAAATCCTGATGAAAAAACTTCAATCCAGAAAAACTGCATAAGGAGATTCTATGGTAACGGGACTTGTTTTAGTTAAAATGATTCCAGGAAAGGAAAAACAGGTTTTACCAAAACTCAGAGCGATCAAAGAAGTTGTTCATATGTCCGCGGTATTTGGAAGGTGGGATCTTGTTCTTGATATGGAGACATCTGATCTTGAACAGCTTTCACAGGTTGTGGTAAATGAAATAAGAAACATACCAGGGGTTTTATCTACAGAAACACTTGTAACAACTTCCATCTAATGTTTTTTTTGTTTTTATTTTTCTCAAACCCAGCTTATTCACAAACATTATACGACAGTAAAATTTCTTCGTTTAATATCACACTCGCGGAATCTTTCTATGATAGAGTTTTTATGGAAAAAACCATGGATTTTTTTAAAAAAAATTTTAATTATGATATAGCAGAATCCACAAAAAGCATTGAAGAAATCTTCTATTTGAAAAAAAACGGATTTTATAGAACTGAAATCATATTTGCTCTTAAATTTTGCGTTGATAATAAAATCACTCTTAGCGATCTGATTAAAAAAATGGAAAAAGAAAAAAAATCAGTTTTTGATATAGCAAGAGCTATGGGTTATAATATAAACCTGAATTTTGAACGCTCATTAGCAATCAAAAAAGAAATTGAAAAAGACATATCAGATACTGAATATCTTGAACAAATTATAAAGAAAAACTTCCCAAAATGAAAAAAATTTTTATAACAGCTTTAATAATTATACTGTGTTTAATAGCATTTTTTTCTATGAATAACAATTCTATAAAAAACGCAAAAAAAGCCATATTGAAAGCAAATGGGGTTGAGATATCTCTTGAGATAGCCAGAACTGAACACGAAAGAACGCTTGGGTTAATGTTCAGGAAGAACCTTTGTGAAAAATGCGGCATGATATTTATTTTTGAAGAAGAGACAGAAAGGACATTCTGGATGAAAAACACGTACATTCCGCTTGACATAATTTTTGTTTCAAAAAATTTTAAGGTAAATGAAATATTTGCCGAAACGCCCGCCTCTGGAGATACAACACCTAATGAAAAAATTGCAAGGGTTAGTTCAAATGCTATGTATGTAATAGAATTAAATGCCGGGATGGCTAGAAAAATTGGAATCAAAAAAGGAGAGAAAATCAAATTAAGATGGTTAAAATAAAGCAAATGGAAAAGTTAGAAAAAAAATAATATAATTTAGTTATGAGCATATGGTCAAATGCTTTTAAGATAAATAAAGGAAGACAACTTTCTGAGGATGAGAAGGATTTTATTTTAAGAGCAGCAATAAAAATAAAAAAACGCAAGATGGAAGATATTGCAATATTTGCTCTTGAAGCAACAACACCTATTCATACAATAGCCTCAAACATTATGTATTTTATAGAACCAACATTAGGATTTATATTTTCAAAGCAAGAGCTAACCAAACTTTCAAGTATTATTGAAAATCCAAAGGGTATAGAATATTTAAAGCAACAATTAGAAGGAGGTAAAAATGAGTGATAAGGATTTAAATGTTATAATAGCTACTGACTGCGGAAGCACCACAACTAAAGCAATTTTAATAGAAAAAAAAGGCGATACATATAGACAAACTTTTAGAGGAGAAGCTCCAACGACAGTTGAAGCCCCTTTTGAGGATGTTACCTGCGGAGTAAAAAACGCGATTACAGAGGTTGAAGAACTTTCAGGTAGAAAAATTTTAGATGGAGATAAAGTTATTACACCAAATAAAGATAATACAGGAGTAGATATATATGTTTCAACAAGCTCTGCTGGAGGAGGACTTCAGATGATGGTTGCCGGGGCTGTGAAATCAATGACAGGAGAATCCGCTCAGAGATGCGCCCTTGGCGCTGGAGCAATAGTAATGGATATAATAGCCTCAAATGACGGAAGGGCGGATCATGAAAAAATAGAAAGAATAAGACAGCTCAGACCTGATATGATACTTCTATCAGGCGGAACTGATGGGGGAACAATTACACATGTCGTTGAACTTGCAAATTTTATAAAAGCCGCAGATCCAAAGCCAAGGCTTGGAGCCTCTTATAAGCTTCCAGTTATATACGCCGGCAATAATGCCGCAAGAGATAAAGTTAAAGAAATACTTGATCAAAAAACTGCTTTGATGATAACCGAAAATATCAGGCCAGTTCTTGAAAGAGAGAATCTTATGCCAGCAAGGCATAAAATACATGACGTTTTTCTTGAACACGTTATGCAACAGGCTCCGGGCTATCCCAAATTAATGAAAATGGTTGGCGCTCCTATAATGCCAACCCCAATGGCTGTAGGCCTTATGACTGAAAAATTCGCAAAGGCAAAGGGATACAATGTTCTTGCAGTAGATATAGGTGGAGCAACAACTGATGTTTTTTCAATATTTGACGGTATATTCAATAGAACCGTAAGCGCTAATCTTGGAATGAGCTATTCGGTTTCAAATGTGATGGCCGAAGCCGGGGTTCAGAATATAATGAGATGGCTTCCTTTTAAAATTGACGAGCAGGACATAAGAAATAGACTGAAAAACAAAATGATACGACCAACGACCATACCACAAACTATAGAAGACCTGATGATAGAACACGCCGTGGCAAGAGAAGCATTAAGGCTTGCTTTAGAACAGCATAAACTTCTTGCTGTTGGACTTAAAGGTGTGCAACAGGAAAGGTCTATCTCAGACGCCTTTGAACAGACATCCACCGGTCAATCTTTGATAAATATGATGAAACTAAATTATGTTATAGGGTCCGGCGGGGTATTGGCTCATTCTCCAAGAAGAGTTCAGTCAATGGTTCTAATGACAGACTCCTATCAACTTGAAGGAATAACAATGCTTGCAGTGGATTCAATATTTATGATGCCTCATCTTGGGGTATTATCTCAGATAAGCGAAAAAGCTGCGCTGGACGTCTTTTATAATGACTGCCTTATAAAACTTGGTACAACTATTGCCCCAGTCGGAGTTGCAAAGGAAGGAGAGTTAATTTTAGAATGGGAGATAAAAACAAAAGAAGGGAAAGTTATAAATGGAGAGTTAAGGTTTGGAGAAATATACCTTGTGGAATTACCTGATGATGAAGCTGAGATAATCCTTAAACCAATGAAAGGATTTAATGCAGGAGAAGGGAAAAATGCAAAGGTAAAAGCAAAGATACAGGGTGGGGTTGGAGGAATACTCTTTGATGGAAGAGGAAGACCTTTAGAAATTTCAAAAAGCGAATCAAAGAGGATAGAAAACCTTAATAAATGGTTAAGTAAAATAAAAATGTATCCTGAAAAATAAGGAGGGAAAAATGGCTCATGCGTATACTCCCGGATTAAAAGTTTTACCACTAACGTTAATAAAGAAAAAAAGGACGTTACCAATACCTGGCAAGGTTCTTGTATCTGAGGGGAAAGAGGTTGATGCGCTTGATGTTGTAGCTGAAGCTCAGATTCCTGGAAAAGTATACTCTGTTAATGTAGCAAACAGACTGGGAATTACGCCAGCTGAAATGAAAAATTACCTGATCAAAAAACCTGGGGATAGTGTAAAAAAGGGAGAGGTTATAGCCGAGACAAAACCCTTTATAAGATTTCTCCGCTCGCAGGTTGTCTCCCCGATAACAGGCACTCTTGATTCAATTTCTGAAGTAACAGGACAGGTTTTATTTAGAGAACCTCCAAAAATACTTCCGTTAAAAGCTTATATAAAAGGAAAAGTTGTGAAAGTTGAACAAAACTTTGGGGTTGAAATAGAAACTGAAGGGACGTTTATACAGGGAATATTTGGAATAGGCGGAGAGACAAACGGAGAGATAAGGGTTGCCGTTGACACTCCTGACGAAGAACTACTTCCAGAGCACATAAAGGATTCAGATAGAGAAAAGATAATAGTTGGCGGAAAACATGCGGGAATTGAAACAATAAAAAAAGCAATTAAAATAGGTGTAAATGCAATAGTGGTTGCCGGCATACACGATAAAGACTTAAGACAATTACTGGGTTATGATATAGGTGTTGCTGTAACCGGCACAGAAAAAATAGGGATAACTATTATCACAACTGAAGGATTTGGGCAGATAAGAATGGCTGAATATACATTTAAACTATTAAAGGCAAGGGAAGGAGAAAAAGCATCTGTAAGCGGTGCAACTCAGATAAGAGCGGGGGTAATGAGGCCAGAGATAATAATTTGCGGAGCGCCAAAGAATATGGATGTTAAAAGAAAAGATGAATCAAGAACATGGATGGAGATAGGCGATAGGATAAGAATAATAAGAGAACCTTATTTTGGTCTCATTGGGAGAGTCTCAAATCTTCCACCACAACCAACAATTATCCAGACAGAAAGTCATGTAAGAATTCTTGAGGTTGAACTTGAAACTGGAGAAAAAGTTATTGTCCCAAGAGCAAATGTTGAATTGCTTGAACAATAACAGATAATATAAGATCTTTATCTAAGATCATAAAATTGGGCAATTATCTTGGAAAATATGATTTGTGTAGTTCAAAGGGTTTTAAAATCAAATGTCAAAATAGCCAACCAGATTTACTCTCAAATAGCTGAAGGATATCTTGTTTTATGTGGATTTGCCAAAGATGATAATGAAAAAGATATAGAGTGGATGGTTAATAAAATATTAAATCTCAGAATATTTTCAAATGACAGAGGAAAATTTGACCTTTCAATAAAAGACATAGAGGGAGAAATTATTGCTGTTTCTCAGTTTACCCTCATAGGCGACGCCTCAAAAGGAAGACGACCCGATTTTTCAAAAGCAATGCCTCCTGACAAAGCCCTTGAGTTCTATAATCTTTTTGTAAAAAAATTAAAGGAAAACTACAATCCCCAAAAAATAAAAACCGGGGTTTTTCAAGAGGAGATGGTTGTTGCTCTTGAAAATGATGGACCGGTAACTATCATATTAAATTCTAAATGAATACGCTTGAAATAAGAAATCTTTCTCTTTCCGCCAATATAAACTCAAAAAAATACAACATAGTAAATAATGTTTCAATAAAAATAGAAAAAGGTCAAACAGTTGCTATTGTAGGGGAGTCTGGAAGCGGGAAAACACTTACCGCTCTTTCAATAATAAAGCTTCTTGATAAAAACATATTTATAGAAAGCGGGGAGATAATATTTAAAGGTAAAAACATAGCTCAGTTGGGAGAAAATGAAATAAGAAAGTTGAGAGGGAAAGAAATTTCATTTGTTTTTCAGGAACCACTTACTGCATTAAATCCAGTAGTCAATATTCAGACACAGATGATAGAAGTTTTAATCCAGCATAAATTAGCCGATAAAAAAAATGCTATTAATAAAGCCAGAGAATTACTTAAAACAGTAGGAATACCACCAGATAAAATAAAAATGTATCCTCACAATTTCTCCGGAGGACAAAGGCAAAGAATACTAATAGCCACCTCACTTTTAACCGACCCTTCGCTTATAATAGCTGACGAACCTACAACAGCGCTTGATGTAGTTACTCAGATAGAAATATTAAACCTGCTTGAAAAACTGAAAAAAGAAAAAGAACTTTCCGTTATGCTTATTACACATAATTTTGCCATAGTTTCGCAGTATTCAGATTATGTTTATGTTATGTATTTAGGCGAGATTATGGAAGAAGGCAAAACAGAGGATATAATAAAAAATCCAAGACACCCTTACACAAAATCGCTTATAGAATCAATAGTAAAATTAGAAAAGAAAGATACTCTTAAAACAATAAAAGGCATAATGCCATCAATATTTGAAATGCCCCGGGGATGTAGATTTATGACAAGATGCAATTTCGCAAATGAAAAATGTATGAAAAAGCCGCCATCAAATAAAACTGAGAGTGGTTTTTATAGCTGCTGGAATGTATGAAAATACTTGAAATAAAAGACCTGAGCGTAAAATATAAAAATTTTTTCGCTTTAAAAAATATCTCATTTGATATTGAAAAAGGCGATGCCCTTGGGATAGCGGGCCAGTCTGGAAGCGGGAAAACTACTTTATGTAAGGCTATAGCTCAAGTTGAAAAAGCAACTAAGGGGGAGATCAAATTCAATACAAACGAAAATTCTCCCACTATACATATACAGTATATTTTTCAGGATCCTGCGTCAAGTCTTAATCCACGAATGAAAATAAAAGATATTGTATTGGAACCACTTCTACTCCAAAAACCAAAAGACAAAAAAAACCTGGATAAGTTATTTACTGAAACAATCTTAAAGGTTGGACTTTCTTATGATCTGGCACATAAATATCCACATCAACTTTCAGGTGGACAAAAACAAAGGGTTGCTATAGCAAGAGCTATAATAACAAAACCTGATTTATTAATATGCGATGAACCTATTTCAAGCCTTGACATATCAATTTCAGCTCAGATTCTAAATTTATTAAAAGATCTTTTGAAAGAGTATAAATTTACGCTAATTTTTGTCTCACACGATATATCATCTATATATTATTTAACAAACAAAGTTATAATACTTTATAAAGGAGAGATGCTTGAATGGGGGGATACTCAGGCTGTTATAACAAAACCAGCGCATCCATACACAAAACTTCTCATATCATCTATACTTTCAACTGACAAAAAAAATGAGAAAATATCCATAGTTGAAAGAGAAGTAAATTCAGCCTGTGTATTCTCAAATATCTGTATAGAATTTTCAGAAGCATGCCTTAAATTTGATGGAAAAGTCTCATCCGCAGGAAAAAATCACTATTACAAATGCATAGAGGTAAGTAAATGATTAGTCCAATGATAAAAACCTTTTGCGAAATGGCTGAGATAATATCTCCTTCAAGAAAAGAAAAACAAATATGCGAATATGTAAAAAAAGAATTAAGTGAAATTTCATCTGAAATTATAATAGATGAAACTCAAAAGTTTACTCAAAGCGAAACAGGTAATCTTATAGTCAAAATACCTGGTGACAAAAAATTAAAGCCTTTCCTTCTTTCAGCGCATCTTGACACAGTATCAACTGAAACAAAACCAAATATAATTGTAAAAAACGGTTTTATAACAACAGCTAACAAAACAATACTTGGAGCTGATTGCAAGGCTGGTATAGCAATAATAATCCATGCTGTAAAAGAGTTAATAAAAGAAAAAATTAATCATCCTCCACTTGAACTGGTATTTTCGGTATGCGAGGAAATAGGGCTTTTAGGGACAAGATTTATGAAAAAAGATCTCTTAAAATCTAAATATGGACTTGTATTTGATAATGAAAAGAAAATAAATGAAGTGGTTATATCATCAGTCGGAGTGGATAATTTCACAATAGATGTTAAAGGGATTGCGGCACATTCCGGGGTAGAACCAGAGAAAGGAGTTTCAGCTATATCTATAATTTCAAAAATAATATCCCAAATAACACAGGGAAGGATTTCAAAAAACACTACTATAAATATTGGATTTGTAAAAGGAGGATCAGGAATAAACATAGTTCCACCTTTTGCGCAAGCTGAGGGAGAGATACGTAGTTTTGATTTAAAAGAGATAATTAAAGTTGAAAGCAAAATAAAGCAGATAGTTGACTTTGTATCCAGTCAAAAAGAGTATAAAAAATCAAAATGTTTAATTAATATAAGAAAAAGATTTGAAAGCTTTTCAATAGAAAAAGATAAGGTATTATTAAAAAATATAGAAAACTCATATAAAAAGATTGGATTAAAAGCCAAATTTATAAAAAGTTTTGGCGGAACTGACGCAAATAATTTTTTTAAAATGGGAATAAAGACAGCAAATATCCCCACAGGGATGAAAAATGTTCATACACCTTATGAAAAACTAAATATAAAAGAGGCTATAATTTCAAAGGATGTTGCAAAATCAATAATAGCGGAGATGGCAAAAGAATGAAAAAATTTTTTTTGAGAAAAATTTTATTACTTCCACTTACTTTTTTGGGGATAACATTCATATTATTTACAATAATAAACATACTTCCACCATCAACACTTGCAATCTCATACTCTACCTCCGATAAAGAACTTACATCAGAGGAGATAAATGAACTAATAACCCAATATAATCTGGATAAACCAATACCTATAAGATATCTGAAATGGCTTTCAAAAATGCTTAAAGGAGATTTAGGATATTCTCAAACTGCAAGGATGAAAGTTTCTGATGCCATAAAAACGTATTTACCCGCAACTATAGAACTTGCTCTTTTTTCAATAATTCCAATATTCTTAATAGGAAATTTTCTGGGACTTATCTCTGCCCTAAAACAGGGTTTATGGATAGATAAAACTGTAAGATTTTTTTCGTCATTTTTTTACTCAATGCCTTCTTTTATAATAGGCATAATGCTTTTGTTGATTTTTTATGGAATACTGGGAATATTTGAGCCACAGAGATATTCAGTGGAAACTGACATAATTATATCAAGCGGGAAATTTATTAGATATACAAATTTTATGCTGATAGACTCAATTTTAAATTTAAACTTTTTTATTTTTATAGATTCATTAAAACATCTTTTTCTTCCTGCCTTTTCTATATTTCTTGGAACATCCGCAGTTTTTATAAAAATAACAAGGACATCGGCTATTGAAGAGATTAATAAGGACTATGTCAGAACCCTTAAAGCAAAGGGACTTGATGAAAAATATATCATAAATAAACATATAAAAAAGAATATACTTATACCGCAGATAACGATAGGGGGACTACAGCTTATAAGGCTTTTAGGAGGAGTGGTGATAACCGAAACTATATTTGACTGGCCAGGTATAGGAAGCTGGGGGGTTAAAGCAGCAAGCCAGCTTGATATAAGCGGGGTTATGGGTTTTGCTATAGTTATTTCTTTATTATTTGTTGTTGGAAATTTTATTATAGATATTTTATACGCTATTGTTGATCCAAGAATACGATATGAATGAAATTATAAAAAAATTATTATCCAATAAGCAATCTACGATAGGATTAATTATTATATCAGCTTATATAATTATCGCCATTTTAGCTCCTCTTATCGCAAAACCTCAAAACATAGACCCTTACATAACCAATCAACATGGATTTTCCATTGAGCCCCAAAAGCCATCTTCAAAAGCTATCTTTGGCACAACCCAAAATCAATATGACATTTTTTATGCAATGGTATGGGGAACAAGGCTCGCATTTAAAATAAGCATTGTAGTAATAATTATTTCATTTTTTATAGGGATAATTTTAGGATGGATTAGCGGATATTATGGCAGATGGCTTGATGAAATTATAATGAGATTTACCGATATAGTTCTTTCAATACCATCACTTGTTCTTGCAATGGTTATAGCAAGTGTTTTAGGACCCGGGATAAATAAAATAATCATTGCTTTAGCTCTTGTTTCATGGCCTTCTTATGCAAGACTTTTTAGAAGCGAAATATTAAAAATAAAATCTATGGATTTTGTTTTATATCCAAAAATACTTGGTGCAAGCTCCTGGTGGATACTAAAAAAACACATAATACCAAATTCAGTATATACAATCGTTATAATGGCTTCGCTGGATATTGCAAATGTAGTTTTGATGGCTTCTTCTCTCAGCTTTCTTGGACTTGGTTCTCCCCCGGGATATTCTGATTGGGGACAGATTATCTCTATGTCAAGAAACTGGATAATACAAAGTTTTTCAAACCCGGCTGAATATTCGCATATTGTATTAATACCATCTGCTTTTATATTCTTTTTTGTCCTTGGATTTAATCTTGTAGGAGATGCTTTTAGAGACATATTTGACCCAAGAAACAAAGGAATAGCAAAGTAGCATTTTTAAAAATGTTAAAATTAAAAATATGGATTTGTTTTATTTATTAAGAGATTATGAAACTTATCTCGTTGGCGGAGCCATAAGAGATTATTTTCTTAAAGAAGATATATACGATATTGATATTGTTATATCCGCTAACCCAAAATTTTTTTTTGAGATACTAAAAAAAATATCAAACAAATATAACATCTTTCCTCTTGATAAGGAAAGAGGAATATACAGAATAAATCTCTTCAAAAATCTCACTGTAGATATTTCCCGCATAGACGATATAAACTCCGACATATTCAAAAGGGATTTTACAATAAATTCTCTTACCGTGCCATTAAAAAACTCCAACATAAAGATAACAAATGAAAAATTTAATTTAAGGCTAAACCCAAAAAACATAATAAATTTAACTGGAGGGATAAAAGATTTAAAACATAAAATTATAAAAACTATTACTCCAGAAAGTTTTCATGATGACCCTTTGAGAATTTTAAGAGCATATAGATTTATGTCTTGGGGCTTTAAAATAAGCCCAAAAACACATAAAGAAATAGTTGACTGTAAGAAGCTTATTTCTCTTTCCGCTAAGGAGAGGATAAGGGAAGAGATTTTAAAAATACTTAAATCTGATAACTCATCTTCAGTATTTAAAAAAATGGCTGAAAGTGAAGTTTTATTTGAAATTCTACCTATTCTTAAATCTCAGATAAAATGCGCTGAAATCTATTATGGTAAGGGAGGTGTATTAAAACACACCTTTAATGTCCTGAAAAGACTTGATATACTTTATCTTTCACCAAAAAAGTATTTATCTGCTTCAAAAAAAGTTATAGAAGAAATAGAAAACCGAAAAAACGAAATAAAAATGGCCGCTCTTTTGCATGATATTGCAAAGCCTCATAAAGCAAAGGTTATAGACAACAGGCTCAGATTTTTTGGTCATGAAGAATATGGGGCAATACTTGCAGAAAGAATATTAAGAGATTATAGGTTTTCAAATAATGAAATAAAGTATATAAAAACAATAATAGCAAATCATCTCAGGATAGGCAATATTGCACATAATAATATAATAACGCAAAAAGCTATATTGAGAATATTTTATGATTTAAAAGAGGCAGCACTTGGACTTTTGATATTATCATGGGGTGATCATTCAAGTTATATAAGTGAAAAAAAACTTGAAAAATCTTATAAAAAAACAAAGGCAAAGCCATTTGCAATAACAAACAAATTACCTAGGACTGGATTTAAAAAAACATTAAGATTTTTACAGGTTGTAAACTCAATAATTAAAAATTATGAAAAATATAATTCAAAATCCGATATAAAGCCTCTTATAAATGGGGATACTATAATGAAAAATCTTAATATACCATCTGGACCGAATGTTGGGAAAATACTGAAAAAACTAATAAATCTACAACTTGAAGGTAAAATAAAAACTCAGAAACAAGCAATAAACTATATAAAAACTCTTAAGATACCCTAAGGTCCCATTTTTTCTTAAAACCATTGCCCCTTTTATAATCAAAAAAGATGATATATAAAATAATTAGAGTTCACTAAGCTTTTTTATTAATCGAGTAATATTTATAGGAGTAATTTATGAAAGTTATAAAAATTATTATAATATTATCTGCCACAACATTCTTATTTGTAAAAACATCTTTTTCTAAAAACATCCAAACTAATACTTATGATAATGAATTTGAAGCAATCTTATTTGATTTTGTAAAGGTAGATAATGCTCTTGATAAAATATTATCAAATCCAAATAGCAAAATATCAGCAGAAGAATTAATATGTGCTAAAAATGATATGGAAAAAATAGCGTTAAAACAACGTGCTATGCTAATAGATTTAAAAGTAGATAAAGAAAATTTAAAGTATTTTAAATTAATGAAACTATATTCTAACAAAATAAGAGTAAAATTATTAAAGGTAAAAAAGCTAATTTCACAAAAAAATACACCAAAATACAGGATGTCTCCCTCAAACAAAAAATCAAAAGGAAAGGAGTTAATTATATTAAATAAAAATTTTATTGAAATTAACAAATCCCTTGACGAAGCTTTAAAGGCTTCAAATAAAGTATCTGCCTCTTCAAAATGGCTTTACATAGCAAACTCTGGTAAAAAATAAAATCCAATAGTAAATAAATAATAAAAAAGTTTAAAATAATATCTTAAATTTGATAAAATTATTTTATGGAAAAAAACATAGAAGAACTAATTAAAAAGATAGGGGATAATCCGAAAAGGGAAGGTCTTATAAAAACCCCGGAAAGGGTAAGGAAGGCATTGGGTGAAATTTTTAGTGGGTATTCTCAGGATATAGATAAAGTTTTAAACGGCGCTTTTTTCAAAGTTGATTATAAAGAGATGGTTATAGTAAAAGACATAACATTTTATTCGACTTGTGAACACCACCTTCTTCCATTTTTTGGCAAGGCACATGTTGCATATATTCCAGATGGAGTTATAATAGGCCTTTCCAAAATTCCTAGAATTGTAGAAGTTTTTTCAAGAAGGCTACAAATTCAAGAAAGGCTTACTGTTGAAATATCAAAAACTATATTTGAGAAAATAAAACCAAAAGGGGTTGGAGTTATAATAGAGGCTCAACATCTGTGCATGACATCAAGAGGAGTAAGGAATGAAACATCAATAGCTATAACTAGTTCAATGCTTGGTTGTTTTGAAAAAGACGAAAAAATAAGAAATGAATTTTTGAGTTTAATAAAAAATAGATGATTTTTTAGTATAATTTTATAAAGGTATAATAAGATGCGGGCGTAGTTCAATGGTAGAACGAGAGCTTCCCAAGCTTTAGACGTGGGTTCGATTCCCATCGCCCGCTGGGAAGCTCTATTTGAGCGACCATAGCGGCACAGGGTTCGATTCCCATCGCCCGCTGGGAAGCTCTATTTGAGCAACCATAGCGGCATAGGGTTCGATTCCCATCGCCCGCTTGCTGGTTCTGAGCAAAGCCGATAGGCTTTGCGTGGGAATCGAAAGCCCGCAGTCCGACTTTGGCTATACAGTCGGACGAGGGGCGGGTTGCGAAAAAATGAGCGGTGAGCGAATTTTATTTGCAACCGATTCCCATCGCCCGCTTGCTGGTTCTGAGCAAACCCAATGGTTTGGCTTTGCACGGGTGAGGACTGCCTTTAGAGCGAAACCTCAAACGGTTTCGCGTGCTGTTCGCAAGGCCGCAGTTCGCTTTGGGCAATGCAGGCGAACGAGGCGGGGTCGCGCAAGCCGACAAGGTTATGCGTGACTTGAAAGTCCGCAGCAAAACTTGCGCTTACAGTTTTGCGAGGAGCAAGGGTTTGAGAAAAAATGAGCGGTGAGCAAAATTTATCTCTGAGAGAGTTCTTTTGAGATATTAAAATTCCTTCCCCCTTGATGGGGGAAGGTGAAGGATGAGGGTGAAAAATAAATTTCCTCCCCCTAACCCTCTCCAAAAAAGGAGAGAGGATATAGCAATTAAATCGTCACGGAAGGTAATATTTATGCAAAGGGGAGTTTCTATATATAAGCTTGCGAGGTAAATATGAAAAATAAATTAATTTTAAAAATAATTATAACTGTAATATTGATGGTTTTTTCGGGAAAAATGATTTATAATAGAGTTAGTGTATATCTTTATGGTGATACGATTGAAATATCTGAGGCGAAAATTGTTAAAAAAAACTCACCAGCCGAACAAATTAAGCTAAATGAAACAGCAGATCAAAAAAACGAAGTTAAAACCGATACTTCTCCAATAAATCAGCAAATAACTCCTGAAGCTCAGAAGCAAAATCACACCTTAAAGTCACAAAAAATAAAAATCAAATATCAGAATAAAAAGGCTAAAAAAGTAAAAATAAATGCAAGTTTTTTCGGATGGAAAGAAAAAGATATGAAGAAAGTAAATGCGGGAGAGTGGGAGTATGAAGTTTTTATAAAAGATCCTGGCGAGTATAGATATTTTTTTATTGTTGACGGGAATAAAGTTTTAGATCCAAAAGCAAATAAAACAAAAGATGGGAAATACTCAATTTTAGAAGTTAAATGATTTTACAAAAGTTTAATATTTTTTTAATAAAATTTTGCTATTATATATATAGATGAAAAATATGAAGGATATTTTATTTCTGTTTATCTTATTATGTTCAGTTAATCTTTTTTCTCAATTTAACACTGCTTCAGTTCTTCTTCCAAATGCAAATACAATGACATGTGGTGGGGTTACAGGTATAAATACTGTTACAAATCAATGTTTAATAAAAATTTCAACACCTATAATAACATCAGCAGGTGGAACACCATTCCTGACAAAAACTCTAAATACTTCAAGAACAAATCATACTATGACATTGCTTCCAGATGGCAGAATTCTTGTAGCAGGAGGTTATACATCAATTTCTTTTCATTATCCAACCAATCCACCTTCACCGTATACCAATAACTTCCCAAAAAATCTAATATCAACCGGAACACCAACAAACTCAGCTGAAATATGTCTTTCATCACCACCATATACATGCTCTCCAATAGTCAATACTATGTTATTGCAAAGAGCAGGGCACACAGCAACGCTTTTAACTGTAGGTCCTGAGTCAGGAAATGTCTTGATATGTGGAGGACAATCTAATGCTGGAACTGTAACAAATTCTTGTGAAATATTTATAACATCAACCACTCAATTTAAATCTGGACCAAATATGACATCTTCAAGGTTTGGACACACGGCTTCACTTCTTTCTAATGGAAAGGTATTGATGTCAGGTGGAATAACCCAGCTTGGAAATCCAGCAACTTTTACTCCGACTCAAGAGATATATGACCCTATAACGAATAGCTTTACTCCTTCTCCAGAACCTCTATTTTTTTCAAGAATCTATCATTCAGCTGTTGTTTTAAATAACAGCAATGTTGCCATAATAGGTGGTTATAATGAATATAATGGTTATGATATAGAAAGCAAAGATAATGATTCTCAAGAAATACAAGAAGGACAAAATCATGGGACATGGGGATTTGTTGATGCTATGGAAATATTTGATAAAAATGGGGCAAGGGTTCCAGTAGAAGCCAATCAATATAAACTTCTACCATATAGAATTTCAAATCAATTTTCCATGTTAAAACCTGATGGAATACTCGTATTATTTGGCGGAAGAGGAAATATACCGGTAACATACTTTCAGCCACGTTCATTGACTTCATACTCGCCTATAACATTTGATTATTCATCTATGGAAATGAGTGGAGATATGTCTGATGTAAGGATACTAACAGGTCCAATATCTGGAACAGTAAGCTTTGAGGAAGATTTAGAACTTTCAAGACCAGTTACTGGAAGAATAATAAACGGAGATATATTTTATGAACCACCCACACCTACTAATCCACCTAAACCATCAATAAAAATAGGAAATATGGATATATTCTTAGGCAAGACTACTGCAGAATTAGATGGTGCCTCAGTTGGATATTATGATGAAAATGGAAATTTAATAAGAAGATTAAAAGCTGATCTTGTTCTTAAAAGTTCCCCCGATCCATTACAAGTAAACGCTACAGTTTATTTTTATCCTTTAGAATTAACCAATTTAAATTCCCCTCAAATTTCAACTGCTGATTTTAGCTCTTTAACCCCGAGCATTCCAAGCGGAGAAATTTTAGAGTTTTCTGACTGTGCGGGATGTAGTATAACTCTTGGGAACACAACGCTCCAACTTCCTGAAGAATTAAAAATGTTTAATGGCTATAACATAACAGGAAGAATGTTTATTAAATCTCTTTCTTTTTCAAGTGATTTATGCAATTTAACACTATCGGCAGGAGATATGAGTTCAGATGCCATTGCACCGGTTTCAGGACAAAATATTTTATTTCCAGGTGCAACATTTTCAAATCTTACAGGAGTGATATCCAATACTACAGATTATACCTTAGACAACACAGAAATACAAAACTGCCTTATCGGAAATAATATAAATTCTTTAACAGTAAAACTTTCTTTTATTTCAGATGGTATTTATTACAATACTCCTAGTGAAGGTGTTACAATAAATACAGGTGAATCAAGAGCTGTTGTAAGGGATATGCTTTTCTCTGATATTACATACTTTAATCCAAAAACTAATCAATTTTATTTTGATCCAGATGAAATACTTACTCTAGATTATCTTAAGCCATACCCAATATTTGATCATACTGGAAACATATCAGAATCCGGGACACCAATTATAGGAGGTGGAAGAAACTGCGAATCAGATCCAGCTAATGACTGTCTTAGAACTGACCCGACATTTTATTCATCTAACATAGCTTTCCTACTTATTAAACAATTATCTGATAAATGGAAGGATTTCTCAAGACTTAAAGTTAAAAGAGCTAATCACACAACTACAGTTCTAAACGACGGGACTGTGATTGTATGTGGAGGAACTGACGGGAAACAAAGCCTTGATATCTGTGAAGAATATAACAAATATCTTGACTTATGGACAATTGTCTCAACAATGACCGAAGCAAGAGCATATCATAGAGACACACTTCTTCCAAATGGAACTGTTCTTATAACAGGCGGAGTTCAGGGAGATGTCAATCAGTCTCAAGCACTTGATTCAGCAGAAATATATTATCCCTCAGTTAAAACCTTTGTCCCAACAGCCAGGATGAATTATAAAAGAGCTGGACACACTCAAACCCTCCTTCCAAATGGGAATGTTCTTATAACCGGCGGAGTTTCTTCTGGAACATACTTGAGCTCAGCTGAGCTTTTTATAACTACAGCAAATATTTTTATTCCAGTTGGCTCCATGGCAAATCCAAGAACAAAACATACCGCCACTTTGATGAAAGATGGAAGAGTTATAATAGTTGGTGGAATAAATGCAACAGATGTTTTATCAAGTTATGAAATATATGATCCAGCCACAAATACATTTTCTTCACCAGGAAGTATAAATTATAAAAGACATTCCCATACCGCTCATTTAATGGATGATGGACGGGTCCTTATCTTTGGCGGAAATAGAGGCGAATGGACAATAGATAAGGTTGAGGTTTTTAATGGATCTACATGGCAAGTACTTGGTGATGGAGAAGATGATATATCTGCAGCAGAAGTATCAAACCATTCAAGTATACTTTTACCAAATAAAAGGATATTAATTACTGGAGGAGAAAAAATCACATCTGGAAGCCTTATTGAATATACGGCTAAAAACTTTATAACCGATTTTTATTACTCAAGAAATGAAGCGCTTTTCGGTGATACCGAAAAATTAATAAGACATTCAAGCGTTCTTCTGCCATCCAATTATGTTATGGTTACTGGCGGATGGACTGGAACAGACTATACCGACAATGTAAAAGGAAAATATTATCTTTTTGATGAACCAGATATATATGGTTATGACACATTAACAACAAGAAAACCTCATATCTCAAGCGCAACCTTAAGATTTGATAGAGGAGATTATATTACTATTTATAGTTCATATTCAAATCTACATTCAGTTTCAGATGCATCAAATTCAGGTTCAGGTGGTCATCAATCAGATTTTGGAAAGCCAAGGGTTATTTTAAGAGGAATAAATAATGAATTTATGATAGATCTCTCTTCTCAGATTTATATCTCAACTTTTAATGCATTAAACTGGAACGTAACTCTTTCAACTATAATAGTTAAAACACCAACAACTCCTCAAGAACTTCCATATGGTTGGTATTATCTCTATGTTTGTAATGCTGGAATTTGTTCTGATGGATATATGGTTCAGGCTTCAACACCAAGACCAATCTGCACCATAACAAACCTTGTTGCAGAGGAATCAGCGAGCACAACCAGTATAAGATGGAACTGGAATTTACAAACTGAAGGCAATTCTAATGGTTTTGCAATATTTTCTGCTTCAAATGTTTTTATAACAACTGTTCCATTTCCATCTCCTTTAAGCGCCCCTGCAACATATTACCAGCAGGGACTTTTACCAAATACCCCATCAAGCATAAAAGTTGGTTGTTATAACATAGGCGGATTTTCAGATCCATCAACATTTGCAGTAGCAGTAAGTACGGTATATACTAAAGCCAATCCGCCTTCATGTACAAGGGTAAATTACGCCAGTTTTGACACTGTTGAAATAGAATGGGATTCAAACGGGAACAATCCAGATTTTACACCATATAGGGTGGATATATCAACATATCCTAATTTTTCAGAGTATTCAGTAGCATTGTCTTTTGTAAATAATTATAAAGACACAAAATTCACTATAAGAAACTTAGAACCAAATAACCGATATTATTTCAGAGTTAAGGCAAGAAATGGAAATGGAGTAGAAACTGTTTATGACACTCAAAATCCAAATCAAAACTGTACAGGGGTGTCGTCAACGTTTAATACTCCCGTATCAACAATAACAGTTGGAAATATAGTTGGACTCAGTGGAACACCAATGACAACTACATCAATCAAATGGTCATGGAACAAAGCCGGTGGCGCTAGCGGATATGAAATATATGAATACCGTATAGGAATAGATCCAAATGACCCTATTTTTAAATCTACAATAGATGTTTCAGTCTTTTTAAGTTCCACATCTTATCCTTATTATACTCAGATTGGACTTTCCACCAACACCGCATATCAGGTAAAAGTAAGGTCATACAAACAGGATGCCCAGACATATGGAGAACTTGTTTATGGACCTTTTTCTATATCAGAGCCAGTCTATACGCTTGCCGCAGTTCCATCCCCAGCTCAACCAAATGTTTTTACATACATAACAACAGGAAGTTTTAAAGTAAGCTGGGATTCAAATGGAAATGATGCAGATATAGAAAAAGGCATAAATACAAGATATAGGCTTGATATATCTGAAACACCAACATTTTCAAATTATACCAGTTATGAGGTTACTCCTGATTCAACAACACTGCCAATAGTTTCAGAGTATGCCAGAGATTTAAAACCAAATCGTAGATATTACGCAAGAGTTTATGCTATAAATAAAGAGGGAAGGATGACAGAGGAAGCAGCATCTCTTGGCTCAAAATACACTCTTGCTCAAGAAGTTGCCAGGGTTTATGTATCTTCTGTTTCTTTGACCGGTGTAACAGTCAACTGGGATCCTCAGGAAAATTCTCCTGAAACAATATACGAATTAAGAGCTACGAGTGTAAGTTTTGAATCGCCTTTTATCTCAACCCCTATTCCTTTTGGAAGTGAATACAAAGATACTAGTTACACCGTAAATGGATTATGGATAAGAACTACATATTATTTTGATGTTGCCGCAAGAAATGCTGAAGGAGTTGAAACAGCAAGGATACAAACAACCACGCCAGCTGTAACTCTTCCCGGGCCACAAGGAGCCCCACCTGCTTCAATATCAGGACTTACAAGCCCATCTGAGGACACAACTATAAGCGGAAATTTAATAGACAACAGGCCTGTTGTATTATTTATTCCAAAAGAATCTTTTACTACCCCGCAACCAATTGCTATAGCAAAATTAGATTCAAATAACTGTGGATACACTTTTGGTGGAAGTACAATAACATTTGGGATATACGCAAATGAGCAACCATATGTTCCCATTACCTTTACTTTTGATTACTTTTCATCAGAAGCAGTAAATCCAAGCTCTCCACCAGATATACATACAAATAAATCAAGAGTTGTTCTAGCAAGATATAATCCCCAGACTGGTCAATGTCTACCTGTTAAAACAACAATAAACGAAGGATTAAGGAAAATAACTGCTGAATTAAATCATTTCAGCATATATCAGCTTATTTTAGTTCAGCCATCTTCAGACTTAAATAACATAAAAGTTTTTCCAAATCCATTTTATCCAAATAGACCAGGACAGGGGATGATAACGATAACAAATCTTCCAGATGATGCAAAACTAACAATATATACAATAAGCGGACAAAAAGTTTATGAGACAGCAGCAGATGCAACTGGAACAGCTTACTGGCATGGGAAAAATTCAAGCGGACAACTTGTTGGAAGTGGAGTTTATTTATGTGTTATAAAATCAAGGGTTGGCAAAAAAACAATAAAGCTGGCAATTGAAAGATAATTATGATAAAGATTATAACAATATTGATAATTGCTTTAGAAAGTTTAAATGCTAGTGATTATTTTTCTGGAGATTCAAAGGGAATAACTTCAGGGGATTTTTTAAATCTTGATATAAACCCAAGAGCTATAGCTATGGGGAGCGCGCAATCTGCTGTTATAGACGACGCCTCAGCCATATACTCAAATCCAGCTGGACTTATGGAGATACCTCGTTTTTCAATAATGCTTTCACGAACTCAATATGTTGAAGATATAAATTACCATTTTATATCATATGCCCAGAGATTAAGCTATGATTCAGTTATAGCTATATCAGCGTTTATGAATGAAATCGGGACCATAGAACATACTGATATAAACCAGAGTATAATAGGGAAATTTTCGCCTAAAGATACTGTTATAACCTTAGGATATTCAAGAGGAATAACGGAATTTTCAGATAGAGAAACTGATGTCTCCATGGGAATAGCCTATAAATATATAAACTCCAGGATATACCATAACGCAAAGGCAACAGCTTTTGATCTCGGGATAAGAGCATATAAATTTGCATATATACCTTATAAATTAAGCTTTCTTATGCAAAATCTTGGAAGCGGTTTAAGATACGATGAAGAATCTGTTCCTATAACACTTAAATTTAAAATAGGCGGAGCAATATATCCTTTCCCAAATCTTTTACTTGCGACGGATTTGGTTCTTCCAAAAAATGACAGCCTTTACATAAACTTAGGGGGAGAACTAACTCTTAAAACAAGCGAAAATACATCTTTTCTAATACGAGGGGGGTTAAACACCCAGAAATCAAGAAACGATGTTGGAGGATTTTCTTTTGGGTTTGGATTAAATCTTAAATTTTTAAGCATAGACTATTCCTTTGCGCAAATGAAAGATCTGGGGAACACACATAATATATCCATTTCTTTTGACTTTCCTATAAAACAACCGGTTTTTGATAGAAAAGAAAAATCTATATACACCCATATACCAAAAGCAAAAGCAGAATAAGACATATCATATAGATTTAACAAAACACAAACAATAACTAGATTATTTAAATACTTGATTTTAATTGGCTATTAGTTTTTGAGGATCTATAGCAAGTTCTAAAAGATGTAAAGGCTTTTTACCGTTAATTAAAGCAAGGATATCGGCGCAAAAATAAAGGCTTCCAGTAACTACTATGTTTTTTTTAAAAGAAAGGGCAAAATTTAAAGCATTTAACTGATTTGAAAAGATTTTTACATTTGAAATGCCTCTATAATCGTAAGGGTTAAAAGTCCTCTGGGAAGTACCTTTAACAAGAATTACTTTATCAAAAATTCCAGATTCTAAAATCAGATTTATAATATCTTTATGACTTTTATCTTTTAAAAAAGAAGCCAGGCAAATTCTATAATCTAATTTTTTTAAATATTCTAAAAGTATTTTCATTGAAAGAGTTGTATGAGCTCCATCGAAAAAAAACTTTATTCCATTATAAGATAAAACTTTTTGTCTTGCAGGAAGCTGAGGTATAATGAAAGAAGAAGGAAGTTTATTTAGTAACTTTTTAACAATAAAGAAAGCATAGGAAAGATTAATATTTTTAAAAGAATTTGTTTTTGAATTTTCAATCAGGTTTTTTCTGTTAAATATATAAGTAACACATTTTTTTGCATCTGCAATATTCTTTATCACTTCAATCACTTTCTTTTCATTAAATCCAGAAATAAAAACAAAACTTCCGCTTTTTATTATCCCGGATTTATTTTTTGCTATCTCTTCAATATTTTTTCCAAGCCAGTTACTATGTTCTAATGTTATTGATGTAAAAACAGAAATACTTTTTTCAAATATATTTGTAGCATCGTTTTTTCCTCCCATGCCAACTTCAATGATTGAAAAATCTGGTTTTAACTCTGAAAACCAGTCTATAGCAATCAATGTCATATACTCAAATGAAGAATGCAAATATTGAGCTACTGAGATTACCTTAATAATTTTTTTATAAAAAATTTTTTTAGGAATCTTCTTTCCATTAAAAATAATTCTTTCTCTTATATCCATTATATGCGGACTTGTATAAATACAAACATTATATCCAAGTCTTTGAATTAATTTTGCAATATAGAAAGCGGTTGCAGTTTTTCCGCATGAACCTGTTATATGAATAACTTTTCCACAATCATTTTGAGAAGTTCCAAGCAACTTTATAGTTTTTTTAATGTATTTTGTATTAAAATCATTAGCGTTTCTTGGAGGAATTTTTGAAATAAAATTTAAAGTTTCTTTAAAATTGGATGGAATCTTTAATATTTCATCGTTATTAAAACTCAAATTTTTTACTAAATCTCCAATTTTTTTATTTTTAAGCGGATCTAAAAAATTCTTATCTATGTCTGATAAAGGAATAAGAACAAAAGCCCTTTCATATAATTTTGGATGTGGAATAAAAAGTTTTTTGCTTTTTATAATCAAATCTCCATAATATATTAAATCAAGATCTATTATTCTCGGTGAATTTTTAAAACTCCTTTTCCTGCCCATTTTATTTTCAATCTCCAGGATAAAATTAAGAAGATTATAGGGTGACAAAGACGTTTTTATCTTGATAGCGCAATTTATAAAATAAGGTTGATTTAAATAATACATAGGCTTTGTTATATATAAAGAGGAAATATCTATTATTTGATTCTTTTGCGATATAAAATCTATCGCTTTTTTTATATTATAAATTCTATCTCCGATGTTTGTCCCTATTGAGATGAAAGAATAAATCATTTTTTAAGTTCTTCAAAAATTGAAAAAGCCTGTCTTAAATCATATACATCATGAACTCTGAATATATCCGCACTATCATAGCAAAAAAGACAGGTTGCAATAGTTCCACTGACTCTCTTTTTAGGATCTTTTTCTCCACAGATGCTTCCTATAAATGATTTTCTTGAAGGTCCTATCATAATGGGATAGCCCAATCGTCTGAATTGCTTGAGATTTTTTAAAATTAAAATGTTATGCTCAACAGTTTTACCAAAGCCTATACCTGGATCCAGTATTATATCTCTAAATCCTTTTGAATTTAAAAATCTTATCCTATCGTAAAAAAACTCATAAATCTCACCTATTAGATCATCATAATAAGGATTAACTTGCATATCCCTGGGCGTTCCTTTCATATGCATTATTACAACTGGCTTTCTGCGCTTTAAAATAATATCCGCCATATTCTGATTCCTAACGCCGGTTATATCATTTATTATATCAGCGCCAGCCTCAATTGCTCTATCCGCAACAACAGGATAATATGTATCAACTGAAATAATAATATCTTTTTTTAATTTTTTTACGCCAGAAATAACAGGTAAAATCCTATTTAACTCTTCTTCTTCGCTTATAGGTTCAGAAAATGGCCTTGATGATTGTCCACCTATATCAATCCAGCTTGCCCCCTCATCTATCATCTCTTCAGCTCTTTTAAGCGCTTTAGGCAAAGTATTATAAAGCCCACCATCAGAAAAAGAATCAGGGGTAATATTTAAAATACCACAAATTATTTTTTTTTGGAAAAAATTAAACATATAAAAACTATCTAAATACCACTTGCTGAAAATATATTTCTGAAAAAAATCAGGTAAAAAAGTAATAAATAAATAATATTAATTAATCAGGTATTTAATTTTTACTATTTTATATACTTATTCTTTTTAGTGAACCTTATTCTATTTTAAAAACCGGCTTGGGCTCAAATATCTCTTTTACCTTTTGTTCCCTGTGTTGCTCTATTGCTTTTTTGACTTTATTTATAGACTCAAGCGCTTTTATTTTCACATCTTCATCATAATCTTTTAAGGCCGGAGTTAAAAGATTTATTGTTTCCTTGTCTATAAAATCTCCAAGGACCTCGCAAGCCCTTATTTTGGTTTGTTTATCGTAATTATTGAGAGCATAAGCAATAAGATGAAGAGAAAGTTTGGATTTTTCTTTGGAAAGCATCTCCACAATTTTTACTTTTATCGCTGACTCCGATTCTGAATCAAAACTTTTTCTTATTATTTTTGGAATACTTTTATCTTTAAGCTGCCATAAAAGTTCAATAGCTGAAAATCTAACATTTTCATTAGTATCAGAAACAAGGAATTTTAATGTCTCTATAGTCTGTTTAGAAAAACTAAGCATATACTCATTAGCAACCATCTCTGGTAAAGTAGGGTCTATTTCTTTTATTTCTTGTCTTTTTATTTCAGCAAGCCTTTGTTGTTCCATTTTTTGCTCTTTTCTTTGATGAATCAAAAGATAAATCCCACCAACAAATACTAACAAAAGAATAAAAGTTCTAAACATAAACTTACCCCACTTTTGATAATTTAATAGATAAGTTATTAACTTCTATAACACTCAAATTGTCTATCTTAGTCCATTTTGAATTATCAGTAGGCTCACTTGATATTATAACCATTTTATTTTCTCTTTTTAAAGCCATTTTTCCATATTCCCATCCAGGCGTCATAATAGAGTAAATTTCTTTCTTCATAGCAAAATCACAAAGCGCATAAAAAGACTTTCCATCAGACACAAATATATTCAACCCTTTATATGGAGTATTTATATCAGAATAGTCTTTTCTGACAGAAACCCAGACAGTATTTATCTCATCCCTTACCATAATCAATGCTTTTTTTATATCTCCATAAGAATCAAGATGCTTTATAAAATTCCAGAACAATATTTCACTGTCATTTACTCCGCGAACATACTTTGAATAACTACCAAGATTTGAGTATATCTCATCAACTATAGACAATGTTCCATTATGAGCGAATATTATATTGCCAGCTGAAAAAGGTTGTGTGTTATAATAGGATATCAATTCTTTATGTGGAAGTTTTCTGGGATTTGAAGCATTTCTTACATGAACAATAAATATTTTTGAATTTGCTTTTAGGGATTTATCTCTTAGAAGATTTTGTTCATCATAAACCGCATTAGGGGACTTAAAAATCTTAGCTTTTTCACCTGAAAAAAAACCAATACCCCATCCATCCTTCTGAAGCCTTTTTTCATTATAAGCTGACTGCTTTAAAATAGATTTTGGCGAATTCAGAAGATGATACAATATAGCTTCTTTATCTATTTCTCTATCTGATATTATTGCCAGCATCCTGCACATAATATAAAGTTTACAAAAAAATATTTGATTAAAGCAATTACTGAGGGAAAAAAATAAAAAAATTATGATAAAATAATTATATTATGAAAGCTCTTGGAAAACATTTAATAGTAGAACTATATGACTGTGATTCAAAGCTTTTGTCAAATGTTGACTTCATTCAGGATGTAATGATGCAATGCGCCAAAGAGGCGAATACAACAGTTATAGACTCTATCTTCCATAAATTCAATCCCTATGGAGTCTCAGGAGTTATAGTCGTAGCAGAATCTCATCTATCAATACACACATGGCCAGAACATAAATTTGCATCTGTTGATTTTTTTACATGTGGAGATCATTCAGACCCATGGAAGTCATTTAAAATAATAAAAAAAAGAATGAAGGCAAAACATTTCAGTGTCACAAAAATGCAGAGAGGAATACTCTTAGATGACTAAATTGAAATGGATTAAAACAAACCATGATAATTTTCCAAAAGGTGAATGGTTTGTGGAATACTTCACAAAAGGAGAATTTCACGCTCACCAGATAAAAAGGCATATAGTTTCTTATAAAACTGAGTTTCAGACTGCTACTCTTGTTGAAACTTATTCTTTTGGAAAGGTTTTGATAATAGACAGAGAGACACAATCCAGCGAACTTGACGAATTTATATATCATGAGTCACTTGTTATACCAGCAATATTGATACATAAAAATCCTAAAAACTTTGCAATACTTGGTGGGGGAGAGGGGGCAACATTAAGAGAGGTTTTAAATTATAAGAATACAAATAAAGTGATAATGGTGGATATAGATCATAATATAATAAAATTTGCCAAACGATATCTCAGAAGCTGGCATAAAGGAAGCTTTGATGATAAAAGAGCTATTCTTCTAATTCAAGATGCCAGAAAATTTATTGAAAATACAGAACTTAAATTTGACATAATATATTCAGATCTTCCAAGTCCAATAGAAGGTGGTCCAGCTTATAATTTATATACATTTGAATTTTACAAAAAACTAAAAAAACGCCTTAATAATAATGGTATATTTGCAATGCAGGCAGGACCTGGCCATATTCTACAATTAAACCTTACACCAGCTATTTATAAAACTATTTCTATGGTTTTTAAAAATGTAGGGGTTTATAGTTATTTTATACCAAGTTATGATATGCCCTGGAATTATATAATCGCATCGGATTCGAATATACATAATTTTTCACTTAAAAAAATTAAAAATAAAATAGATAAATATTTTATAAATAAACCCAAATTTGTAAGCGAACAAACAATCTCTACTCTTTTCAATATTCCAAGCTATATTAATAACGCTATTAATGAAAACAAAAGGGTAATAACAGAAAAAAAACCAATATTTTTTTCCACATCAAGGTATTAGAGAATAAAAAGGAGACAATATGGAAAAAGGCAAAAAACTTACAGTCAAGAACAAAAAACAGTCCTCTAAAAAAAGCGCTGTAAAAAAAGTTATATCTAAAAAAACAAAAACGGAATCAAAATTATCAGAGTCTGATATAAAATCAATCAAAAACGAACTTATAAAAATGAGAGATAACATTCTCTCTAATATAAAAAGTCAGGCAGAATATGATATGAGTCGAGATATAGGTGATGAGATGGATGATGTAGAACATACAGTTGAAAAAGAAACGACTTTTGATTTATCTTCTAACGAAAAAACCATACTTAAAGATATAGAGTTGGCTTTAAAGAAAATTGATAATAAAACTTATGGGATCTGCGAGTTGTGTAAAAATAGTATAGGGGCTAAACGTTTAAAAGCAATTCCTTATGCAAGATACTGTATAAAATGCCAGATAAAACAAAATAGCTAATAATATTTCTTATTTTATATAATATTAGCTAAGAATAACAACCATCAGGTTTTGGAGGGATAATTTATGAATGAAATGGATTTGGATTTGAACGATCTTAAAAAAGACAAATCTGATGAAGAGAAAGTCTATGAAATAGCCGGGTTTAATGAAAGGTTTATAGCATATCTTATAGATGTTTTTTTATTTATTTTTCCAGCTTATTATACCCTTACATACGCTATAAAATATAATTATGTAATAAATTCACATTCAGTTGAAATTAAATGGAAAATTTTCTGGACAGCACTTTTTATAATTTATGAAATTATTTTTACATCTGGTGGAAGAGTTACTCTTGGCAAAAAAATAATGGGAATAAGAGTTATAAACAAAAACGGAGAAAATCTTTCTTTTTTTAAGGCATTTATAAGGGTACTGGGGTATTTTATAGGATCTTATCTGACATTAAATTTAGGATATATAATTGCTGCATTTAATAAAAACAAAAGGGCTTTACATGACATCATGGCTTCAACCATTGTTATAAAAACAAGACAAAAATCAATGTTCAGTGAAGGGCTAATACTTGTTTTGTCATGGGGTTTGATGGCATTTTTTATTGGACAATGGGCAAATAAAACAATTCTTAAAATAACGCCAACTGAACAAAAACAAATTAATGAAGCAAAGAGAACTCTTGCCAAACTGGCAAAACTTGAAGAGATTCACTATAGAAAATATGGGTTTTATACAAATGATATAAAAAGGCTGGCAGAATTAACCGGAAATATTAAAGCTGTAAGATACGAAATTTCAAAAACGTTAGCTGAAGGCTCACTTGAACTTGCAAGTGACGGAAAAACATTTGCGATAACCGCTAAAGCAAAAAACTGGCGAAAAACAAGAGTTGAAATATCAAATTTTACAGAACAATAATCCCCAGAAAAATCCAATATAATAAGTAGCTGTTTCGTTTTTTTGTAAAATATAGTTTGGAGTGGAACATAAATAATGTCAAATCCTTAATTAGTTTACAGGGAGGAATAAAATGGAAAATGTAGAAATATCAAAATTAGGAGAAAAAATAAAAGAAGAATCTATATTTATATCCGATATAAAACGTGAAATATCAAAGGTTATATCAGGTCAACAAGATCTTGTAAATGCTCTTATAGTCGCGCTTATCTCAAATGGTCATGTTTTAGTGGAAGGGCTTCCGGGTCTTGCAAAAACAACAACAATCAAAACTCTTGCTGAAACAATGAAAGCTCAATTTCAAAGAATCCAGTTTACCCCGGATCTTCTTCCAGCGGATATAACAGGAACACTAATATATCATCAGGGAAGTGGAAATTTTATGATAAAAAAAGGGCCTGTTTTTGCAAATATAATTCTTGCTGATGAAATAAACAGGGCTCCTGCAAAAGTTCAAAGCGCTCTTCTTGAAGCCATGCAGGAAAGACAGGTAACCATAGGAGATTCAACATACAAACTTCCAGATCCTTTTCTTGTAATGGCTACGCAAAATCCAATTGAACAGGAAGGGACTTATCCTCTTCCCGAAGCGCAGGTTGATAGATTTATGCTCAAGGTAAATATAACCTATCCTTCTAAAGAAGAAGAAATAAAAATAATAGACACAATAACTACTGGAAATATTCCAAAGCCAAACCAGATAATAGATATCTCAAAAATAGTTTCAGCCAGGAATCTTGTAAATATGATATATGTTGACGATAAAATAAAATCTTATGTAGTTGATATAGTAAACGCGACAAGATTTCCACAAAACTACAAGCTAGATAATATAAAAAACTGGATAAGATATGGAGCAAGTCCAAGAGCCACTATATTTCTTATACAGGCTGCAAAAGCCTACGCGTTTATTGCTGGCAGAGCATATATAACTCCCCAGGATATAAAATCCGTTGGATTTGATGTTTTAAGACATAGGATACTATTAAGCTATGAAGCCGAGGCTGAGGAGATCACAACTGAAACTATAATAAAAACAATTTTTGAATCTATAGAAGTTCCATAAAAAATTAATAATGAATACTATTGAGATAATAAAAAAAGTAAGAGATATAGAAATAAAAACAGGGAAACTTGTAAGCGAAAGTTTTTCTGGTCAATATTTGAGTGTTTTTAAAGGGAAGGGAATAGAATTTGCGGAAGTAAGGGAATATGTTGTTGGCGATGATATAAGAGCTATAGACTGGAATATAACAGCCAGAACATCAAAGGTTTATGTAAAAAAGTTTAATGAGGAAAGAGAACTTACTGTGATAGTAGCATCGGATATATCAGGTTCGCATTTCTTTGGAACCAGAAATAAAATGAAAAATGAACTTTCAGCTGAACTTGCTGCTTTGTTTATGTTTGCAGCGCTAAAAAATAACGATAAGGTAGGACTTTTTCTATTCTCAGATAATACAGAGATCTATCTTCCACCTAAAAAAGGTAAAAATCATGTATTAAGAATAATAAGCGACATGATTTCATTTACTCCAAAAAATACTAAAACCAACATAACTGAAGCTCTAAAAAACTTAAACCATATACTAAAGAGGAAATCAGTTATAATATTTATCTCAGATTTTATGGACAGCGGCTTTGAAAAAGCAATAAAAATAACTGAGCAAAAACATGATCTTATCCCGGTTATAATAAACGACCCAATAGAATTACAACTTAAAACTCATCCTGTTTTAATTTCTTATTTCAATCAGGAAACTTATGAAACTGGATATATAGATCTATCTGATAGCTATATGATAAAGGAATACAATGAAAATTTTAAAGCAAAAAGAGAAGAATTAAAAAAATTATTTAATTCGTGTAATATAGATTATATGGAAATAGATACTAAATCGGATATATTCAAGACAGTTGTATCTTTTTTTAAATTGAGAAAATTAAAAATAACCAGGGGTATATGAAACAATTTTTAGTTTTAATATACAGTTTACTCTGCCTTATGCCCTTAAAGGCAACTGATGCCGTAAAAATATTTAAACCAAAAGAAGTAAAATTAGCTCAAGATTTTTCGCTTATATTTGAGATAGAAGGAGAGGATAACGCCAAAATTGAGGTGTCTACTGTATCCCTTGCTAATACCCCATTTGTTTTTATTAAAACAGAACAAAAAGGAAATAAATTAAAAATGGATTTAATTCCATTTGAGGTAGGAATAACAACATTTCCAGCAATTGAACTTAGACTACCCGAAAAAAATAAAATTATAAATACTTATCCCATAAATATAGAGATAAAACCTCTTTTTAATCTGAAAGAAACTGACAGGCCCCGCGATATAGCTGGCGTTATTAGTTTTTTATGGTGGTTAAAACTTTTAATAGCCCTGCTTATTATTCTTATAACATATATTATTTATAAAAAACTTTCAAAAAAGAAAAAAAATTTATCTATTGAAATCCATAAAGATACAAGAACCCCTTATCAAAAAGCCATGGATGAAATAAATAATATTAAAACTTTAGATCTTCTGGATGAAGGAAAGATAAAGGAATATTATTCCATTATTTCGGACATTCTAAGAAGATATCTTCAGGAAGAGTTTTTAATATCCGCCCTGGAAATGACTACCAACGATCTAATAAAAAATTTAAAAACAAGATCCGTGGTAAACATAGAGACAATAATCAAGACAAAAGAATTTCTTCAAATATCAGATCTTGTAAAATTTGCAAAATATATACCGGAACGTCAAAAAGCTGAGAATGATATTAAAGAACTTATAGAACTACTTAATGTTTTTGAAAGCGCTTCAGCTGAAAAAAAACAAAAAATTAATGAACAAGAATATTCTTTAGGAGTAGGGAAGAAATGAGTTTTAAAAATCCATATTTTTTTCTCTTATTGATTCCCCTTATAATAGCAATTTTTTTTGTAAGTAAAAATCATCATAGGAAATATTTTAAAACCAATTTTCCTCTTGAATTAAATTTAAGATATACCCTTAAAGTATTTTTTGCAGAAACACTTTCTTTATATATAAGAATAACAATATTGTTACTCCTTATAATTGCTCTTGCCAGACCCCAAAAGATTTTAAGAACTGAAATACCCCCAACCGAAGGTGTAGATATAATGCTTGTAATGGACACCTCTCCTTCAATGGCGGCTATTGATATAAATCCTTCACGAATTGAAGCGGCTAAATTAAACGCAAAAGAGTTTGTTTCTAAAAGGAAAAATGATAGAATTGGGATAACAGTTTTTGGAGGAGTTTCATTTTTAACATGCCCTCTTACACTTGATCATGAAGCCGTAAAAGGGCTGATAGATAGAATCCATATAGGAATGACAAAAACCGATATGACAGCTATTGGAGATGCTATACTAACAGCAGCCAATCATTTAAAGAAATCAAAAGCGAAAAGCCGTATAATGATATTGATTACAGATGGCAGATCAAATGCAGGAATAGTTCAGGATCCTGTGACAGCCGCAAAGATTGTCAGAGAATTTGATATAAAGATATACTCAATAGGAACAGCCGGAAAAGGACCTGCAAAAGTTCCAACAGGAGATCCTTTTAGACCTTATATAACCATAGAGGATGACTTAAATGAAGGGGAATTAATGGAGATATCCAGAATTACAGGTGGAAAGTATTTTCGTGTGACTTCCTCAGAAGAACTTTCAAGGATATATTCAGAAATAGACAAACTGGAAAAAACAAAATTTGAAATAAAACGACATGTAGAAGTAGGTGAGTTATATAATTTTTTTCTTATTCCTGCAATAATATTAGGGTTTTTATTAATGATAATAGAAAAATATTTTGTTATAACGGTGCCGTAATATGGAACTATTTTATTATCCAAAAAATCTCTTTTTTCAAATAGCAGTTTTAATAGTATTTTTAATTATCTATATACAATTATTAATAAGAAAAGAAAAAATTACGCTTGGAATATTTGATGAAAATATACTTTTTGAAATATTTCCACAACGCATAAAAAATCTTAGAAGAACCAAAGATATCCTATTTATATCAGCCATAGCGCTTTCAATAATCTCTTCAGCCGGTCCACAATGGGGAATAGATTATAGAGAAAAGCCCTCATATACCGCTAATATAGCGATACTTGTTGATACATCTCTTTCTATGTCTGCAAAAGACATAATGCCATCACGTCTTGAAAGTGTAAAGTTATCTTTGAAATCAATGCTTGATAATCTTTCTGGATACAGAGTATCTTTAATAGCTTTTCAGGATAAGGCTTATATCCAGTGCCCGCTTACAGATGATCTTGATGCCATAATGTATTTTGTTGATATACTTACTCCAGATATGCTTCCATATCCAGGCACAAATATAGCCGATGCAATATATACTGTATATGAATACCTGATGCCTTATAGCGGAGAAAAAAATGTGATACTATTTACTGATGGGGAAGATCATTCCGGAAAGGTTGATAAAATGATAAAATTAGCCTCATCTGCAAAAATGAAGTTCATAACTGTAGGAATAGGCACTCCTCAGGGTGATCTGCTTTATGATCAGGAAAAACAAGAATATAAGAAAGATAAAACTGGTAAAACCGTAATTTCAAAATTAGGGGAAGAAACATTGATTAAAATAGCTCACCAAACTCAGGGGAAATATATAAAATACACCACACCTGAGTTCGTAGCTTCTGAAATAAGAAAATCCATAGACAAATCCAGGCTCTCTAAAGATGGAAAAAGAGTAGAAGCATACAAAAACAGATATCAATATTTTCTTTTTTTGGCTTTTGTCTTATTTTTGATAGAATTTATTATTATGGAGGTAGACAGATACCCTTCTCTAAAAAACAGCAAAAAACTGATATCTTTTTTTACTCTGTTTTTGCTTTCAGTCAACTTTCTTTCTGCCCAAAGCATAAAATCTCAGATTCTTACGGAATCTGGAAATAAAAGATATAAAAAGCAAGACTACTCATCAGCATATGAATACTACAATTCAGCTTTAAAACTTAATGAACAAAATCAAAAGATAAAATTTAATCTGGCAAATTCTCTCTATAAACTTGGCAAATATGATGATTCAAAAAAAATATATGGTGAGATAAACGACAAAAAAATATATTCCAAAGCACTTTATAATTATGGAAATTCAGAAATGATGTTAAACAACATTGACTCAGCAATAGAATATTATAAAAAAGCAATAATAGCGGATAGGAAAAATGAAGACGCAAAATACAATCTTGAACTTTTGCTTAAGAAAAAATCTTCATCATCAAGCAGCAGTTCAAGTTCTTCCTCATCTTCTGACAAAAAACAAAATGAAAAAAATTCTGGCGGCAGTGACAAAGAAAATGAAGATAAAAAAGACAAAAAAGATAATCAGAATCAAAAAACCGAGCAACAAAAACAGGCAGAGCAATTACTTGATATGATGAAAAATCAGGAAAAACAAAACCTTAAAAATTTAAAAGGGAGCCCTCAAAAATCTGGAGATATAAGAAATGAATTTGATTGGTAAAGCTATTATATTTTTAAACTTTATTATATCTACCACTTCTGCAACCTCACAGATTGTAGTAACGGCTACAGTGGATAAAAAAACAGTTCCTATAAATGAAAGCCTTGTACTTACAATAACAATAAGTGGTCAGGATGTAGGTAATATTAAGCCAGATATATCAGGGTTGTCTGATTTTAATATATATTCATCTGCTACAAGCAGAAACATGACATGGATTAATGGACAGTTTTCAACCACACTTTCATTTATATATACACTAACACCTAAAAAAACTGGAAGGTTTATAATCCCCAAAATAGGTATTTTTACCGGAAAAGAAAAATATTTTACAAAAGAAATTGAAATTGAGGTTGTTCCACCACAATTTCAGCAGCAATCAACCCAACCTCAACAAAAACCTTCTCAAAAAAAATCCAGAACAAAAATGGAAATTTCAGATGATAATCTGGTTTTTGTGACAGCGGAAACTGATAAAAAGTCAGCATATGTTGGAGAACAAATAAATCTTTCGATAAGATTTCATACAGCAATACCGATAGCTTCAAATCCACAGTATTATGCCCCAACATATTCTAATTTAATTTCCGAAGACATCCCATTTACAAATGGAACTGAAGTTATAAATGGAATAAGCTATTATTATATTGAAGTAAAAACCGCGTTATTTGGGATAATGCCCGGCAAAGCCACCATATCCAGGGCTTCAATAGTTGCAGACATTCAGCGTGATGATATTATAAATTTTGATCCATTTGACCCAAATTTTTTGCGTAAGTTTTTTTCAGCAGGAGCAAGTCAGCAGGTAAAGCTTGAAACAAAGCCAATAGAACTTGAAATAAAGTCTCTTCCGCCAGCACCTTCGGATTTTTCAAACGCCGTTGGAAATTTTTTTATCACAGCAAAAACAGATCAGACAACAGTAAACGCAGGCGATGCTATTAATTTGATAGTAGAAATAACCGGTAAAGGAAATGTGAAAAGGATAAATCCGCCAAAGTTTAATTCTTCTGATTTTAAATTATATGACACTCTATCATCTGAAACAGTTTCAAAAAATAAAGGTATTATCGGTGGAACAAAAAAGATAACATATATAATAAGCCCTGTTAAGGAAGGAGATATAGAAATTCCACCAATAAAACTTGTTTTTTTTAATATTGATACCCAAAAATATGAGACGATATCCTCAATGCCAATAAGAATAAAGGTATTAAAATCCAGGGGGGGGAAAGCCTATGATTTTGACAGGACAGGGGCTTTAGAAATAGAAAAAAAAGAAAGTGATATAAATTATATCTTTGAGAAAATACCTTCTCAATTCTACTTTAAAATGCTTGGAAAAATTAATTCTTTTAAATCTAAGTTAAATTCTGTTCTTATATTGCTATTAATAATAAATTATTTTATTATAAGGCGCAAAAATGCTATTATATCTGACCCTGTTTCTTACGCATATAAAAATGCGCTTCCAAATGCAAAAAAACGAATAAAAGATGCCCAGAACTATTTTGACTCAAATGGTAAAAGCTCTCTTTCTATACTTTATGACTTAATTGAAGATTATATCTCTTCAAAACTAAAACAAAACATATCTCACCTGCCTTTTGAAAAAGTCAAAGATGCCATAAAAAATTCAAAAGCCTCTTTCTCAGATCAAATTTTAGATGAAATAAAATCCATAATTGAGAAGATAGAGTTTTTGAATTATGCATCGGGCAAATTAGATAAAAGTGAGTTTAATGCTCTAATTAAACAAATATCAGAGTTGCTGGAAAAAATAGAAAAGGAGTTTGAAAAGTGAAAAAATATTATATTATTTTCTTTATAGGATTCATTCCCCTCGCTAAATTATTTTCTGAGGATACACCTCAAACACTTTATAAAAACTCGCAGTATGAACAAGCCCTTGCCGCATATCAATCAATGGATTATAAAAACAATCCATATTTGCTATATAACATAGCTAACTGCTATTATAAACTTGGATCAAAAGCAGAGGCTACAGTTTATTACCTAAAGGCTTTTAAGCTGCTGCCAAGAAACAAGGATATAAGAGAAAATCTCTTAAAGGTTACACAGGAAAACGAACAACAATTATTTTCTCCCGATATACCAATGTTTGCTTACAAAATATACTATTTTTTTAGCGATATCGAGATCTCTGTTTTATTTGAACTTTTTTTTACTATTTCTATTCTTTTGATAATTATTCATACAAGAAGAAAAGACGATAAACTAATGGGGTATATACTTTTATCTTCTTTTTTATTTTCATTATTTTTTCTCTGGCATCTTTTAAGAAAAAATTCAATACTCTCAAACCCGGCTGTGACATTAAACGAAACAACCATATATAGCGGACCAAAAAAAACTTTCAATACCTTAGCTGTAATTCCAAAAGGAAAAATTATAACTATTCTATCTGAGGATGATGAAAACTATATTGAAGTGGGAGTGCCTCAAGAAAATATTAAAGGGTGGGTTGAAAAAAATTATATAGCAAAAGTCAACGATTAAAGGAGTTAAATAATATGAAAATAGCAATAGGTAGCGATCACGCAGGGTATAAATTAAAAGAAATCTTAATCAATTTTCTAAAAGAACAAGGGTTTAAAGTTATAGATGTTGGAACTGATAACGAAAAAAAAAGAGTGGATTACCCTGATTTTGCGGTTAAAGTTTCTAAAAAAATTCAGGCAAAAGAAGCAGATAGAGGGATAATAATATGCGGAAGTGGAGTTGGAGCATCTATTAGCGCAAATAAACTAAAAGGCATAAGAGCAGGTTTATGCCATGACACATATTCTGCGCATCAAGGGGTTGAACACGATGATATGAATGTCATATGTCTTGGCGCAAGAATTATAGGCGAAGAACTTGCAAAAGAAATAGTGTTAACCTTTATAAAAGCAAAATTTTCAAACGAAGAAAGGTATATAAGAAGGCTTAATAAAATAAAAAAAATAGAGGGGGTGTTATGAATATACAACAACAACTAAATATACAAAAGGATTTTATTGAGATAGGTCAAAGTTTATGGCTTGATAATATTAGAAGAGATATTCTGCTAAATAATACTCTTTCAGGACTTATTGAAAATTATTTTGTTTCAGGGCTTACCTCAAATCCAACGATATTTGAAGAAGCAATAAAAGATTCCAAGTATGATGAAAGCTTAAAAATTCTTTCTAAAAAATGCAACTCAATTGAAGATATAGCATACACTCTTATGATAGAAGATATACAAAGAGCATGCGATATTTTTAGCGAAATATATATAAAGACAAAAGGCAATGATGGATATGTAAGCATAGAAATACCACCTACTGTTGAAAGCAAGAGCGAAATAATAAAATGGGCAAAAGATATTTTCAGCAAAATTGGTAGACCAAACGCAATGATAAAAATACAGGCTACTAAAGATGGGATATCAGCTATGGAGGATTTGATAAAACAAGGGATAAATGTGAATATGACACTTATATTCTCACCAAAAGTATATGAGGAAGTAGCTTCAAGCTATATAAGAGCTATTAAATGGAGATATGAAAAGAAAATGGATCCTGATGTCTTTTCGGTGGCAAGCTTTTTTGTCAGCAGAATAGATACAGCAATAGACAAAGAGCTTGAAGAAATAGCAAACAAAGAAGTTAACCCTAATTCCAGAGAAAAAATATTGTCTTTAAAAGGAAAATCGGCTATATCAAATTCACTTATAGCCTATTCAAAATATCTTGAACTGTTTTATTCAGATAGTTTTTCTGAGCTTATTAAAAACGGATTTAAGCCGCAAAAGATACTATGGGCATCTACAAGCACAAAAAATCCCTCATATCCAGATACGTTATATTTAAATGAACTTTGCTTAAAACACTCTATAGCCACAGTCCCGCAACAAACACTCTACGCTTTTTTTGAGCATGGCAATATAAACAAAAAACCTCTTTTTGACAGAATTATTATGGCAAAGACAGCAATAGATGAGATAAAAGATCTTGGGATAAACTATGAGAAAATACTTTCTGACCTGCTTATTGATGGACTTAATAAATTTAAAAAGTCATATGAAAACATACTTAAAACAATAAAAGAAAAAATATTATCATTAGGGTGTGAAGAAGAAACTATAATGCAGATATATAACTCTGATCTAAACAACGAGATAACTAAAATGAATAAAGATAATTTTGTTAAGAGGCTGTTTGATAAAGATCCTTCTTTATGGAAAAAAGATAAAGAACATGCTAATATAATTAAAAACTCACTTGGCTGGCTTAGACTTCCGGAAGGATTAGATAATATGATTGAAGATATAGAGGAATTTACCCGAGAAATTATATCTGAAAAAAAATATGAAAATATAGTACTTTTAGGGATGGGTGGATCAAGTCTTGCCCCTGAGGTTTTAAGAAGTTTGTTTCAAAAAAATAACTTTCCAAAACTTTATATATTAGACTCCACAAATCCAGATTTAATCAGGGCGGTTGAAAAACAAATAAATATTAAAAAAACCCTATTTATATTTTCAAGTAAATCTGGTGGAACTGTAGAGCCAAATTCTCAATACAAATATTTTTATTCAAAGCTCAAAAAACTAATGAAAAATCCTGGAGACAATTTCATAGCAATAACTGATAAAGGCACATCTCTTCATATTTTGGCGCAGAAAAAAAAGTTTAAAAGGATATTTTTAAACCCATCTGATATAGGAGGAAGATTTTCTGCACTTTCCTATTTTGGTATGCTACCCGCAGCTCTATGCGGTTGTGATATAAAAAAATTGATATTACAATCAAAAATATTGATGGATGAAATTATAAAAACTGACAAAAACTCAGCTACAATACTTGGCTGCTTTATGGCAAAAAATTATTCTCTTGGAAAAGATAAGCTTACAATTATACTACCTAAAAAACTTGAAAGGTTTGGTTTATGGATAGAACAACTTATAGCAGAATCTACTGGAAAAGAAGGTAAAGGAATTATCCCGGTTATTGAAACAGATGTACTGGATTCTGATGATTATGAAACAGATAGAATGTTTGTATCCCTCCAATTTAAAAATTTCATTAATAAGGATCTTGAATATAAAGTTGATAATCTTATTTCAAGTAAACTACCTGTAATAAAAATATATCTGGATGATCTTTATGACATAGGAAAAGAATTTTATAGATGGGAGATTGCAACAGCTCTTTGTGGATACTTTATGGGAATTAACCCATTTGATCAACCGGATGTTGTTACAACTAAAGAAATAACAAGAAAACTCCTCGAAAGCAAAAAAGATATCAAATTAAAGCCGCAGTATATACTAAAAAACTCAGAGATATATATTGCAAACTTCAAAGCTCAAAATGAGATAAAAAAATATGATGACATATTCTGGGAGATATTCAATATCAGGGAAGACAAAGGGTATTATTCTATATGCGCATATTTCCCAGAAACTGAAAAAATGGATAATCTGCTAAAAAAAATCTCTTTTATAATAACCAGAACTACCACAAGCCCATGTATAAAAAGCTATGGACCAAGATATCTTCATTCAACCGGACAACTATTTAAAGGTGGAAATAATAAAGGAATATTCATCATATTGACAAATCTTGCTAAAAAAGATATAAAGATAGTAGGGGAAGATTACACTTTCCACAAGCTATGTCTGTCTCAGGCTCAGGGAGATTTTTTGGCGCTGAAGGAAAAAGGCAGAAAGGTAATTATGATACACATAAAAGTCAAAGATATTGAAAGAGAGATGAGGGTTATAGCAAAAAAGCTTGAAGAATTTTCAAGTAACGAATCTGATAAGGAGGGAAAAATGGCAAAAACAGCCTTAAAGAGAAAAAATGCCACTACAACAACAGAAAATGGATATGTTGTCATTGATTATCCAAAACATATGGAAACGATAACATCAAGGCATTATACCATAAGAATAGGAACAAGCGATGCAAAAGGGGTTGAGGTTTCCATAGATAATGGTCCATGGCATGCAACAAGACATTCAGTTGGATACTGGTGGTATGATTGGAACGACATAAAACCTGGCAATCATGAGATAATTGCAAAGATGCATAAACATGATGGATCTTTCCTGATTTCAAAAAGAAGAAGATGTAAAGTTGTTTAATATTTAACGCATTTTAACATTTCTAATTAATCTAAAACCTGATTTTTCGGAAAGGGTTATTTTTTTGTTAAACTATTATTATGCCCAAAACCATGATAATAGCCACATTTGGACCAGCCATAGATAGTTTTGAAATGCTTAAGAAGTTGGCTATAAATGGTGTTGATGTAATAAGGTTTAACTTTTCCCATTCAGATTATCAGATATTTGATAAAGCTCTTAAAATAATAGAAAAACTAAATAAACAGGGTTTTAGATTAAAAGCTCTTGCTGATTTAAAAGGTAACAGAATAAGAATAAGAAATATCCAAAAACCCTTTGAAATAAAAAACAAAGACACAATAATTCTTACAAAGAAGAATGTAATTTCAACTTCAAAAATCATAAGTTTTGATTATGAATATGATTTAAAAGCTATAAAAGTAGGACATAAAATATATATAGATGATGGTAATATAGAGCTTGAGGTTGTTCAGGTAAACAAAGAAGATTTAAAAACAATAGTAAAAAGGGGGGGGATTGTAAAAAACAAAAAAGGGATAAATATACCCCTTGCAAATCTTTATTTTCCAATGCTTAATCCAGAAGATAAAAAAGATATTGATTTCATCATAGATAGAAAGTTTGATTTTATAGCGCAATCTTTTGTGAGAAATCACTATGACATTATAGCTTTAAGAAAAATATTAATAGAAAAAAATAAAAAAATAAAAATCATCTCAAAAATAGAAAACAGACAGGCATTAACAAACTATCCAACAATACTTAAGCACTCAGATGGCATAATGGTCGCAAGAGGAGATCTTGGAATATCTGTCCCGCTTTATAAAATACCTTTAATTCAGAAAAATCTTATTGAAAAAGCAAGGGAACTTGGTAGATTTTCAATAGTTGCAACTCAAATATTTGAATCAATGGTTAATAACTATCGCCCAACAAGAGCAGAGGTTAGCGATCTTGCCAATGCTATTTTAGACGGAGCTGATTATGTTATGTTTTCGGCTGAAACAGCAGTTGGAAGATATCCTGATGAGACAGTAAGAATTGCTGAAAGTATAATTCGATATACTGAAAAATATATTTTAAACAAGAAATAGTTTATGCTTGAAAAAGTAAATATAATAACCTACGGTTGCCAGATGAACGAAGCAGAATCAAACTCAATAGCTGATTTTCTTAAAACACATAACTATCAAATAACAGAGAATATAGATGATGCAGATATAATAATAATAAACACCTGCACTGTAAGACAACACGCTGAAGATAAAGCTATAAGTCTTATAGGAACATTAAAAAAATGGAAAACAGATAGGAAAAAAATCTTTGTTACAGGATGTGCTGCTCAAAGACTTGGAAAAGGTTTAAAAAAAAGGTTCCCGTACATAGATGAGATTATTGGCGCAAAATCTTATGACAAAATATACCAGCTATTTGATAAAAATAAAACTAAATCAAACCCTGATATAACTAACACTTTTTTTGAAAAAAAAATTTTTGATTATCAAATAATTTCAAAAGGTTGCAATTTAAAATGCTCATATTGTATAGTTCCTTATGTAAGAGGAAACGAGATTAACATCCCTTTCAATGAGATAGTTAAAGAAATAAAAGAAAAAGCAAAAAATGGGGTTAAAGAAATTATGCTTTTAGGACAAACTGTTAATTCATACCGGTATCTGAAATTAGATTTTACTGATTTGCTTAAAGAAATTTCACAAATAGATGAGATAAAAATAATACGTTTCATGAGCCCACATCCACTTTTTTTTACTAAAAAATTCTTCCTTGAATATGGAAGAAATAAAAAAATATCGAGATGGTTGCATATTCCTCTTCAAAGCGCTTCAAACAAAATACTCAAAAAAATGAATAGAGGATATACAATTGAAAAATATATGGAAATAATATCTGAACTTAAAGCCCAGGATCCCTCTACATCAATAACCAGCGATATAATAGTAGGATATAATGGAGAAACAATTAAAGATTTTGAGTTAAGTTTAAAAGCCATAGAAAAAATAAGATTTTCTAATATATATTGTTTTAAATATTCTCCAAGATTTGAAGCAAAAGATCCTCTATTAATAAGTTGTAATGAACTTGAGAAAAGGCACAGGATACTACTTAATGAAGCAAAAAAAATTGCTAAAGAGGTAGCAATGGATAAAATTGGCAGGATAGAAACTGTTCTATTATATAATAATAAATTTGGGAGGACAAACACTGGCTATAATTGTTGTATAATAGATAATGATATATATACTGAAGGTTCACTTTTAGAAGTAAAGATTGAAGATGTGAAAACTAACACTTTATATGGGAGAATATATGCCTAAAAAAACAAATGAAGAAAGAAGGAAACATCCAAGACTTCCAATTTTACATGGAATACTTGAACCGGTTGAAATAGAATTTTACTCCGAAGGACAAAGTGGCAAAACAATTCCTCAGCCTGCAATACTCTCAGATTTATCTGCTGGTGGAATGAGGTTGATAACTTTTTTAGAGCCTCCACATACTAAAGAAATAAACATAATTTTAAAACTTGACAAGACAACTATCCCTGTTAAAGGGAAAATAGCCTGGATAAAGCAAAAAGGTGAAGTTTATATGGTCGGAATAAGTTTTAGCGAGATATCCAAAGAAATATCTTCAAAAATAAATGCAATGGCACTTGATTATTTAGATTGCGATATAAGAATTTCCCTTAAACTTCCTGAGGTATGTGTTGAGAAATGTAAAGCCAGTATTTTATGCAATAAACCTCAAAAAATAGAAGAATATTTTAAGTAATGTTTTCATCCTTTGATAAACCTATTGTAATCACAGGAGCTAATGCAAGCGGCAAAACCGCTATAGCATTGCGTATAGCTAAAGAGATTGGGGCTGAGATAATTTCGGCTGATTCCCGACAGATATACAAGCATCTTTCCGCAGGTACTTCCAAGCCTGCTGGAAGATGGATAAACAAAGAAAACCCAGTATATATTGTAGATTCAATTCCTTACCATCTTGTTGATTTTATAGATCCAATTGAAACATACAATGTAGCAAAATATATCTATGATTTCAAAAACTGTCTTTTGAAAATCAAAACAAGAAAATTTATAATATGCGGTGGAACGGGGTTTTATATAAATTCAATATTCAATCCCCTTGATCCAATGCCAGAATCAAACAAACATATAAGGAATCAATTAAGAGAATATCTTGACAAATACGGGAAAGAAAAACTTCATGAAAAATTAAAGGAGTTAGATCCCGTCTCGGCAAAAAAAATACATCCCAATAATGTACATAGGGTAATAAGAGCCATAGAAGTTTCAATACTAACTTCAAAACCTTATTCTTCCCTGATTTCAAATAATATATTCAATCCCAAATCCTATTCAAATGCTTTCTTTGTTTTTATAAAATGGTCAAGGCAACTTCTTTCAAAAAGAATAAAGCAAAGAACAAAAGAAGTTTTTAATCATTGGGAAAGAGAAATAAAAGATATGATAACCAATGGATATCCCATTGATTGTCCAGGACTAAAATCTCTTGGCTATCCCATAATGATAGATTACATAGAAAATAAAATATCCAGAGATAAAGCAATAGAATTAATTGTTAAAGAATCCATGGATTATGCAAAAAGACAGAATACATGGTTTTCAAGATATGAATCAACTAAGATAGAAATAAACGAAGAAAAAGAATTTGATATAGATTCTATAGCAAACAATATAATATCCAGATATGAAATTTCTTGTAATAATAGTAACAAATAAAGAAAAAAAAATAAAAACAGAGACATATGATTACGAAATAAAGGAAATTAAAAACCTCCTTTCTACATATGGTGTTAGTGATAGTATAGAGATGATTGTTAAAATAGACAAGCCTACCCCATCTTTTTATATAGGTATAGGCAAGCTTAAAGAAATTAAAGAAAAAATAACTGAATGTAATATAAAGTCTATATTATTCAATATAACTCTCTCTGAACGCCAACAGAGAAATATTGAAGATTTTCTTGGTGTGAGGGTGATAGATAAAACATTTTTAATCCTTGAAATATTCAAGCAAAGAGCAAGAACTCAGGAGGGGAAACTTCAAGTGGATTTAGCTAATCTTAAATATAAACTTTCAAGAATTTCTGGATCTGGTAGAGATATGGATCAACAGTATGGGGTAACCGGCATACGAGGGGGAGGAGGTGAAAGAAAAATAGAATATGATAGAAGAGCAATAAGAGAAAAAATATCTATCATATCTGAAAAAATTAAAAAAATCAAACTGCGTAGAGAACTACAAAGGGAGAAAAGGAAGGATTTTCCTTTTCCAGTAATATCAATAGTTGGATATACTAATGCTGGGAAATCAACACTATTAAATGCGATCTCAGGCAAAAATGATGTCTATGCTGATGATAAGTTATTTGCCACTCTTGATCCTACCGCAAGAAAAGCAATGATAAAAGAGGGGTTTTTTGGCATATTTGAAGATACTGTTGGTTTTATTAACAACCTTCCCCACCTTCTTATAATGGCTTTTTCCGCAACCTTAGAAGAAATAAAAAACTCTGATTTAATAATTCATCTTCATGATCTTACCTCAGATATAATAATGCAAAATGTCGTTGTAAAAAAGACCCTTAAAGAAATAGGCGCTGATTACATACCACTAATCAATGTTTTTAATAAAAAAGATATAGTGGATCCAGATTCATTAAACCTTTCATTGTCACAATTTGAACCTGTATTTATCTCAGCCCTAAAAAAAGAAGGCATTGATCAACTTATGTTTGAAATTGATAAAAGACTAAGCTATAAATGGAAGGAAAAGACTCTTAAAATCACTAAAGAAGAATTTGAAACAATAAACGACCTGAGAAAAAATTTTTTTGTTATTGAAGAAAATTACTTCGAAGACCATGCAATAGTTAAAATTAAAGGAATAGCTGAAAAAATAAAAAATATTCAGGAAAAACTTAATCTAAAAACTATTGACACTTATTAATTGTATTTATAATATAATATAATTATCTTATGGAGATATTTTTGATATGTCTTATGAGCTATGCTATAGGCTCTATACCAACAGCATTTATAGTTGGCAAGCTAAATAATATAGATATAAGGCAACACGGCTCTGGAAATGTCGGGGCAACAAATGTTTACAGGGTTCTTGGCAAAAAATGGGGGAGTATTACTTTTGTATTTGATTTTTTAAAAGGATTTATCCCAACATATATTTCAACAAAATTTTTTTTAAATCCATATATGATAATGCTTATAGGATTTCTTTCTATAGCAGGTCATATATTTACCCTTTTTTTAAGTTCTAAAGGAGGTAAGGGGGTGGCGACCTCTGCTGGTGTGTTAATGGTTATAACGCCATATGCTTTGGCTCTTGCTCTTATAACTTTTATACTTATAACTAAATCATCTGGATTTGTTTCACTTGGTACTATTACTGCAACATTTGTATTTATGATAAGTTCTATATTATTTCATATAAAACCTGAATTTAGAATACTATGCATATTGATATCAATAATTATTTTTATAACTCACATACCAAATATAAAAAGACTTCTAAAAGGCGAAGAATTAAAATATAACAGAAAAGAGGGATAATGAAAGAGATAGAAGTTAAGATATATTCAATAGCAACGAGTATAACAGAATCTATAATTTTTTTGGAGGAGACAAAGGGAATACGATTATTACCTATATGGATAGGCCCTTTTGAAGCTCAAGCTATAGCTATGAAAATGTCTGGCTATGTTTCACCGCGGCCAATGACACACGATTTGTTATATAAAGTAATAACCAGCCTTGATGCCAGAATAATAAAAGTTGTAATAACATCACTTGAAGAAAATACATATTTTGCAAAAATATATATTGCAAAAGGCAAAAACATAGAAGAAATAGATTCAAGACCCTCTGATGCTATAGCGTTAAGTGTTAGAAGCGGATGTCCTATTTATGTAAACGAAAATATATTTAAAACTACTCAGGTTTTAGCAAAACCCATAACGGAAGAAGAAGTCAAAGAGTTTAAAGAAAAGCTTAAAAATCTTACACCAAAAGATATTATAGGAGAGAATCCGCCAAAAGATAAGGAGGGGAAAAATGAACAAGAAACAGATAATTGATGAAATGTCAAATTTTTTACCCAAAAATTCCGATTCTGAATTTATCGTTAATAAAGTATTTGAGATAATACACTCCGCACTTTTAAAAGATGAAAAAGTGGTTATATCAGGATTTGGAACATTTAAGGTAGTTCAACATATGCCTGCGCTTAGAAGAAATCCCCGTACCAATGAAAAAGTTATGGTTGGACCTTTGAAGAAAGTCAGATTCAAACCTTCAAAGACATTCTTTAAATGACAGAGCGTAAAAATTATTTTACAATCAGAGAGATATCAAAACTAACCGGGATAAAACCTCATACCATAAGGTATTGGGAAGAAAAACTGAAGATTATAAAGCCAATAAGACTTCCAAGTCTTCACAGAAGATATACAAAAAAAGATATAGAAACTATACTTGAAATAAAAGATTTACTTTACTTAAAAGGCTATTCCATAAAGGGAATTAGAAAAATTTTAGGGAAAAATATTGTAGAAAATCACCAGAAAAAAAGCGATTCAAAGTATATAGATATTTTAAAAGACATAAATATTGAAATTAAAAAAATACTGGAAGAGTTAGAAAAATAATTTCACATATAATTTTTTCAAATATTTTTATAAACCTTACCAACTAACTCCTCAGATGGCTTTAAAGTTTTTTTGCCAGGTTCCCATTTAGCGGGACAAACTTCCTGAGGATTATTATAAGTATAAATTAATGCTTTTATCTTTCTAACAAGCTCATCCATATTTCTCCCAACATTATTTAAATTAACCTCAACTCCAGATAAGATCCCATCAGGATTAATAATAATTGTCGCTCTATAGCTAACTCCAGAATTTTCATCAAATACCCCAAACTTTTTTGCCATCTTTCCAAGAGGATCAGTTGCCATAAAATAAGAAACATTTTTTAACAGTTTTTCGTTTTCTTTCCATGCCATATGTACAAATTTTGTGTCGCAGCTTACACTTAATACATTGACCCCCATTTTTTCAAGCTCACTATGTTTTTCCGCAAGGTCTTCAAGCTCAGTTGGACAAACAAAAGTGAAATCAGCTGGATAGTAAACCAAAACAGTCCACTTTTTTCCCTTTAATGAATCTTTCAAAGAAAACTTTGAGAAACAATTTTTTTTAGGATCATATCCTTCAAACTCAAAGTTTTCCACTTTCATCCCCACGGTTATTATTTTTTCATTTATTTCGTTCATTTTTCCTCCTTTGTTTTTTTAAGACATTTTTCACATACTCCTCTAACATAGCTAATATGTGAAATAACCTTTAAATTCTTATATCTAAGATTTTTAATAATTTTTTGGATATCATAAATTTTCCCGCATTTAATACATATAAAGTGATCATGTGGAGTATTATCAGGATCAAACCTTAACCTCTCTCCATCAGTAATTGAGACTAATTGTTTTTCCAGTAGCATGGATTTTAAGTTATTATAAACTGTGGCAAAAGAAATAGACGGAATTTTCTTCTTTACTGCCTTATATATTTCAAAAGCAGTGGGGTGATTATAATTATTTGTCAAATATTTTATTATCTCCCTTCTCTGAGGTGTTTTTCTTTTTATTTTCATTTGCAACATTCTAAAAAACTCCTTATTTATAATTATTCTAATTTAATATATTTTATAAAAAAATAATTATTATTGTCAATAACTCGAATCAAATCATGTAAAATGTAACCATAAGGCTAAATGTCAACTCATTTAAAATGTAACTGAAATTTATATAATGTAACCCTCAATAAAGGAGGGTTGCATTATGAAGTTGAGGTTCAAAATGGA
>JAINCQ010000004.1:0-3008 GCA_036574205.1 Elusimicrobiota bacterium | reverse complement strand
AATGCAGGCGAACGAGGCGGGGTCGCGCAAGCCGTCAGGGCTATGCGTGACTCGAAAGCCCGCAGCAAAACACAAGCATACAGTTTTGCGAGGGAGGGGTTTGAGAAAAAATGAGCGGTGAGCGAATTTTATTTGCAACCGAGTCCTGCCCGGGGAGCCAGTCAATACAATCCACTGTACCCGAAGTGGTTAACAGTGCAGTGGAGTTTAGATATATTAAGTTGGAAGGTTTATGAGTGAGAATTTTAAAGAAGAATTTTTAAATGCCATAAAAGATAGTTTTTATGCATACAATGAATATGGGGCAAGAAGTAATAAAAAATTAATCTCAATTCATTCATGGTTTGCAAAAAAAATTGTTTCGAGACTGAAAAGTAATTATTCTGTTAGGAGCTTAGGTGATGAGGGTGAATATGAAATAGAAGGGAAATATTACCCCAAAACCTTAGATATTACAATTTTTAGCAATCGGAATCCCATAGTAACCCTAAGTTTCAAATTTGTAACATCAAACTATGCACAAAATTCAAATAATTATTTTGAAAATTTACTTGGAGAAACTGCAAATATTAGGAGAATTGGAGTCGGTTTTGTTCATTTTCTTGTATTAAGAGGACACACTCCCTATTACGACAAAGCATCTGGAAACAAACGAGGAAAATTAAAAAGAACAGAAATATTATCTGAACACCATATAAAAAAATATATTAAACTTTTTAGAGATTTAGATTTTCCTCATAAACCAGATGTTTTAGGCATGGCAATAATTGATTTTGACGCAAACAATGTTCCTTATTTTACTGATTTGAAAGAATTGGGATTACAAGAAGAAACAGTAAGAATAATAGAAAATGACTTTTCAATTGAAACTTTTATAAGAAAGGTAAGAGCATTATGCGAACTGAGAAAATAAATAATTTACCTTTATATATGAAAGTTTCACAGAAAAAAATAAATGGAGTTGTATATACTCCGCAATGGATAGTTGATTTAATTCTGGATAATATTGAGTATAAAAATAATATTTATGATAAAAAAATTTTAGACCCATCGTGTGGGGAGGGGTCTTTTTTAATAATTGTTGTAGAAAGATTTTTAAAGGATTGTTTTAAAAACAATTTAAGTTTGGATGAGATTAGAAAGGCGTTATGCAACAATATATTTGGTTTTGATATTGATAGAAATGCTATTATTAAATGTAAAATTTACTTAGACGATATTGCTCAAAAATATAAGATTAATAAAGTTAAATGGAATATCCAATACTTGGATAGTTTAGATAAAAATAAGATCAAACAATATTTTAATACTTTTGATTATATTGTCGGTAACCCGCCATATATTAGAATACAACATTTGGGAAAAGAAAGGCGAGAAAGAATCCAACAAGATTGGTCTTTTTGTAGAAATGGGTCAACTGATATATATATTGCTTTTTTTGAACTTGGTTTAAATCTATTGAACGAAAGAGGTAAATTGGGTTATATTACACCAAATACTTATTTTAAGACAGAAACCGCTAAAATATTAAGGCATTACTTAATGGATAAAAAAATTATTAGAAATATAATAGATTTTAATTATCACCAAGTTTTTGATGACGCCACAACATATTCAGCAATCACTGTACTAGACAAAAACTGGAAACAAAATAAATTTTATTTTTTTAATGGATATAAAAAGAATATTAAATATGTTGATGAAATAGAATTATCAAATATTAATTATAACAAATGGACATTAGCATCAAATAGTGTCTTAAAAAGAATTAAGGAAATTGAAACAAGGGGAATACCATTAGGAAAGATATCTAAAATACATGTTGGTATAACAACATTAGCAGATGATTTTTATATTTTCAAAGACCCTATTATAGAAGGTGATAAAGCAACTATAAAATTAAAAGATGATAGAATATTTACAATTGAAAAAGATATATTAAAACCAATAGTAAAAGTATCTGTGTTAAAATCACCAAACGAGAACCAGAATAGATATATAATTTTCCCTTATAAAAAAATTTATGGAAAGTATACAATTATACCTGAAAAAGAATTAAAAGATTTATACCCATGTACTTATAAATACTTTTTGGCAATAAAAGACAGATTATTATTGAGAGATAAAGGTGAAGAAAATCCTGTAGCGTGGTATGCTTTTGGTCGTTCACAAGGACTTGATACTACCTGGGGTAAAAAGATTCTTGTTCCTCCACTTAGTTTGAAGCCTAATTTTATAGTATGGGAAAAGGAAGAATATACTTTTTATGCTGGATATTGTATAAAATTTGATGGAGATTTACACTGGTTAGCAAAACAATTAAATTCAGATGAGATGGAGTTTTATATCAGATATGTAGGGAGGGACTATCAAAATGGATATAAATCGTATGCTAAATCTTTTATATCTAATTTTGGAGTAATAGGATATAAAAATTGTATACCAAGGGAACTTACACTTTTTTAAATAGTTTATATAAGTAGTTTTTCAATCTGTTAAATTCTTGTATTTGTTGTGATGATTCTTTTATGTTGAGAAGTGGACGTAATCGGCGTTCCGAGAAGAATTTGATTGCTCGTTGGTCCTGTAATGTAAGGAGTTCTTTTTGAATCTCTGGGGACAGTTTAAGAAGTGGCATAATCTGGCTGGCCTGGTTATTCCGAGTTTTCTGGTAATGTTTAACTGCGAATGGACAAACGGGTCTTTAAGAAGATTCTGGTAAGCCATTGCTTCTCAAAGCGGGCATTCGTATGTTTTATGCAGTTTTTCTGGCAGTTTTTTAATCCCAATGAATTTGGATCGGTTTCTGATTTTTCTATAGATATCTACTCTTGCCAGAAGGTCGGACTTTCGCAGTGAGTGGGACATACGCGGAGCTTCTTGCTTTTCTATCCGGGAGCAACTCAATGTTTTGAGTTGCGTCTGGTGAGAACAGCCTTTAGAGCAAAACCTAAATGGTTTTGCGTGCTGTTCGCAAGGCCGCAGTTCGCCTTGGACAATGCAGGCGA